>NZ_OCMS01000001.1:0-663550 GCF_900215325.1 Fibrobacter sp. UWB16 | reverse complement strand
TTTACTCTCCCGAGAATTTTGAAAAGCGCGATGAATTCACGGAGCCTGAAATTCGCCGTAGCAATTTGGCAAATGTCGTTTTGCAGTTGCGCAGTCTCGGGCTGGAGCTCGAAAACTTTCCGTTCTTGCAGTCGCCTCCGCATTCGGCATTCCGTGGCGCTTACAAGACGTTGTTTGAACTTGGCGCACTCACGGCTGACAATTCTAGCGGTCATGTGACCAAGCTTGGCCGCGATATGACGCGCCTCCCGATGGACGTGTCGCTTTCGGCGGTGCTTTTGCGAGCTCGCGATTTGGGCGTTTTGCAGCCTGCACTTATCGTGTGCTCGGCTCTTAGCATCCAGGATCCGCGTGTGGTGCCGAATGACGAACCTGAACGCACCCGCATCCGTCAGCTGCATCGCAAATTCTGCGGTCATAAGAGCGATTTCCTCGTTTACGTTTCGATGTGGAATGCTTTCTGCACGGACTGGGACGGCAAAACTTGGAACAAACTCCGCAAGTTCTGTGATAAAAACAGTTTGCATTTTTTGCGCTTGCGTGAATGGGTGGATTTGTACGAACAGTTCAGCCGCATTCTCGAAGTGAAGTTTGAAAATAAAGTTTGTCCGTTCGATTCGTTCCATCGCGACAATTTGCACATTGCGCTCCTTTCTGGATTCTTGGGCGGAATTGCGCACCGTGATATTGAAAACGGCTGCTACCGCTTGGTGAGCGGTCGCGAAACGCATGTGTTCCCGGGTAGCGATTTGTACGCCAAGAGCGTGGAATGGCTTTTCAGTGCCGAAGTGCGCGAAACGAGTCGCACGTTCCTCACGAAAGCTGCCGAAATCAAGCCGGAATGGATTTTGCAAGTGGCAGAACCGTTCTGCACGCGTCGTTGGTTTGAACCGACGTGGAACAAGGAACGCGGCTTTGTAGAAGCGGTCGAAGAAGTGAGCTTTAGAGGGCTTGTGATTAGCCGTGGCCATCGTGTGGATTACGCTCGCGTGAATCCCGAAGACTGCGCCCAGATTTTCTGGCGCGAAGCGGTAGTGATGGGCGAGGTGGCAAGGCCTTTCGATTTCATGCAGCACAACGACCGTGTCGTTGAAAATCTGCATGCTCTCGAAGCGCGCAAACGACAGTTCGGGCTTGCTCCGAGCGAAGATGCACTTGTGGAATACTACACGCGAATTGCGGGTAAAGTCAATTCTATCAAGACGCTTAAAGATTACATCCGCGAGCACACCGACCAGTTCTTGAAATTCGATGAAAAGTATTGGCTGGATCAGTTGGATGGCGGCACGAGTGGAACAACCTGGACAAGTGATGCTGACGGGTTCCGCACTGGATCCTTCGCTGCGCTCAGGATGACGAATGCTGGCGATGTCATTCTGAACCCTGAAAGGGTGAAGAATCCAGTCAAGTCTAAGGATGCGGCTCCAGCTCCAACTTTAGGCGGTTCCATCGAGCATTTCCGCATTGGCGAGCGCGTTGTCACAGGTGAAATGGTCTTTGACGCCACTCGCGATTGCGATGGCATTACGCTCAATTTGCCATACGACCTTTTGACGGAAATTTCGCCGGCGAAGTTTGCCATGAGCATCCAGCAGTGGCGCGAATGGATGATTGAATCTGTGATTCGCGAAATGCCGAAGAGCGTTAAGAAATCGCTCGAAGCCAAGCGTACTGCAATCGATGACGAGTTCTATGCGGCGCTGGAAAACTTCCCGCATAAGGCTCCGCTTCTGCTTCTTTACGAAGTGCTTTCGAATACAAAGGAAATCCGCTCGGGTGCAAACGGCGCTAGTATTGACGTTCCGACGGTGAACCCTGACAAAGAAAACCATTTGCGTCTGCATTTGGTCGTCTCGAAGCCGGGCTTCCCGGAACCTTATAAACTCGAAATTTCTCCAGAATGGGGCTCTTACCGCATGTTCCTTGCGGTGCGCCCGGCGTTGGTGACGTTTGGCATTGACTTTCCGCTTGAAGGGATGCGCTTTGGCTGGCGTCTTGGGCAATCGGCGTTGATGGTGTCGGATGAATCCCGTTTTTGGCAAGCTTTCCGCAAGCGTGTGGAAGGCGCGCATCTCGAAAAAGCACTGCATCTTGAATCCGCAGCGCATCCCGAGACTGCGGTGTATCCCGCATCGCAAAAGACTTCACTCTCCGAAGAGAAAAAACAGCTCATTGCCGACCGCTTGAACTTGCTTGAAATGGGCGGTGTCTTTGCGGATAACTTTGAAACGGCTCTCAAGATTTGGGTCGCAAAATCGCTTGCTGCTGATAACCTTGATGCGACTCGCTGTGTACGCTTTACGGGGCTTGAATTCTCGCGTGGCAAAAAGATTCGCGACTTCAAGAGCCTTGCTGCCAATACCCGCAGCGAAGATGAAGAAATCCGTCTCTCGCTCGTGCGCGCTACATACGAATCGGGCCTTATCAGTGCCGAAGCTTTTGTAAAGAACTGGAATTTGCTTAAAGATTTCAGCGTGGAAATGCGCAATGGGTGCGGTAAGTCAACCGTAAAAAATAAAACCATAATTGCGATCCATACGGCGTACCAAAAAGAACTTACTTTATTTGAACGTCTGTGTGTTCTTACTGAAGTTTTCAACATAGAACTCCCGTTTGGCGCATCTCGTGAATCCGCTTCTCGTGAAACCTCATCCCGTGAAAACACGGAACTTTCTGCCAGTACCCTCCGCGAGTATTTCCGCCCGTACCTCAAGGCGCGTTACCTCAAGGACCACGAACTGAAAAATGCCCGTGAACTTCTCGGAAAAATCGACCGCACGCCAACGGATGACCCGGAATTTGCCGAACTTTACTTGCAGGCGAAGGCAATGCTTGAAGATTTTGAAATCCTCAAGTACAAGCGCAAGGGGGGTGACGCCGAAGATATCGTGGAAGAAGACGCTTTAGCAAGGTTGAAAGGTCGTTTTGGGAGACTTTAATTACTCTCGCGGCCCTGAATTTTCTAAATTTGTCGCAATGAAATCCGTTATCCGTATATTGCTTGCATTCAGTTTGGTAATGCTTGCAGCTTGTAAAACGAAAGACCCGGTGATTGTCACCGTGGGCGATTCCAAGTTGCACCAATCAGAGGTTTACACGTACGCTCCTGATTGGGATTCCTGGGGCGATCGTGAACGCATCCTCTTTTTGCAACGCTGGATTGATGAAGAACTTGTGTATCAGCAGGCTGTGAAGGCCGGTGCGCTGAAAGATTCTGCGCTTATCCGCATGATTGAACGCACGAAGCGCAAGATTGTCGCCGATTATTTCATGCAGTCTTACCTCGATACGATGATTGTGAGCGATGTCGAAAAAATTGACTTCTACCACAAGAATCAGGATCTTTACTTGAACGGAAAGACAACGGTATCGGGGGCGATTATGTCCTTTGCCGACTGGAAGTCCGCTGTTATTTATTACAAGGAATTCAAGAACACCAAGTTCGAATCCATCCCGCCTAACCATCGTTTGGTGAAGCGCATGAGGGAATTTGATGGTGTCGATGAAACTCCGGATCCGTGCATGATTCCGTCGATTCGCCGTGCAGTTGTCGGCCGTATTACCCCGATGAAGGTTTGCGATGGCGCTGCAAAGATTGCTGTCGTGACAAGTAAGCTTGATTCTGCTGATGCGCGTCCGCTTGACGAAGTGATTGACGATGTTTCTATGCATGCCTGGGTGGAACACCAGAATACGGTTGTGAAGCGACTCAAGGATGAATGGAAAACCGGAATCCCTATAATTACGAAGATGAACGTTCTTAGTGAAAAGGAAAAATAATGATTAATAATCGAATTGCCTCTTTAGTATTTGCCCTGTGTACAGCCTGTTTCGCCGAACCTGTGTTGATGGAAGGCATTGCGGCTGTTGTCGATGGCAAGCCGATTATGCGCTCGGAGTTCATGAACAACCTTTACAGGTTCCAGGAAACGCCCGAAGCGGCTAATATGACGGAACAGCAGCAAAAAGACGCTGTGCTGGACCGCATGATTGAAGAAAAGGTTTTGCTCAGCCGCATTGACCGCGATTCGATTGTGATTACGGAATCCGAAGTAGATCAGCGTGTGACCTCTCACCTCCAGTCGATTGCTGCAAGTCAGAAGATTGACATGGCAACGCTCGAAAAGGCAATCCGTGCTCAGCTCGGTCTCTCGATGATCCAGTACCGTGAACAGCTCGGTAAGCAAATCCGTAGCCACATGGAAATTTCCCGTGTGCGTCAGCTCCACGTGGGCTCGATCCACCCGACAAAGAAAGAAGTGGACTTGTTCTACAAGGATTACAAGGATTCTCTCCCGCGCCAGTTCAACTGCGTTTTGCTTAGCCATATCCAGATTCCGGTCAAGCCCGATTCCATGATTGTGGATTCTGTGAAGCATGTTGCTGAATCTTTGATTGATAGCCTCAACCTCGGTATCAAATTTGAACTTTTGGCTCAGCGCCATTCGCAGGACAGCTCTGCTGCAAAGGGTGGCGATCTCGGCTACTTTAAGCGTGGCTTGCTGGATCCGGCTTTTGAAAAAGCAATTGAAAATTTGAAGAACGGTCATTACGCATCGACTCCGGTCCAGACAGACTTGGGCTGGCACATTGCCCGCGTGCTTGGCCGTAAGGAAGATGGCGTTCGCTCTGCACAAATTCTCTTGCGCACGATTCCGACCGCAAAGGATTCTGCTGCTGTGGTGGCTCTCGCTGATTCCCTCCGCAAGAATATTAAGACGAAGGATGAATTTGCCAAGGCTGCAAAGAAGTACAGTGAAGACAAGTCCAGCAACTTCCAGGGCGGTTTGCTTGGCTGGTTCCAGCGTAACGAAATGGAACCCGCTTATGTGGATCCGGTGGCGAACTTGAACGTCGGTGAAATTTCTGAACCGGTCATTATTGATGGCGCTTACCACTTGTTCCGTCTCGATGATTCTCGCCAGGTGCGCGAACTCACGCTCGAAGAGGATTACGGCAAAATTGAAATGATGGCTGCCACTCACTTGGAAAATGAAAAGCTCCAGAAGCTCATCCAGAAGTGGCGCAAGGAAGTTCTCGTCGAAATCAGAATGACGGAATAATATGATCCATTTTACCCACGTCACGAAATCTTACGAAGCCAACTGGAAGGCGTTGAACAACGTCACCTTCCGCATCAATAAGGGCGAGTTTGTTTTCTTGACGGGGCATTCTGGCGCCGGAAAGTCGACGGTGCTGAAACTCATCTACATGGATGAGCGTCCGGACGAAGAACGCGGCGGCCAGGTGATGGTCAAATTCTCGGACAACGTCTTGTACGATAGCAAGAACACTCCGGACGATCGAATCCAGGCGCTCCGCCGCAAGATGGGGATAATTTTCCAGGACTTTAAACTTTTGCCGGACCGCAATGTTTTCGAGAATGTGGCGCTTGCGCTCCGCATTGTGGGGACTCCGAGCAACAAGATTAATGCGGCTGTCTTTGACGCGCTTGCGCTCGTGGGCATTAGCCAAAAGCGCTTTGCGATGCCTTACACGCTCTCGGGCGGTGAACAGCAGCGTGTGGCGATTGCCCGTGCGATGGTGCATAACCCGTACTTGCTTTTGGCGGACGAACCGACCGGTAACTTGGACCCGAAAAACGCTGAAGAAGTCTTCTGCATTTTCAAGGAAATCAATGCCCGCGGTACGACCATCTTGATGGCAACGCATAACCCGGACTTTTATTTGAACAGCCCGTTCCGCCGCCTTGAACTCAGTCACGGCGAATTGCTTAACAGAGATATTCTTTAAAACGTCGATTAAAAAAGGCGATGCCGCAACAAGTGCGGCATGACATCATAAACACATTCTTTTATTGCGTTGTCACCCCGGCCTGTCATCCCGGACTTGTTCCGGGACGGGATCACCATTCTCGTCTTGGATAAGAAATGCCCCGCTTCCGCGGTGCATAATTCATTAAACTCGTCATTGCGAGCCCCCTCGAATTGTCATTCCCGATTTAATCTCTTTGACTACTTGCAGCTATGCTGCTTAGTAGTCATGATCCGCGTATGGGGAGGGAATCTCCTTCTCGTCCTAAAAAAGGAGATGCCCGCTTACTTCGACTGCGCTCAGCACAGGCTCCGGCGGGCATGACATCAAAGCGGAGCTTTCTTTCTTAGAACAAGCTCGGATCTTCGCTAGAACCTTCACTTTCACCGCTGCCGTCGCTAAACGGGTCCGCCGGCGAAATGCGGCTCACGCGCTTGATTTTCTTGGCGGTGAACTTGCTGCCGAGAGCCTTGTAGCCCTTGACTTCTGCTACTTCCGTCAAGTCGAGTTCTTCTTTTTGCACTTCGCGACCCACCTGGTATTCCATCAGTTCACGAGCGTCGTCTGTAGCAAATAGCTCGATGAACTTCGTGTCCTTGTGGTCGGAAACAATGCTGAATTCCGTTGTCATGGGGCAGCCTTCAAGGTTGAAGCGCTTGACCATGTAGTTGAAATTCGAGCCTTCGAAGTAGAGCACCGTAAAGACCTGTGCGGGGTCGTACTTGTGCAGATACTTGATGTTCGAACCGACGAGAATCGGGTCTGCCATGGTGTGGACGCGAGCGCTACCATCTTGCTTGATGATGAGCAACTTGTCGTTTTCGCCAAATTCACCGAGGCAATCGCCCTTCTTCTGCGTCGAGACGATACCGCTCGGAGCGTCGAAGTAAAGCACTCTTGCGCCAAGCGTCGAAACGCCCTTGCGGAGTCTCTTGACCGTCTTGACCGGGTATTTCGAAACGATATTGCCAATGGCACCACGGCCCTTGACTTCGACTTCGCTGAAGTCCACTTCAAAGTTCAGCTTGATGCGCGGACGCGGCTTCAAGATGACTTCGACCACTTCGGCTTCGCCGTTCATGTTGCTCGACATGTAAAGAATCTTGCTACCGGGCTTGTTCTTGCCCATGTAGTAATCCTTGTCGCGAGTCACGCCGCCGACGTTGAAGCGCTTGATGTAAGCGTAGCCGTCCTTGCCATCCTGGTGGATGACGTTATAGATATGGCGTTCGTCGTCCTTGTTGAACTTTTCAACGAGAATGATGTCCTTACCGACAAAGTCCTTGTCGCTGACCTTCACGACCTTGAAGCTACCGTCGGCCTTGAACACGATCAAGTCATCGTATTCCGACACGTCGAAGAGGTATTCTTCCTTCTTCATGCCAGTGCCCACGAAGCCTTCCTTGCGGTTCACATAAAGCTTCTGGTTTGCAAGAGCCACGTGTACGGCGTTCACCTTACCGAATTCGGCAATCTGCGTGCGGCGTTCCTTGCCTTCGCCGTACTTCTTCAAGATGTTCTTGAAGTGGTTTACGGCGTAATCGATAATGTGTTCTTGGTTGTACTTGCACTTTGCAATGTTTTCTTCGAGTTCCTGCAAAAGCTGGTCGGCCTTTTCGCGGTCGTAATGGCTTATGCGGCGGATCGGAATTTCAATGAGCTTGCCGATTTCTTCGTCCGTAACGGTCTGGCGGTGCAGACGCTTGAGGTACGGCGTGAGGCCTTCGCGAACGAGACGGATAATTTGTTCACGGTCCTTAGCTTTCTTGATGACCTCGTAGACTTCCTTCTCGATAAAGATTTTTTCGAGCGTGGTCATGTGCCACTTGTCTTCGAGGTGCTTGAGCTCGTTGGCGAGTTCCCATTCCAAAAGCTTCACGGTGTGTTCCGTGTTGAGCTTCAAAATGTCAGAAACACCGACAAATTTCGGGTGCTTGTCGATAATGACGCACGTGCAAGGAGAGAGCGACTTTTCGCAGTCCGTAAAGGCGTAGAGAGCATCGATGGCCACCTGCGGGTCCGTCCCCGGCTGCAAGTGCACGAGAATTTCGACGCCCTGGCTCGTGTTGTCGTCCACGTGCTTGATTTTGATTTTGCCCTTGTCGTTTGCCTTGACAATGCTTTCAATCAAGCTCACGGTCGTGGTGCCGTACGGGATTTCGCGGATGGCGAGCGTCTTGTTATCGACCTTTTCAATCTTCGCGCGGACCTTGACCTTGCCCCCGCGTTGACCGTCGTTGTAGTCCGACACGTCGATAATGCCGCCCGTGAAAAAGTCCGGGTAAAGCGTAAATTTCTTGCCGCGCAAACAGGCGATGCTAGCCTCGCAGAGCTCGCGGAAGTTGTGGGGGAGGATGGAAGTCGAAAGACCGACGGCGATACCGTCGACGCCCTGAGCCAAAAGCAGCGGGAACTTGACCGGGAGCGTGACCGGTTCTTCGCTACGGCCATCGTAACTCGGGATCCATTCCGTCGTTTCGGGGTTGAACACGACATCGACCGCGAACGGCGTGAGGCGGCCTTCGATATAACGGGGAGCAGCAGCGCGGTCGCCCGTGTAGGGGTTGCCCCAGTTACCCTGGGTGTCGATAAGCAAATTCTTCTGGCCGAGGCCCACAAGTGCATCGCCAATGGAGGCGTCACCATGCGGGTGGTAGGCCATCGTTCGACCGACGATCGTAGCCACCTTCTGGTAGCGTCCGTCGTGGTTTTCGAACATGGAATGCAAAATACGGCGCTGAACAGGCTTCAGGCCATCTTCAAAGTACGGGACCGCACGGTCCAAAATCACATAGCTGGCGTAATCGAGGAACCAGCCGTCATAAAGTCGTTCTAGGTGATTGACGTTAGATAAACCTAGAGTAGTATCGGGTGTTTCTTGATTCATGGCTCGAAATGTAGTAAAAATTTCCTGTCAGAAAATTTTGTAGTGCTCATTAGGGCAAAAATAGGGCGTTCCCCGGATCCATCCCTAACGCAAATGCTTCTAGAATGTTATTGCAAAAACAAGACTGGTGATTCCTAGAGCTAGCATTACGGAACTTATGACAATTCCTTCTTTTTCTTTATTTTTAGGACCTTCTTCTCCATTGTCTGCATAACGAGCTATGTTTATAGGTAAGGCCATAATTCCACCAAGTACCATAACGGAAGATATAGGTCCTACAAGTGCTTTCCAGGCTTTGTCTGGTGCTGGTTTAGAAGTATCAACATTTGTTTCCATGGATTCCCTGAATACATTTGTTTGAATTAATGGTGTGTTAAGAGAAATCGCAAATGAGTGAGATGCGATTAGTGAGGTGATTAAAAGGATTTTGGGAATAACTTTATAAATCTCATAAGGTTTACATCATTTAAAAACTTTTTATTGTAAAATTTTGCAACCAACCGATTGCACGCTACGGCTCTTTCCTGTTTTATCATTATAATCAGTTGAAAAACAAAGCCCGCCATAAGGCGGGCTGAATTCATCGGACGTTAAAACAGTTCAGAGAATGTCACAGTGCCGTTAAGGTATCGGTGGACCAACGTTTTGATGAGCGTCTGGTAGTTTACCCCCATCCGTGCAGCCTTGGCCTTGATGCCCTCGATGTCCTCGCAGTCCATGCGGATAGACACCATACGGGCTTTGTTCTCGGATCGGGTCTTTGCTGCCGCTATGACCTTGGACAACGCTCCCGGGCCGGAAAAAGATAGACCATTAGTCTTCGCCCATTCATGTTCGGCATCAGCTTCTGCTTCCGTCATATTCTCGTAGTGCTTGGCGATTTTAATTTCTTTTTCGGTAAGTCCTTTGTACATTGGTTACCTCCTCGGGTAGCAGGTGATAAGTGTTTCCGTTTCCCAGTTAAAAACGAAACGCCATTTTTTCTCGTTGATTGTCTTTGTCACTATTATGGCGGTTTCGTCAACTTCGGATACGTCGTAAGATTCCCAGTCCTCGGCATCGAAAGCTCTTCGGACGACATCCTCGGGAATATTCCGTTCCGCCATCTTTTTAGCTGCATGTTCGCTTATTTTTATGTTCATACATAATATACTCTATTGTATTGACTTTGTCAATACGGTTTAGAGCTTTGACCATAAATCGGGAACGCCCCCGTATAGCGATAGAGAAACACTCCCTACCGTTATATATACACGCTTTTTTAATGCGTTTGGGCCAATTTTGAAGTGTAAAATTTTAATAGCTACCCAAAAGTGACGAATCGAAATTTTGCAATCAATCGACTGCACGCTAGAGCCCATTCCTGTGTTATTTTTGAAAAATCGTTGAATTGTGGAAAATATGACTAAATCGATGGTTTTGCAACGTAAATACCACAACCGCTTTACAAACGCAACTTTTTGTGGTATATTTAGGAGTATGAGCACCGTGGTAACAAATATTCGAATTGACAAAGAGCTTAAGGCTCAGGCAACAGAACTCTTCAACGACTTGGGACTGACTCTTTCCCAGGCGTTTACGGTTTTTCTGAAGCAGGCGATTTTGCACCACGGCTTGCCTTTTGCTGTTACAAGACCTCCGTCCAAAGAACTCCTCGAAGCTATAAAGGAAGGCGAAGAACTCGCACACGATCCTAACGCTAAAACGTATGCAACACCGCAGGAGCTATGGGACGAGTTGGGTATATGAATAATTCGTATAAGTACATTGTTCGGGCTACCAATCGATTTAAAAAGGCTGCCAAGCGAATGGCGAAACGCGGGAAAGACTCTCAAAAATTAAAGGATGTTGTTGAAAAACTCGCTAAAGGCGATTCTCTTGCGGATGCTTATAAAGACCATCCCCTTATCGGGAATTGGGCTGGACATAGGGAATTGTATATAGAGCCAGACTGGTTGCTTATCTACAAAATCGAGGAAAACATCCTGATTTTAGAGTTGGTAGATACCGGAACGCATTCCGACCTTTACAAAAAATAGAACTGGGCAGAAATGCCCAACGCCACTTACTTCACGACCCCAACACTCTGCATTTTTCCTGTACTGCGGTTGCGTAAGAAGTAGATTCCGGACGATTTCGCGGCACTTGATGTGCGAAGCGACTTTGCAGCGTCACTAAAGTCGTAGGCTGAGAGCTTGCCCAAGCGGACTCCTTGCACGTCGAATACGTCGTAATTCTGGAGCGTGTTCTGCTCTAAGCGAATCTTGCTATGAATGGCAATCGGATTTTCCAAAGCAATTGAATCTAGAGAATCCAGCGGATTTATAGGAATGCTTCTAGAGTACCACATGTTCTTGGCATCGTAAAAATGTTCCTTGAAGTAATCCTTGAGCCAAGTCATTGCCGGAAGGTCCTTGCCATCCTTGATAAGGCCAGGGTTTGCGGATTCGTCCCATCCTCCAATTTCGTAAATGTAGCCTCCAATCGTCACGCCGGCGATGTATTCTGATTCCATGAAAACTGGAATTTGTTCGGAATAGCACGCTTTTTTCAGGCTGTCGTTGCCTGTATTGACACTGTATTCCGAAATAAACAAAGGTAGCTTCGTTTGTTCGTAAATTTCCTCAATCCCTTTCTTGATTTTAGCGGCTGTCATGCACGATTGATTGCCTGTTCCTTGAAATGTTTGGTTGTAAGCCGTCAATCCGTAAGCATCAACGGGGGCGTGTTGCGCCTTGATTTTTTGGATAACTTCGGCTCCCAAATTATTTTGCCATACGTTTGCGTTCACGTCATTGTAAATCAAGGTGGCGTAAGGCCAGCGTTTGCGGGCCATCTTGAACGCCGTGGCTATGAATTTGTAGTCATCATTGTCGCCACCGAGAGCTTCGATGATTTTATTGCCGCTCCCGAATCCAGAATGATAATGACCATAGCTGTCGCGGGAACCTCCGTTTACCACCTCGATCATGTAAGGTGCGGGGTAACGCATGGCAGCTTTGTCGAACCAGTTTTCAACGGCTTTCTTGGTTTCGTCTATATCAAGGTTGTTGAGCCAGCTGGGGGTATGGGTTCCCCAAAGCAAGCTACGGAAATTGAACTTTACATTGTTTTTTTGCGCCCAATAGTAGATACGGTCGCAGCCTGACCAATCGTACTCGCCACGCACTTTTTCAATAACGGTCCAAGTGCATGCGTTTTCGGGCGAAACCTGGTTCCAGTAGGTTTGAAAATCCTCGGGGATTTCTTGCTTGTCGGCAATCATGTTCCCGAAGAACTTGGTCGCTCCATCGGCAAGGCCACGGCCGTAACGGGCGTTCGGATTTTTGAAATATTCCTTGAGCCAGGTCAATGCCGGGCGTTCGATGCCGTCTTTGATAAGGCCGGAACAACCTTGTTCCAAACCGTTACAAGAAAGCCAAGTTTTGCCATAAATGTATCCCCAAAGCGTTATGCCTGCAACATAATCCGTTTCCATTAGGATTGGGAGATGTTCTTGGTAGCATTTTTTTTGAAATTCATCGTCTATGGAACCGACATCGTATTGAGTAATATATATGGGGAGTCCTGTCTGTTCGTGTGCTTCGTAAAGGGAGCGTTTAAGTAAGGATGTATTTAGGCAATAATTGCCTGTCCCTTGTGCGGTTGTCTCGTGGAACTGCATTCCGTAAGCGTCAACTGGCGCCCCCTGGGCCTTTATTTTCTTGAGAAGGTCGATACCCTCTACTTTTTGCCATTGGATGGTATTGTAATCGTTATAAATCAGGATGGCTTCTGGCCATCGTTCTCGTGCCATCTTGAAAGCGGTCACTACAAATTCGTAGTTGCCGCTATCGCCGCCAAGCGCCTCAATCAGTTTGTTGCTGGAAAAACTGGAATGATAGTTGTTGCCGCTTTTGACGGCTTCGTTGACCACTTCAATCATTTCGAGATCGAGGTAACGTTCCTTAACAGCGTCGATCCAATCTGTCCAAGCTTTTTTAGTTTCGTCAACATCGAGTTCCCTTAACCACTGCGGGTTTTGCGAACCCCACAACAGGGTGTGAAACGTAAAATGCGCATGATTCTTTTTTGCCCAATTATAGGCGAGGTCGCAACCGGTCCAATCGTATTCACCACGTGTTTTTTCGACATAGCCCCAAACGCACCCGTTCTCGGCAGTAATCTGGTTCCAGTAGGAGCCAAAGTCTTCGGGAATTTCTCCAAAAACGGGAATGTTGCCGAGGAACTTGGACGCGCTGTTGGCCAATGCCGCAAAAGAAAATGTTGATGCGGCGAATGTAAAAGCGAGTGCCTTAAATACCGTTGATTTTATACTCATTGCGACCCCTGAAATTTGATGGCTACAGCATGTAATAATAAAACTACCTCGAAAACGTAGGAATGTATCCATTTTAGAAAACTATTTCATTGACAAAACATCTATATTTGTACCTAAAATGGTCAGTTCGAAACCCATCCTGACTTAAAACAAAACTAGGAGACTTTATGCGTTCAGAAGCTGAACTCGAAGGTGTTACGCTCTTGGGCAACAACAAGACCCAGTACAAGACCACTTACAGCCCCGAAGTGCTCGAAAAGTTCCCGAACAAGCATCCGGGTAACGACTACATGGTCACGTTCAACTGCCCGGAATTCACGAGCCTTTGCCCGAAAACTGGTCAGCCGGACTTTGCCGAAATCAAGATCAACTACATTCCGGACCAGTATTTGGTGGAATCCAAGTCGCTCAAGCTTTACATGTTCTCGTTCCGCAATCACGGGGATTTCCACGAAGACTGCGTGAACATCATCATGAAGGACTTGGTGAAATTGCTCGACCCGAAGTACATCGAAGTCGAAGGCATCTTTATGCCGCGCGGTGGCATTTCTCTTTATCCGTTTGCAAACTACGGCAAGCCGGGTACCGAATTTGAAGCTATCGCCAAGACACGCCTCTTTGCTGCGATAGACAGGAGGAAGTAATCGTGCAAAACGAACTCCTTATGATTGCCTCCATTTTTGCGTTCTTTGGAGGCTTGGTTGCCTTTTTCCGCTTTTTCGGTAAGCAGGGCATTTTCGCCTGGACCGTCATTGCGACAATTGCTGCAAATATCGAAGTTTTGATTCTCGTGCACGCCTTTGGGCTCGACACGACGCTCGGCAATGTCATTTTCGCATCCTCCTTCCTCGCAACGGACATGATGAGCGAAATCTTTGGCAAAAAAGAGGCTAGCCGCTGCGTGAAAATCGGCATTCTCGCGAATGTGACGTTTATTCTCATTTCGCAAAGCTGGTTTCTGTACATCCCCGCCGAGGGCGACACCATGGCTGAACCGATCCGTACGGTGTTCTCGAATACACCTCGTGTGATGCTCGCGAGCTTGTTTGCCTACGCCATATGCGAAATGTTCGACGTCTGGGCGTATCACGCCTGGTGGAAATGGACCGAGAAAAAGTTTAAGGATAAGAAGGGCTACTTGTGGGTCCGCAATAATGGGTCGACTCTTGTAAGCCAGCTGATAAACGTCGTTGTGTTCAACTTGCTTGCGTTCGCTGGCGTTTTCCCGTGGAATACCATTGGCGAAATTCTCGTGTTTGGCTACGGCATCTTTGTCATCACGACTCTTATGGACACTCCGTTTGTGTACCTTGCCCGCCGCATCTCCGAAAAACACCCGGAACTGCTGAAAGATTAAGAGCGCCCTGTTGTCATGCCCGATTTAATCGGGCATCTCCATCTCGTTTTGCATTGTCGTCCCGGCTTTTTTTGTCATGCCCTGCTCCGACAGGGCATCTCCTTTTTATAGAGCAAAAAAATCCCGCTTTCGCGGGAATTCCATAATTAAAATTCAATTCCAAGTTTTAGACTGGCGTCACCATAAAAATAGGGTTTCGTGTCCTCTAAGATTTGAAGAAGGATCCCTGATTGGAGAGAAAAGTCTATGAAGAATCTGTTGTTGAAGCGTAATGTGTAACCGCCAGTTAGAGCGAATATGTATTGGGTGATTGGTAAGTCGAGTATTGCGTCACCATAGGTGGTATAATAATCGCGGTCCATGTAGGAATCGTTGCTTTTCGCATAGCGGTCTCTGTATTCAAAACCAAAAGAATCATTGAATTTTATTGTTGCTATTTCAAACAGAAAACCAGTATGCCAGTTTCCGTGGATTGTGGCGAATAGTTTGCTGAATTCTAAACCAATGCCAAAGCCTTGGTCGAAATAGCCTCTTTCATAATGAGAATATCCATCATAATACTCATACTCGTAATCGTCGAATGTTTCATCATTAAGAGGAAATTCTCCGTTATAATATCTCACGTAAGCTTTGACATCGAAATTTGTTCCCATGCGGATTGACATACCGACCATCGGGCCCCATTGGGCACAACCTAGCGGATCCATCCAGAAGCCGAGTTTTGTTTCTCTGGCCTTAGTCCACCAGATGGAATTGGGATCTTTATCAGGGGAAAGCCTTTTTTGCGCGTTGTTAAAGGTTTCTTTGGTTCCATTCTTGTAGCGAATCTCGCTGATGTTATCTTTTTTTGCTGTGTAAGTTGGGCCTTCGGGATTGTCGAATTTCTTATAGCGGATGGAGTTGTCGTCGACTTCAAGGACTTTCGCGTCGATGCTAGTTCCGTTTTTTAAGATGACGATGTCCTGTGCAAATGACGGAATGGCAAAAGCGGCGGCTAATGCGAGTGACAGTAATACTTTTCCCATAAAAAGTTCCTGGTAAAGGGTGTTTTGAATTTGATGAATTGTAAAAATTAAATAAACATATGTAAACTATACAAATGGGCAAATAATAGCCAATTTATAATTACATCTGGTTTAGTATAAGTTTGTATATTTATACTATGCGTTTCTATATTCTTGGACTCTCCTGTCTTTTCTTCCTTGCTTGCTCGGAATCGGGCTCGAATAGCTCTTCTACAGACAATCATGATGATTTGCCGGCTTTTCTAGAAGGAATGTTGCCTATTTCTGCATCTAACGCCAAAGTTACGCTTGGCACGGACAACGAAAATGCGAAAGCGACTGAACGTCCGCAGATGAAGGTCAAATTCGATTACGATTTCTACATGGGCAAAAACGAAGTGACTTGTGGCGAGTTCGATAGCCTTATGCGCGCAGAAACAGGCTTTGTCCTGAAATGCAAAAACGATAGTTTGCCTGCAACGGACGTTTCTTATTACGATGCGGTTCTCTTCGCTAATGCCAAAAGCAAGGCCGCCGGCAAGGATACCGCTTACACTTACAGCAAGAGTTCCTTCGATAGCGAGAAACATTGCACCAGTTTGGAAAGCCTTGAGTTTGATCCCGATAAAGAAGCTTTCCGCTTGCCGACCGAAGCCGAATGGGTCTATGCGGCAAATAAGTTTGGAAAAAAGAAGAATAGCTGGACTTCCGATAATTCAGGTTTTGAACTGCACCCGGTTTGCGCAAAGGTGACTGAAAAAAATGAACTTTGCGACATCATGGGCAATGCCTTGGAATTTGTAAATGACTGGATGGGGTATTTCCACGATACAACTTATCTGAACTATGTCGGTGCTTTGGAAGGGCGTTCCGTTGGTCAGCGTGTTGTTAAAGGGGGTAGCTATCACGATGCTGCCGGTGCGATAAACCTCTTCAGTCGCGGGGATGTTTATGCGGTCACTTCTGGAACTCGTGCGGAATATGTGGGTTTCCGTCTTGCTTATGGTGCAATCCCTAATGCTTCCTGGGCTGCTGATAATGGTGATAATCAGGCTGGGCTTGTGACGGCTGTTGCCAATTTTGGTACAGTGCGGTCCCAGGTGGGAACATATAAAGTTAAGCTCGCTTTCCGCAATGATGTTTCTGGAAACCTTGTGTTTATCGATTATTCAAATGGCTATTCCAATGTCGTTGAAATCAAGGATACGATGGAAGTTTATCATCCAGAAATTTCTCCAGATGGCAAGCGTGTTGCTTTCTGTACGCAATTTGAAGGCTCTTCTGAAAAGTCGACCGTCTATGTGCGTGATTTGGCAGATGCTGGAACAGGACTTAAAAAGCTTGATTTCGAAAATGCGGCAATCCCTCGCTGGCGTGTTTTGCCCGATGGCGATACGGTCATTGTATTTGTGAGCGACGCTGGCGATAACAGCGTTGACGCAACGTTCAAGAAAAACTCGACTTGGCAGGTCTCGTTTGCTGGTGGAAAGTTCGGGAAACCGGAAAAGTTGTTTGATGGTGCTTATCATGGTGGCGTCAGCAGCGATGGTTCGTTGGCGGTTACTGGCTCCAAGCTTTTACGCGCTCGAATAGCTTCGTCAAAAGGTTCTGCTCGTGACACGGTCTGGTATAACGGTGAACAGGCTTGCAATGTGTCCTTGGCTAAGGACGATTCCCGCCGTACATTGTTCCTGGACTTTGGTTCAGAAACTGGTGCGAAATTTGTGGGCGAAAGCTATAGCGTGCATGAACGCCTCTTCATAGCAGATAAAAACGGCAAGTTGATCAAGTCTTTGACTACGCCCAAGGGATTTACTTTTGATCATACTGAATGGGTGAGCGGCTTGAAAGACTACGCTATTGTAACTTTTGTTAATGCAAATGGTGCTCATGCCAAAATTGTTCTTGTCAATCTTGAAACTTCTGATATCTTGGAACTTGTCAAGGGCGATGAACTGTGGCATCCGAGTTTATGGGTGAACCCGATGGATGAGGCCCATTATGATGAACTGGATTTGGATAGCGCCGGTATGTACTACGTTGGACAAGATGCTCCTCTTATTACGTTCAAGATGAACGCTTTTTGGACGGTATCTGATACAGCCGACATTATTGCTCTTGGCTCATCTCGTGTAAGTTCTGGGTTTGTGGCTCAAGAGATGGAGTCTGGCTATGCGTTCAATATGGCGACTATTCCAAACGACATGGATGTTATTGGCACTCTCGCTGAAAATTACGTCTTGCCGCACAGCAAAAAGTTGAAATACCTTATTGTCAGTCTTGATTTTGATTTGTGGTCTAAAAAGGAAGGTGAAAATTTCAATAAGAATGCTGCTGGCAATCTTGGCTTTGAATACGATAAGAGCCACTCTTATTGGAAAGATGGCGTCCCGTCACAGTATAAGGAACTGAATGCGGCTTATGCAAACGGTATCGATTTCTTGAGAGAATTCATGAATGGAAATCATGGATGGATTTGGCTGGAATCACAAGGCTGGACGGTAGGCGGCTTTAACGAAAACCCGATTGTCGATGATTCTACGTGGAGCGATAGCCGCGCTTATGCAAAGGACATGGAACGCCTTAAAAAGTTGATTGCTGCTGCCAAGGAAAAAGATGTTGTTCTCATTGGCGTTGTATTCCCGCAATCTCCTTATTACAAGACGACTGGTTCTTATGGGCGTCACGGAATGCGCCGTAGCACCGCCGATTCCTTGATTGGGGTCTTGCACAAGTGGGATGAAAAGTATTCGAATTTTGTGTTTTTGGATGAAAACAAGATGGGTGATCACGACTATAGTGATGAAATGGCTTATGATTATGACCATTTGAGTTATGTCGGTGGCCAAAAACTGACTCGAAAATTGGATTCCTTGATTCAATCCATGAAATAAGGAAATCATCTTTCTTGTAATCCCGTCAAATTTGTATATTGTAAACAATTAAACGAAACATCTATAGAGGTTTTTTATGAAGTTTTCTCATGCTTTGCTCTTGGCTAGCTCCCTTGCGTTCCTTGCTTGCGGTGATGACGATGATTCTTCGTCTAACGCATCTGACAAGTTCGATTGCACGGTAAGTGACGGCGTCAAGGTGGTTTATCCGACCAAAGGTGAAACTTTCAAGATTGGCCAGAAGATTACCGTTATTTACGGTTCTACTGTTGATGACTCTGGCTATATGATCAAGTTCAAAACCGACAAGGATGATGCAGGTAAGGATTTGACCCGCGGTTCTGTTGGTTTCGCAGGCAAGGGCGATGGCAAGACCTGCTATGAAGTCGAAGTTGTCCTTGATGCTAAAAAGGTGACGGAAACCACGACAGGTATTATCCGCGTCGTTCCTTACTATAATACGAATAAGGGCGCGAACTCCGCTGAGTTCACGGTCAAGAAGTAATGAACCTAAAGTTCAATGATCAATGTATCACCGTAGCCATTGTTGGTTGCGGTGGTTTTATTGGTTGTCACCTTCTCGACGCCATTTTGACGCGCACGAAGTGGCGCGTTTTTGGCGTTGATTTGGACTTTTACAGGATCCAGCATAGACTAAACGATGAACGTTGCGAGTTTATGGTGGCAGACTTGGCTGATAAAAGTGTCGTTGAACGAATTGCAAAATATCCGATTGTCGTAAACCTTGCAGCAATTTGCACTCCGAGCCGCTATATGGCAGAAGCTCCGGAGGTGATTCGCAGCAATTACGACCATCCGGCTGCATTGGCTGATGCTTGTGCAAAATCGGGCTCCTGGCTGATTCATTTTTCGACGTCCGAGATTTATGGGCGCACGTCGGCCGATTCTGGCTTGCTCGTCGAAGATGAATCCGAGCTGACATTTGGACCGGTGACGGCGAGCCGCTGGAGCTATGCAACCGCAAAACTCTTGACGGAACGCTATATTGCTGGCCTTAAAAATTTGAAGTGGACTGCGGTTCGTCCGTTCAACTTTGTCGGGCCTTACATGGACTTTATGCCGGGCGTCGATGGCTCGGGCATTCCGCGTGTGCTTGCAAATTTCTCGTCGGCGCTTGTACGCGGCGAGCCTTTGAAACTTGTGAATGGCGGTGTTGCCAAGCGCAGTTTCACGAGTGTGTTTGATGCGGTCGATTTTATGTTCGCGCTGTTTGAAGCGGGACTTTCGGCGAGTGCTGTTGGAATGGCTTCGAGTGTAACTGAAAATGATGCAGAAAAATCGCCTTTGTCGCAGGCGTTTAATATCGGGAATCCGGATAACGAGCTTACGATTGCTGAACTTGCCTGTAAAATGCGCAATATCTTTGCAGAAATCAAGGGCGTGAACATTGAAACCATTCCAGAACCCGAGATTGTATCTGGCGTGGAATATTACGGCGAAGGTTACGAAGATTCCATGCGCCGTTTGCCGTCTGTAGAAAAGGCAGAACGCTTGCTTGGCTTTAAGGCCAAGACTCCAATTGATGTGGTGCTTCGCGAATCGTTAACGTGGTTTGTCGGACATTATAGCGATACAAGTCATCCTGATACTGATTCTACGCCATCCTGAGCTGCGCGAAGGATCCAGTTATGTCTTGTTCTGCGATAGATTATTTTGTCTTTGTCCCTGCGTACAACGTTGAGCGTACGCTCGTCGAAGTCCTCTCTAAAATTGATGCGTCTGTTTTGGCGCGTGCGCATGTGCTCGTGATTGATGATGGCTCGCGTGATGGGACGGCGGAGGCCTTCGAACGCTTTATGTCGAGTGGCGCGGAAAATGCGAGTCAATCAGAAAATGCGCGCAATCTCAAATCCCATTTTGAGTATTTTAAGTTTGAACAAAATAGCGGCTATGGTGCCGTAGTCAAAAAAGGACTTGCAGAAGGCTTGGCTTCGGGGGCGGCGTTTGTCGCTTGCTTGCACGGAGACGGCCAGTACCCTGCAGAAAAACTGGGTGAGTTCTTTGCAGAAATGGAAAACTGCAATCTCGATTTGTTGCAGGGGTCGCGCCATGCGGTAGCGGGGGATGCCAAACGCGGTGGCATGCCTTTGTACAAACGCATTGGTGGCGCGTTCTTGACGGCGCTTGAAAATTTATCATTCCGCGTAAAACTTACGGACCGTCATAGCGGCTTTATCGTCTATTCATCGTGGTTCCTGAAAACGGTCGATTTGAATCGCTTAAGTGCATCGTTTGATATCGATTTGGAACTCATTTCTATTGCGGATGCTTGCCGTTTTGCGATTGCGGAACTCCCAATCCCGACACGTTACGCTGGAGAAAAATCGAACCTCAATGTGGTTACGTACGGCATGCGTGTTTTGCGCCAAGTGTGGCGAAGAATGTGGAAATAGCAGAAAAAATTTTTTTTATTTTTCATCTTTTTTATAGAAATACAGTAAAAAAGGAATGAAGAATGAAAGGCCAATTCTTTTCTCGAGCTCTAGTGTACTTTTCTCTCTGTATGGCTTGGCTTACAGCTTGCAGCGATGAAAGTTCAGTGATTACGAATGTTTCGTATTCTGGAATTGAGGCTGTAAATGAATTGGAACCATGTACTATAAAAAATGAAAAATGGATTGTATTCCTTTTGGATTCTTCATCCTTTTATACCTGTTCGAAGGGAAAGTGGATTCCTGTAGATTTGAGTCCCGATTACCAGCCGATTAAAGACACGGTTGTTGTTAGAGATACCGTGATTGTGAAGAATACGGTTCAATCCAAAGACACCGTATTTTCGTACGATACTTTAGTTGTTAAGGATACGTTGTTCAATAAAGATACACTCATCTCCAAAGATACTGTGTTTTCGTATGATACGTTGGTTGTAAAGGATACGTTGTTTACAAAAGATACGCTGTTCTCCAAAGACACTGTATTTTCTTTTGATACCTTGGTCGTGAAAGATACACTAGTTTCGAAGGACTCCATCTATTCTATCGATACCGTTTACTCGTTCGATACGCTTGTCGTGGACCATTACGATACGGTACGAGTGTATGATACGACGACAGTTGTTTTTGTTCCTGAGTACGATACTGTAACTACGGAATTCTTGA
Organism: Fibrobacter sp. UWB16; assembly: GCF_900215325.1. Taxonomy (NCBI): domain Bacteria; kingdom Pseudomonadati; phylum Fibrobacterota; class Fibrobacteria; order Fibrobacterales; family Fibrobacteraceae; genus Fibrobacter; species Fibrobacter sp. UWB16. Next base: position 642,193 of record NZ_OCMS01000001.1, on the reverse strand, counting down.
ATCAGGAAATGCTGAAAGATGGAAAGTATGGTATTCTTGTAGATAAACGCGATAATAAGGTTTACAGGACGGTAAAGATTGGTACCCAGACGTGGATGGCACAAAATTTGTCGTACGCTGATGGTGGAGTAACAAGCTATTGCCGAAATAATTCTGTTCAAGGCAATGGGGATGAGTATTGCCGTCGCTTTGGGCGCTTGTATACATGGGCTGCAGCACTGAATTTGGATGATATGTACAATTCTAGTCGAGCAACAGAATCAGATGGCTCGGATAAGTACTTGTATCATCCTGCACAGGGATTATGTCCTGATGGTTATCACATCCCGCAAAAGTCTGAATTCGAAACGCTTATAGATTATGTGGCGGCCCAAAATACGGTTAACAACATCAAGACGGGCGTTTCTCCATCACTTGAATCGGTTAATGGCTTATGGGATATACCTGCCGGTGATTCATATCCAACGAATACCACGGGTTTCTCTGGTGTGGCAAATGGTTCTTTGTTTAGTGGCTACTCAGCAACGCTTTCGATGGTTTCGTCTACGGAAAACTCGGCAACCACCTTTACAGTGTATACATTACACCATGCATCGACCTCTTTCAAGATTGAAGCTCATGAAAAATCGAGTTTCATGTCTATTCGTTGCGTAAAGAATTGATGGATTGAGTTTTATCAACTAAAAAACATATATTATAAGCATGGTTAAAGATTTAATTCATGCTTTAAATGGGGTGCTGCTCGGAAAATCCGAGGCGGTAGAACTTTTGGTGATGGCGCTCCTTGCCGATGGCCATGTGCTTATCGAGGATGTGCCGGGAACGGGCAAGACGACGATTGCCAAGGCGCTTGCCGCTGCAATTGGTGCGGATTTTGCGCGTATCCAGTTTACGCCGGACTTGCTCCCCGCCGATGTGACGGGCGGTGCTGTGTTCAAGGCAAATACAGGTGAGTTTGAAATTCGCAGGGGGCCTGTCTTTACGCAGGTGCTGTTGGCGGATGAAATCAACCGTGCATCTCCGCGAACGCAGAGTGCGCTTTTGGAAGCGATGGAAGAACGCCAGGTTTCGCTAGAAGGCGAGCGCCATGCGCTCCCGAAACTCTTCATGGTGCTTGCGACCGAAAACCCTGTGGAATTCCATGGTGTGTTCCCGCTGCCCGAAGCGCAAATGGACAGATTCTTGGTGCGCCTTTCGCTCGGGTATCCGACTGCGGAAACGGAACTTGGCATTTTGCGTGCGCATCGCGATGGGCGACCGCTTGACACGCTCAAGGCTGTGATGACTCCCGATGAAATTATTGCCGTGCGCAACGATGTCCGCAAGATTCACATTGATGAATCGCTTGAAACGTACGTGGTTTCGCTGGTGCAGGCGACGCGTGTGAATCCGGCGGTGCGTTTGGCGGCAAGTCCGCGTGCGGGAATCAACCTCATCAAGATGGCGCAAGCGTGCGCGTATGTGGCGGGTCGCGATTTCGTGAATCCCGATGACATTCAGCATGTGTTCTTCCCGGTGATGGAACATCGCGTGTTCGCAAAAGATTCGAATACGCCCGGCGCCTCTAGACAAATTCTCGAAGGAATCTTGAAGCAAGTGCGAGTGCCTAAATAATGAGCGCCATCATCTTGAGTGAATGCACTTGTCATCCTGAGTGAATGCACTTGTCATCCTGAGTGAATGCTCTAGTCATCCTGAGTGAACGAACAAGTCATCCTGAACGAAGTGAAGGATCCAGTGAAGTCTTGAAAATATGTCTCTCTTCCATTTCTTTATAAACGCCATTCCCAGAAGTCCCAAGCGCAAGGGACTCTTGATGCGTTTGTACTACATTTGGCAAGAAGGCTTTACGCAGGTGGGGCATGCGGCGGCAGCGCTAATGCTATTCTCGATGTTTGCGGGAGCAGTGCCTGGATTCTGGGCGGCGTGGGTGTTTTGCGGCTTGGATTTCATGTATTTTTTGGCGCTTGTACCATGCTTCTTCATGACCGCACGCAAGAGCAAGTTCAAGGCGGGCGACATTTCTGTTCGGAATGTTTACGAGGGCGAAACATCGGCTGTTGATTTGCACGTTACTGCCGAAGACAAGCTGAATGCGGTGTCGCTTGGATGTTTCCGCATGGATCCATCGCTCAAGTGCGAAGAGTCCGCACTTGTGGCGATTGTTGCGGGCGAGACGGCGAAACTCACTTGCAAAATTCAGACGAAAAAACGTGGCGCATTTGAAATCTCGAAAGTGGCGGTGATTATCCCGGAAATCAATGGCGCTTTGCGTTATGCGGCAAATGTCGGGAAAGCAGAATTGCTCGTGTTCCCGCGCCCGTTGCGCGTGGGGGCTTTCCCGTTTTTGACATCGGGCGCGAGCGGTGTTGTTTTTGCACCGCTATTGATGCCGAGTCTTACGCGCGGGATGGATTTTGTGGGCGTGCGAGAATACCGCGAGGGCGATTCCTTACGCGATTTGCATCATAAGGCTTTTGCACGTTACGGCAAGCCTTTCACGAAGGAATTTGAAACGGAACGCGGTGCTGGTGCGATTCTCGTGCTGGATGTGACTGCCCGTAGTTTGCGTGAAAAATCGGTTGTTGAAATGCTGATTCGCTTGGCGGCTGGCGTAGGCTTGTGGCTTTTGGAGCGTAAGGCGCTTGGGCGATTCTTCATTGGCGATGACGAGATTGCGCTTGTGCAGGGCGATGGCGGGGTGAGCTTCTTGGAAGCGCTTGCACGAATCCCGGCTGCGTCTTGGCTGGAAACGCGCACTTCGAAAGGTCCGCGTGCATCTCGAAATACTGTAAATTCTCGAAGTGCGACAGGTGCGCAGAAGCTTTGGTCGCCGGCGGCACGCCCGCTTGGCCCTGTGCTCCGCATGGGGCTTTTCGCGACTGAAGATCCGCTTGTGCATAAGCAAGTGATTTTGGATGCGCATTCCAAGTTGACAAATGAGTCGAAGACCGCAATTTCTGACGATGTTTTGGCTGTGAACGCGGCGCATCTCGAACGCGTTTTTAACGAACGTTTGCATCGTGAACGAACGATTTCCGAGCGTCCACTTGGAAATTCTCGCGATGCGGAGATGAGTCTATGATGAACTTCCGTGAAATTAGCAAGACGATTTTCTTTTGCATCGTTTCCATCAATTTGGGCGTTTCATGTGGACTTGAAATTCTTGGCTTTGTTTTTGCAGCCTTGTTTATCGCTATTCACGTCAAACAATATTTGCTTTCAAAGTCCGCGATGGGCCAAAGAAAAATCCCGCGTTACAGAAAAATTTTCGCATACGGTGCGATTGTCCCATGCGCGTTGTGGTGGGTGCTCACGCCGAGCGTTGAAATGGGCGTCTCGCCGTACTTGGTCTTTATCCCGGCATGGTATTTGCTTTACTTGGCGTGGCTCCAAAAGCGGAGTCTCGGGAATGGCGGTTACGAAGTCTTTGTTGTGTTCAATGGCGTTGCCGCACTTTTCATGGGGCTATTCCAAGCGCCTCGCGCAAGCGTCATCAGTGCCGTTGTGGCGCTATTGCTTGCGGTATATGCGTTTGGCCGTCCGCACGTTGCTCTTTACAAGCGGCTGCTTTTCGTTTTACTTTATGCGAGTCTGTGCGGCTCGTCGTATCTCGGTTTTAAATATTGGAAGAGCAATCGTTATTACAGTGGCCGCTGGGCCGAAGAATATTACGTCAAGAATCGCGTGATGGGTTTCGATCCCGTGGCTGCATTGGGTTCCTTCTCCAGTAATTACAATTCCAAGTACAATAGCGAAATTGTCCTTCGCGTTTGGGATACTCTTGCTCCCACGTACCTGCGTGCTGCCGCCTACGAAAAATATGTGGCGGGCATTTGGAAGCTCCCAGCGACGGCCGAAAAGAAACTTTATCCGGCGCGTTATCGTGTGGATTACGCCGTCTTTGAATCCGAAGATTCTGCTGCGGCCGCGCCAAATGTCAAAGCTGTTTGGGTGCAAGCGACTCTCAACAATTTTGGCTTTATGTTTGCACCTGCGAATGTTGTGGGCGTGGCGAGCAAAAATGCAGACTCTTTGAATTACTATTCAACGAATGTTTTTGCAGATGCAAACGGTACGCGTAGTGATTGGTATTATTACGTGCCTGATTCTGCGATGGCGGCGCATTTACCCACGGATTCTTCGACGCATTTATCTGTGGACTCGTCGGCAGCACCATCGGTGGCGTCGGATAACCTTTCCGATTTCTTGCAAATCCCGAATAGAGAAAAAGCTCTCCTAGATACAATCGCCGCAGCGATGTCACTCTCGCCCGCGCATCCGGTCCAAACTTTAAAAACAATAGAATCTTATTTTATTCGTAATTTTAAGTACTCGTACATCGTTCCTGGTCATCGTGCAAATTCAAAAGTGGACCCCATTGCTCTTTTCTGGAAAACCAAGGAAGGCTTTTGCGAGTACTACGCAACGCTTGCGACACTCCTCTTGCGTCATCAGGGAATTCCTGCGCGATACGTGACGGGCTTTGCTCGCCCCGAACGTGTTCCTGGGCGTCCGTATGCGACTTTCCGCCGCCGTCATAGCCATGCCTGGGTTGAAGTCTACATAGACCATCAGTGGTACATTTTTGACCCGACTCCGCCTGTCAGCGAAATGGTTTTTGCGGAACCATCTTGGCTTTCAACAAAATTCGAAGGCCTGAAAGGTCGTTTCTCTTATGTGATGCATTTGCTCAAGGACGGTGAATGGCGTCGTATTGTCGATAGTTGGCAAGTTGCTTCGGAACGCTTCATTTCAAGCCCCGTGCTTTATATTGCCCTCGTGGCCTTGCTCCTTGTTTTTGTGCTTTTCAAGTTCCGCAGTTCTCGGCGACAGCGCAAACAGCAGGCTATCTCTAAAAATGCGGCCCAATGGATTGCGCTCCTTGCGGATGCCGAAAAACGCCTTGCCCGCGTTGGCTTTAATCGAGCTCCCGGCGAGACGGTTTCTGTTTTTGCCAAACGGATTGAACAAGCCTTGAATGCCATGCATGCGAATGCGCTGGCCACAAAAAAGGCGAGCCCCAAGGACTCGCGCTATGAAAAAGAGATTTCTTTTGCTCTAGGGCTGTTACGTGAATACGAAAACAACCGCTGGCGTAAAAGCTATTTCACGAATGTATAAACTTCGCTCTTGCCAATCAATTCCGTTGTAGAGGCGCTATTGCCGTATTCCGGCTTCATAAAGAAGAGCTGGCCGAACGTCATTGTGACAACGCCTGCTTCTGCCTTGATCACAGGTGCAATGATGGCTTCGTCATCAGGCTTTGGCATGCATATGGTGTTTGTCGTTGCTGTAAGGTGCAACGATGTTCCAAGAATTTCCCAAGTGCCGTACGTTTTGCCCAAGTCGCAAGTTGCCTTGGTGGCGGTAGAAAGCGTGTATTCGAAGCGGTTGACCTTCTTGTCGTCAATGTAGAATTTGACGGTTGCCGGGGCTGCGCTCAAATTGTGGCTCGGGTCGATGATGATGGATCCGGGAACAGTAGGATCTTCACTTGACGGGCCGTTGATGCTCCAGGTGCCCATGAGGCAGTCTTTGGAGAGGCCGGCGGCGCATTGTTCAGCTTTGGTGGGCGGGGTAGTCGTTGATTCGCTACAGGCGGTGAAAATCGATGCTGCGATAGCAAGGGATGCCAAGATTTTGATGGTCATAGAAGTCCTCGTTTTATGGTTGGAATATAAATAAAAATAATGATGTTGCAGAACCCTACAACGCGATTTTCCAAAGATTTAACATTCGATTGTGAATTGAAAATATATTAGGGATAGTTGTTGGGAGGCGTTTTGGCGCCTCAAGGAGTGTTCGATGAAAGTCTCGCGTTTCGTGAGCTTGTTTTTCGGTTTGGGCCTTGCTGTTTCGGCAAATGCTGCTCCAGACCCCAATTTCCACATTTATCTTGCGTTTGGCCAGTCCAATATGGAAGGCCAGGCCAATATCGAAAGCCAGGATAAAACGGTCGATAAACGTTTCCAGGTGCTTTGGACCACGAACGAGACTAACTGCGGCAAAAAATTGGGCAAATGGTCCGATGCCGTTCCGCCGCTGGCGAGTTGCAGCAGTAAACTTGGACCGGCAGACTATTTTGGCCGCACGATGGTTGAAAAAACGGACTCCCAGATTCGGGTCGGTATCGTAGATGTGGCCGTGGCCGGTTGTAGTATCCAGTTATTTGATTCTCCGATTAGCCAGAGCTATATGAATCAGCAGGCCGGCTGGTTTAAGCAGAGGGTCGAAGCCTATGGCGGCAAGCCTTATGAACGCTTGATTGAGATGGCTAAAAAAGCTCAAGAAGATGGCGTTATCAAGGGTATCATCTTCCATCAGGGCGAAACGGATGCTGGCGATGGCCAGTGGCCCTCTAAAGTCAAAAAGGTTTACGATAACATTATTAAGGATTTGGGTCTTGGCAATGATGTGCCGTTCCTTGCGGGCGAAGTGTTGCGTAGCGGCTCTAGCAAGGGCGCGAACAACAATATCGCTAAACTCCCGCAACAGTCAAAAAACTTTTATGTGATTTCATCTGAAGGCTTTAACCAGGCGCTTGGCGATGGGCAGAATGTGCATTTTACATCGCAGGAATACCGTGACTTTGGCAAGCGCTATGCCGAAAAGATGATTGAAGTTCTTGGCAATAAGATCAAGCCTGTCGCCGAATCGAGCAGTAGCGAAACGCCATCCAGTTCGTCTGTAGAATCGAGCTCGTCAGAAAAGGTAAGCTCATCGAGCGTTGATGTTTCTTCGAGTTCGACGTTGGGCGGAATTGTCATCCCGAATGCGACCTACGCGGTGCGTGTTGGCAAGGTCCATTTTGAAGGGGACTTTTTACAGGTGCCGGTGTCGTTGGCTCATTCAGGCCTTGTGAATATCCGCCTTTATTCTGTGCTGGGTGCGGAAGTGGCTAATGTGGGCCGTTTGTTAGGCCCGGGTTCGAATAACATTTTGATTTCTAAGAGAAAGGTCCCTGCAGGTGTTTATATGATGAGCGTCATGACGGAATCATCACTCATTGTGCAGCGCGTGAATTTACAATAATAAGTTCTCCTCAATGCTAAGGGCTCCGTGATTTTCACGGGGCTCTTTTTTTGTGTTTTTTTTGTGGAAAAAAGAGCGAAATGTGTTAAAATGTGCTACTAAATCATTGAAAACTTGATTTTAGTATCATGATTTTGATACAAAGTAATTGAAAATTCGAGTGTAATAGCTGAAATTTGATTTGAATATGCTGCTGAATATCAAAAAAAGAAATATTAGTAGCATGAACAGGTTTGTTTATGCCCTTTTAATTACATATAACGTTGAAAATAGTGCTACTAAATCGCTGAATTTCGTGTTTTAGTAGCATATTTTTGGGAAAAAATCCTTTTGAGAACGAAATATTGCGGAAATATTCTTATTTGATACTCACAATTTCCAGCTCGTTGCCGATGACTTTGAACTTGACTTCGTATTCAGCAAATGGGAATCCGTAAACGCGCTCGGGATCGTTCTGGTAAGCGGGGCGCGGGTCCTGTTCTAGAACTTCAATAAGCGCGGTGCGCTTTTCTTCGCTTAGCTTTGCGAGCGCTTCGGGATTCTTGACGTGAACTTTGTTCTGCTTCACGGCATCTGCAAAACCGCCAATCGCTTCGGGGTGTGCGTCCGTGTAGGGGAGGTACGGCTTGATGTCGACAATCGGGGTGCCGTCCATGAGGTCTGCGCCGCTTACGACAATTTCCGGGCCTTCAGGACCGTCGAGGTTGATGCTTTCAATCTTCACGCAAGAAAGTGCCACTGGATTTGGGCGGAAGCTTGAACGTGTGGCGAAAACGCCGAGACGCTTGTTCCCGCCGAGTCTTGGCGGTCGCACAGTCGGGCTCCATGTACTGCGGATGTTCTCCGAAAAAATCCACATGATCCACAAATGGCTAAAGCCTTCGAGACCGCGGAGCGCATCGGCATTGCGGAATTCTGGCTCAAAGCGTATCGTCGAACGCAAGTTCTGTACCAGCCCGCTTTGCCGCGGGATTCCAAACTTTTCTCGAAAGTCGCTCTTGATTCGCGCAATAATTTTAAACGTCAGTTCTTGCATCGCCTAACAACATAGCAAAAAAGAAAGGCCAGAGTTTAAAAGCATTCGCTTTGCACTCTAGCCTTTTTAAGTGTGGGATTGATGATTATTGAAACTTACTTGATCGCAATAGCCTTTTTCAAGAGCAATTTGCCGTTGGCACCGACAACCTTTGCGATGTACTTGCCGTTCGGAATCTTCTTGAGGCTAACGCTTCTGTTGCCGTTCACATCCACAGAGAGGAGTGTCTTGCCGTTCATAGCGATGACTTCAAGTTTGCCTTCGCTCGGGACGTTCACTTGCAAAGTCCTGTTCTGCTGAATGAGCGAAACCTTGCCCGGATGCATCGAAATGGTGTTGATGGTTGTTCCCGGATTGCCTGGGATGATGACGTCAACAAACTTTGTGCCTTCCGGAGCGCCCACGATGGTGCCACGGCCCACGGTGCTCATGTAAACGACACCGAAGGTGTTCATGTCGCCCTGCACGAAGTTTCCGTTACCCGGACCGCCGAACTGGTGCAAGTCGTCGTTCACGCGTTCAAAGGTCTTGCATTTGTCTGTACTGCGGTAGATGCCAATTGGATCGCCGGACTTTGCCGCGCCCCAGATGAAGATGGTTTCGTAGTCGCTGCCTTCTTTGGCCTTGCCGATGCCCACGGCGATTGCGGTAGAAGCTCCTTCACAGCGGTTCCAGCTTTTGCCACCGTCTTCTGTGTAGGCAAGTCCGTATTCGGTGAATCCCTTGGGCTGCCAGACTTGAGCTTGGTCCATCGGTACCCAAAGATGTCCTTCTCTCTTAGGAACGGTGCGGATGAGGCCGCCACCGTTGTAGTATTCGCCAGCCTGTTCGTTCTGCAAACGGGCTTCAGCTTCTGCAAAAGTCTTGCCGCCGTCAGTAGATCTGTAAAGCGATCCCATGCCGCCCATGACGTAGAACGTTTTGGGGTCCACCGGGTCTGCGACAATGCGGGAATAGTTTGTCTGCGTGCCCGTTTCAACAGCGGTCCAAGAGGCGCCATTGTCGTCGGATCGGTAAACGGTGGCGCCCTGGTCTGGACGGTGCAACATGATTTTGCCGTCAGCAGAAAGTACCACCAAGCCCTTCGGGCCCTTGAGTGTGGTCTTTACGCTGTCCCATGTCTTGCCCATGTCATCGCTGCGGTACATCACGTTGAAATTCTGAGAATCGTACTTGCCGTAAACGGTAATCACGCCTGTGCGCACCAAGCTTCCGGTGAGCGGGGCGTAACCCATGCTTTCGGTGGTGCCGATGGTTGGCTTGTGGCGCTGTGCGCTCTGCTTGATGTCTGTATAAACGGCGCCGTCGTAGTCGCCAATGGCCGTGACGAGCGGGCCACCCGGAATGCTCACGATGTCGAGCGGAACCGTTTCTTCGATACCCTTGGACATAAACTTCCAAAGGGGAACCTTTGCGGAGACGTCTTCGGTCATGAAGATGCCGTTACCGCTAGTGACCCAGGCCTGCTTGTTGTTGAACGGGTTGATTTCGAGGGAACCCGCCCAGTGGATGGCGTTACCCGGAATCCAGTCGGTGCCGTTGGCGTCGATGTTCGGAATGTCGTTGTAGTGCTGGCCGTGATTCCAAGTCTTGCCGCCGTCTGTGGTGGCATAGATGCGGTCGCCGTAGTTTTCCTTTTCGTCTTTGGTCACGTGGCGGCCGGTGTACTTGCCCAGCGTCGAAATCACGATATGGTTCTTGTCCTTGGGGTCAATGGCGACGCCGCCGTAAGAGCTCTTGTCCTTTTCGTAGCTCTTGGTGGTGCTGCCTTCGTGTTCCACGGAATCGCTCGGGGTGAGGTCGGTCCACGTGCCTCCAGCGATATTGTACTTGTAAAAACCACCACTTGCGATGTTATACGGACCGGGGCCGTCAGCAAATGTTACGTACATGTCTCCGTCGACAATCTTTGCACGGTGGGGCATGAGTCCAGTGGGAACGCCCTTGATGGCTTCCCAGGTAGCGCCGCCGTCGTGGCTGACCTGCAAGTTGTCTTTGGTTTCGGAAATGCCGATGTAGATGGTCTTGGTGGAACCGTCGGCGTTCTTGCCCTGCGATTCGTCGAACATCACAAAGCTGATGCCGTTCACGCCGTTCAGGCTGGATTCTGTGGCGGTAGAAAGTGCGACCTTGTAGGCGCTTGTCCAGGTCTTGCCGTAGTCGGTACTCTTGTAAAGTCCCTTGGTGCGGCTACCGCAGAAGATGATGTTTCCCTTGTTGGGGTCCACGGCGAGCTTTTCGCCGGTCTGGCGGCCCATGCCGTTACCGTGGGCGAGCATTTCCACATAGCTAGTGTCCCAGGTGGCGCCGAAGTCTTCACTGCGGAGCACGGCCGTGCGGCCCTTGCTGAAATAGCCGGTACCTGCGAGCACGTAAATGCGCTTGGGATCGTTGGGGTCGAGAGCAAAGGCTTCGGTACCGTAAAGGCCCTTGTCGTTTTCCGAGATGAAGTCCATCAGCGGAATCCAAGTCTTATTTTGAAAATCGAAGCGATAGATACCGCCCACGTCAGTGCGGGCGTAAAGCAAATTCTCGGCCTTGGGGTGGAACATCACGGCAGAAACGAATCCGCCGCCATCAAAGCGGACGTTGCCCCATTCGTACTTTTCGGCGTTAGCGGTCGTGGCGAGAGCTGCCAAAGTGGCGATGCCGATCAATGAAATTTTACCAAACATATCGTCTCCGTTGGAAATTTGAGAACATAAAACCCTTACAACTATCAGTTAATATATATAAATATTTGAAAAAGTGGTTATTATATAAACCTTAATTTGAGAAATTTTTTGAGAACATTTGGAGCGTGCAGAGAATTGTGCTTCGAATACAAAAAAATCCCCGAAATCAGTCGATTTTCGGGGATTCTTGCTAAAAAGCCGTTTTTAGCTATAAAATAGCCGGATGGTTGTTATTCCACGCCGACGCCAAGTCCTCTGAATGGCACGTATCTGATCTGGTCCTTGTTGTCGATAATGACAGCGACACCGGTGAGGAAGTACGGCCAGTGGCTTGTGACGTGGTATTTGTAGTTTACGGCTCCGTTAGAAACGTATACGCTGAACGGGAGTATAAAGTCATCATGAGTGCAGATGACGCGGTACTTGTTCATGGAGGCGTAGCCCGGGGCGATGTCTTTTTTCACGATTTCTTCGGATTTTTCCTTGAGATCGTAGAATGCGTCGGCATAGAGGTTGTCGAATGCCCAGCCTGCAATGACGAGACGGACATTCGTTGTAGAATCATCGTAGAACTTGTAGCGTTCGCTATCCTTCTTGAACCAGTTGATGGAATACAGACTGGTTGTGTCGTGCGGGAATGTCGCTTGTCCACGGCCGAGGGCTATGTTTTGGCATGTCTGTTCTGTGCGAACGAAGTTGGTGTGTGAAAATACGAATTCTTCTGCGCTGATGAGTTTTTTGCCGACTGCGAGGGCTTGACGGACTCCGTCTGTGGGCTCTCCGCCGATGGAGTCTGGTTCACCTTCATAATAGGTGAGAGGGACTTCTTGACCGGTTTGACCGTCTACGCGTTCTCCGTGGCGGATGATGAACACTGCCTTTTCGTTGCAGCGGACGCTCTTGAATACGTCGGCGATGTCAGCAAGTCCGTTGGTGTCAAGGGCAATTGTGGCGACTGGTGTTTCGACGCAGCCCGGATCGAGCGGTGTTGCTTCTGCCGAGGAGCTGGACTGTGACGGCGGAATTTCTGCAGAAGAGCTGGACTCTCCATTTTGAACGATTGCGGAACTGGAGCTTGCGGCGTCAGCAGAGCTTGCGATATCTGCGGAACTTGCCGGAAGCAAAGTCGTGGAAGAACTTGAATTTTGCGCTGTCAGCGCGTTTGAAGAACTCGATGCCACGTTGCTCTGGTTGTCAAATGAGGTGGGCGAGCTGTCGTCGCCGCAGGCTGCCAAGAGCGAGGCAGAAAGAATTGCGCCGGTAAAAGCTAAAGAAATGCGAGAAATTTTATGCATTGCGTGAAATTCCTTGTTTTTATCCCTCTAAATCTATTTATGTTGAGGGGTTTCTTCAAGTAAATTTTTCCAAAACCCGTGAATTATGCGCTTTTTACGCTTTAGCTTCGGCTGGCTTGTCGGAATTGTAGTTGATTTCGTTGCGGCGCTTGAGTTCTTTGTTGAGCGGCCAGTAAATCAGTGCAAAAACGATGTAACCGATGAGGAGCACAATCCAGTGGTTGAGCCCGAAACCGATTTCCACATAGCGCATGGTGATGAACATGAACGGCCCTGCAATGAGGAATAGCGGAAGCTGTCTGCATTGGTCGCCGAGCGAATAGCGGCTCTCGTAGCTTACGATGGAATTCATCATCGGGAAGCTGGTACAAAAACCGCCCATCAGGCGCTTGATAAACATGAGTCCGGAAACGACACCTGCGATGGCGGGCGCCTTGATGTAAACCGGGAGAGGGGTCTTGTAGCGCACGCCGGCTTTGTACTTTTGCTTCTGGAAGAAAATTACACCGATAACAAAGTCGAAAACGCAAGCGCCGATAAAGTATGCTTCGCCTTCCGGGATGCGCGCGTGCAAAAATGTTCCGAGCGCGACAAAGAAGGCTAGGCCTGCGATAATCGACGGTACAATAGGAACTTTTACTTTGTAATGGAGAATGCGAACGATGTGTACGTATAACATGCACATGAAACCCGAAACAGCATTTTCGGTGCCCATCGGGAGACCGACGGCGATGTAGGCAAAACCGCAGGGAATAGGGATCGTCGCTGTGACCGCTTTGAGTTGCGGGTCCTTCAGGTAGGCGCTCAAGGTGCCGAGGGCGGTGACCATGAAAACGAGCAGCCAGTCGTATGCCGAAAAATGAAAATTTAACGCTTCAAACATCGAGCCCAAAGATAGAAAATAGTGGCTAATTGCTATATTCACTTGCAGAGGTTTTATTATGAAAGTTTTGGTAACTGGTGTCGGTGGCCAGCTGGGTCACGATGTGATGAACGAACTTGCAAAGCGTGGCTACGAAGGTGTCGGTAGCGATATCGCTCCTACATATTCCGGTGTGGCCGATGGAAGCGCTGTGACCACGATGCCTTATGTTCCGATGGATATTACGAATGCTGCTGCGGTTGCAGAAACGATCAAGAGCGTGAAACCGGATGTGATTGTGCATTGCGCTGCCTGGACGGCAGTGGACCTTGCCGAAGACGATGACAAGAAGGCGAAGGTCTTTGCAATTAACGCCGAAGGCACGGAAAACATCGCCCGCGTTGCGAAAGAAATTGATGCAAAGATGGTCTACATCAGCACGGACTACGTGTTTAATGGTCGCGGCACTTCTCCGTGGAAACCGGACTGCAAGGATTACGAACCGCTCAACGTCTATGGCGAATCCAAGCTCAAGGGCGAACTTGCCGTGAGCGGAACGCTTGAAAAGTATTTCATTGTGCGTATCGCCTGGGTATTCGGCCTCAATGGCAAGAACTTCATCAAGACGATGCTCAAGGTGGGCGAGACTCACGACACCGTCCGCGTTGTTTACGACCAAATCGGTACACCGACTTACACGCTCGACTTGAGCCGCCTCCTCGTCGATATGATTGAAACGGACAAGTACGGCTACTATCACGCCACGAACGAAGGCGGATTCATCAGCTGGTATGAATTCACCAAGGAAATCTACAAGCAGGCTGGGCTCCCGACTAAGGTGTTGCCGGTGACGACGGCGGAATACGGACTCTCGAAGGCCGCACGTCCGTTCAATAGCCGCTTGGACAAGAGCAAACTCGTGGAAGCTGGTTTCAAGCCACTCCCCACATGGCAGGATGCTCTCGGCCGCTACCTCAAGGAAATCGGCGTGATTGCGTAGGTGCGCCGCCATTGCTACTTCGTCATCCTGAGGGCGAATGCCCGAAGGATCCAGTTAAGTCTTGAATTACGAGAATTTTTCGTACAAAGCGTCTCGTTCCACCGGAACGAGGCCTTCTTTTTTGATGAGGTCATGCATGCGTTCCGGGCTCATGCCCACGGGAACCGTGGCGCCTGCGGCATGCGTAATTTTCTCTTCGATAATCGTACCGTCCAAATCCGATGCGCCGGCGTGGAGTGCCTTCATGGCAGTCTCGATGCCCATCTGGATCCAGTAGGCCTTGATGTGCGGAAAGTTGTCCAAGAACAAACGAGAAACGGCGACCGTGCGCAATATGTCTTCTTCGCTTGTGATGTTCGGAACAATCTGGTGGAGCGCATTGTGTTCCGGATGGTACACGAGCGGGATGAATGCGAAAAATCCCGGAGCCTCGTCTTGCAAGTCGCGGAGCATCTTCATGTGCGCGATGCGGTCTTCAATCTTTTCGATATGGCCGAAGAGCATGGTCGCATTCGTCGGAATGCCGAGCTTGTGCGCAGCGCGATGGACATCGAGCCATTCTTCGCCTGTTTCCTTGCCCGGGCAAATCTTGTCGCGTACACTTTGTACTAAAATTTCGGCGCCGCCGCCCGGGAGGGCGTCAAGGCCTGCGTCCTTGAGCGTTGCCATAATCTGTTCGGGTGTCTGGCCAGAAATCTTGGCGAAGTGGCAAATTTCAACGGCGGTAAAAGCTTTCAAGTTTGCAGACGGAAATTCCTTGCGGAGCTTGCGCAACATCTCGATATAGTAATCGAACGGATGGTCGGGATGGAGCCCGCCAACAATGTGCAATTCGCGGGCGCCTTTGCTAATGGCTTCGGCGGCCTTGTCGCGGATGGTTTCGTAATTCCAGTCGTAAGCGGTCGGACTATCTTTCTTGATGCGGCTGAATGCGCAGAATTTGCAGTGCAGCACGCACACGTTCGTGTAGTTGATTTGGCGGTTGTTCACCCAGTAAACGGACTTGCCGTGGCGCGTTTCTTTTTCAGCATTGGCGCGTGCGCAAAGTTCATTGAGCGGTGCGTTCAAAAATAAATCGAGAGCTTCTTGTTCTGAAATGCGAGACATGCTACAAATATAAAAAAAGACTTAGATTTAATCTAAGTCTTTTTAGTAGCGGGGGCAGGACTTGAACGCTGCGACCTTCGGGTTATGAGCCCGACGAGCTACCAACTGCTCCACCCCGCGTCGAGGTTGTCCCATATATAGAAAATTATAATGGGTTTGGCAAGACTAGGGGACAGAGTAAATCGCAGAATAAGTTTTTTTTATGCTTTTTCCTGCGATTTTTACGAAAAAATCAACTATACGAATTTTTTCAAAATGTGCTTGCTGGCGTAGAAATAATCAATTCCACTGATGATTGTAATGGCGGTTATGACGCCCATCACCACAATCGGGAACTGCTGCCAAATGTTGTTGAATCCTGGAATCAATTCGCGGATGGGGTCAATTGCTCCGAGGAGAATTGCTACAATGCCAATCCCCTGCAATGCAGTTTTCCATTTGCCACTGCGGCGTGCGGGCATTACAAGGCCTTCGCTTGCGGCGAGAGTTCTGAGAGTCTCCACGCTAGATTCGCGGAAGTAAATCAGGGCGACCATCCACACAGGCGCATAACCTGTGGCGATGAAGCACATGAAAATCGTCATGTTCGAAATCTTGTCGCTGAACGGATCGAGGTACTTGCCGAGTGTGCTGACTTCGCCCATCGCGCGGGCAAGCTTGCCATCCAAAAAGTCGGTGAGCATAAAGCCAAGCACCATCACGAGAGCCAAGACTTTGAAAACGATATTGTTGTTGCTGTAGTCCAGATCGTTATCGTAGAAAAATACCCAGAGGAAAAACGGCGTGAGCACAATGCGGCTCATGGTGAGCTGGCTTGCAATCGAAAGCGGTTTTCTGTGTGCTGGGTCGCGGTAGTACCAGTAAGCGTAAGCGGCTGTGGAGGCGGCGATGAGCAAAATGGAAATCACCATCATAATTTGTTGGAAATTTTCCAAGTTCAGCAAGTACACGCCCATCGTAATTGTAATGGATAAATTGGCGAGCTTGCTCCAACGGCGCTTGCGGGGGAGTTGCTTGCCTTCGCGGAGAACTCCGAGCGAGAATAGCGTGTGCGCGATTAATCGCCCCAGCAAAACGGCGCAACCGACACCTAGAATTTTTTCGGCACTTTCGTTTTGGAACAGGTCTCGGACGAAAATACTAGTCATCACGATGAACTGTAAAAAACCGTCAATGGTATTAAGCCAAAGTCTGTAATACGGTTTTTCAATTTCCTGGCTCTTGAGCTGGAACAAGTTGACCCAACCCATGATAAGAGCGATACCCACAAAGGAACATGCCATCGTGGTCCAGTCTTTCCAGATGAAGATTATGACGCAGATAAATATGAGTGCTCGTAACACACTCCAAATGCGTGAACGTAAACGAACATCAGATGTATTTTCTGGTTCTGTCATAAATTATTCTCCAACAGTTGCTTTGCATGGGTGCGGACTGTTTCCGAAGTTCCACCTAACATTCTAGCAATTTCTTCGATACGTCCGTTGTTGTCGAGGTCAATAATGGACGTAAATGTCCTTCCGTCAATCTCTTTCTTGCTCACGGCGAGCTGATTTTGGGCTCGGCTTGCGACTTGATGCAAGTGGGTGATGGTGAGCACCTGGTGGTGCTTGCCCAAATTGCGCAGTGCTTCGCCAATGCTATTGCCCGTTTCGCCCGAAATTCCGGAATCCACTTCGTCGAAAATCAGGAGCGGGACCTTGTCGAGTTCTGCCATGACGCTCTTGATGGCTAGCAGCACACGGCTGAGTTCACCGCCGGAGACTGCCTTTTGCAACGACTTTTCGCCTTCGCCCGGGTTCGGGGCGAGCAAGAATTCGATGCGGTCTGCGCCGTTTGGTGTCGGGTCCTGCTCCGTGATGCTCGTAAAGAATTTGGCTTTGGGCATGCCGAGGCTGTGCAAGATTTCTTGCACGGCCGAGTCAAAGCGCTGGGCAGCTTCTTTACGCTTCTCGGTGAGACTTGATGCCAAGCGGTAGGTCTCTGCTTTGTGTGCTTCTGCTTTGCGTTTGAGCTCATCGAGGTCGGCGTCGAGATTCTCGAGACTGTCGAGTTCCTGCTTACGTTGTTCGGTGAGCGCGATAAGCCCTGCGACATCGGTGCGGTACTTGCGCTTGAGTTTTTGAATCGTTGCAATTCGAGAATTGGCTCGGTCGATTTCGACGGGGCTCATGGACTTTGACGGGCGGAGCCTCTGCAGGTCCTTGCAAATTCCTTCGAACGGGTCCGCGACTTCGACGAGGGCATTCAAGTCTTCTTCGTAATGCGGAATCTTTTGCGCAAGGCTGCGC
The DNA here is from genome assembly GCF_900215325.1 of Fibrobacter sp. UWB16. Taxonomy (NCBI): domain Bacteria; kingdom Pseudomonadati; phylum Fibrobacterota; class Fibrobacteria; order Fibrobacterales; family Fibrobacteraceae; genus Fibrobacter; species Fibrobacter sp. UWB16. The sequence continues at coordinate 624,892 of NZ_OCMS01000001.1, read as the reverse complement.
AACTTGTACTGAAGGTTCTGGACCTGTTCCAAGATGCCGTTGTCGCAACCGATCAATCCCTGAATTTCATTCAGCAGATTGTGTTCCGCTTCGCTCTTGCTTGCAACGTTGACTTTTTCTTCAAGCTCTTCTTCTTCGCCATCGCGGAGTGCCGCCTTGGAAAGTTCATCGTATTGGAATTTCAAAAAGTCCTTTTGCTGCGCCAGATCTTTGGCGTGCGCTTCAGTCTTTTGAATTTCGGCGAGAACGTTGTTCCAGGCGTTGTAGCTTTTTGAATAGTTTATCAGCAATTCGTTGTTGCCCGCGTATTCATCGAGCATCTTTGCATGTGTGCGAATATCGCGCAATAACAGCTGTTCGCTCTGCCCGTGCATCTGGATAAGCGATTCTCCAAGCTCCTGCAAATCCGAGAGACTGACGACAGAACCGTTCACGCGGGCGCGTCCCTTTCCGTTTTCAAGAATCTCGCGGCGGATGATGAGTTCATCGTCGTCATCGAGTTCTAACTTTGCAAGAATTTGTTTGACTTCGGGTTCGTTCGAAATGTCGAATGTCCCTTCGATGACCGCCTTTTCTTCGCCTGTGCGGACCATCGACGCTTGCGACTTGTCTCCGCAGACCATGCGGAGCGCTTTCATCAAGACGGACTTGCCGGCGCCAGTTTCACCCGTGATTGCGGTAAAACCTTCATGGAACGGGACGCTTGCTTCGGCAATGAGTGTAAAGCTGTTTATTGTGAGTTGCTTTAACATGATTAATTTGAGCTACCTGAAATCCTAATACCTACTTCTCAAACTCAATAATACTTCTGTAAATAGGTCTGCCTTCTTTCTTGTACTTGCGTTCGAAACCGGTCGTGATGCCTTCGGTGGGTTCTGCCGTATTGCGGACAAGCACCTTGCAAGTCGGATAGGCATCGAATGTTTCAAGAGCGATTTCGTTGTATTCCTTGTGGTCAGTACCCCAGTAGAAAATGCGCTTGCCCGGCTTTAAGCAACGTGCGACTTCATCGAGAAAGTCGGGGCGGAGCAAGCGGTTCTTGTGGTGGCGTTCCTTTGGCCACGGGTCCGGGAAGTACATGTGGAATGCATCCACGGTGTTATCCTTTACGGCGTCGCGCAAGAAGTAGAAAACGTCACCGCGCAACATGGCGGCATTGCCCTGTGCAACGATACCGCGCTTTTCCATGCGTTCGTGTGCAAATGCTGCCCACGTGAAGTCCCATTCGCTACCCATGATAAAGTAGTCCGGATGCTTCTCGGCATAGTCCGTCATGAAGTTGCCCTTGCCACTTCCGATTTCGACTTCGATGTGTCCGTTTTCGTTCGGGAACATGTCCTTCCAGGTGAAGTCGAGCTTGTGCGGCTTTCCGTCCGGAGTCTTGATGGGCTTGCGGTCGCCATTTGTGCGGAACACATAATGCCACAGCGCCTTCATTTGCGGGTCCTGACTCAAGTCGCGGTAAAACTCCGGAATCACGACTTCCTTCGGAGCCTTTTCTTCTTCTAAAATTTCGTTGTTGATTTCTTCTGCCATGTTGTTTGTTTCCTATTAAACTTTACTGGATCCTTCGTCCCTGCGGTCCTCAGGATGACGCTGTCTGCGCATTTCGCTCACTCTTGTCTTTGTACATTCGCTTCGCTTATGTCCCAAATGCTAGGCTCGGTCATATCCATTCAAGCATGTCTGCGACTCTCGCCTTATGCATTTGTCGTCTGTAGGCGCTTGCGCCGTTCTCTCGTCTAAATAAACGCTACAATCCTCTCCTTAAACTTCTCCGGGATGGCCTTGTCAAGCATCTCGCGGATGTGCCTTTCTGAATACTTCATCGAGAAATGACTCAATATGATTTTTTCGCACTTGATTTCGTCGTCAAGTTCGTTGAGCGCATGCACGATGTCTTTCAAGTGGCTGTGGCCCTTCTTTTTGCTCATCGCTTCTTCGCCATCGTCGAGGAACGTGCATTCTGTAATCAGCACCTTCGACTGGAAAACGCGACTGTTGTCGAGCAGGCTTTCGCCAAGGCAATCGCCCATAAAGCTTACGAGCGGCTCGTAAACTTCACGCGTGATTTCGACCCCGTTCTTGCGGAGTTCAATAATTTCGGTCGGAGTCTTTCCGAGGAATTCGTCCTTGAGTTTCTTCTTGTAAAAGTAGAGCGTGCCGCCCATTGCCGGGATGGAGTGCTTGACTTCGAACGCTTCGAGCGCGAGGTCCTTGCGGTATCTCAAAAATTGCAATTCGCCTGCGACAACCGGTTCAATTTCCGGGTAGCGGAATTTCGCTTCGCCAACACCTTCGAATAAAGCTTCTGCCTTGATCCAAGCCTTTGCGTTTTCGCTCACGCATTCAGGCATGTAATAAACGCTGTCGCGTTCCACGCCCATCATCTTGCGCAAACTGTGGTGACGCATCAGGCAACGGGCATGGTCGCCGTGGGCGTGCGTCAGGAACACGTGGTTCAGGGGAATAGCCGAGAGCGGGCATTCGCCCATGTCAATGCAAAAATCGAGCTCTGGAATTTGGATGTATGTTGCAAGTCCGGAAATCGAGAATCCGGAAATGGGAGAACAGGGCGTATCCACATGAATCTGCCGCAGAGCGTTGTGTATGTACTTGTTTTCGTTCACTTTTTTACCGCCCGATAATTTAGCAAAAAAGAGAATCGAAAAAATGACACTTTTCTGTCATTCCCGCCATGGAGCGGGAATCTCCATCATAAAAAAAGCAGCTCTTTGAGAGCTGCTAAAAACTTGTTCTTATCGGTTCGAAATGATTCTGTCGAATTCCGTGCACGACATGGTTTCGATGTTTACGCCCATGGCCCTGCTGCGAGTCCTGTCGTTACCCTTTCTTTCTGGGATGCGGAAGCAGAAGTTGTACTTGTTTCCGCGGTCGGTCGGGATGCCCATCTTGAAAATGCGGAGGCGTTCGGTACCAGGATTCGTGATTTCAAAATAATCGTAAGTGTTCTTGATACGTTCGAGGCGCTTTTCCTGGTTAAAGACGAGTTCCTCAGTAATCGGACCGTCAAGCGTGATCGGCAGGGAGTTCTGGAAGCGGAGCTCGAGCTTGTCGTTTGTCTTGACGATGGACGTCTCGGACGGCTTGATCAAGTAGCGTTGTTGAGGAATGTTCTTATAAGCGATGTTGTGACGGCTTGCCTTGCGGACTCCGCAGACTTCGCGCATGTCAGGGTTCGCGACAAAGTCGATATCGCGGCAAATTGGCGGAAGGTCGGTCGGAACTTCGAGTTCTTCGCCGTTCTGGGCAGAGGAACCTGCGCAACCAATCAGGAATGAAACGGCAAGGAGGCAAGAGGACAACAAAAATTTATTCTTCATGCTATCAAATATAAGATTATTAAACAATATTGCGTAAATTTTTTTGAAAATGAACGAAATCGATGTAGTTTTTTGCTCATAAAGACAAAATTGTAAAGTTTTATTAACTTTATGGAGGGGATGATAGCTTTCTACCCTTTGGAGTTTGAAAAAATATTCTATCTTTGGCGTGAAAATTGAGATTGGGGTCAAAATGAAGATCTACAGCTGGAACGTCAACGGTATTCGTTCCGTACTGAAAAAAGGCTTTGAAGATTGGTTCACTGCGACCGATCCCGATGTGCTTTGCCTTCAGGAAGTCCGCGCTGAAAAAAGCCAGGTCGCTGAAGTTGCAAGCCGTGAAGGCTATTATACCTACTGGAACGCTTGCAAGCGCAAGAAGGGTTACAGTGGTGTGGCCGTGTATTCAAAGATTGAACCGGATGCGGTCAACTACGGCTTTGATATCGAGGAATTCGATGTTGAAGGCCGTGTGCTCCAGCTGGTGTTCCCGGATTGGGTGCTTAATTGCATTTACTTCCCGAATGGTGGCCAAGGGGACGATCGCCTGGATTACAAGCTCCGCTTTTATGACGCATTCCTTGAAAACTGTAAACAATGGTTGGCCGATGGCAAGCATGTGGTGACCGTAGGGGATTACAATACCTGCCACAAGGAAATCGATATTGCACGTCCGAAGGAAAACGAGAACGTGAGCGGTTTCTTGCCGATTGAACGCGCCTGGATGGACAAGTACGTCGAAAACGGCTTTGTCGATACATTCCGCACGTTGCATCCGGATACCCGCGATGCCTATTCCTGGTGGTCAAATCGCTTTGGCGCCCGTGAACGCAATGTCGGTTGGCGTTTGGATTACGGCTTTGTCGATGCAGCGCTCATGCCTAATGTGGTGAGCTCCGAAATTTTGAGCGATGTCAAAGGTTCGGACCATTGCCCGATTTGCTTGGAACTGGAACCGCCGTTCCTCCCAATCCCCATCAAGAAATCGGAAGACATCTAGTTTGTTTCTCGAGAATCCCGCACAAAAGAGCGGGATTCTTTTTTTGGACGCAAGACGAAAAATTTGGTTGTAAGTTTTTGTCTATAAGAATTGCTATAACGTTTTGGTCCTTTACAACAAAAAAATTCTAACATATGAAAAAAATAACTTGTTTTTAAACGCTTTTTAAACTACATTGACGGTAAGTTTTTAAACTCTAGAAAGGAGAAAATATATGCTTAAAAAGCTCATTTTGGCAGCTCTTGTTGTGACGAGTGCTGTATTTGCACAGAATAACTTTAAGTTTGGTGCTCATGCTGCCGGTAGTTTTGGTACAGCTTGGGGCGACAATACCGACTTGCTCGAAATTGGCTGGGGCGCTGGTTTTAATGTCGGTGCTGAAGCTAAGTATGTTGTGAACCCGATGTTCTCTGTTGTGGCTGGTCTTGGTATTGATTATCGCCGAATTTCTTGGGATTATGGCGAAATGATGAAGAAAACGTTTGGTGCGTTTATGGATGAAGATGATTTATATAGCCAAATTGAATTTTATAGCCAATTTAGTGGATATAGTGGAATTAATAGAGCTCAAGCAGAAAAGGTGATGGATATGTTTTATAGCATGAAAGTTACGTTCTCTTTCCTGTACATCGATATTCCTGTGGTAGCCCGTATTAATCCGGTCCCGAATTTCTTTATTGATGCCGGTGCTTATTTGGGTATTAACGTAAGTGCTAGCGCAACGAGAGAAGTCGAATCGCTTGGTATGGAAGATACTGAAGATATCGATGGTGATATGAAGAGCACTGTGGACTTTGGTCTTATTGCGGGTCTTGGCTATTCTATTACGGATAAGATTGATATCAATTTCCGTGCTGTATTTGGCTTGACGAATATGATTGACATGGATAAGGTCGGTTCTTCTGCTGTAAACTTTGCTAGCAACGCCTCCAGCTATGGTTCTAGCTACTATGGCTTCGATGAAGAAGACGAAGAAGATGAAGAAGATGAAGACTCTTCTACAAGTTTCGGCTTCAAGAACATGCGTTTCCATCTCGGTGTGACCTTCTGGTTCATGTAATCTAAGACTTGTACTTAAAAAAGAGCTCCCGACACTGATGTGCCGGGAGTTCTTTTTTTTAGAGAAAAAATCTAATTAGAAGTTATAGAAAACAGTGACGTTGAATATGGTCGGTTCATCGATACCTTCAATATTGTAACGGTCGCCTCCAGTAATCTCTACGGATGCATCCAGAGTCACATTATCAGAAAGCTTGAACTTTGCACCTATATCAAAGATAACACCGTTGTTTCCGCCTACGTCGTCAGAGGAACAGGTGCCGCCGTAACAGTTACTGACGCTGGCTTCTTCGCCCTTGATGATGTTGAGGGCTGCATAAATAGTAAAGTTGCTGAACAAGACGTCGACTTCCGTACCAAAGTGGAGGTATTGATTATTCCAGGCGTCGCCCAGCATATAGCCAATGTACTTGGCCCATATAACGCTTGTGAAAATGTTTGAGTGCTGCAGACCAAAATCAACAGCGAAATTATCTTGTCCCATATCGTTACTGCTTGGCAGGTAACCGTCTACGTAGAGGCTGAATCCCGTTGAAAGCTGAAATTTCAAACCGAATTGAGGGTTCATGATACCGCTCAGATTGGACTCGTCAATCCCCTTGTGGGTGCCGTCGATGCTGAAGAATCCAAAAGGAACAATTGTAGAAAGTTCAAGCCAGCTAAACGGTGAAAAACGAGCGCCCACAGCAAGCATCGGACCTGAAATTGGATCCATGGTCATGTAGCTAATTTGACCTGCAACTTGGATAGATCCTTTTTCTTGGATGGGAAGGTTGTCCCATGATGCGTGAGACAAAGTTGCCAATAAGGCAAAACCGGTGATTAATTTTTTTATCATACATTCCTTCTTTTATTTGTTTTGGTACAATATACAAAATAAAAATCCTGGCACTTTGTGTGTCAGGATCTTTGAACTTATAACTATTGGTCGATAAATAATTAATGACCAACAACTAACTATGCAGGTATTCGATGATGGCGTCGTGAATCGTGGTGAACACGCTTCTGAGCTCGTCTTCGTCTTCTTCCAAGAGCGTCACGCGGAAGCCCTTGAGGTCCGTGCAGAAGCTTGTACTCGGCACAACGCAGATGCCCTTTGCGCCCAAGAGATAGTACACGAAACGATAGTCGAGATTCGTCGTCTTGCTGCACCATTCTTCGACTTTCTTCTTGATAATCGGATTGTCGATCTTCAGTGTCTGGTGATTGTTGAGAGTCCCTTCGCGGAAGATGATGGTGTTGTAGAATGCGCCGTAAGTCGGGTTGAAATACAGCTCCGGAATGTCGGAGAGGATTTCGTTGATGATGGCGCTCCTGCGGCCGATCTTTTCGTTCAAGGCCTTGCGGTGTTCCATAAAACGCTTGTCGCCGAGAACGCGCGGAATCGTCATCTGCGGGAGCGTCGTGGAGCAAACTTCGACCATCTTGGCGTTGTCGATAGCGCGGCAGAAGGCGTCGAACTGTTCGTCCTTGTCACGGTTGTAGTATTCTGCCCAGCCGCAACGAGCACCCGGCCACGGGTATTCCTTGGAAATGCCCTTGAGCGCAATGCCCGGGACATCGCCGATGTATTCAGCGAGCGCATAAGCATGGGCGCCATTGTACGTAATCTTGTTATAGATTTCGTCGCAGATGATGAAGAGGCCGTAGCGCTTGGCAATGTCAACAATCTTCTGGAGGATTTCGAGCGGGTAGACCATGCCGGTCGGATTGTCCGGGTTCAAAATCAAGATGCCCGCGATGCTCGGGTTGTACTTCACCTTGTTCTCGAGTTCTTCGAGGTCCGGGTACCAGTGGTTTTCCGGCTGCAGACGGTAGGTAATCGGTGCCGTGTGAGCATGGGCGGCTTCGGCAGAGCTATGCGTAGAGTAGGCCGGGGCCGGTCCGATGATACGGGTGTTCATCGAGAGCAGGCCATAGATGGTGGCGATGGCGTCACCGAGGCCGTTGAAGAACAGGATGTCATCGACGTTGATCTGTGCACCGCCGAGCTTGTTGTTCTCCTTCACCAGGAATTCGCGGGTCTCGAGCATGCCCTTGGAGGGGCAGTAGCCGTAGCTGCGGTTTGTGCGGACGAGGTCCACAACAATGTCCTTGATCCAGTCGGGAACCTGGCATTTCTTTTCAATCGGGTCGCCGATGTTTTCCCAATGGATTGGCAAGCCGAGTGCCTTGAGCTGGTTCGCCTTCTTCACGATCTCGCGGATTTCGTAAGAAAGTTCCTTAGCACCTTCGCTCAACAATCTTCTACGCATTTTTGACTCCTATAGCGGTATCGAAAATTCACATTTTACTGCGTAATTATAGAATAATATTCATTCTGTAATGTTATGCCTGCGTCATCCAGAGCCTTGAATCTTATTCCAATGTCATCCTGAGCCCTGTAAAGGGCGAAGGATCCAGTGTATTATTCGGTAAGAACTTTCGATTCCTTGTTTTATGGTTAAAGTTTTGGGTATAAAAGTTTGGATATAAAAAATAGGGCTGCCTTTTTCGGGGCTGCCCTTGAAACTTTTAATCTGAGTTTTTTGCGTTAAGCTTTACAGATTTTGGTTTCTTTGGACAGCCCCATAATAGCTCGGGCTGCTGCCGGGCTTGCTGCCTTTGCTGCGTTAGCTGCAAATCTTGCATCTGCTATTGCGATGTTGTTCTGTCCAAAGATATTCATGTGCAAAAATATAGTTCCGCCTAGTGCAAATGTCAAGAGCGTTTTGTGACTTTATAAAAAGCGCTTTCTGTTGGCGGGGAACCGGTCATAGTAACGCTTCTTGTCTTCGTACATGCGGACATCGGCTTCGTGCATGGCTGTGCGGATGTCTCCACCGTTTGCATCGTAGTAGAATCCGACGGCAAAACTGACCTTGCCCGGAATCATCGATTTTTCGCGGAGAGCTTTGACTTTGGCTTCGAGCTCTTCTTTCGACTTGTCGAGTGCGATAATCAAGAATTCGTCGCCACCTGCGCGGTAGAATTCGCAACCGTCGAACGTGAATTTTAAAAGCTGTGAGGCGTCTTTTAAAAGCTTGTCGCCAGCGTCGTGACCTTTGTTGTCGTTGACTGGCTTGAGGCCGTTCAAGTCTGCAAAGATGATACCGAGCGACTTGTACTGCACTTCGCCATTCAAAAACTGCGTCACGCGATTGTTCATGGAATTACGGTTCATGACGCCCGTCAAGAGGTCCATGCTGCTGAGTAGTTCTAGCTGGTTCAAAAGCTGGTAGTTCGCAATTTCCGAGGCGACAAAGAATGCCGAAAGCTCAAGTGTTTCACGTATGTAGAGCGTGTTCGACGTGTCGAAATTCGTGGCCCAGAAAAAGCCTAGAGTAAGGCCGTTGTATTCGAGTGGCAAGAGGACAAGGCTACGGACGTTAGCGGCTACAAGCGAATTGTACCATGCCGGGTTTTCCAGATGGATGACTTCGAGGTCGTCCTTGTTCTTGATCATCAGGCAATTGCTTCCGTTCAGTGTCTTTATCCAGGACCTTGCGTAATCGACAAAGTTCTCGGATTTGAGTTCACGAATGGAACGGATCTCGGAATCCGGCTTTAAGGCATCGCTAAATACGGACCACGTGTTGTCATTGAAGTCCGTCAGCATCACGCAGCAATAGCTTGCATCACAGATTTTGCGGATGTCCTCGATGACTTCGTCCATGGTCTTTTGCAAGTTTTTAGTACTGCACAACTTGATACAAGTCCGCAATACGTTGGATGAAGTCTTAGCCGAAATGTTCGACATCGCGTCGACATTTTCTTCGAACGTAATTTCCTGGGAGTAGCTACAATACGCCTTTTTCGGGTCGTCAATAGCGAGTGGCATCATGTACAGGTTGATGCTGAAGGTGTAGCGCTCGGGGCGGATGTAGGCGTGTACAGGTTTCTTTTTGATGGCACATTCGTAGCAGAAGTTCTCGAAGTTGAGTTCCTTCTTCATGTAGCGTTCGTAGCTACTGCCGGGGACAAACTTTTCCTTAAAGACGACATTGCCATCTTTGTCGACATTTTCCATGGCGCGGATATACAGGTCATTTGCGGCCTCGATACGGATGGTGCCGATTCTGTCATCATCGCGTTTTTCGACCGACAAGATGCTTGTCATCGTGTGGAAGTTATCTACAAATTTCTGCAAATCCATCATTTAACGATTCCTGCACTCAGGGTGCCTTTCATAAAAAGCTTTTTTATCGTTGTACATGTTAGCGTCGGCTTCGCGCATGGCTTTTCGGATGTCGCCACCATTTTCTTCGTAATAGAATCCGACGGCAAAACTGATTTTGTTCGGGTCGTCCGATTTCTTTCGGAGCGTCTCAACTTTGTGGCTTAGAGTTTCTTTGGTGTTCTCCATGTCGATAATCAGGAACTCGTCGCCACCGGCGCGGTAAATCTCTGAATTTTCGAAAGTCGACTTGAGAATTTCTGCACCGTCTTTTAGCAACTGGTCGCCTGCACCGTGGCCTTCGCTGTCGTTGACGTATTTGAGGTTGTTCAAGTCGGCAAAGACAATCCCATAGCTGTTTGGAACTCTTTCGCGGCCGGATAATATCTTGAGAATGCGGTTGTTCATTGCGTTGCGGTTCTTGACTTCGGTCAAGAGGTCCGTAGAACTCAGCTTTTCGAGTTTTTGCAGCAGCTGGTAGTTGGCTATTTCCGATGCGATAAAGTACGTCGAAAGTTCGAGCGTTTCCTTGATGTGGTCCGTTTCTTCGAGAGCAAAGTTGGTTGCCCAGATGAATCCGATGATGTCATCGTTGTACTTGAGCGGGAACAGCGCAAGCCTTTCAATGTTTGCTGACCGCAAGGACTTATACCAAGCCGGGTGACGGGCCTTGATATCTTCCTTGTCTTGTTCGTTCTTGATGAGCAAGCAAGTGCTCCCGTTGATGATGTCTAGCCAGGACTTGGCGTAGTCGATAAATTCATCGTTCAAAAAGTCTGCAAGCGTGTGCCTGCCGATTTCGGGGGCGGAATTTTCGCTGAGCAAGGAGCATTTGCGTGCCTTGAAGTCCGTCAACATGATGCAGCAGTAATTTGCCTTGCAGATGTTACGGATGTCGGCCATCACCTCGTCCATGGTCTTGAGGAAGTTCTTGGTGCTGCGGAGCTTGATGCAGGTCTTGAGCACATCGGCAGTTGTCTTTGCCGAAAGGCCTTGCAAGGAATCCGTGTTCATATCGGTCGACAGTTCTTGCGTGTAGGTGCAGTAGCACTTGAACGGGTCTTCAAAATCGAGGGGCAGGCTGAAGATATTGAACCAAACATCGAACCTTTCTGGGTGAATGTAGGCGTGCATCGGCTTTTTGAGGACGGCGCTGCTATAGATAAAATGTTCGAAGTTCAGGTCCTTGGGAATATACGCAGTGTATTCCTGACCTGGGACAAACCTTTTGCCAAACGGCATGTCGATAAGATTGCCACTATTTTTTTCGAAGGAATCGATATATGCCTTGTTCCCGACTTCGATACGCATCTTGCCGTAGCCGTTCGGCTTTTTTTCGACGGACATGATGCAGGTCATCGAATCGAACTGATTGACATATTCCTGTAAATCCATATTTGCTCCTTCGTAGGCTTTTTGTAAATAAAAAGTCATTATAAAGATAATATGAAACACGCAAGTTGGGTTGACTTGTTTAACTTTTTTTGTAATTTCGCTTTGAAATGGGGTGATTTTCCTCACGTTTTTTTATATTCACGCCAATGACCCACGATACGCTATTTGACCCGATTCGCAAAAAGGATGTCCCTGCAACGCCCGAAGAACATGTTCGCCAGGCGACGGTGCGCTATTTGGTCGATGTAGTAAAGGTTCCGGAGCACTTGATCGCGGTGGAATTTCCGCTTTCGTCGATTGATGTAAAGACGTCGGACCGCGTGGATATCTTGGTGCATAATTTTAGGGCGGGGGCGCCTCTGAACAAGCCATGGCTCCTGGTGGAGTGCAAGGCTCCGGGTGAATACACGTGGCCAGTGTTGCAACAGCAATTGAACAAGTATTTGCAAGTGCTGACACCGAATTACGTGATGCTTGCGCTTGGCGATTGCGTGCGCTATTTTGAGCTGGACTCCGTGACGCACCGTTTCAAGAAAATCGAAAGCTTGCCGGTGTTTGGCTAGGTGCTGTGCGGAGCTTGTCATCCTGAGCGGAGTGCGCAGCACGAAGTCGAAGGATCTAGTTATTGCACCACGGATAGGACGTCCCCGTCGGCGAGTCGTGTTTTGATGGTGTCGCCGCTCTTGAGCTGGCTTGCCTTGCGGATGAATTTTCCGTTTTCGTCTAGCGTGAGCGAATAGCCCTTGGCAAGCGTTGTTTGCGGGTCTGCATTTTTGACTTTTTCGTTGACGAGTTCGAACTTCGATTTTGCGAGGTCGAGAATTTTTCGGGAACCTTGCTTTAAACCTTCATGGTTGCGGTCTAAACGCTCGTGCTCAGACTTTATATAAAATGCGGTGTCTTTTTTTATGGAGGCGGCGATGAGCACATGTTTCGATTTCTCGTTTTGGATGAGCCCGAAAACTTTTTGCTGGAGCTGGTTCCCCATCGTGCCGAGTTGCTTGTTGCTTTCGGTGAGCAAATCGCGTGCGCCATCGGCAATGCTTGCCATCGCTTCAGTCATTCGGTTCCAGCTATCCGTGACGCGTTCCACGAGACGCTTCGCGCAGTCCGTGGGCGTGATGCACGAGAGGTAAGCGACTTCGTCCAAAAGGCAGCGGTCGATTTCGTGACCGATTCCCGTAAAGACGGGGGTGGGGTAGTTTGCTACCGCTCGGCAAAGCGCTTCGCTATCAAAGAAGTTCAAATCAGTTTTTGCACCGCCACCGCGCACAATGCAGACAACGTCTAAATTGGGGTCGCTTTGGAGCTGTTCCAGTGCGGCGATGATGCTCCCTTCTGTTTCGTTCCCTTGCATCCGCGCATAGACCGTCGTGACTTCGAATGCGAACGGAGACGCTTCAAGTCGCGTGGTGAAGTCCTTGTACGCGGCCGTATTTTCGCCGGTGATAAGCCCCACGCGGAGCGGAACGTCGGCAAGTTCGAGTTGCTTGTTCTTTTCGAGCAGGCCTTCCATCGCAAGGCGCTTCAAAATGGCGCTTTTGGTGAGTGCAAGTTCGCCAATCGTGTAAACCGGATCGATGTCCAGAATTTGCGCTTGCAACTTTCCGTACGGGATGTACAGTTCTGCGCGCACGAGAAAATTGACTTTCAAATCGTGCTTTAGCGTAAACGGTTGCGAAAGGCTTGAAATCTTGGCGAGAATCGCATCGTACTTGGCGGTGTAGCAGTAAAGGGCGAGGGTGGCCTTGGGCTTCACGTCGCCATCGGCAAAGTCCGCAATGCTCAGGTAAACGCCCGACGGCTTTTCCGCAATTTGCGAAATGACCCCATGCACCCACACCGCAGGTGTTGATTCTACGGTGTTCTTGAGCGAACGCATGTACTGCGTGACCGAAAATGTGCGAACTTCTTGATCCATTTTTTGATGTCACCCCGGACTGTCATCCCGGACTTGTTCCGGGACGGGGTCACCTTTTGCATTGTCATGCCCGCGAAGGCGGGCATCTCCTTTCAAACATTTTGACGTTAATTATAATAATAATTAAATTCTGTATGAAAAATTATGGATCCTCCTAGCGGAGGATGACGTAGAGGGAAAAGGACTCGCCGTGTCGAAAGTAGTTTCTGCAATGGATATGCGTCAGAATTTTGGGACGCTCTTGAACCAGGTCGCCATCAAGGACGAAGAAATCGTCATTGAACGCGCTGGCAAGCCTTTGGCACGCCTCGTGAGCATGAATTCTGCCACAAGTGGCAAGCTGGACTTTCGCGATATCGGCAAGTTGCCCAACGACATCTGGAACGAATAGTTATAAACACAATTAAACTAAAAAACTCACCCGAAGTCTACCAAAGACCTCGGGTGTTTTTTTATAAATCGCAATTTTACAATAAATTTGTGGTCTAAAATCGCGAAAAATGCGTGTTAATATAATGGATGGGGAGCAATTTTCTGTCTATGAGCCGACATTTTCGGAATTTAATAATGGATATCTATGGAAAACAACAATAACATTACAGAAGCCCATTGGGGAAAAACAATTAGCGAGGCAAGAACTTATGAGGAATATAGGGGAGCGGGAGTCTTTGCAGACCTTCTTACGGACAGGACATTCAAGAAAGCCTTCAATCCCGACACTAAGAACAAGGTTTGTCTGATAGCGCTCTTGAATGCTGTGCTTGAAGGAGAAATATCATCGCCGATTGTGGACGTTCAGTCCCGCGATAAGGAATTCAATAATGGGTCAAATGAAAACCGGACAACAGTCTTTGACTTGTACTGCATCGATTCGGCACAGCGACGCTTTATTATCGAAGTGCAGCTCCTTATGCAAGAAAACATTGTCAACCGTGCGATTTATTACGCATCGCAGACTGTCATTGCGCAGGGCGAACGTGGACAAAAGTACAATTATGAGCTGAAACCTGTTGTTACAGTAGTTTTTATGGAATTCAATGTATTTGTCGATGACCGCTATATCCGCCGTGCCAAGATCCGTGAAATCAATGGGGCTAGCGTTAGCGATGTCCTTTCTTTCGCTTTTGTGGAACTTCCGAAGTTCAACAAGCCTCTGGACCAACTTGAAACAACGCTAGACAGGGGGCTTTACGCGCTCAAGAACATGAAAAACATGACGCAAATGCCCAAGCAGTATGCCAATACGGCATTTGAGCTCTTGTTTTCAAGTGCATATTTGGCTAAATTATCGAAAGAGGAACAGAAAATGATTGATGAAGCGCAGAAAGCCAAATGGGATGAATATGCAATCAACAAGGCCGCCCTTGATCGAGGCCGTAATCAAAAGGCTCGCGAAGTGGCAAAAGATTTGCTTATTGAAGGTGATTCTGTAGAAAAGGTCGTACGCGTTTCAAAGCTTTCTGAAGCTGATGTCTTAGCGATTAAAGCGGAAATCGATCAAAAGTAATTAATGCTCTAGGCATTAAAAAAGCCAATGACAGTAAAACTAATCCGAGGTCAATCAAAGACCTCGGATGTTTTTTTTCATTGATTCTGCCACTTGCGACTGTGGCAATTTGTTGTCAAAATCCTTGACAATTTCATTGGTATAGCTATATTTTGTCCGTGATGTTTTTATTCTTACAAAACACTTATTTTTATGCGGTTTTGTTACAAGTTTAACCAAAGGGAACAATGACATGAAAACCAGAACCCAAAAGATGCTGGTCGCGCTTGCAGGTGCGCTGTCTGCAACGGCTCTTTTGACCTCTTGCGGCGAAGAACTCGCTCAACTTACAAATTCCGACTTAAATACGGTCGCATCGCTTAAGGACCTGGGCAATTGTAATTCTAAAAACAAAGGTCGTATGGTTTATGTTGATAGTTCCGATGCTATTTACTTCTGTGCCGACAGTGTCTGGAAAGAGGTGAATTTCTCGGAAGCCAAGGGTGTTGACGGCAAGGATGGCAAAAACGGCGCCGACGGCAAGAATGGAACTAACGGCAAGGATGGGACAAATGGAACATCCTGTATTGTAGAGGCTCTGAAAGACGGCTCTGGGTATGACGTACTATGTGCTGGCAAAAAGGTCGGAACAATCACGAACGGTAAGGACGGCGCAAAAGGTGCTGACGGCAAGAATGGCACTAACGGCTCAAATGGCAAGTCTGCATACGAAATAGCCAAGGAAAACGGCTTCAAGGGTACAGAAGCTGATTGGCTTGCTTCGCTGACGGGTGCGCAGGGTTCAAGTTGTTCCGTCAAAGCCAATGAAGAAAAGAATGGCTTTGATTTGGTTTGCGGTGATAAAACCGTTACGCTTACGAATGGAAAAGACGGCAAAAGCGTTACCGGACCTGCGGGTGAAAGTTGCTCGGCTAGATCTATTGAAGGTAGCGTTGTAATTACCTGTGGCGATTCGGAACCGGTCGTAATTCAGAATGGCACGAACGGATTAGACGCAAGTGATGATGGCTGCAAGATCGTTAGCGACAAGGGTGGAGTTGTTACGTTTGAGTGCCGCGAGGGCGAGGACGTTCGGACTAAAAAACTCTACAAGGCCACATGCAACAACGAGCCTTTTGATCCGGAAACCCATTTCTGCTATTTCAATGAAGAAGAACGAACCTTTTCTGTCGTGGAACTGTGCGGTGGAAGGACCTATATTCCAGGCGATGACCTCTGTGAAGAAGGTAAGCTGCAGAAGTTGTGCCATTTGGAATGTAATTCTGAAGGATGCACTTATCACCGTTATGATGTAGATGTCCAGTTCTGCTATGGTATTGATTTGTATGACCTGTGCGACGGCAAGGATTACGACCCCACGATGTACAGGTGCAAGAATAACAAGTTGGAAAAAATTGTTTGCGGAGGAAGCAAATTAGACCTAGAGAAGCAGTTCTGTGCAACGAGAGGCGGCGTGGAAGAACGTGCCTACAATATTGTGAAAATCGGCGAGCAGACCTGGATGGCCGAGAACCTGAACTATGAAACAGAAAATAGCTGGTGTGGTGGCGGATCGGGAACGACAGATGGCGATTGCGCGAAGTACGGCCGCGTGTATACTTGGGCTGCCGCTATGGGCAAGACTGAAGAAGAGTGTGGCGGTGATGAATCTTGCGACTTGGGTTCGGGCTACGTGCAGGGTGCATGCCCCGATGGCTGGCATCTGCCGGATGCGGATGAGTTTAAGACTCTTGCTTCTAGCGTGGATCCGACTTTTACAGATTGGAGGGAAGATAACGAAGTCTGTAAGAATCTTAAGTCAAGCGAAGGCGGGGTGACTTATTTGTTCTCGGCTTTGCCTGCTGGCGCAAGAACCGACTTGGGGCGTTATGTAAACGAAGATGACGGCGCATACTTTTGGAGTACTTTAGAGTCCGGTTTTGGCAGCTATGTGCACTTTTTCAGTTTGTTCTCTGGATCTGACAAGGGTTCACTTGATGAATTGATCAAGAGTTATGCTATTTCGGTTCGCTGCTTGAAGGATGAACCGTAGGTTTTTACCGCAATCTCTCATAAAGGAATGATATTATGAATACGAAAACTAAAAAGTTGTTCATCTCGCTTGCAGGTACATTATCTGCAACGGCTCTTTTGACCGCTTGCGGTGAAGAACTTGACCAACTTACAAATGCCGATTTAAATACGGTTGCATCGTTTAAAGACCTGGGCGATTGCAATTCCAAGAACAAAGGCCGCATGGTTTATGTCGATAGTTCCGATGCTATTTACTTCTGTGCCGACAGCGTCTGGAAAGAGGTGAATCTCTCTGAAGTCAAAGGTTCTGACGGTAAGGATGGAGCCAATGGCAAGGATGGCAAAAATGGTGCTGATGGCAAAGACGGTAAGGATGGAACATCCTGTACTGTAGAGGCGCTGAAAGACGGTTCCGGGTATGACGTGCTATGCGGTGGCAAAAAGGTCGGGACTCTCTTGAATGGTAAGGACGGTGCTAAAGGAGCCGATGGTAAAAACGGAACCAATGGCTCGAATGGCTCAAACGGCAAGTCTGCTTACGAAATTGCAAAGGAAAACGGTTTCAAGGGAACTGAAGCCGAGTGGCTTGCTTCGCTGGCGGGCGCACAGGGTTCAAGTTGCTCCATCAAAGTCAATGAACAAAAGAACGGCTACGACTTGACTTGCGGTGATAAAACCGTTACGATTACGAATGGAAAAGACGGCGAAAGCGTTACCGGCCCTGCGGGCGAAAGCTGCTCGACCAAGTCGGTCGAAGGCGGCGTTGAAATAACCTGTGGCAAATCCGAACCGGTCGTCATCAAGGACGGCTCAAATGGAAAAGATGCCAGTGACGATGCTTGCAGGGTTGTTGGCGACAAGGCTGGTGTCGTTACGCTTGAGTGCGGCAAGGGTGAGAATGTCCAGATTGAAAAGTTCTACAAGGGCACATGCAACAATGAACCTTTTGATCCGGAAACCCACTTCTGCAATTTCAATGAAAAAGAAGGAGTCTTTGCTGTCCTTGAACTGTGTGGCGGAAAGGCCTATAATCCGAGCGAAGTCATCTGTAAGGACGGAAAACGACTGAAGTCGTGCCCTTCGGAATGCAATTCTGAAGATTGCGAAGATCGTCTCTATGACATGGATGCTCAGTTCTGTTATGCTAAGGTTGTGTATGACCTATGCGACGGCAAGGATTACAACCCTATGAAGTTTGAATGCGTAGAAAACGAATTACAGAAATATACTTGTGGAGAAAGTGAATATGACCTTGAAACGCAGTTCTGCGCAAAGCGAGGCGATGTTGTGGAACGAGTCTACAAGATGGTGAAAATCGGCAAACAGATCTGGATGGCTGAAAACCTGAACTATGAAATTGAAGACAGCTGGTGCGGTGGCAATCGCAAAAGTGGTGATTTTGATGGAGGCGACTGCGACACCTACGGTCGCTTGTACACCTGGGCCACTGCCATGGGCAAGCCTGAGAACGAGTGCGGTAGCAATCATGACTGCGACCTTGGCACGGGCTACGTTCAGGGCATTTGCCCGGACGGCTGGCATGTGCCGAGCGATGTGGAATGGGATACCCTGATCGACGCTGTGGGCGGGATTTCCACGGCGGGTCAGAAACTCAAGGCCCAGACTCTTTGGAAAGCGGTTGATGGCATCGAGAACGAGGATGCGTACGGTTTCTCGGCGCTCCCTGCAGGCTTTAAGTATGTCAATTTTGCCTTCACCACTGATGGCAATCACGCAGGCTTCTGGGGTGCCAAACAGTGGGATGAAAATAGGAGTTACGGCTACACCAGGACTATGAAATCCAGCAGCAACAGCGTGAACAATGGTGGCTACTTCCAAAAGGACTATGCCTACTCTATACGTTGCTTGCAGGACTAAGCCTAAAATTCTAGTAACAATAAACTAAAAATAAAAAACGCCTCCGACTTAGTCGGAGGCGAAATTGTAATGTCATTCTCCGTTAGGAGAATCAAGGCGTTTCCCCTTGTTTAATTCATAAACCCGGCAAAGATGTTGTTGCTCAGGAAAGGAACAAAGCCGAGGAGGATTACCGCGATGCTCAGCAAAATGATGACTTCGCGCTGGCGCTTGGTGAGGCGGAGAGGGTTCAAATGTCCGTCAGGTTCATCGACCCAGGCGGCCTTGATGAGCTGCAAGTAGTAGAAGAGCGCAATGACGTTGTTCAAGACTGCGAATGCAACGAGTGCGTAATGGCCTGTCGAGGCTCCGCTGAAGAACAGGTGGAACTTGCCAAAGAAACCGGCGAGAGGCGGAATGCCGGCCAAGCTGAACATCGAAATCGCAAGGGCGATGGCGAGGCTCGGGTTTTGCTTTGAAAGTCCGCGGAGCGACTGGAATGTTTCTTCTCGGTGATGACCAATGATGCCGAACACGAAGAATGCGAGGTAGTTTGAAACGGCATAGACAAAGAGGTAATAGATGATTGCTGTCTTTGCGGTTGTTGCAGGACCAAGCAAGGCAATCATGATGTAGCCTGCCTGAGCGATGGAGCTGTAAGCCATGAAGCGGCGGAGGCGGCTTTGCTTGAGTGCGCCGAGGTTTCCGACAAAGAGCGTGACGCCTGCGAGGAGCGCAATGAGCGGTGCTATCTTGTCTTGAATTGGGGAGAGCGGGCCATAGACGAGCACGACGAGGAACGCAATGGCGGTTGCTTTCGAGGTGACGGAAAGCACGGCGGTTACCGGCGTCGGAGCGCCTTCGTAAACGTCCGGAGCCCAGGTGTAGAACGGGAACAGCGTGAGCTTGAATCCGATTCCGCAGAAGAGGAACAGCACGGCAATCCAGAGGAGCGGGCTAGAACCGCTTGCGACAGCGGCCTGGATCTCGTTGAAGTGGAGGCTCCCTGAGAAACCATAGAGGTAGCTGAAGCCAAACAGTTCAAATGCTGTGGCGACAGATCCCATCAAGATGTACTTGGTAGCGGCTTCAGAGCCGTATTGGTCGCGCTTGTTCCAAGCGGCAAGGGCGTACATCGGGATGGTTGCGATTTCGAGGCCGAGGAAGAATGTGAGCAAGTCGCAAGCACTCACGACCGTGAATCCGCCGAATGTCGCAAATGCAATGGCGCCGATGAATTCGGCAATCTGGTGCATAGGCGGCTTCTTGTCGGCGCCGTGTTCAAAGTAATCCTTGGAAAGCCACATGCCAAGCAATGCGCTCACCATGAGCACTTCGCGCATGAGCACGCCAAAGTCATCGACCTTCCAGTTACAGATAAATAATCTTCCGTTGCCGCTCGCGAGCGGGATGAAGTTCAGCAAGAAGAAAATGGCGATAAAGCCGATGTTTGCCATGCGCCAAGGGACTTTGGATTGTGTAGTCACGAAAAGGCGTATCCCAATCACGACGAACGGGAAAATCAGCAGCAAAACGTCAGGTAGAATGAAGTTTGGAATTGCAAAATTTGTCATAATTAAACCTACTATAAACCTGCCGATGAAATCTTTTCAAAGATAGGTGCAATGCTCTGGTCTAAGAGTTCCGAAATCCAGCCGGGGCAAACACCGATGAACAACAAGCAGGCAACGAGAACGACAATGACCAACTTTTCGCGGAAGCATCCATCGGTGAGGTCTTCGTACTTCTGCGGGAGCGGGCCGTGAAGCATGCGGTTCGCGGTTTGCAAAATGTAGACGGCGGTCGTCGTGATGGAGAGAATCGCGAGAATCGTCACGATGCGAGTGAGCGTAGAATCTTGCTGGAACGCGCCAATGAAGATGGTGCTTTCGGCAATGAATCCGCTAAAGCCCGGGAGGCCAAGACCTGCAAAACCGGCAAGCACAAAGCCAACGCCGAGGAACGGCATCTTGCGCATGATACCGCCCATTTCCGTGATGTCGCGGGTGTGGGTGCGTTCGTAAATCATGCCGATAGTCGCGAAGAAAAGCCCAGTCAAGAAACCGTGAGAAATCATCTGGAGGCTAGCGCCGCGAAGTCCAATCGGCGTGAGGGCTGCAAGTCCGAGGAAGATGAGGCCCAAGTGGCTGATGGAACTGTAAGCGGTGATGTACTTGAGGTCTTTGTGGCGGATGGCAATAAACGGGCCGAGAACCACGTTAAAGATGAGGAGCGCTACAACGTACGGGAGCCAAATCTTGGCGGCTTCGGGCATGAGGAACATCGCAACGCGGAGGCATCCGTAGGCACCCATTTTCATCATCACGCCGGCGGCGAGCATTGAAACGGCAGTCGGTGCGGCGGAGTGACCGTCCGGACTCCAGAAGTGGAACGGGAAGAGTGAACTCGAAACGGCGAATCCCATGAACATGAGCGGGAATGCCCACATCTGGAAATCCATCGGGAGCGTCGTCTTTGCAATTTCAATGAGGTTCCAGCTTGTGGCGCCACTTTCGAAGTAAAGTCCGAAGAGCGTTGCTAGAATCATCGAAGAGCCAAACGCAAGCGTCAACGTGAGCTTTTTACCACCGTAGTCGCGCTTGCCACTGCCGTAGCAGGCAATCATCAAGTACATGCAGAGTGCTTCCATTTCGTAGAACACGAAGAAGAGCACCAAGTCAAAGCTCATGTACACGCCGTAAACGCTTGTTGCCAAAAGCTGGATAAGCGCAAAGAAAATCTTCTGATTCCCTTTGATCTTGAGGCTTACAAGTACGCCTGCCCAGACGATAAACGCCGTGAGTGCAAGCAATAGCATGTTGAGACCGTCGGCGCCAACAATGTAGTGGGCGTTGAACATCGAGAGCCACGGGATGTCCGTGAAGAATCGGAGCGCAAGCGGTGCAGCTGCCGGATCTGTCGGAGTTCCCGAGAGAGCGTAGATGGCGTAAGTCAAGTAGCAGACAATTGCAAGGACAATCGTTGCTGACGTGACGTGGATGGTTCGGAGCGTCTTTTCGTATGTGGCAGGGATCAGTACGCAGGCGAGAACCGTTAAGAGGGGGAGGACCCAAATGGAGTTAAAAAGTATTGTATTCATGGGTGCGCCTTACAGGGGAAGCTGGCCGAAGAATCGCCAAAGGAGAACGCCAACAATCAAAGTACCCAAGTAGAACGGCAGGTAGCCGGCCTGGGCAAAACGGACCAAGTCACCGAGCTTGTGGACAAACCAGACCGTAAAGGCGAGGAGTCCTTCAATCACGTAATCGTTGAATGCGCGGGCAACGCGGGCGATACCGCCAAAGATAAACTGGCGGACGACGGCGTAGTACATTTCATCGAAATAGAACTTGTGGTAAATGACTTTGTAGATGCCACTGCGGTTGGATTCATCGAGTGCGCGCTGGACTTTTGCCCACGGGCTTGCGTAAAGCACCCAGGCAATCACGAGAGCGATAACGGCAATGCCGACGGCGACAAACGGGAGCCATTCAGCATGTTCGAGCTTGACGAGCTGCGGAACATTCAACTGGCCCGGAACAAAGAACTTTTCAAAAATGCCCTTGCCGAGGATACCGCTCAAAAGTGCCGGAATCGCAAGGATGGCAATCGGGAGTGTCATCGCGAAATCTTCATGCACATGGCCTGCCTTGACGCCTTCGTGACGCGGTGCGCCATGGAACGCCAGGAAGAACAGACGGAACATGTAGAATGTTGTGAGACCGCTCGTGAGGAGTGCAAGACCAAAGACGACGTAATGATGCCCCTGGAATGCGGCGAGAATGATTTCGTCCTTGGAGAAGAATCCGGAGAACGGCGGAATGCCCGAAATCGCGAGAATCGAAATAAGCGTGCAAGCGTAAGTGAGCTTCATCTTCTTTCCGAGACCGCCCATGGCATCGAGGTCGTTCGTGCCGACCTGATGGATTAAGCTACCGGCGATGAGGAACAAGCTGCACTTGAAGAAGGCGTGCGTGAAGATGTGGAACGTCGAAGCGGTCCAACCGGTAACGGCGATGACCTGGCCAATCTTGCAAGCGCCAAGCGCAAACATCATGTAACCGAGCTGCGAAAGCGTGGAATAGGCGAGGATGCGCTTGATGTCCTTTTGCGTGCAGGCGATGACGGCGGCGAATACCATCGTGAATGCGCCGACCCACATGATGAGCGTGAGGGCGTTATCGCAAATGGCAAAGAACGGGAAGAGTCGAGCGACAAGGTAAACGCCTGCGACGACCATCGTTGCACTGTGAATGATAGAGCTGACGGGCGTCGGACCTTCCATGGCGTTCGGGAGCCAAATATGCATCGGGAACATGGCGGACTTGCCCCAGCCACCGGTGAAAATCAATATGGAACCGAGAACGAGTGCTTCGGATTTCGGGATTGTCACAAGGCCGAGGTTGATGAACTGCTTCTGGAAGTCAATGAGGCTGAGCGAATTGAGCGTCGAAAAGTCGAAACTGCCGACGACGTAGCTCACGAGCACAATGCCGAGCAAGAAGAAGCTATCGGCAAAGCGGGTGAGGATGAACGCCTGCTTGGAGGCGCTTACGGCACTTGGCTTGTGGTACCAGAAACCGATGAGCAGGTAACTCGAAACGCCGACGAGTTCCCAGAAGATGAACATCTGGAAAAGGTTTGTCGCAATGACGAGTCCGAGCATGCTAAAGCTGAACAACGAGAGCAGTGCAAAGAAACGCCCGGCGGCGCGGTCTTCGCGCATGTAGCCGATGCTGTAGATATTCACCATGAAGCTGATGAACGTGACAACCACGAGCATCATTACGGAGAGCGGGTCTACGAGCATACCGATTCTTGCGACCAGGTCCCCGATGAACGGGATAAACGTATGGTCGAACAGAATTGCCTTTTGCGGTGCAAAGTCCGAGCTGAAGTAGTGGAATGCGAGTGTGCCTGCGGCGGCAAAGGCAAGGCCGTTGCAGACGACTGCGAAAATCGCAGCTGCTTTCGCGCACTTGTTTCCGAGGAAAAGCCCGTTCACGACGAACGTGATGAGCGGGAACAATAGAATCAAATAGCCGAGAGTGATATCATCAATCATGGAGGTCCCTCAACTGGTCAACGTCAAGACTCTTATGGCGGCGGTACATGGTCACGATAATCGCAAGGGCGATGGCCATTTCGCAAGCCGTCACGGCAATGACAAAGATACTGAACAGTGCGCCTGCGGTCGCATCGTGTGCGGTGAAGTAGGCAAAACTGATAAAGTTGATGTTTGCGGCATTCAGCATGAGCTCAATGGAAATGAGCATGCCGATGAGATGGCGGCGGCGCATCAGGCCCCAGACGCCAATCCCGAACAGCAAAAATGCGAGAATCAAGCAATTCAAAAGGTTCATTTGCTAGCCTCCTCTTCGGCATCTTCCTTGGTGCGGCGGGCGACCGTGATAGCGCAAATGAGCGTCATCAAGAGGAGCACGCTCACGATTTCAAACGGGATGATGAATCCGTTTGGATCGTTACCGAGCAAGCGCAAGGCGAAGTTCTGGAGTGAAGAATAGTCGGCGGGGGAGTTTACGATGCCGCTTGCCAAGTCCGGAGTCGGCAGCACGCATTTGACCATCACGAACACAAACGCGATGGAAAGCGCAAATGCGGTAAACACTCGCGGAATCTTTGTCGTGAAAGCGTCTTCTCCCAAATGGCTTGTGAGAAGAATTGTAAACACCACGAAAATCACGACGCCGCCCACGTAAACCATCACCTGGGCAAGCGCAATGAATTCTGCGTGCATGAGCATGTAGAGAATGGCGGTCGTGACAAAGCTAAAGATGAGGAACACGGCGCTTTGCAGGATGTTTTTCACGGCAACGCAACAAACCGCCGTCATTAAAATCACGAATGCGACGACATAGAACGCAATGTCCATGCCACCCATCGGGAATGATAAAGGCAAATCCGGGAACATTAACCTTGTCCCTCCTTCTTATTTAAAATCATTTCAAGATCGTTCGGGTCAGTTGTCGCAACCTCGAATGCGGGACTCATGCGGATGGCTCCAAACGGGCAGGCTTCTACGCAGAGGCCGCACTGGGTGCAGCTGGCGAAGTGGTACACGTAACGTCCGAGAACCTTCTTGCCTGCAATGTTCTTTGTGGCAAGCACGTTGATGGATGCGTTCGGGCAGGCGCGTTCGCACATGCCGCAAGCGGTGCAGTGGTTGTTGCCGTCTGCATCTTCGATCATCTCGAGGCGGCCGCGGTAACGGTCGTGCATCTTGAGCGTCTTCCTGTTTTCGGGGTACTGTTCCGTAACGATGCGCTTAGGATTGAAAAAATACTTGAGTGTCACGGACAATCCGCAAATAAGGCTCCACGGACCCGTAATGCAACGCTTCAAGTAGCGCTTGATATATTGTAATGTTGAAATTTTTTCTTGCATAAACTAACCACCAATTGCGATAAAGGCTGCGCCAGCGACGAGCAACACTAGGTTTACCGGCAAAAGGAATTTCCATTCAAAGTCCATGAGCTGGTCGACACGCGGGCGCACAAACGTCCAGCGGACCATCATGTAGCACCAGACCATAAAGTAAATCTTGGCGAAGAACCACACGACGCCAGGCACCATCTTCAAAACGTTGTCGATAGCGTCAATGCCCACGCACGGCGGGAAGAATCCACCGAGGAAGCATGTGGTTGCAAGGGCGGAGTTCGTGATGAGGGCGATGTATTCGGCAAGGTAGAACATGGCAAACGGGGTGCCATTGTATTCCGTGTGGTAACCACCGGTAAGTTCCTGTTCCGCTTCAGCAATGTCGAACGGAGCGCGGTTCATTTCGGCGGTGCTCGAAATAAAGAACAAGATGAAAGCGATGAAACCGAGGACTGGAATCTTGAAAATCCACCAGTCAAAAATCGTTCCTTCCTGGCCCATCGTAATGCTCATGAGGTTCGTAGAACCAGAAATCATGACGACGAACAGGAGAATCATCGCAAACGAGATTTCGTAGCTGATCATCTGGGCGCCACTGCGGAGCGCACCGAGCAAGGAATACTTGTTGTTACTGCTCCAGCCGCCAAGCAAAATGCCGAGCACGCCAAAGCCGTTCACCGCGATGATGAGCGGGATGCCCATCGAGACGTCGGCCACGACAAGGTTCTTGTCGAACGGAATCAAGGCGCAGACGATAAACGGTGCAATCAAGACGATTAGCGGAGCCAAGTAGAACATGAGCTTGTCAGCGCCACTCGGAGCGTACACTTCCTTGAAGAGCATTTTGATCACGTCCGCGATGGTCTGGAGCGTTCCGTGCCAGCCAAGGCGCATCGGTCCCAAACGGCATTGCACGTGAGCGCAAACCTTGCGTTCCATGTAAATGAGAATCGGGGCAGAGCCGATGTTCACCACACAGACGGCGATAATGCAAATCACAGCGTTGATGAGGAAGGCGACGACGCTGTTGAGGTCTTCGGACTGGATGTTTGCGGGCAGATATTCTGCCAAGCGCGGAACCCATTCACGGACAAAGTCGCCAATAGGATGTGTTACTGAAGGTACAAACATAAACTACCTGTCAATTTCCGGAATCACGGGGTCTAACGTTGCCATGATGGTCACGAGGTCCGAAATCTTGTGACCTTGAGCCATCTTGTTAATCGCTGCAATATGCGGGAAGCTTGGGCCGCGTGTGTGGATGCGGTACGGCTTTTCGCCGGTCGTTGCGGCGACAACGTATGTGGCGTAAAGACCCTTGGCTGTTTCAATTTCGCTGTAGTAGCGGCCCACGGGGAGTCGCACTGGCTTTTCCTTGCTGCGCCACGGACCTTCGGTCGGAAACTTTTCGACGCACTGGCGCAGAATCTTGAGCGATTGATGAATTTCTGCAATGCGGATTTTGTAGCGGTCGTAGCAGTCGCCGTTATGGAATACGGGCACGTCAAAGTCGAGCTGGTCGTAAATGCTATACGGGTTTGCACGGCGCACGTCAAAGTTCACGCCGCTAGCGCGGAGCACAGGGCCAGAGCAACCGTAAGCGATCGCATCTTCCTTGGAAAGAACTCCAATGCCGATGCTGCGTTCCAACACGATGATGTTTTTCGAAAGGAATCTTTCGTAGTCCTTCATCGTATCTTCCATGTGGTCGAGGAATGCTTTTACGCGCGGGATAAACGTATCCGGCACGTCATAGCGGCTTCCGCCCGGTCTAAAGAAGTTCGTCGTAAGGCGGGAGCCTGTGACTTCTTCGAGGATGTCGTGAATCATTTCACGTTCCTTGAAACCGAACAAGAGGCAAGTCTGTCCGCCAAGGTCACCGCCAAAGCAACCGTAGAACACCAAGTGCGAGGCAATGCGGCCAAGTTCTTGGAGCATCACGCGGATGTATTCGCCACGGAGCGGAACGCCCACGTTCATGCCCTTTTCAAGAGCAATCACGACGCCCAAGTTGTTCTGGATGGCGGTCAAATAGTCCTGACGGTCCGACATGGCGATGTACTGCAAGTAGCTCATTGATTCCGCTTGCTTTTCCATACCGCGGTGGATATAGCCAAAGTGCGGGACAACTTCTACAATGGTCTCACCGTCCATGCGGAGCGTGAGTCGCAAAGCACCATGAGTACTCGGGTGCTGCGGACCCATGTTGATAAAAAATTCTTCAGTATTCGATTTGCGTTCGAGGCGAAATCCCGGAGGTAACTGATGACTCATATAGGCCTCCTAATCATTTCCGGGTGAGTAAAGTCTTTACGGAGCGGGTAACCCACGAAGTCCTTGTCCAAGAAGATGCGGCGAAGGTCGGGGTGGTTTTCAAACTTGATGCCGAACATGTCGTAAACTTCGCGTTCCTTGATTTCTGCACCGGGGTAGAGGTGCGAGATTGTTGGGACGCTAGCGAGGAGCGATGTTGGGCGTTTTTCTTCGTCAATCGAGAAGTCTTTCTTGAGCTGCACGCAAAGGAAAATCTTGTGGCCGATTTCAAGGCTTCTGAGCATTGTGACCATGTCGAAGTGGTCGTCGTAGTCAATGGCGGTCACGTCAATTAGGTAATCCATCTTGAATTCAGGATCATTCTTGACAAATTCAACGACGTTCAGGTAGTCTTCCTTTTCGAGCATGACTTCGAGCGGGCAGTCCGCAGGCATCTTGGCGACGACATCTTCAGGAGTGTCTTCACCACGTGTATGCACTGTCACGTTCGGGAACTTGGCGCGGAGCTTTGTGAAAAGTTCAAGTTGCGTCATGCCAAAGCGCTTGAACGGCACACGTTCCACTTCCGGGAAATCCGGCTTCTTGACGCGAATTGGCTTGAATGCACTCTTGTAGTCCGGATTTTCTTCCTTGAACTTCGCGCGGGCTTCGGCCATCTGCTCGTCTTTCATTTCTTCGAGAGCGGCCCAAGTCTTTGCGGCTTCGCGATAGCGGTCCATCGTCGAAACGTCCTTCGGTTCGCCTTCGTGCCACGGGTTGCGGCATGTTTCCTTGAGAATCTTTTCGCGGAGCGTCAAAAGTCCGTGGAAGAGTGCTTCGGGGCGCGGCGGGCAGCCGGGAACGAACACATCGACCGGAATCAAGTTCTGTGCGCCACGAACAACAGAATAGTTGTCGTAGATGAACGGGCCACCGCTAATCGTGCAGGCGCCCATGGCGATGACGTATTTCGGACCGGGAATTTGTTCCCAAAGCATCTGGATGGCGGGTGCCATGCGGCGGGTAATTGTACCTGCCAAAATAAACAAGTCCGCCTGTCGCGGGGACGAGCGGAACACTTCAGAGCCAAAACGGGCGATATCGTAGCGAGCCATGGAACTCGACATCATTTCGATAGCGCAGCAACTTGTACCGTATGTAAGCGGCCAAATAGAATTAGCACGAGCCCAGTTGACTACGTAGTCGATTGCATTGACAACGTACTTTCCACCGGGAATCGGGTCAAGAATCTTCGGAGCTAAATTAATTATTCCCATTTGAGAATTCCTTTCTTCCAGGCATAGGCGAGACCTGAAACGAGAATCGCAATGAAGATGATAAGGTCGATAACGACGACTGATGGCGGGAGCGCCGTGTGGCCAGCCATGATTTCCTTGAAGTTCATCATGACGGGGAAGAGGAACAGCGCTTCGATATCAAACACGAGGAAGAGCAAGGCGAACAAGTAGTAGCCCACCTTGAACTGAATTCTTGCGTTGCCGATGGTTTCCATACCGCATTCGTACGGTGCCATCTTGTTCTTTGTATTCTTGGTGCGGTAGCCTAGCAATAGGCCTGTGACGGTTGCCGCCGCCGCGATAAACGCGCCCAGAAAAAGGAATATTGAAAGTATGATGTATTCAGACATAGTCGTTAGTTTTTAGTCAATGGTCATTAGTAGAAATTCTGCAAGTCCTGGACGGTTCCGAATAGCGTATTGCCAATCTGGAAGCGGTCCAGAACGTGTTTCAGCAAGTCCTTAAATTCATCAATGGTGCCTGCGTTCATGGTATTCAATTTGCCTTGAATATCACTCACGAAGCCGTAAACGACAGGACTCGATTTCATGCCCTGCATTTCCCCACTCCATTGTTGCAACACTTTATCCGTATCAATTCTTGCGATAACGTATCGCGTCGTCGAGAGCAGTTCCTGCAAAAAGTGCACGAGGAAAATTTCTTCTTGCAAAATACCCCAGCGCTTGTCCTTGGAGTAAAGCGAAGAATTTTCGGCCTTGCCGTAAAAGATGGCTGCCTGCGCATATTCGAGGCATGTCATCAAGAGACGTTCGTAACGCTTGATGTCCTTGCTCAAATGCTGGTACCAGGCGTTGTTCTCTTCGGGTGTAGATTCCTTGGCTTCGGCGATTTCGTTCGGGAACAGCGCACGGAACGCGTAATACACTTCTTCGTAATAGCGGTTCCTCATGCGGCAGTTGAACGCACGGTTTTTTTGTGTGTAGTCGCAATGGTGTAGGGATGTTATCATGCTTTTTCAACCCCTCTGACGCCCTCGACTTGCCTTATCTTGGTCACAATGGCATCGACCTGGTCCTTGCGGAACGCCTTGAATTCCATACGGATGCGTCCCGTGTACTGGGCACTGGCGATACTCATTCTATCCAACGACAAGTTCTCGTCTTTCAGAACCATCAGGATGCTTAAAGGCAAGTTTCTGCGGTTGTCTGTTTCAATCGTGAGGTGCGTTGTAAATGGCTTCGAAACATCGGCGCTCCAATCGACGGGGAGGCGCTGGTCGTTCGGCAAGTCCTTGAGACAAGGGCAGTCGCTCTTGTGGACTTCTATACCGATTTGCGGGCGCATCACGCCGACAATCTTATCGCCCGGGACAGGGCCGCAGCAGCTTGCGAAATGGATGAGGAGACTGGTTTCGTGACCAATCATCAACGGCATTTCGTCGGTGAGCGTGTTGTCCATGTCCTTGCCGAATTTCGGGTAGAAGCGGATGGCTGCGGTTTCCTTGGATATGTCGTTTCCGCCGTTCAAGAAACGGTGGATGTCCTGGAGCGGCAGTTCGCCCTGACCGATCTTTTCAAAAAATTCGTTGAGGCTTGTCATGCCGAAGTTCTTGAGGATGTCCTCTTCCTTCGGGCGTTTGTCCTTTTCAATTTTCAGGAGGCGCAGTTCGCGAGTCCAGATTTCTTTACCGAGGCTGCGGGACTGGATGATGATGCTTGTCTTCATCCACTTGCGGAGTTCCTGCTTTGCCTTGATGGTCTTGACCATTTCAAGCCATTCCGGGCTCGGTTCCTGATTTGGGCTCTTTAAAATCTGAATTGTGGCACCGTGCGGCACAGGTTCATCGAGGCTCACGACCTTGTCGTTAATGCGTGCGCCGATGCAGTGCAGGCCAAGCTCCGTGTGTACTGCGAATGCAAAGTCCAAAACGATGGCGCCTTCGGGGAGTTCAACGGATGCTCCTTTCGGGGTGAACACCGTCATGCCTTCGGGCTTCAAGTCCACCTTCAAGAAGTCGAGGTATTCCTTGGAGTCCGAGATTTCGGATTGCAGCTTGACCATGTGGTCGAGCCAGGCGAGTTCTTCACCTTCGTGCTGCGTTTCCATCTTGTAGGCCCAGTGGGCGGCAAATCCCTTTTCGGCGGTTAAGTCCATGTCCTTTGTGCGGATCTGGACTTCGACCATCTTGTTTTCGGGACCGATGACGGTTGTATGGATACTCTGGTAAAGGTTAGGCTTCGGGGTGGCGATGTAGTCCTTGAAGCGGCTTTGAAGCGGTGTCCAGAGGTTGTGCACGTAACCCAGAGCGAGGTAGCATTCCGGAATCGTTTCGACGATAATGCGGATGGCGAAAATGTCGAAGATGTCTTCGAATCCGCAACCGCGGGCAATCATCTTGTTATAGATGCTGTATATGTTCTTGGTGCGCCCCTGGATGGTGCAGTCGAAGTCTTCGAGCGCCATCTTGATCTGAAGCGGACCAATCACGGATTGCACGTAGTTTTCGCGCTTTTCCTTATTTTCGATAAGGGCGTCGACGAGCTTTTGGTATTCATCCGGGTTCACGTACTTGAAGCTCAAGTCTTCGAGTTCGGTTTTCAGCTTGTATAGACCGAATCTATGGGTGAGCGGTACGTAAATGTCAAGAGTTTCCTGGGCGATAATCTTACGCTTTTCGGGCTTCATGTATCGCATGGTGCGCATGTTGTGGATGCGGTCTGCGATTTTGATCATGATGACGCGCGGGTCTTTGGCCATGGCCGTAATGAGCTTACGGTAGGTACTTGCCTTTTGCGCCGTCTTGCTTGCTTCCTGGACTGCGGTAATCTTTGTCACCGCATCGACCATGAACGCCGTGTCTTCGCCAAAAAGTTCAGAAATTTCACTGAGGGTATGCGGGGTGTCTTCCACCACGTCGTGCAATAAGCCTGCGAGTACCGTTGCCTGGTCTTGCTTGAGGTCTGCAAGAATCTTGGCCACTTCGTAAGGGTGTTCTGTGTAGGGCATGCCGCTCTTGCGGTATTGACCATCGTGGGCATCGGCAATAAAGGCTATAGCTTTTCTGAGAATCCCTTCGTCAAGTTTGGGATTCTTCTTAAGGAGCACACTTACAATGTGCTCTTGGTTCGTTGTAAATTTAGCCTGATCCATCATTCTCAATTTATCTAATAATTTGATACTTATGCGGCTTTTTTTCGAAAATATGCCAAAAATAAGACGAAAAAAGCATCGACTTGACTAGAAAAAAGGAAAAATGGAAAATTTCCAGTTTGCGGGTAGATGCATCTGAATGAGTGCGTTGTAACTGTTACAACAAAAAAGTTATTACACCTCGCCCAAAATTTTTAGAATAGATTAATTTAAAGGACAACAATTCCGCCGAATTCACGGCTGTTGTTGGGGTTGGTATACAATGAATAAGTGGATGAAAGTAATGCCAGTGGCAGTTGCTGCCTTTGGCTTATGGGCGTGCGGCGATGAAGCTATGACTTCTGCTGCGCAATGTACAACAAAAGAATGCTTGGAACAGGTCGGGCAATCCGCTGGAATTATTTCTGGTGGAGAATCTAGCTCCAGTTCGTACGCCGAAAATAGCGTAGAATCAAGTTCTGATGACGGTTCTGGCAGTCAGGGACCTGATTCTTCTGCAGATGCACAATCTCCGACGAGTAGTTCTGATGTCGCTATTTCTAGCGGTGCATCTAGTAGTAGTGTCCTTGGACCTCAGCTTTCGTCGAGTAGCGATGCTTTGCCTGGAAGTAGCAGCGATGCTGTCTCTAGTTCTAGCCGTGGACATCATCATTCTAGTTCGTCTGCAACAAAGCCGGAAGTCTCTAGCTCTAGCGAATCAACGCCTCCGACTCCGGTAAATGAATTTGTTGAAGACCATCGCAGTGAATGCCAAATTGGAGATATTCCGACTAGCGTGAACAACGCAAAACTTCCGGATCCGTTCAAAAAGCTCGATGGCACGCGCATTTCTTCGAAGGCGGATTGGAAATGCCGTCGTGAAGAAATCGGCGCCATGTACGAAAAGCTCATGTTCGGTACAAAGCCGCGCAATCCTGAAAAAGTCGAAGGCTCGTATTCTGGCGGAAAGCTCACCATTAAGGTCACGGACAAGGGCAAATCCGGTTCGTTCTCCGTGAAAATCAGCAACGCCGGTACCAAGGACAAGCCGAAGCCTGCGATGATCGGTTTTGGCGGTGGCATGATGGGCGGTTGCGGAAGCCTCGGCAACGCAACGAACGGTCTTGACATCGCTCAGATTACGTTTAACCCGGATGACGTCGCTCCAGAAAGCGGTGGCGGTATGTTCTTCCAGCTTTATAACCAGGGACAGGGCACCATCATTGCATGGGCTTGGGGCGTAAGCCGCATTATCGACGCTCTCGAAAAGACTCCTGAAGCGGGTATCGATGTGAAGCACCTCGCTATGACGGGTTGCTCTCGCTGGGGCAAGGGAACGCTTGCTGTTGGTGCATTCGATGAACGTATTGCCCTCACGATTCCGCAGGAATCCGGTTCCGGTGGCGCATCGCTTTGGCGTGTGGGCGCTCAGGTGAACAAGCAGAAGGGTAAGCAGTTCGTTCAGGGCTTGAGCAGTGCCGGTACCGAAGGCAAGTGGATGATTTCTAGTTTCAAGAATTACGATGGCAAGGAAAATACGCTCCCGTTTGACCAGCACATGTTGGTGGCTATGGTGGCTCCGCGTGCGCTCCTCATTCTCGACAATGCTGGTCAGGAATGGTTGGGCGAAGTTCCGTCGAACTATTGCGGACAAGCTTCTAAGGAAGTTTATGACGCTCTCGGTGCAACGGAAAATTACACCTACAGCCAGGAAGGCGGTCATGGTCACTGCCAGCTTCCGAACGGGCAGTTTGACGAAGTCAAGGACTTTATGAACAAGTTCTTGCTCGGCAAGGATGCCAAGACGGGTAAGATTGACTATTCCAAGAATACTCAAACCATCAACTTCAAAAAGTCTGAATGGATTGATTGGGAAACGCCTAGCTTGAAGTAGTTATTAGTCGTTAGTTGTTAGTCATTGGTTATTAGTTATTGGTTGTTTTTTCTAATGACTATTGACCATTGACTGATTATAAAAAATAACCGCCGACATTGTGTCGACGGTTTTTGTATACTTTGTGCTTTTTTTACAGCGAATTCTGGAACTTATGGAATTTGTCCAAAAGTTCTGCGTAGGTCTTTGTGGCTTCGAGCTGCGGGAACTGTGCCACGATGGAATCCGGAGCGCAGAAGAAACAGCCCTTGTCGGCCTGCTTGAGCATGCCCGTGTCGTTGAAGGAATCGCCCGAGGCAAACACCTTGAAGTTGAGTTCCTGCAAGTGCTTTACGACCTTCGTCTTCTGGTCGCTCATGCGCAAGTGATAACCCTTGATCATGTCGTTTTCGACCACGAGATTGTGGCAGAAAATTGTCGGGAATCCGAGATTCTTCATGATGGGGTAGGCGAATTCCTGGAATGTATCCGAGAGGATGATTACCTGGGCTTCGTCGCGGAGCGTGTCCATAAAGTCGCGGGCGCCGTCGAGGAGACCGAGATTTGCAATAACGTTCTGGATGTCAGAGAGCTTGATGTTTTCGCGTTCGAGAATCTTGATGCGGCCCTTCATGAGCACATCGTAGTCGGGAATGTCGCGAGTGGTGAGGCGGAGGTCCTTGATGCCCGTCTTTTCGGCGACGGCAATCCAGATTTCTGGTGCAAGAACGCCTTCCAGGTCAAGAGTGACAACACATTGCTTAGTAAACATGATTTTAGGTGTTAGGTTGTAGGTTTTAGGTGGTTGTGGCTTAAGGGTCTTTAGCTATTAGTCATTAGTTGTTAGTAGATAATTGTGCTTACGGCACCAAACTTTAAAAAACTAAAGACCATTGACTAATGACTATTGACCTAGCACTATATTTTCTTATTTCTCTCGTCTATAATTTCTTGCATGTCGGCAGGTGTAATCGTGTAGTTCGTGCGGCAGAAGTCGCAGACAACGTTCAAGTCCTTGTTTTCGCTGCTGAGTTCTTGCAAATCCTTGAGCGGGAGCGTTGCAAGTGTAGCTAGCATGCGGTCCTTGCTGCACGGGCAGAACGGCTTCGGGTCGATTTCGCGCACCACTTCGATGTCGTACGGGCCGCGGAGCTGGTCCAAAAGTTCGTCAAGGTCAAATCCCTTGTCTGCTTTGTACATGTCGCAGAACTTCGGGAGATTTTGCACGATGACTTCGATCAGGTTAATGTCCTTGTCCTCGAGGTCAGGGAATGCTTCGATGTAGAAGCCTGCGGCATAATCGAGAACGCTCGGGTCCTGTGCATTGAACCTGGCTTCGATACCCACGGCAGAACGAATCTGTTCGGACTGCAGGAGGTACATGGCGAGGTTTTGGCCCATTGAAACGGAAGGAGCCTCGATAATGCTTTCGTGGACTCGCTTGCCCTGTTCGTTCAGCTTGACGACGCTGACGTGCTGCGGCACGAGGGCCGGTTCGTTGGCTCCGATGGCCTGGAGTTCTGCCTGCGGAATCATGGCGCGGACAAGACCCATCGGGGTCGAGTCTGTTTGAATCTTCGTGATCTCGCCACCGTATGTAGTGGTGTAAGAAACTGTTCCTGCGAACTTGAGGCCTGCACTAAGGAATATGCTTGCAATGGAGTTTTCAGCAAGCAACTTGAGGGCAAAACCCTTGGCGTTGTGGTGACGGCCGATTTCGTTCATGGTCTCTGTCAAATCGACCACGATAAGGCGGAAGGGCGTTTTTTTGCCCGTCGCGCGGATGATTCTATCTTTGAAATTCATGCCTCAAATATAGAATTTAGTGGATTTATTGACCCTAGATAGATTGAAAAAAGCTATAATAACTAAGTACATAAATGGAGGTATTATGCAAATTCTCGTCCTGTTGGCAGATGGATTTGAAGAAATTGAATTCGTGGTTCCTGTAGATTTGTGGCGCCGTGCCGGATTCAAGGTAACGGTAGCTTCTGTTTCGGGAACCGACATAGTTGAAGGCCTTCGTGGGCTTAAAATTCAGTCCGATGTGGCGTTGAGCAAACTGGAACCGACCGATTTCGATGCTGTTTTCTTGCCGGGTGGCGGTGTTGGCGTGCAGAATCTCAAGGCCAGCGCTGCGGTTGAAAATACTATTTGCAGCCTCAATGATGACAATAAGTGGGTGCTTGCCATTTGTGCTGCTCCGACAGTCCTCAGCAAGGCTAGAATCCTCGTAGATCGTAAGGCAACTTGCTACCCTGGATGCGAAACGGATCTTGTATGCCGTGAATTTTCCGAAGATCGCGTTGTTGTTGACGGTAATATCATTACAAGCCGTGGCCCGGGTACGGCTGAGGAATTTGCTCTAAAGTGCATTGCTGAAATGAACAGCGCTGAACTTTCTGAACAAATCCAAAAACAAATCGTTGCGCGCTAGCTTATTTGTATTATGGACGTATCATGGCTGATTTGCTCATGATTTCCCATAAATAAAGGCTTTTTAAGCAAAATGTAATTGTGATTTCCCTGCAATTTTGTAGGGGAATTTTTTTATAGACGGTTTATAATTTGTTTATTCATTCTTAAGTTGTTAGTCAATAAGTACAATGTTTGTACGATAAAATATTTTTTTATTAAAAATTGAATTTAGGTGACACATTATATTGTAAAAAATGCTATATATAAAGTACTCCATATACACCAATAAGGGTCGGAAACTAAAATTTCCGGCCCTTTCCTTTTTGAATTAAAAGTCCACAGTTGTGTATTTGGGGTGTTAACCGACGCTGTGCTCGAGCTTGAGGGTGAGGAGCTGGCGTGCTTCGGTGGCAAATTCGCCCGGGAGTTCCTTGAAAACGTCCTTGCAGAATCCGCCCACCATCGCTTGTATAGCGTCTTCGCGCTTGATGCCGCGGCTTTCGAAGTAGAATAGCTGGTCTTCGCTGATACGGCTGGTCGTAGCTTCGTGCTCGGTCTGGGCGCTTGCGTTTGCTACGGTGATGTAGGGGAACGTGTGGGCGGCGCTCTTGGTGCCGACGAGCATGCTATCGCACTGGGTGTAGTTGCGGGCGCCTGTAGCGGACTTGCGGATGCTCACTTCGCCACGGTAGGCGTTGCTGGAGTAGTCGGCGCTGATGCCCTTCGAAATGATCGTGCTCTTGGTATTTTTGCCGATGTGGATCATCTTCGTGCCGGTGTCTGCTTGCATGTGGCCGTTCGTGAGGGCCACGCTGTAGAATTCGCCAACGGAATTGTCGCCCTGCAAGATGCAGCTCGGGTACTTCCACGTGATGGCGGAACCCGTTTCGACCTGCGTCCAGCTGATGCGGCTGTTCTTGCCTGCGCACTTGCCACGCTTCGTGACGAAGTTGTACACGCCGCCTGCGCCCGTTTCGCGGTCGCCTGCGTACCAGTTCTGCACGGTAGAATACTTGATGCTTGCGTTTTCCTTGGCCACGAGTTCCACGATAGCGCTGTGCAACTGCTTGCTTGAAAATTCCGGCGCGGTGCAGCCTTCGAGGTAGCTCACGCTCGCGTCGTCATCGGCGATGATCAATGTGCGTTCGAACTGGCCTGCTTCCTTGTTGTTGATGCGGAAGTAGGTGGAAAGGTCCATTGGGCACTTGACTCCAGGCGGAATATAGACGAAGCTTCCGTCGCCAAAGACTGCACTGTTGAGGGCCGCAAAGTAGTTGTCGCCAGCGGGGACCACGCTCCCGAGATATTCCTCGATAAGTTCGGGGTATTCCTTGATGGCGTCGCTGATAGAGCAGAAGATGATGCCCATTTCCATGAGCTTCTTCTTGTGGCTTGTGTAAATGCTGACGGAATCGAACACGGCATCGACGGCGACGTTCGCGAGTCGCTTCTGTTCGTCGAGCGGGATGCCGAGCTTTTCAAAAGTCGCCAAGAGTTCCGGATCTACATCTTCGATTTTTTCGTGGCTCTTCTTGGTTTTCGGTGCGGAATAGTAAACGATGTCCTGCAAATCGACAGGATTGAAGTGGAGCTCGCCCCAGTTGGGCTGTTCCATCGTCTTGAGCTTTTCGTAGGCTCTCAAGCGAAAATCGAGCATGAACTGTGGTTCGCCGCGAAGCGCTGACGCCCTGCGGATGATATCCTCGTTAAGGCCTTTTTCGAAGGCTTCGTTTTCAATATCAGTGACAAATCCATATTTGTAATTTTCGCTCATCTTTAACCCGCTTTAAACGAGTGCAAAGATAGTAAAATGTGGGAGCGATTCCAAAGGAAATGTCCCCAATTCTGGTTTAACCTATAGATGTGGTAGGTTTTCCTTGCACGTCATTCTGAGTGGCGAATAGCCACGAAGAATCCAGTGCTTTGTTTTTTGAGTGCTTGTCACCCCGGACTTGTTCCGGGGTCGCCATCCTTGCGCGTCATCCTGAACGCGAAGCGTGAAGGATCCAGTGACAGAACTTATTGCCTTTGTCACCCCGGCCTTGTGCCGGGATCGCCTTTCTTGTCATGCCCGACATCAGTCTTTTTTGATGGAAAATTTTATATTTTGTCTAAAGTGGTATTGCTGATGAAAATGATAAAATTGCTTAGTTCTGTTTGTGTATTGCTTTTGACGAGTTGCTCTTTTTTTAGGTCTGCTGATTGGTCTGATTCGTCTGATTGGCCGGCTGATAAGGGAATCACTTTTGTTGAAATTTCTTTAGAGGGACGTGATTCTGCAACGGTTAATATAATGAATAGTGCAAATTCTTTTATGTCTAAATTGTCTCTAAAAAAAGGTTCTCACCTTTATTCGCTGGCTTTGGATGAGGGTGAATGCGTATTTCGCGGCTTGGACTATAATTATGAGTCATCTTTGTCAAGTTCTTATTATAAAAGTCGTCCTTTAATTTCTGAAGAATCTAAGGATAGAGGTGGCTTTGAATACTGCGTTCCTTGGAAAACTGAAAAAGGTATTGTGACAATTTATGGGAAAATGTTATTTAATGTTGTCGAAAATGATGATTTTTATTTGAGATGTGATTTGACCGATTCGATACACCGAGCTGTTTGGGAAAAGGCCAAGGCTCTCTATCCTCAAACGTTTGAAGCTTTGAAGAAAAAATAAATATGCATACGATTGTTTGCTTGTGAGCTTTGTTGCTTTTGGGGCTTATATGCAACGCATGCAACAAAATCGTCATCCGCTTGTTTTGAAATGAGCGTACAGTGATTCTATTGTTCTCTTTAATTTGTACATTATTAGTGCTCGATAAAACTTTTTAATGATTATATTAAAGATATGAAGTGTTTGTATTCAATATTATTGCTGTTGTCTTTGGGGAGCTACTGCTTTGCTGCAGTAGGTGACACGCGGACTATCACTTACCACCTAAACGGAGGTGTAAACAACCCTGCGAACCCGGATAGCTACGTTGTCGTAAAGGACACGAGTAGCGACTTTTACTCATCCGTAATATCTGACACATGCAAGATTACACTCCTCGAGCCGACTCGCGAAGGTTCTCGGTTTCTGGGGTGGTTTGAGGAATCTTCTTATGGTTTTTACTCCACACCTAAAAAAACTATATCCCGTTGCAGTGGAAGCAAATACACGTTGGTTGCGCTTTGGGCTCCCGAAATCAAGAAGCCTCAGTTAAATGATGACAGCTGTTACCAGATCACCACCAAGGAGGAACTTTATGCCGTTCCCGATCTTTCCGCCTTTGCTTGTATAGAACTCCAGAATGATATCGTGGTCAATGAAAATCTGCTGGATGCGGACGGGAATCCGGACTCCACCCGCAAAGACATCATGTTCTGGCAGCCATTTGAATTTGGCGGGATATTTGAGGGCAACGGTCACACCATTTCGGGACTTTATTCCAAAACAGCTGGAGAAGCAGGCTTTTTTTCTAAGCTCTATATAGTAGCCGGCAAGCCCCCTGTTGTAAGGAACTTGGGCATTAAAGATTCCTATTTTGAGGGAAGTTCTTATGCGGGAGGTATTGCCGCACATATAGACCAGTCGGCACTTTTGGTCGATGTTTTTAGCAAAGCAACGGTTGTTTCCGGTAGCAGCGCCGGAGGCATTGTCGGTACAATCGTAAGCCACAAAGACTGGTCATGCCTTAGTGCTCCGCCTGCTCTGACAAAGCGTGCACCGGCATTGTCCGAATGGCCAACAATGGCCCCGAATAACGTGGCAAAAATTATCAATGCGTACAATGCTGGCCGCATTACAGGAGCTTCTAACGATTGGGCCGGAACCGGAGGTATTGTCGGGGAAGCGCAGGATTTTATCCTCGAGAACGCTTTCAACGTCGGAACTGTTTCTGGCGATGCCATTTTTGGCTACCATGATCTTGATTGGTGTTTCTACGACAGTTCCCGCCACCATGTTGAAATCAAGAACGCCTACTATGCCGGCGATGCGACTGCCAAATACGGTGGATCAAAAGCGACAGCGAACGAATTCAAGGACGGGACCGTTCTAGGCAAATTACAGGAGGGTTCCTATGGTGCCGCATGGGAACAAAACATAGGCACGAATTCGCACCCGGTTTTAACTTCCAAAGTGAAGTATTATCTTGACTATAAACTGAACGGTGGCAAAAACAGCGATCAAAATCCCAAGTACTACACAAGCGATACCACCATTATTTTGGCAAGCCCCACAAAGGCAGGCGACACCTTTGAAGGGTGGTTTACCGATAGCCTTTATAAAGAAAGAATCGATACCATCAAGGTCGGGACAAAAAAATACTACACTCTTTACGCCAAGTGGGAAAGCGAATATTTTGTGACCTATGTTGCCTATGGCGGCACAGATTCCGAAACCAATCCTTCGCGCTGGTCCTCGGATTCCGCCGCCTATACGCTTAAGGGATTAGAAAAAGTAGGCTACACTTTTGACGGCTGGTACGCCGATTCTACGTTTAAAACGCCTGTGAAAGAACTTACTAAGGATCGTCATGACGACATTACATTATATGCAAAGTGGATAACGAACAACTATAAAATTACCTACCACTTGAACGGCGGTGTGAACAATCCCGGAAATCCGGCGACATTTAATTTCGACACCACTGTCACCTTAAAAGAACCAACTCGTGAAGGCTTTGTTTTTGTAGGCTGGTTTGATAAACTCACCTATGCTAATGAAATAAAAGATTTCCCGCAAACGGACTACTTCAGCCGCGATTTCGACCTTTATGCACATTGGTACCCCGAACCTAAGAAACCTGCCACAAACGAAAATGGTTGCTACATCATCTCAGATCGCAATGAATTGTACTGGTTTGCTTTGTACACGAGCGACAAACTCGATGGCATCAAGGTCATGGAAAACCACCCCTGCGCCTGGCAGAAAAACGACATTGTCGTCAATGAAGCCCTTGTAGATGCCAACGGCAATTGGGTGGACGGAATTGTACTGTGGCAGCCCATTGGTGTGCTGAGCAGAGGCGAAACGACTCCTGTTTACTATGCCAACAACCATAGTATTTCGGGACTGTTTATCAACGATTATTACAGCCAATCCGTATGGGAAGAATTTTTCTGGCATCCGGATGATGCCGGCTCCTTCCCAAATTTTGTGAATAGTTGCGTAAACACAAATAATGGTACCATCTGGTCGAATGCGAAGATATCGCTTCGCGCGATTCCCAAGATGCCTTCGTTTGGTGTCAAAGCCGCGGGTCGTATGCTGCAAGTCTATGGGGCCCAAGTGGGGGCAAAGGTAAGTGTGTTCGACATGCAGGGCCGAGTAATTGCCAGTGGATTGGTAAATGATGCCGGAAACGTTGCACTTGAAATGAGCCTTGCCGGCAGTTATCTAGTTCAGGTGGGGCGCCAAGTGCACAGAATCGATGTAAAATAGGGATTTTCTTGTCATGCCCGACTCCGATCGGGCATCTCCCTACTTTTTAGAAATCACTTCCACAGTCAACTTATTAAACGCTATCTTGCCGCCTTCGCGCAGTTCTAGCGCAGCCCTGAATGTCGTATCGTTCTTTTTGAATGGTTCAAGGATAGGCGTGGATTTGTTCTTGAGGAGCGTTTCGACTTCTTCGTCGGAAAATTCACGCTTGAAGAATGTTTTGGGAATCCCGTAATTGCAGGCGGGGTTCATGCACACGTATGCCGCGAGCGTTTGCACTTCTCCGTTTGGCGTTTGCGTGGTCGTGCCGCTACGGAATCGCAGTTGGTCGCCGCAGCAAGGGCAGGGAAGGTCTCTATGGACGAATTCAAAGCTTGTGCGGCCGTCTTCACCGAGCTTTAGATAAGCGTCGAATTCCGTCCCTTTCTTGCTTTTGAATCCGGTCAACAGTTCTGTCTTGCCGCCGGTGAGGAGCGCCTTGATGTCAGCAACGCGGAGCTTTTTGCCAGCAACAGATTTGAACAAGGTAAAGTTGCAAGCCGGACAGAAAATGGCGTTCTTGTTTTCTTCGAGTTTCTTTTTGCAGAGCGGGCAGTTGAACTTGGTTTCGGTGCCGTGGAAATGACCGTCGTTCTCGAAGGCGAATGTCGCCTTGAAATCCTTGTCCCAGACGACTTTGGCGTTGAAAGTTGTGCCTTTCTTGGTCAAGAATCCGCTGATGATTTCTGTCGTGCCGTTGTTGAAAAGTTCCGCAATTTCCGTGTCGCTCATGACATGCCCGGCAATTGTCTTGTAGAAAACGAAGTCGCAAGTCGGGGCTGTGTCCGGTGTGAGTGTGGGGTCGCCATTTTCGTTGTTCGAAGTGGTGACGTCGTTCCCTTCGCAGATGAGGCGGTTGCCGGAATCCAAAAGCGTCTTGCCGCACTTGGGGCATTTATAATTGGTTGGCGTTTTGGCGCGAGCGTCATCAGAAAATTCAAAGCCGATGTTGCCGTCATCGCCTAATGTGAGCGTGGCGCTGAATGTCGTTCCTTTTTTGCTCTTGAAACCGCTGAGCAAATCGGACTTGCCGGTTTTCAGGAGTGTCGCCATTTCGGCGTGGCTCAGTGTGCGGCCTGCAATGGTGTGGCCAGCCTTAAAGCCGCATTCCTCATTTTTGCAAACGTAGCCCCACGGCGCAATTTCGAGCGGGCTAGAACATTTCGGGCATGGAATCGCGTCGGTGACAGTTTCGCGTTCGAACTGGCTGCCGTATTTTTGACGCAGATGTTCGAAGAGTTCCTTGACGTAATTCACGATGCCGTCGCGGAATTCAATCGGCGTGAGCTTGCCTTTCTCGACTTGCGAAAGCTTGAATTCCCATTCGCCGGTCATTTCGGGCGATTTGACTTTTTCGTCCATGAGCGCGATGACTTCGCGTCCGCGCTGGGTGCTAACAAGATAATTCTTTTGCGCTTCGATGAATCCGCGCTTTTTGAGCGTCTCGATGATGCCTGCTTGCGTGGCTGGAGTTCCGAGACCGCGTTCTTTCATGGCTTCGGCAAGTTCTTCATTTTCGATTTGCTTGCCTGCTGTTTTCATCGCGGCAAGGAGCGTCGCTTCGGTGAAGTACTTGGGCTTGCTCTTCTTTTTCTTTTGCTGTTCCAGGCTGTCGAAAGGCGCGTGGTCGCCGACATTCCATTCCGGGAACGTCTCGACGATATTCGTGATATCATCGCCATCGCCTTTGCCTTCGGCATCTGCACCCTTCGCATCACTTGTCATGCCGGACTCTGTTCCGGCATCGCCTTTTTTCTTTTTCGACGGTTTCTTCTTTTCTTCCTTGGCGAGCGCCCGGAATCCCAAATCCTCATTCCGCTTG
The DNA here is from genome assembly GCF_900215325.1 of Fibrobacter sp. UWB16. Taxonomy (NCBI): domain Bacteria; kingdom Pseudomonadati; phylum Fibrobacterota; class Fibrobacteria; order Fibrobacterales; family Fibrobacteraceae; genus Fibrobacter; species Fibrobacter sp. UWB16. The sequence continues at coordinate 582,026 of NZ_OCMS01000001.1, read as the reverse complement.
AGCTTTAGGCGGAACAGTTCTGGCGCGACTCTCGCCTCAGCTGTCATTCCCGCCTCTGAGCGGGAATCTCCATTTTCGTTGCCTGCCTCTAGCAGAACTTCCATTTCGCTCCAGACATACGGCTTGAGCCATGCTTGCACAAAGCGTTCCTTGGCAAGCTTGTAGATGTTCTCTTCCATCTCTGGGAGATTTTGTGGTTCTTCTCCCGTGGGGATAATGGCAAAGTGGTCTGTGACTTTGCTAGAGTTGATGAAGACAAAGTTTTCATTGCCATCGCGCATGACGGATTTTTCTTGCGCTGTGGCAAGTCTTTGTGCAAGCGCGTATGCTTCTTGCTGCATCGTATCCGGCAGGTATTGCGAGTCCGTACGTGGGTAGGTGAGCAACTTCTTTTCGTACAAGTTTTGGGCGCAGTCGAGAACTTGCTGGGCGCTGTATTTAAAACGCTTGTTGCCCTCTTTTTGCAGCTCCGTCAAGTCGAACGGTTTTTGTGGGAACTGCTTTTTTTGCTGGATGTCAATCTTTGCAATTGTCGCTTCTTCCGGCGGCGAACATTTGTCTATAACAGCTTGCGCCGGCTCTTCTTTCTCGAAAATCGCAACTTTTAAATTGCTTTGTTTGTCCGCCGCGACCTTCGCTTCCGCGGCTGTTTCTGCCTCACTTGTCATTCCCGGCTCCGACCGGGAATCTCCTTGACTGTCACTGGATCCTTCACGTTGTTCAGGATGACGTTGTCCCCTTTCGTCTTTCGTCTCTCGTCTTTCGTCTAATAATTGCGCTTGGAACCCTTTCCACGTTCCCACAACGCTGTAATAAAACAGTTCCTTGAATTGCTCGACAATTGCATCGCGTTCCACGACCAGATTCAGCGTCGGCGTTTGCACGCGCCCCACCGAAATCATCTTTCCGCGCCCGGCGGTAAGCGTGTAAGCTCGCGTCGCATTCAGCCCGACCATCCAGTCGGCACGCTGGCGGAGCCTTGCCGCATAGCTCAAGTTCAAACGCTCGGTCGCGTCTTCCAGATTCTTCCAAGCCTTGTCCAAATCTTTCGCCACATAGCTGTTCACCCACAAACGCTTGATCTGCTTTTTGCGGAAGTCCGGCGTGTAGTCGAGAATCAGGTCGAAAATCAAATTACCTTCACGGCCCGCGTCTGCGCCGTTCACAAGCACGTCCGCCTTCGACATCATGTCGCGCACCACCGCGAGCTGCTTTCGCGTGCTCTCGATTTCCATCAACTTGAATTTTTCGGGCAAAAGCGGCAAATTCGAAAGTCGCCAACCGCCCTCAAATCCGGGGTAGGCGTCCAGCGGAGCAAGCGTAATCAAGTGACCAACGCACCACGTGATGCAATGGTTCTTGCCGATTAGACACCCGTCGCCTTGCGTAAACTTTTCACCCTCAATACGCTCCAGCATCGGCTTGTAATGTTGATTGGCGACAGAAGGTTTTTCGGCGACGAGTAAAATCATAATTGCCGAAAAGATATAAAATTTTTCAGTTTTTAAGGGATTTTAGTCTACTTGTGGACTATCAATCTTTTTTAATATACCCGCTAAAACAAACCGACTAAAAATTCGAAAAAATGTTTTATATAGTAGATGATATCAAATACGAACAAGATTAACCCAAACGAGGCTATAGGCAGAATTGGAACAACTCCGATTGCTGCAAAAAACATCCATACCTTTCTTTGGACAACCTCTATTTTCAACGAAAACAAATCAAGTAACAGCAAAATAGCCGAAACAAGCATTACTAAAGGGAATAGTAACAGTACAATGTAATCCGACCAAAAGCTATAGGTTCCTTTTATCAAGGCTGCCGGCGTATAATGAACTGCCAAGCACACTGCAGAAATAAAAGCAGTCAAGGTAAAGAGTTTATCTATTAGTTTCTTGATCAATTGAACCACTCCATAGCGCAATGATATGAAATAACGCTCTTGCCAGGAACGGCTTTCTGAAGTACAATTTTATCACTGAACGGACTAGGCTCTATTGTAAAGCCATCCAATGGCTCTGCATCATAAATAATTACGATAGAATCCTTTCGTTCATCAATTCCGATTCCCGTCCCCTGAACAACAGCCCCAATACCTCCATGTGGCGCAAACCTGTAAGTCAAAATATTTTTTCTTGCACCATCATCGTCCTGATACAGGAGATGCCAAACATAATAGGCCCTAGAATCAACAAAGAAATCGTACCAAAATGATTCGTTTTGATTCTCCCGTTCTAGGAAAATCCTTTTGCCATTCAATTCGCATTGCTTGGCTCCTTTATTTTTCACTCGAAAGCCATAAACATCTCCAGGATAGTTATTCTCATATATGGGAAAAGTCCCACCCTCAATTGGATTAAAACAGGAGTGACACAAAGACAAATACGAAAGAAAGATTATGGTAAAGGCGATTTTCGCCCACAAATCATTCTTTTTAAAAAACTGAACCGCTTGTGATACTTTTATCTTAGTTATTTGCATATAACAGATAGAATATACAAAATCTGGGTTGGTTTTACGTAATATCACAATGATTGAACTTGACAGAACTGTTACTTTGGGGTATATTTCGTTTTTTGCAGATGGTTGAACTTTTATGATGAGCGTTAAAAAGCCTACTTGACAAGGATTTCATCAAAGATGTATCTTTGACAGGGTACACCGACGAAATTCTTTTGAACGAGGTTGACGGTATGACAGACTTGCTTTACGAGAGACAAGGGGCCTATGCTCAAGGACATGACGATGCCCATAAAGAAGATGCTCAGTTAATGGTCGATGCCGGAATATTGACCCCAGAGAAAGCGGCTGAACTTTTCAAGGTTCCTAAAAAGGAAATCTTACCAAGAAATCGGTGATTGCTTTTCTTATTAAGTGAAAAATCTAGCCCGACTAAGTCGGGTTTTCTTTTTGGCTTTCTTTCCGCTTTATTCTAAATCGCTTAAATCTTCGAGGGGCGGATTATCATAAGGTCGATAAGGCCCAGGATGTACTCGAGGAGGACTCAATGTAAAGCCTGCATCATCCAAAATACGCTTGCGGTTAGATTCAAAGCGATCACTCTCGATTACCCTCTGCATAAACGTTGCGTAATCTTCAATAACCTTGTAAACCTTGTCGAAAGTCGAGCGAAATGCTTTACGCTTGTTTTCCACACGCGGCGTCGGTAACTGGTTTGCAAGATCTAAGGCAAAAACTTGGACGGAGTCGAGCTGGCTCTGCATTGCATCATAAGCCAGACGTGCGCTATCACGAGAAGCTACGGACACAAACGGCTGTTCCGTGAGCTTTTCAGTCTGAATCAAGGCGTCGAAAGCGTTCTTGTAATCTTTCTTCATGAAGTAACAGTAACCGATTATGAGGTAAGCTTCGGACACGATGAAGGATTCCGGAAGGTTGTTGATAATCCACTTGGCATATTTGATTGCTTCATCTATCTTGTAAACCTTAAGAAATGCCCATGCAATACCAAGCATAGCTTCGTCAAACACCGGAGATTCCTTTTGAACCAGACCGTACATCTGAGCGGCAGCTGCGAGATCCGGCTTTTCAGCAGAGGAGAAAATGTGACCGAGCTTCACCTTAGCCGCATTCTGTATGTCACGTTCGGACTTGTTGGAAACCGGCTGTTCCGTAATAGCGCGGAAGCAGTTTTCGGCTTCGTCGAATTTGTAGAGACGGCTGTAAGCGATACCCATGGTATAGCGGGCGTAGAGGTAGTTCGCATTACCCGGAAGGATGGAAGCGTGCAGGTCAATGGATTCCTGATAGAGACCCTGTTCGAGCTTAATCTGGCCGGCAACGTAGTCGGCGTCAGCCTTCGCATCGCTTTTGCCGAACTTCTGAGCAATGTACTGGTACTTATTCATTGCTTCTGTATATTTTCCTTCCTTATAGTCGATGTTCATCAACTGGAAGTGATACTTGGCAAGTTGGTCACTTTGCGGATAGCGCTTGATGGCATCTCGGTAAATTACCCTAGCAGCCTTGTGCATACGGAGTTTTTCGAAAGATTTTGCCTCGTAGAAAGCAGCCTGATCGACAAGGCGGAATGTCGGGTACTTGGTCTGGATTTCACCGAAGGCGTATGCAGCGTCCAAAAACTGACGGTTCAAGTAAAGACGCTTAGCGGCGCGGTAGTCGTCGAGCGGACCCGTTTCAAATAATCCTGCCGAGTTCTCGTACATCCAGGTGCTACTACCATATTCGGGAGACCACTCATCCTGCTGATACTGATTCGGCGTGTCGATGGCCTTTGCAAACAAGGATGTGCTGGCTACGGCAAGTCCGATAGCGGACGCTTTGACGAAACTAGTACGCAACATCATTTTATTTACGCTTGAAAAACTCTTCTGTAAAAATCGACTTTTTCAATATACATTATTTTGTGTGAAATGACCAACAATTGGGCTTGCTCCCCCCTTGCCATTCCCCTCGAATCTTTGTATATTCATGCACATGAGAAAAACTTTGAACCTTCTACTTCTACTTAGCATCGCTACCGAAGCGAGGTTTTAGGGATTTTTCAAAGATTTTCAAACGAATTTCAACCTAAAAGCGCCCGCTTCGAGAACGAAGCGGGTTCTTTTTTATGGCGAAATTCTATTTTTGGATTGAAAAATTAAAGGAACTTTGCGGTCTTGAAGCCGGCAAGGAGATAAAAATGACTGAAACGAGAAAACCATTCTTCTATGACGTAACACTGCGTGATGGTAACCAGGCTCTTCCGAAGCCCTGGAACAATGCCCAGAAAAAAGATGTTTATCTGTTGCTCTTGAAGCTCGGTGTGCAAGGTGCCGAAGTCGGTTTCCCTGCGTCTAGCGAAATGGATTTTGAGTCGGTCATGGAACTTGCAAAGCTCACCGCGCAGATGGCGGCAGAAGGCGACGAAACTGCAAAGAACGTCGTGGTTTCTGGCCTCGCTCGCTGCATCGAAAGCGATATCCAGCGCTGCTGGGAAGCTGTCCAGTACGCTCCGCATCCGCGCATCCATACGTTCCTTGCCACAAGCCCCTTGTCCATGGAAAACGTGCTGCACATGACGCCTGAACAGGTCAAGGAAAAGGCTGTGAAGTGCGTGAAGTTTGCAAAGTCGCTCGTCGGCGACAAGGGTGATGTGGAATTTAGCGCTGAACATTTTGGCGACTGCCTCGAAAACATGGATTTTGTGATTGATGTTCTGAAGGCTGTTGTCGAAGCGGGTGCTACGACGATCAACTTGCCGAACACGGTGGAACGCTATCGCCCGAAGCTCTATGTGGATCAGGTCAAGCAGGTCTATGAAGCTCTGCCCAAGAATATCACGATTTCTGTCCACTGCCATAACGACCTCGGCATGGCGACTGCAGCAACCGTCGAAAGCTTCTTCGTTGGTGCAACTCAGCTCGAAGTCGCTTTGAACGGTCTCGGCGAACGTTGCGGCAATACGAACTTCTATGAAGTCGCGATTGGTCTGCATAACTCCGGCGTCAATACGGGACTCCACCTCGAACGCATTTACGAAACTGCAATTCTCGTGAGCCACTGGAGCGGCGTGCCTATATACATCCGCGCTCCGTTGATCGGAACCGAAGCCATCGTGCACCGCAGCGGCATTCATCAGGATGGTGCCTCCAAGACAAAGGACATGAAGAAGGGCGCTTATCGTCCGATTGATTACTCGATCATTGGCCGTAACCAGAACGATACGCTCAGCTTCACGAGCCAGAGCGGTCGCACCGCCGTGTACGAAATCATCACGAAGTTCGGCTACAAGATGACCTTGCAGGAAGCTTCCAAGTTGCAGCCGGTGCTGAAGCGCTTGAGCGAAGCCGAAGGCGAACTCAGTGCCGAACGCGTGCTCGACGTGTTCCGCGAACAGTTCGTCAACGTGAACGGTCGCCTGGTGTTCAACAACATCGAAGTTATCCCGGACGAAAACCGCTTCATTTTCCACTTCAAGAAGGATGGCGAAGCGCTTGTGAAGTCCGTGACGGCAGAAGGTCCGATCGAAGCAGCCCTCATGCTCATGCGTGAAATCGGCATGCCGGTCGAGCTTGTGAAGTACCGCCAGCTCGTCGTTCCTGAAAAGGACAAGTTGTGGGCTGGTCGTGGCTTAAGCCGCATTGTCTTGAAGGCTAACGGCGAAGAAGTTGAAGGTCGCGGTGTCTCGAGCGATACGCTCAAGGCAAACATGCGCGCTCTCTTCGGCGGTGTGAACCTGATTTACAAGAAAGCATAACGTTACGCGCAATTGAAATGTCATGGCGGACTTGATCCGCCATCGCCTTCTTGTTGAGGGAATAAAGGAGAAAATATGTTAGAACAACTGAAACGCCCTTTCAAAAAAGTTTACGGCAAGGTGCGCTCCTATGTCAGCCGTTTTGTCGGACCCGTCAAGGATTCGGCGTCAAAGTTGTTCGCTCTGATTCCCGGATTCAAATCTTTCGCTGGTTCCGAGGATTTGGGCGAAGAAGCCGACGGCTCCACTTCGGGAGGAAAAAAGCCCGGGTTGCTCGCCAAGCTGAAAAATTTCAAGCAATCGCTCAAAGGCTTGAGCGATGCTCAAAAACTTATTCTCTTGACAATTGCCGTTGTACTCCCGGCGGGAATCTTGATTGCCGTCGGGCTTGCAAACTTTATCAAAAAACGCAAAAAATAACTTCGTTAAGCTCATTGAGAAGGTGGATCTTATGCATAAGCATATTTCGTTTGCTTTCCTTTTTTTGACGTTCTTCTTCGGCGCTTGCGGTGACAGCGAGACATCTGCTGGCATAGAACAGGGACTAAGCGAACCCGTTGAAGTGACTGGCAGCAGTTCTATTGTGAAATTTAGCAGCAGTTCTTTCGCGAAATCCAGTAGCAGCTCGAAAGTTTCGTCGAACTCCCGGACGGTGTTGTCACAGAATCCGACCGAATGCGAATTTGGAACTTTGCTTGACGAGCGTGACGGACAGACCTACAAGACAATAAAAATCGGTGACCAGGTATGGATGGCTGAAAATCTGAACTATGAGATGGATTCCAGTTTCTGTTACATGAACAGTTTGGATAGCTGTGAAAAATACGGACGGCTCTATACCTACTATACTGCTGACGAAGCGTGCCCTGCTGGATACCATCTGCCTACCAGGGAAGAATTTGCCATTCTCATGAGGCCCTTGTCCGAAAGGATAAACGAAAAAAGCGAAGATTGGTCTTACTACATGGCTCCATTTGCGTTAAAGGCCACCGAAGGCTGGGAACCTTATACCAAGCCTTTTCACGGAGATGTCTATTTGCCGGCTTCGACCAATGCGACCTGTTTTACGGCATTGCCTGCGGGCTATCGTATGTCGGGTCCAGGATTTAAGAATGCGGGCCGTGAAACCTATTTCTGGTGTCGCGACGATCATAGCGAAGGGCTGCGCATCGCGATTGATATGTCGTATGATACTTTTTTCGTAACTTCATATTGGTGGGATGACAACGAAGCGTTCTCAGTCCGTTGCATAAAGGACTAGTGCTTGTACACTACATGGTGAATCGATTTTGTTTCTAAATTTCTACTAACTCCAATAGCCTCACTCCTAACCACTAGCCGTTCACCATGCTTTCATCTCGACTTCCTAAAGATCTTTCTCCGTCGCCGTTCTTTGCTGAACTGGAACGCGCCAAGGCCGATGTTCTTGCAGAGTGCGCCGAAGCAAACTCGCTTCCGTTTATCGACATGACGGTGAGCTCGCCTGTGAAGGCTGGCTTGCCGGTGGATTTGGATGATGCGGTCGATGAAGGTCGTAAAGCTTTTGGCAATTGGAATCCCGATGCTTCGGGTTGGAAATCAGCTCGCGAGGCGGTGGTGGAGTATTACCGTGAACGCGGTGGTAATTTTACGGCAGGACAGATAATCCTTACCGCAAGCACGAGTGAAGCTTATTCCGTTTTGTTCAAGACCTTCTGCGATCCGGGCGATGTGATTTTAACGCCGATGCCGGGCTACCCTTTGCTCGATACACTTGCGCAGCTCGAACATTTGGAATGCGCTCCGTACTTTTTGAAGTTGAAACGTGAGCGGTTCGACAAGCTCACCGACCTTAAAAAGGTCACAGAGCGGCGCTCTGCGCCAGCCGAAGTGAACGCGTTCCGCTTTGTCCTGGATTCCGACAGCTTGCTTGCCGCGCCGGAACATGCGAAAATCTTGTTGCTCGTCTCGCCGCATAACCCGACGGGTCATTGTGTCTCGCGTGAAGAATGGAACGAGGCAGTTCGCTTCTGCGAAGAGAACAACATGATTCTTGTCGTCGATGAAGTCTTTGGCGATTACGCATTCACGGATAAAGTCTCGCGCACTTGGCAATATGTTTTCGCGCCTTGTCATCCTGAGCGAAACGAAGTGGAGTCGATATACGAAACTAGTCAACTTGTTGACTTAGTTGAGTTAGGTTCGAAGGAGCAGGATCTCTGGGACGCGGGTGGGGGAGACTTCATCAACCTTCCCGAAGACGGTCCGAAGTGCCCGATTTTCTGGTTGAATGGTCTCAGCAAAGCTGTGGGTTCGCCGCAGCTAAAGCTCGGCTGGATGGCGTTCTACGCTCCGCGCGAAAATTTCGAAGAAATTCGCGCGGCTCTTGAATTCGTTGAAGACGCATACTTGAGCGTCTCGGCACCTGCGCAGGCTCTCGGCGCATCCCTGCTCAAACATTCCGAAGCTTACGAATCTAAAGTTCTTGACCGCTTGCAACAGAATTGGCAGACGCTTCGCGAAGCGTTCCCGTCCAAGTATTGCCCCGAAGTTCTCGGCGGCTGGTACGCCGTTGTGCGTCTTGGTGAAGACGATGAAGAACTCACGCTTCGCTTGCTTCGCGAAAAGCATGTGCTTGTGCAGCCGGGCTTCTTCTTTGATTTTGACGAAGACGGCTGGGTGGTCATGAGCTTGTTGCAAGACCCCGCGATTTTCAAAGAAGCGATTGAACGCATTATAAAGTAAAAGCCCGCGCATCTGCACGGGCTTCTAAATTCGATCAAATTGTTTCGAGTGCCGCGCACTCTCGCAATGACATTTTCTACTAGTAATTATTCACCTTGAATGTCTTGGTGGCGCTCTTGGAGCTAACCTTGATAATCTGCATGCCCTTATTCTTGAGGCTTACATTCAGGCTTGCACCCTTGCTTGTGAATTCCTGTTCAAGTTTGCCGTTGAGGCCGAATACCTGAACCTTGAACGGAGCGGAATTTGCACTATTAACTGTGATCGAAGAGGAGCCTTGGACGATGCTGAAGGTGTTTGTATTCAAAACGCGTCCAGCAATGATGCCTTCTTGTTTCTTTTTCTCTTCTTCTTCCTTGCGCTTCTTTTCTTCTTCCTCTTCTCTCTTCTTCTTGTCTTCTTCAGATTCAACGTCGCTTCCGACGGATTCGACTGGAGCCTTCTTGCTTAAGATGTAGCCGAGAGCGCCAACGAGCGGAGCGTTCATGTCAACGCACACTTCGTTCACTTGCCAGTCGGCGGTTGAGCCGTTGTGGTTGCTGTTGTTAAAGTCGCCTGCAATCATGCCACCCAGAAGCTTGTTCTTTTCAGGAGGATTGCCTGCTCCGTTGACGTCACGACCTGCGTCTTCGTTGCCGTAGTAACCACGATGGTGCGGTCTTGTCGGAGCTTTTGCTCCATTGCGGTCAAAGCCTACCACGTAAGACTTCTTGTAGCTGTTGTCACCGAGAAGGAATGCGATATTCTTTTCGATGGCTTCATCGTATGAATTGTCCTTGAAATATTTTGCATAAAGAGCGTAAAGGAATGCGCCGCCCGACGGAGTACGGACATGGAAATGTTCCTTGGATGATGTTTCCTTGTTGTAAATTCCGTTTTTGTCGGCCTGATCCATGTACATTCTGTCGAGGTAGCCTACAGACCCAGAAAAGTCGCCCTGCGGATGGAAATTGAAAACGTATTCACCCATGATGTTTGAGAGCGGACTTGCATCAGAATAGCTAAAGCGAGAATAGCTGTTTTTGTCAAAGTCAATGTCGTCGTAATATTTTTTAGCGTCGCTCTTGTAGGATTCGTCCTTAGTCGTGCGGTAGAGTTCCGTTGCGGCGAGGAACGGACCATCTTGCCAAACGCCTCCCCACCAACCACTGTCGTAGAAACCTTCAGAGTGTGTGACTCCCTTGTGCTTTTTAGCGTAGGCGAACGCGGTCTTAGCTGCCTTCAGGTATTTTTCGCGAGCGCTTTCGTCTGGTTCGACGCGGGCCATCACAGCAAGCATTGCTGCGGCCATACCCGGAGTGTAAGCGTCGTTTGCATTACCTGTAATGGAGCGCGGTTCGCCACCGTCACCTGTGCCGAGCTTGCTCATGGCTCCAGCTGTAACCCACTTCATGTGGTCCTGGTTGCCGTTGCCCTTCACGGTCACGAAGTTGTTTTCGTCAATGGCGGCTTTGACCCAGAAATCGGCTTCGTAGCGGAGTTCTTCGAGGAGGTCGCGCACGTCGTTTGGCTTGCCGCCCTTGCGGGAGTAATCCTTGCTTGCCTTGTAGTCGGTATAATCCCCGGTGTAGAGGTCGTAAAAACCCTTTGTGAATTCGGCATATGCAAGAGCCAAAACGTAAGAGGCGTAGCCCTGAGACTGACCGTACATCACGTGGTCGCCGCAGTCGAACCAACCACCGCTCACGTCTTTGCCGTTGTAGCTATCCTTTGTAAAGCTGGTCGGATTATTCGTGCCGTCCAAGATCCAGTTCGGGCCCTGGCCAGAACGCTGGGCGCCAAAGAATCGTGTGGTCATCCAAGCCGCTTCGATAAAATCGTCTGTGCTTAAAGCGGCGAAGCTATTGGTGAATGCAAATCCGCAAATGGCAAGGCTTGCCAAAAAAGTCTTTTTCAACATTGTCATCCTCTAAGGTTTCCCATCCACACTCTAGCGTCCACAATATAAAATTTTATCGAAATTTTTCACGCAAAATAAAATTCACCTTTGGAAAATACGTCAAAAAGCGCCTTTTATGTAATTTTTTCAGTGCAATGAAAAAATATGTTGCGAAAAATTGACAATCACTGTATATTAGTTACTGGTGTGGGGCTAATTTTAGCCCGTTTTTGTGGTGGGATGTTTTATGAAACACGTCGTTTCTGTTTTTGCGTGTGCAGGCCTTTTTGTTATGGCCAACGCACAAGTTTCTCTTCAGACAGCCTCTGGTGCTTTAGAATCGGCCTATGCCGAATGGGCATCTGATGGTTCCGATAGCTACAACGTCTATTATTCGGGCGCTGGTGCTAGTGACGTCAAGGTGGATGCTCCGCTCATCCGCAAATACGGTTCCAAGTACCGTGTCGATGTGGTTGGCCTCAAGGCGGGTAACTACACGCTTAAGGTCGCATCTGTAAAAGGCGGCAAGGAAACTGCATCGACGACATCCAAGTCTTTGACGGTCAAAGCGCATGACCGAGCCGGTTTTGCGTTTAGCAACGGACATGTTCCGGGCGCCTACAAGACTGATGGTACGCTCAAGGATGGCGCGGTTGTTCTTTACGTCTCGGAATCGACAAAGAACACGGTCAAGCTGGATGTCGTCACGAGCAACAAGGGCGCCGTTACGGAAAGTGTGGGCCTCCAAAATATCTTAACTTCGTTCAAGAAGGGCTATGATAAGCGCCCGCTGGTGATTCGTCTCCTGGGAAATGTGACGGACCCCGAAGTGACCGACAAGGGCGACATCACCATCGATATGGGCAAAAAAGAGGGCCTTTCGATGACTGTTGAAGGCATCGGTAATGATGCGACTGCAAATGGCTGGGGTTTCCGCGTCAAAGGAACCCAGAATTTGGAAATCCGAAACATCGGCATCATGAATGTTGATTCCGACGAAGGCGACAACATCACGCTCCAGCAGGATAACCAGTATATCTGGGTCCACAACAATGACTTTTTCTACGGCCATGCGGGTAGCGACAAGGACCAGGTCAAGGGCGATGGCGCCTTGGATTGCAAGCTATCGACTTATGTGACTTTTAGCTACAACCATTTCTGGGATAATGGCAAGTCAAATTTGCTCGGCCTTAAGGAAGGTGCCGATGGGGGCTATTACATCACGTATCACCATAACTGGTACGATCATTCCGATAGCCGTCATCCGCGTGTGCGTTACTACAGCGCCCACGTATACAACAACTATTACGATGGCAATGCCAAGTACGGCGCAGGCTCTACGCTGGGCTCTTCCGTGTTCATGGAAGCAAACTATTTCCGCAATTGCAAATATCCGATGATGACCTCGTTGCAGGGTACCGACGTCTATGCGAGCGGCACTAAGCGCGATCCGACGAACAACGGTACGTTCAGCAAGGAAGCGGGCGGTACAATCAAGGCTTACAACAACCACATGGAAGGCTCTTATACGTTCATTCCGTATGGAGCAAGCAAATACATTTTGAAGGGTAAAGAAACTGCAATTGGCGATATTGATTCTAAGGTCGATTTCGATGCCTACGTGGTGACCTCGCGCAATGATCAGGTGCCATCTAGCGTAAAGTCCTATTCGGGCGAAAATACCTATAATAATTTTGATACGGACAAGTCTATCATGTACAGCTACACGGCCGATTCTCCGGAACAGGCTGTGGCTAATGTGCTTGCCTATGCAGGCCGTTTGCAGGGTGGCGATTTCAAGTGGACCTTTGACAATTCTGTCGATGACGCTTCTTCTGATGTGAACCAGAAACTCAAAGACGCTCTTATGGCTTATAAGGGAAGTAACGGCGAAGTGATGGAATATCCATCCTCTAGCAGTATCGCCCAGAGCTCATCCTCTTCCAGTATCGCCCAGAGCTCTTCTTCTTCCAGTGTCAACCAGAGCTCTTCTTCTTCCAACGTCATTCTGAGCTCATCGAGCGAAGAATCCAGTGACAGTTCTAGCAGCGAAAAGGTTGAATCCTCGAGCTCTTCGGAAGGGACTATCGGTCTCGCAAATGTGATGCCTACGGTGTCTCGCGAAGTATTCTATGACGCTCGATCTGCAAGCCTTGTCATTGGAACTTCCGACGTTACTCGTCTGGATGTTGTCGGTATCGATGGCCGCAGAGTCCAAATTGCAGGCCTCAAGAGTGTAGGCGACGCCCGAGTTGTTGACATGAGCTCGCTCCGTGCAGGCGTCTACATTGTACGCTTCAGGACACCTCTTGGCTTGCGGACAATGAAATTCGTGAAAAACTAAGTTTTACACGGTCTCCCCGGCCTGTCATGCCCGCCTCTGTGCGGGCATCTTCCATTTTGGTAAACATTTTTAATCAAAATGCCGTTTTTTGATCGTTTTCGAATGTTTCCAAATTAATTACAACTATAGTAACCCCATATTATATATCTTTCGCTTGGGATTTGTGATTGCGGAGATTGGGTGAACCCAAAAGGATGTTTATGAAAAAAGTCTTCGCATTTCTGATGTGCGCTGCCGTAACGTCTGCTATGGCAGTTAGTGCTAGCCGTGTTGGCCCCGTAAGCACGTACGGTGAACTTAAGGCTAATGGTGGCAAGCTTTCTGGTTCTTGCCCGGAATACTCTCAAAAGGCTGTTCAGGTCAAGGGTATGAGCCTCTTCTGGAGCTCGGGCAACACCTATTCTACCGACTTCTACTCTGAAAAGGGCATCAACCGCTTGGTTGACGACATGGGTATCGAAGTTGTGCGTTTTGCTCTCGGTGCCGCTGACGAAAAGTTCAACAGCTCGGGCCGTTCTTACACGACGGGTGGCGAAGGCTTCCAGAAGGCTTTGCTCAAGTCTGTGGTGAATGCAGCTATTGACAAAGACATTTACGTGATTATCGACTGGCACATCGAAAGCTCTGACGGTTTTACGTCTGACGCTGTCAAGTTCTTTGAATACGCAGCTCAGGAATATGGCCAGTATAACAACGTGATTTTCGAAATTTGGAACGAACCGACCGGAAGCATGGAAGCCGTGAAGCAGCATGCCGATCAGGTTATTCCGGTAATTCGTAAGTATTCTGATAACCTCATCCTCGTGGGTAGCCCGGGATGGTCTAGCCAGCCGGATAACTGCGCTAACGCAGGTATCAACGACAAGAACTATGGTTGCACGCTCCACTTCTACGCAGCAACGCACAGAATGGGCGATGGCGGCTATAACAAGGCTGCCGAATCTGCAATGGGCAAGGGCGTTCCCGTGTTCGCTACCGAATGGGGTACCGTCAATGCTAACGGTGATGGCCAGCCGGATGAAGGCTCCAGTAACCAGTGGGTAGAATGGATGGCTCAGAAGGGCGTGTCCTGGACGAACTGGAACGCATCTGCCATGAACGAAACTTCTGCTGCATTTGCTAACGCCGTGTTCGAAAACGGTTTCACTTACACCAACTCTGGTAAGTATGTGAAGGGCAAGCTCGGTGGTGCAACTTATAAGGATTGCGGCCTCCAGAATGGTTCTGCTTCTGAAGAAAGTGGCTTCTCTGCTGGCGTTGCCAATGGCGCTTCTACTTCCATTCTCGATGACATGGAAGATGGCGACCGTTACGGTTACCTCGGTGGTGCATGGGCTGCTGTTGAAGACCAGGAAAATGGTGGCGCAAGCTCTATTTCTAACGAAAAGATCGAAGATGACTTTGGCAACACGACCTATAAGGTTGTCTACCCGGTTAGCGGCGACACCAAGAATACGTCTAAGTATGTAGCTGCCCTTAAGGATGTTAAGATCGGTAAGGGTTCCCTTACTTACGGTCCGTACATCAAGATGTTCCTCACGCTTTTGAAGGAACCGGCTAAGGATTCTCCGAAGGCTTATGCAGACTTCTCCAAGTGCAAGACCATCAAGTACAAGTACAAGGGTGCAAGCCACAACTTCGCTATCGAAACGACCGACGTTACTGACTACAACTATCATCGCGTGAACAAGGACGCTTCTGAAGGTTGGAAGGAAGTCGAAATTACGACGGACATGTTGAAGCAGGAAACTTGGGGTGATGATTCTCGCTCTAAGCCGATCAAGATGGAAAACGCAACTCGTCTTTCTTGGGAAATCAAGGGCCTCGAAAAGGTTCCGGACGATATGAACCAGCCCAAGTATCCGTACCTCTATGTGGATGACGTGAAGTGCGACGGTCTTTCCTTCACTGCTGTTAGCGGTGGTGCTAGCGAAACTCCGAAGTCCTCTTCTAGTGCTGCAGTGGGTCAGAGCTCTTCTTCTGTTGTTGCTGGTTCTTCTAGCAGCGCAAAGGCAGTCTCTTCTTCTAGTGCAATCGTTCCGGGTTCTTCTGCTACGGTTACCTACAAGACTGTTGTCGATATCGACGACGTTGAAGATCTTGATGAAGTTCTCAAGACAAAGGGTACCTGGTATGCTTACACGGATAAGGAACCGGGTGGAAAGTCCACTATTTCTAACGTCTATGACCAGAAGCTTGGTGGCTATGTGGTTGCCTTCCCGGGTACTGAAGATCCGACGAATGGCACGAAGGGCTTTGTTGGCTTGAAGGATGTCAATTGGGATCAGGGAACCTATACCGAAGCTCCGTTTGTGGCACTCGGCCTCAATACGAATGCCGATACCTCCAAGGGTATTGACTTGAGCAAGTGCGGTGCTATCAGCTACCGTTACAAGGGCTCCGCTCATACCTTCAAGGTTCAGGATGGCTCTGTGACGGACTATGCTTACCACGAATATGTGTTGGATGATTCCCAGGTTTGGAAGACCATGGTCATCAGTCTCGATGACATTGCTCAGCCGAACTGGACCAATGACCCGAAGGACCTTAACTGGGCTGCTATCAAGAAGATGGCCTGGGAAGTGGTTGGCTACAAGGGCATTGTTTACCAGCCGACGATCAACTACCTCTATGTTGATGATCTCAAGTGCGTCGAAAATCCGAAGGTCGGCATCAAGACTGTCGCTCGCGTAGCTAGCGGCATCAAGGTTGGCTTCAAGGGTGACATGCTCAATGTGAACTTCGCAAAGGCCGGTACAGCACGTATCCAGGTATTCGACATGATGGGTCACGTTGTTGAAAGCCGCATTGCTAGCGTTTCTGCCGGTGCAAACCAGTTCTCTCTCAAGAACGTTGCTAACGGCAACTACGTTGTGCGTGTGATGATGAACGGTGCAGCAAAGACTGCTCGTATCTCCATCAAGTAAAGACTGACGCGCTCCCTCGCGGAGCGCTTAAGTAACCATCAAAAACGCCCCGGACATTTAGTCCGGGGCGTTTTTTTGTTTCGTCATCCTGACGCCGAAGGCGGAAGGGCACAGGCTGTCACCCCGGATTTATTCCGGGGTCGCCTTTTTAACACCTTTTATTCAAGGTTTCTCTGAAGAACTTCGCACTTCGCTTTTGCCCATTCCTCGAATGTATCGTCGGCGAGGTGGTCCTTTGCCTCTTGCATGAGGTGCAGGTAGAAGTGCAGATTGTGAATGCTGGCGAGCGTGTAGCCGAGAGATTCGCCGGCGTGGTGCAGGTGGCGCAAGTAGGCTCGGCTAAAGTTGCGGCAGCAGTAACAGTCGCAATTCGGGTCGACCGGCTTGTCGTATTCTTCGGCGTGGCGGGCAGCCTTGTAGCGGAGCACGCCTTCGCTTGTAAAGAGCATGCCGTTACGGGCGTTACGCGTGGGCATCACGCAGTCGAACATGTCGACACCGCGACCGATCAATTCCAGCAGATTCCACGGCGTTCCGACGCCCATCACATAGCGCGGGTGGTCTGTCGGCAGGTAGTCCGTGCAGAAGTCGGCGATTTCGTACATCGTTTCGGTCGGTTCACCGACCGAAAGTCCGCCCATGGCGTAGCCATCGGGGCCGAGTTCTGCGATGCGTTCAATGGCCTGCTTGCGCAAATGCGTGTGCATTCCGCCCTGGATAATGCCAAAGAACTGCTGATCGTAGCCGTGAATAGGCGGATGTTCCTTGAGCCATTCCATCGCTTCGGCGGTCCAGCGGAGCGTGTAGTTTAAGCTGTGCTCCGCTTCCTTGACCGTGCTCGGGTACGGCGTGCATTCGTCGAGCGCCATAATGATGTCCGCGCCGATTTCGCGCTGGGCGTTCATCACGCTTGCCGGGCTAAAAAAGTGCTTGGAACCGTCCAGAATGCTTCTGAATTCAACGCCTTCGGGCTTGATTTTGCGAAGTTCCTTCAAACTCCACACCTGGAATCCACCGCTGTCCGTGAGCACCGGGCCGTTCCAGCTCATGAACTTATGGATGCCGCCCGCGGCCGCAATCTTCGGAGTTGTGGGGCGCAAGTACAGGTGGTACGTGTTGGCGAGGATAATCTGTGCCTTGATGTCTTCTTTGAGTTGTGCGGGCGTTACAGCCTTTACCGTCGCTTCGGTGCCCACCGGCATAAAAATCGGCGTTTGGATGTCGCCGTGGTCGGTATGCAAAACTCCCAGACGGGCCTTGGATTTCTTCGACGTCTTTTTCAGTTCAAAACGGTTCATGATTGCAAATGTAGAATTTTATGGGGTAGTGTGGAAGGGAGCCACAGCAAATAAAAAAGACTCGATTTTCATCGAGTCTTTTTCTGCGGTCGGACAGACTTGAACTGTCATGAGATTGCTCCCACTAGCACCTCAAGCTAGCGTGTCTACCAATTCCACCACGACCGCGTGGTCCTTAGCGGAACGAACACAAAGATAGTATAATTTTTTGATTTTGGAAACTCAAATTCAAAAATAATTGAATTTTTTTTCCGAGGGTGTCACCTCGGTCTTTTATTTTCGTCTTGCCCTGTCTTTGACAAAAATTAAAAGTGTCTTAAATCTTGATGGATAAATTGTCAATATGGTAAATTAAATAATTATAGCTAAAATTTTTCAAAAAAAGTATATTTGTTTTCGATATACGTGAATAAGCGTATTGATTGTATCAAAATGGAGTATCGGATGAATATAAGAAGTTTTCTTCTTCCCCTTTTTTTTCTAGGCGTATCCGCTTTTGCGGAACTTCCCACCGCCAAGGACCTTGCCGCCAAAATGGGCTTTGGCATCAATATCGGAAACACCATGGAGGCCATCTCCGGCAACACGGATACAGGTGTTATCACATCGGCCGGTCCTGAAGCGTGGGGTGGCAAGTACCCGAACAAGGAATTTATCACGGCCATCAAAAATGCTGGCTATTCCACAGTCCGCATTCCAGTTTCTTGGTATGCCCATGCCGACACTGTGAACAACGTTATTCACCAAAGTTGGATGGATTCCGTGAAAACGGTTGTGGATCTTTGCGTCAATGCTGGACTCTATACCATCATCAATATTCACTGGGATTTTGGCTGGCTCGAAAAGCATATCGATAAAGTGGATGCCGCCACCAAGGATCGCGTGAACGCCCGTCAGAAAGCCTTTTGGACGCAAATCGCGACAGCCTTTAAGGAATACGACGAGCATCTCCTTTTTGCAAGCGCGAACGAACCTGACGTAAACGATCAGGCGGGCGACGAAGCCCATCAGACTCTTCTTCTTTACCATCAGACATTTGTGGATGCCGTTCGCGAGACGGGCGGAAACAACGCTAGTCGTTCCTTGATTATCCAGGCGGCGAGTACATCCTTTGATCTCGCGTACAGCAAGATGGTGATGCCGACCGATAAAATTTCGGACCGCTTGATGGCTGAAGTCCATTTCTATCCTTACACTTTTACTTTGATGGATGGGGATGCTGATTGGGGCAAGGCGAGCTACTATTGGGGTGACTACCTTTCCACGACAGATCCGGAACGCAATGCTACGTGGTGCGGCAAGGAATTCGTAGATGAAAACTTCGACAAGATGAAGGAAAAGTTCACCTCCAAGGGTATCCCTGTGGTTATCGGTGAATTTGGGGCGATGAGCCGTTCTAATATTCTCTCCGGGGCCGATTTGGAACTGCACATCAAGGGGCGCGCCCAGTTCTACGGATATGTAGCGAAGGCCGCCAAAGATCGCGGAATGATTCCCATCACCTGGGAAACCGGTGGAACGGGACCGGGTACCATGACGACGATTTCTACGGCGGACTATACGGTCTTTGATTACCCAGTGATGAACGCCATTCGCACCGCTTATGGCCTTCCGGAGCTAACCAAGGGCGCCGAGACCAATAAAATGCTTGTGGCTACTTACGACTACTTTGCGACCGAGGCTGCCAAGGGGGACTCTTCTACGTACGGACAAATCAGTTTTGATGTCGTCAAGTCCGATATTACTCCATACACATCCATTTCCATTAAGGCGAACATTTCGGGGACAACGTCTAGCGATGGCAAGTACGGCTACACCGGATTCAATGTCGTTACGATGTCCTCCGATGAAAAGGCGGAATGGCAGTGGCGAGAATTCTCTATCCTGGGGGGCAAGGACCCAGTTTGGGGCAAATGGCATGAATATAAAGTTCCGCTATCCCAAAACATCGCGGATTCGGCAACGGCGCTTATCAGTTACAATCCCAAGAAGATTGTCTTCATTGGTATTCAGTCTTACCTGCAGTATTTCAAGGGCTCTGTCGCCATAGACTATATTGCGTTCAACAAGGCAGACGGTACTGCGGATACCCTTTATTCCTTTAATTCCGGCCTTGCCAATAAAGATGGGGCGGTGACCAAGCTGGAACTCTTGCCTTATAGTGAAACGCCTTCGGGCTTGATTCCTGCTCGCAGGGCTAATTTCTCCCGTGGATTCGTCATCCGGGATGAAGGTTTCGGCAATTTCACGGTGGTCTCCGATCGGAATTGCGTGCGCAAGTTTGTCGTGACTGACGCGCTTGGCAAGGTTCTTACTTCAAAGACGGTGCGTTTGTCTAAAGGCGAAAATAGAATTCGCTTAGGCGAAGGCGCTTTCGAGAAGGGTTTTGTTGTCGTTAAGTAATCGGCATTTCGTAAATCATACCAAGGAACCTCGGGAAATTATCGGGGTTCCTTTTTTATAGAGTGGATTTTATGCTCGATTCCATGCGAGAAATAAAAAAGACTCGATTTTCATCGAGTCTTTTTCTGCGGTCGGACAGACTTGAACTGTCATGAGATTGCTCCCACTAGCACCTCAAGCTAGCGTGTCTACCAATTCCACCACGACCGCGTGGTCCTTAGCGGAACGGCACAAATTTAGTTTAAATGTTTATTCTTGTAAAGGGGTGTTTGTGATTTTTTTTGAAAATATCTTTTACCTTCTTCGACGAGATGGCGGAGGAGGTGCATTGTGTGAATTATGGTGACGTTCAGCCCTATGTGTTTTTTTGTCCTCATCGTCAGAATATTGGGGTGGCGGTGGCGGAGCTGGGCGCTTGTAATTTGGCTGCTGCGGCGGTGGCGGCGCTGGTTTTCTCAAATTGTTGGATTGCGGTTGAGGGGCTGGCGGCCGGCGATCCCACGTTGTATTAGAACGAGGTGGTGGAGGGGGAGGCGTGTTTTTGTAACGTATATAATGCGTACGTTTTGGATGGTGACGCGGAGGTGGCGGTGCGTAACGATGTGGATGGCGGTAGTGCGGCCTACGGTGAACCCAATCATAGACAAATGGGTCCCATCCCCAATAGACAAGACCTGCCCCGGTCCATGTCCCATTTATATAACGGATGCGAACATTGTTATCTGAAACAACGTAATAAATTACACGAGGATCGTATTCAGGGACGTATACGTATTCTTCTTGTATTGGCTGGATTGTTATGTTGTCATCAACTTTAATTTCGATTTTGTCATCGCTTTGCAAGTAGCCGTTTTGGTGGGCGACCTTGCGCATTCTCTGTACGGCGTCCATGACATCGGCTTTCTGCATGTCGATGGCTTCGCCTAGCTGGTGTGCCCATGTGGCGTATTTTGCAAGCTTGTAGAGTACGTCGGGGAATGGAATCAGCGCTATCACGGATTCGTCGTAATCGAGTTCTGCTTTTTCGATCGATTTGGCTAAGTCATCGCCTTTCTGGTTGCGGTGTGCCTTGGCGAATGCGTATGCACTCGGAAGATCGTCCCCATGCGTTGTGGCGTTCAGAACATGAACGAGCAAGGGGTCTGGGTAAAGGGCGATGGTTGAGACTAGGGTGTCCAGTTCTGCCGGCGTGTAACGGGTCTGGGCATTTGCCATTAGCGGAAGCGCAAGCGTCATCGCGATAAGTAACAATAAACGCTTCATATTTCCTCCTTCTTTTAAGGGACTCTTTTTTAATCTACAAAAAAAACTGGACGATTAAACAAGAATTCTAGGATTGAATACTTGGCGATTGTGTTAGAAATCAAGTGAAAATACGGCTTGAGCGCCACCGTTAAAATTGGGGACTAGGGCCATGTGCATAGGACTGTCGAAATCGCTTAAAAGCGCGTCTACGGCGGCATCGGCTATAGCGTACAGGTAAATCAAGACTCCGCCCCAAATGTAGGTATTGCGGTTCTTTCTGTAGTAAGTCACGCGTTCGACTATGCGGTCGTATTCTTCTGATTTCGGATTTTCTTTTTCGACCAGGTGCTTACGATCAAGGTAATAGTTGATCGTGTTCTGTGATGTGGAAACGCTGGCCGCTGCACCAAGTATGCCCATATAAACTAAGCCTGCCTTGCCGAAATCACGGTTGAAAATTTGTCCGCCTCCAGGTAGTAAAGCCCAAAGAACGGCTGTTTTCATATCCCGATATTCTGTGCTTCGGTGGTTGTTGTTGTACCAAATGCCGAAGGTGTCGAACATTCCATAGAGATGTACACCGATAAGCCATGCGACTTCAGCTTTGCGGACGTCTTCCTGTTCCATTTTTTTGTCGCTCTGGGCTCTTACGCGTTCCAGAAATTCTTGTCGCTTGCTTTGGTATTCGGTGATGCTATCAAGCGGTGCGTTGTTTCGACGGGCTTCTAGGACCTTTGTTGTAAAGTAGAGCACAGAATCCTGGAAGGGACGGGCGCGATCCAAAAGTCTCTCTCGCTGGTACGATCTGTTGAAGAATACATCGTAAATAAGCAAGCCTTCAATGCCTGTTAAAAATCCGCCACGGACATAGTGTTCTGTATAATACTGGCCGCCACCCGGTAAAAGGCTGAACAACATGGCGTATTTGAGCGAATTGCGTTTTGTCGGAATGTCCCATTCGTTTACAGGGAGCGTGTCGATTGCGGGGATCCCGGTCTTGCCCTTTAAAAGCGGAGTGGAGGACATTTCAAAATCCACATCGGAAGGTGCTTCCGAAACGTCATCGTCGTCGGAATCGTCTTCGGCATCTGTTTCGGGTGCGCTGCTATTGGCACCGGCGGATACCGCGGTGTTCCCCTTTGCCGAGTCCGGGACTGCAACTGGAGTGGCCGTCTCTGCAAAAAGGGACGCGCATATCACCAAAATTGCCGTTATGGTGGATTTTAGAGTCATTTGCGGCGAATATAGAAAAAGAATTTGGATGTGGTACTGGAAGGTGAAGTTGCAATGGGTGGAATTTATTTAATTTTTTCGCGAAAAAAAAAGAAAAATTTCCAGTTTTTAAGAAAATGTCTGTTTTTGACATTTAATGTTTTTAACTTATAGGCGTAATGATGAACGAAATAATCAATATCGAACACGAAATTCACGAACTTGCCATGAAAATCAAGGAAGAGCTAATCAAGCGCGGTGAGATGATGGCGACGGCGGAATCCTGCACGGGCGGGCTTATCGCATCGAGCATCGTCAACGAAGCTGGTTCTTCTGCGATTTTGAAGGGTGGAATTGTCGCCTACCAGAACGAAGTCAAACATGACTTGCTGGGCGTTGACGAGGAAATTCTTGAAAAATACGGCGCTGTTAGCGAACAGACCGTAAAAGCCATGGCAGAAGGTGCCCGCCAAAAATTCAATTGCGAATGGGCGGTTGCTACGTCGGGAATTGCAGGGCCTACTGGTGCAGAACCGGGAAAACCTGTCGGAACGGTATGGATGTGTGTCGCCAGTAGTTTGCAAAATGAAGCCTTTTGCGAAATTTTTGCAGGAAACCGTGAACAAATCCGTAAAAAAAGCGTGTATAAGATTATGGGCAGGCTTCTTTTTTTGCTGAATAGCCAAAAAAGCACTTGCACAAAAGTTCACTAATTAGTATATTAACAAAAAAAGATAAAAAACGGAGTCCTATATGGCTAAGAAAACTACAACCCCTACTAGCAACCTTTCCAGCGAAAAAGCAAAAGCAGTCGAGGCGGCTATCGCCCAGATCGAAAAGAATTACGGTAAAGGTTCCATCATGGCCCTCGGTCAACAGCCGGTCGAAGATATCCCGGTCATTCCGACGGGTTGCATTCAGCTCGACATGGCACTTGGCGTAGGCGGTTTCCCTCGCGGACGTATCATTGAAATTTATGGACCGGAATCTTCCGGTAAGACAACGCTTGCTCTGCATGCTATTGCAGAAGCTCAGAAGCTTGGCGGCGTTGCAGCCTTCATCGACGCAGAACACGCTTTTGATGCGGTTTATGCTCGTAAGCTCGGTGTCGATATCGAATCGCTCCTCGTGTCCCAGCCGGATACCGGCGAGCAGGCTCTCGACATTGCCGAAACGCTCGTACGTTCTGGCGCTATCGACATCATTGTTGTGGACTCGGTGGCAGCCCTTGTGCCGCAGGCCGAAATCAACGGTGAAATGGGGGATAACCACGTGGGTCTTCAGGCTCGACTCATGTCCCAGGCTCTCCGCAAGCTTACCGGCATTCTCTCCAAGTCGAACACCTGCATGTTGTTCATCAACCAGCTCCGTATGAAGATTGGCGTGATGTTTGGCAACCCGGAAACGACCACCGGCGGTAATGCCTTGAAGTTCTATGCGACCCAGCGTATTGACATCCGCCGTATCGCCGCTATCAAGAACGGTGAAGAAGTTATCGGTAACCGTACTCGCGTGAAGATCGTGAAGAACAAGGTCGCTGCTCCGTTTACTCAGTGCGAATTCGACATTCTTTACGGTGTGGGTATTTCTCGTGAAGCCTCCATTCTCGACCTTGCCTGCGAACTGGACATCATTCAGAAGAGCGGTTCTTGGTTCAGCTACAACAACGAACGCATCGGTCAGGGCCGTGAAAATACTCGCCTTTTCTTGAAGGACAATACGGACCTCTGCAACGAAATTG
Organism: Fibrobacter sp. UWB16; assembly: GCF_900215325.1. Lineage (NCBI taxonomy): Bacteria > Pseudomonadati > Fibrobacterota > Fibrobacteria > Fibrobacterales > Fibrobacteraceae > Fibrobacter > Fibrobacter sp. UWB16. Next base: position 558,030 of record NZ_OCMS01000001.1, on the reverse strand, counting down.
AACAGAAAATTCGTGAAAGCATGAAGGATGTGGAGCTCTTCAAGCTCGGTGAAAACGATGCCGTCGATCTTGGTGAAGACGGTGATGAAGCAAGCATTCAAGAAGACGCTTAGTAACGATTTTTCTTCCTGAAAAAACATAAACCTCGGCCTTTCCTTTAGCCATTGGGAGGGGCTGGGGTTTTCTTTTGTATAAAAATTTATCTATATTCAAAATATATGATTCAAGACGTAAAATTAACAGTTGTTGCTGTCTGTATTTTGGCTTCGGCTCTAATGGCAAAAAGCAGCGTGCAAAAGGTATGTCCTCGACTCTTGACAAATTCTTCGATGATTATCAATGTCGAAGGAAAGTTTGTTAACGAAGAGAAAAATAAAACGAGGGTCTCCATTGAATGGAGGCATCATACCGACGATCTTGATACATTCTTTGTTAATTTGAACGATAGTCCGTCGTTTAGTTTCATTACCGCTGGCCGGTATCGCTATATGGAATTTGAAGGCGGTAAGGTCAAAAGGCAACTTGGCCTTCATCATCTGAAGGACAACATTGGAAAAACGCCACTAAAGCTAGACGATCTTGAACTTCTGGCGAACGGCTACTTCAAGTGTCCTGATTCTACGACGATGGAACCGAATGTTAATGTTCTTGCGACGGCAGCTTCGAATATGTGGTGGAGTGTCGTTGTCGATTCTCTCGAAAAGCCCGAAAAAGTTGTGATGCGTGGGGCTAAGAAACCGCGCTATTTCTCGATTGCGAATTGGAAATCCTATGCCAATGAATTGCTCCCGACCTTGGCTAGCGTTTCTAGCGAAGATTACAGCGGGAGCCTTTGGATCAAATCGGCTTATCCGATGCATTCTCTTGAAATCGAACCGCAACAAAAGCCGGTTCAGCCGAAAATCCTTTTGCCGGTTCCTAAGTTATTTGGAAAAATTGCTGTGGAAGGGGAACGAAAAGTACCCCTTATACTCAAGTTGAACCAGCAACTGCTGGGCGAATGAACCATTGTAGAAACGGCTCTTGTCGCGCCGCCACATGCCGGCCTTGACGATGAAGTTGCGAAGTCCGTCTTGCCAAGAAAAATGAGTTCCGAGAAGGACCATTCGATAGCTTAACGATTCCTTTTTGACACTGCCACCACTGCGTAAGAGCCCTGTTTTAAGGTACATGCCTTCGTAAAGGATTGCCCAAAAATTTGATACAGGGAAACGTCCAAAGCTTTGGAGTTCTACGATGTAGTCGCGGCTGAATACCGGGATATTGCGCTTATAATCGTAGCTTTTGCCTTCGAAATCCGTGCTGATATCAGTTAGCACGTAATGGGCTCCAAGACCGATAACGCCACCGTGTGGCAGGGTGTAGCTAAAGTCGATACTCATGTCGAATAGCTGGGCGTAGTCAAAATCGGAATTTGAGTTTCCGACATGGTCTAAGATGTAGTCTGAATTCCAGGTTTCGGCAATATGCCCTTTGCCTTTGACATCGGCGTTGACCATTTCCAAGTTTGACTTGAAGTAGAAGTAGCTTTCATAGACAAAGCCAAATTCGATTTGCGGATTCACTTTGAACGGTCTGAGCCCAAGCCCAGCGCGGAATCCTCCGTAAAACGGAGAGACTTCAATGGAGGCGTCCATCTTGAGGTATGCCGAGGCGAAACCAAGAGGACTCCCGTAATTCAGCGGGGATAAAGGTTCAAGCCAAGTATATCGCATGCCTACGTTGGCCTGCGGTACCCACTGCCCCCAGACAATCGGGGAATTCACCATTCCACCCCAAGACAAGTTCGGTCCGTAACGCAGGCCGACCAAGCTAGACTGGTCTACACCCACAGCAGCAAAGCAAAGGGAACCCCAAATCGCCACATTAAGTAAAATAATTTTAAACAAAGCGTTAATCTTATTCATTTCAGTGTAAAATCTAAAAATTATTTAGCTACTTGCGCAATAAATTCTTATTTTGTGGTCATCAAATACAAGGAGATCCAATGAAATTTTCCCATCTGTGCGCACTTTCCTTTGGTGCACTCATGCTCTTTGGATGTACGAATAGCAAGTATTCGTCGCCCGTGCTGATTGAACGCGGCGTCGGCCAGAACGAATACGAACGCGAGTACTTCATTTCCAAGGAAAGCATGGGCATCGACAAGCACTTGCAGAACACCTTCAAGCAGGGTTACATCGAAGAAGGCATGACGACCGACATGGTGAACCTCCTGTGGGGACCTCCCGATCACGAAACCGCTGACGGCATGGTCTGGGAATACTTCACTCGCGAAGGCAAGCTCATCACTCGTTTGTTCTGGAAGTACCCGGAACAGGCTCGTTTGAAGGGATACGAAGGCGAAAAGGTCCTCGACAAGATCGAAGGCGACCGCTATGGTGGATCTCCGGCTCCGAGCTCTGCACGCTCTAGCACGTACGATCACTAATCATTGCTTATAAACAACTGCTCCCCTTGGTTTAACCGCCGAGGGGCTTTTTTTATAAAAAAGGTGGCTCCGGAACACAGTCCGGGGTGACAGCAGTAAGAGGATTTTCTACATTTACGCGCGTTAAATTTTAAACCTCTCAAGGAGTTAATTATGCGTCAGTATATCATTGCTGGTAACTGGAAGATGAACAAGACCGTTAGCGAATCCGTTCAGCTCGCTAAGGATATCGTGGAAGCCGTCAAGGACGTGAAGAAGACCGAAGTCGTTATTGCTCCGACTTACCTCGCTGCTGCTAAGGTTGCAGACGTTATTAAGGGCACGAACGTGAAGCTCGCTATCCAGGACATCCACTGGAAGGACCAGGGCGCATACACGGGTAAGGTTTCCATTGACATGGTCAAGGAAATCGGTGCTGAATACGTGATCATCGGTCACTCTGAACAGCGTCAGTACTTCCACGAAACGGAAGAAACCGTGAACCTCAAGGTCAAGAAGACTCTCGAAGCTGGCCTCAAGCCGATCATCTGCATCGGTGAAACTCTCGACCAGCGCAACGGCGGCATCCTCAAGGAAGTTCTCGGCCTCCAGGTCAAGGGCGCTTTCAAGGACGTTTCTGCTGAAGACGCAGCAAAGTGCGTTCTCGCATACGAACCGGTTTGGGCAATCGGTACTGGCGTTACCGCTACCGACGAACAGGCTGAAGAAACTCAGGCTTATGTCCGCTCCGTTGTTAAGGAAATCTACGGCGAAGCTGTTGCAGAAGGCATGCGCATCCAGTACGGTGGCTCCATGAAGGGTGCAAACGCTGCTGGCCTCCTCGCTCAGAAGGATATCGACGGCGGTCTCATTGGTGGTGCAGGCCTCAAGGCTAACACCTTCAAGGAAATCATCGACGCCGCTGAAGCCAAGTAACTTTTAACGAAAGGAACGTCACAAATGACAACTCTCTTTTGGGTATTGATCGTCCTCCACGTGTTTCTCTGCTTTTTCCTTGCTCTCCTCGTCCTCGTTCAGAACGACAAGATGGGCGGTCTGGCAGGTCTCGGTGGCATGACTTCGCAATCTGCATTTTCTACCGCCGGCGCAGCGACCTTCATCCAGAAGTTGACCCGTGTCGTTGCTGTGATTTTCTTCATCGTGGTTTTCGCTCTTGGCCTCATCACGGCTAAGCAGGATCAGACTGTTGAAGAATCTGCTATGCAGAAGGCTACTCGTGAAAGCGCTGCCGAACAGGCTGTTCCGGAAGTTCCGGCTCTCCCGGCTACTTTCAATGCTCCGGCTGAAGTTGCTCCGGCTGCACCTGCCGCAGAAGTCAAGGCAGAAGCTCCGGCCGCACCTGCTGCTGAAGTGAAGGCTGAAGCCGCTCCGGCTCCTGAAGCTGCTGCTCCGGCAGAAGCTCCGAAAGCAAAGAAAGGCAAGAAGAAGGCCAAGTAAAAGTTTAGATTGACTTGATTTCAAGTCGGTCAAACCTCATTCAGAAGTCCGCCCTTGTGTAACGCAAGGGTGGGTTTCTTTTTTTATCAGGGTTGCTAAATTTTAATTGGAATTACATCAAGGATTTTTATGCAGAACACTCTTGTTTCTCCGGTTGGAATTTTGGGCTTTGGCGTTGAAGGCCAGAGCTCGTTGCGTTACCTTTTCCGCGAAGGTGTCAAGGATATTGTCGTGATGGACAAGAATCCGGTGACTCTCCCGGATGTGCCTGCAGGCGTGAACGTCAAGGTGAGCAGCGGCGAGAACTATTTGGACGGACTCAAGGATTGCGTGACGGTCATACGTTCGGCTGGCGTTTATCCAATGAGTCCGGAGCTTTTCAAGTTCCAGATGAACGGCGGTCTCATGACGAGCCAGATTCAGCTCTTTTTGGAACAAACTCAATCGAAAGCGACTGTGGGCGTCACAGGTACACTCGGCAAGGGTTCTACCGTAAGCATGATTTCGCACATTCTGACGAAGACCGGCCGCAAAAACGAAATTGGTGGAAACTTTGGCGTGCCGGCATTGGACTTGCTCGAAGACGAGACTCCGGACCGTATCAGCATCTTGGAACTTTCAAGCTTCCAGCTTATGACTTTGTCTGTGTCTCCGGATGTAGGCGTTGTTTTGCGCGTTTCGACAGAACATTTGGACTGGCACAAGAGCGTTGAAGAATATCGCGATGCCAAGGCAAACCTTGTGCGTTGGCAAAAGCGCGAAGGTACGTGCGTTTATTTGAAAGATGCCGAACCGACTGCAAAAATTGCATCGGAAAGCCCGGCAAAGACTAAGTATGCTGTAAGCCTTGCTGATGGTGCAAGCAACGGCGATGGTGATGCCGTGATTGACGGTGCGACTCTTGCGATTGATGGCGAAAAGCTTTATCTCTCGGATTGCAAGGTCCGTGGCATTTACCAGCTCGAAAACATGGCTGCGGCAACGCTCGCTTGCAAGGCTTTGGGCGTGAAAGTCGCCGATGCGTTCGAAGCGCTCAAGAGCTATGAGACGCTCCCGTTCCGTATGGAATTCAAGGGCGAAAAACGCGGCATTGAATTCTATAACGACAGTTATGCAACCCGCCCGGATGCAACGATTGCGGCAACCGGCAGCATGAAGCGCCCGTTTGCTTTGATTCTTGGCGGTTCGGAAAAGAACGCCGACTTTACGGAACTTTCAGAAATTCTCGTGAAGCAGCGCCCGAACTTGAAGCGTGTAGCGCTCATCGGCGCGACCGCCGAGCGCATGCTTGCTGATTTGAAAAAGGCTGGCGTGGATGAAGCGGGAATCAAAACTGCCATTTTCCCAACGCTTGAAGAAGCTTTTGCTGATAGCTTGAATATTGGTGAAGGCGGAACGGTCATTATGAGTCCCGCATGTGCAAGCTTTGGACTGTTCAAGAACTACAAGGTTCGTGGACAGGTTTTCGACAAGCTTGTCGAAGGCGTGTAGCGTGGTTTAACCGCGCTTATGGACTACGGAGCATATCGGGCATTCTTCGTCTTTGTGCCCGCGCGCTTTGCAGTAGTTGCGCCCAAAATAAATGATTTGCAAATGACGCTTTTCCCATTCTTCCTTGGGAAAAGCTTTTTTTAAATCTTCTTCGGTCTTTTCGACACTTGAGCCGTCGCTTAATCCCCAACGTTCGGCGAGGCGATGAATGTGCGTATCGACCGGGAATGCAGGGAGTTTAAAGATGTGGCTCATGATGACGCTTGCCGTCTTATGTCCGACTCCAGGGAGGCTTTCAAGTTCCTCGAACGTGTGCGGGACTTCGCCCTTGAACTTTTCGACGAGCGCTTGCGAGAGCTTGAATATGTTCACGCTTTTGGTGTTAAAGAAACCGCAAGGTTTGATGATTTCGGCAATGCGGTCTACGCCGAGCTTAATCATTTTGACTGGTGTGTCTGCTTTTTTAAAGAGAACCGCGGTCACCTGATTCACGCGGATGTCTGTGCACTGGGCGCTTAAAACGACTGCCACGAGGAGCGTGAATGGGCTTGTAAAGTCTAGCGGAATGGGCGGATTCGGGTACAGCTCGTCCAGCTTATCGCCAATGAATTTGATTTTTGCAGCCTTGTTCATTTCGCGCTCCTTCAAGTTTCACTGGATCCTTCACTTTCGTTCAGGATGACGAGTGCATTTGTGCGATTCTCGCCTTGAACGTTCTTCCGTTTAGTTTTTGTCGCGCGTAAAGTCTTGCTGCATGTTGAAGCTCGGCATGTCGTCGTGCGGGTGACCCACCTGAACGGCCGGGACGCCAGCATAAGTTGTGTGAGCAGGAACATCGCAAAGCACCACGGCGCCTGCGCCAATCTTTGCACCATCGCCAATGTGGATATTTCCGAGCAACTGGGCGTGGGCACCGAGCATCACGCCGTTTCCGATTTTCGGGTGACGGTCGCCGATTTCGTTACCGGTACCACCCAAGGTCACGCCATGCAAAAAGCTCACGTTGTTTCCGACGGTTGCGGTTTCGCCGATGACGATATTTGTGGCGTGGTCCACCAAAAGTCCGTGACCAATCTTTGCAGCCGGATGGATGTCCATGCCGAACTTGCGGCTGATGATGCTCTGGAGCATCTTGGCGGGGAAGTGTCGGCCTTCTTCATAAAGAACGTGGGCTACGCGGTAGGCTTGCAGTCCTTGGAAACCCTTGAAGAACAGTAGCGGTTCGAGAGGGCCCGTGCAAGCGGGGTCGCGGAGGACTGTTGCGTGCAAGTCCTTTGTCGCGCAAACAAGCAATTGGGGATACTTTTCGTACATGACTCGGAACATCTTCTCGAGTTCAGCGCGATCAATGACTTCGCCGGCGAGTTGACAGGCGAGGGTTACTCCAAGCATATCCGCAAAATTCTTGCGGTTAAGGATTTGCTCTTCGAGCATCAACTTCGAAAACGGCTCGGTTTTGACGAGCTCTGCTGCGTCCTTGCGGAGTAACTGTTCCATTTCTTCTGGTGTCATGATGACGCCAAATATAAAAAAATTGGAGGCTCCGCCTTAGAATTGATTTTGAATCAAATTGAAAATTATGCGGGCGGGGCCCCAGCTCGGAGTTGCGAAGGCCGCACGGGCCCCTCCCTGCACCCACCCCATCCTTGGCCGACGCTTTATTCTCACGACGATTTATTTTTTTTGTTAATTGCGAGAATATCTCGCATAGACACAAAAAAATGTTCTAATGTGCGAAAAAAGTGAATATTTTATTGAATCTTACAATTCAAGCAATGCTTTGGCGGGAATCCAGAACCAGTCGGGGCGGAATTCTAGCTCGTAGCATGCTTCGTAGATGGCTTTTGCGAGAATGTAGGGCTTGGATTCCTTTTCGATTTCTTCGGTGGAAATCCCGGAGACCTTGGAATACCCTGTGACAAAAGCTTTTTGCGCTTCGGTCGGATCGGTCTTCGCGACGGCGCCTGCATAGGCAAAGCTGCGCAACATCCCGGCGATATCGACAGCGGGGGAGCGGATAGTGCGTCTGTAGTCGAGGCTGCGCGTGGGTTCCCCTTCAAAGTCAATAATCTCGAAATGCTTGGTGCCATTTGCACTTTGCGTAATCAGCACTTGCCCGAGATGGTAATCCCCATGGATGCGCTGTTTTTTGATGGTCTTGTCGCTGAATGTTTCGCGGAGCAAGTCGCTATAGCGGATGCGCAGTTCCGGGAGCTTTTCGCGCAATTTCGGAGCGTACTCGGTATCCGTGGAGTTTTGGAGCAACTGTTGCAATCGGTCGAATGGCGGCTCGATGCCGCTGTACTTGGGCCCGCTTAAACGCTTGAGGCTTTCGTGCATCTGCGCGGTGGACATCCCGAGCTGGAAGGCGTCTGTGCTATCCATGTTGTTGCAGAATTCGCTCCAGGCGTCAAGTGCGTTCGGGAAATGTTCTTCGAGGATTCCCCACGTGTAAACTTCACCGCCTTTGGCCTTATAATTGCAGACGGCGTAAAGCCTTGGGACGCGGCTGCTGTCGGCCTTGTTCATTGCTTCAAGGATTTCGGCTTCGGGGTGTAAACCCGGTTCTAGCCTGCGGTATAGCTTGAAGAAAAATTTGCCGGGTGCGCAAAATGCGGAATTGCTCTGTTCCTTTGAAACGGGCTTGATGCTCGTGAGGGCTGCTCTCGAAAATGGCGATGTAATTCTAAACGAGAAAAATCCGGAGTCGCCTGCGAAAACAGACTGCTGAGAGCCATCGAGGAATGCGTCTTCGAGAATTTTACCAACTGCATTTTCGTCATCGATGACCGTATAAATGTCGCTTTCGCCGTCGTCGAACGAAACCTTGATAAGCCTGATGCGCGTGTTGCCGGCTTCTGTGGAGTCGAGCGTGTCTGCGCGTAAGATGGTTCTGTTTTTGCCCATGAACCAACGTTGCTTGCTAAAATACTTGATAAGGTTCATAATATAAACTTGTCATTCCCGCTAAGGCGGGAATCTCCCTACACGTTTTTTTTTGAATATATAATTTTTGATTAGAAAATATTTTTTTAATAATAATCTATTTGACCAAAATAATGTATAATATAAAACGTAGGAGATGGAAGGGTGGATTCTCCTTGGAAAAACAAAGAAAGTGTCTTCGATTATGGTCGATGTTTGGTCGATACGGATTAGGAGAGGGCACTTTCTTTTTTATTTGCCCTAAATTATTTCCCTGGATTCTGAAGCGTTGCGAAATAGCCTTGTGAGCGTAACGAGGCTAGTACCTTGAGTTGCTGTGGCACGGGTTCGCGCGGTAGACCTTCGATTACGAAGGCAGGAATCTGCTTGATGGGCTTGAACGCTTCTGGAACATCGCTGTAATCGCAGAGCTGCCATGCAGCAAGCAGTTTTTCGATGAATTCCGTCCATGGAAAATTGTCGGACGGGTGCATGGTAAATCTTGCGGGCTTAAGGTTGTCCCTTGCATCGAGCAGGAGACTCCCGTCTTTATAACAAGCGATAACGGCGGCCTTGCGAGAAGCTCCGTCGGTTGCTTTTTGTGCGGGAATGTTCAGGATGAGCTGCAAGCCTATGCCGTAGCGAGGAGTTCACGCTGGAGGAGGCTGTACTCGTGTTCCGAAATCGATGTGATTTTTAGAATCAGCTCGCGTTTGAGCCCTGCTTTGATGAGCTCTTTTGCTTCGTCAATTTTACTTGTTGTTGCCATATTAAGCCTCTTTTCTTAAAAGACGTAATATAAAAATAATCTTTCTGTGGTAAAATTGTCAATACTGGAAAGAAAATTTTTTTCGGCAAATATATAAAATTTGTGCTCTGTAACACATTGATAGTCAATGAATTAGAATTGACTGATTGTCCAAGGAAACTTTAATCACGGCCTTTTTTGTGTGATTCAGTTCACTTGAATCTTGTCGCTTGGCCATGTTTTTTGTTCGGTCTTATAAAAATTCCGGTGGGACTACGCCTTCGAGAACGGGGAAGGATTTGCGATAATCGCGTTCAGCTTGGAGGTCCAGTTCGGCCGAAATGACCTCCTCGTTTTGGTGCGAGGCCTCAGCGAGAATGTCACCATTTGGCGAGATGATGAGGGATGTACCTGCAAGCGGGAGCTTTTGGTCAGGGCTTTCACTGACGGCGTTTACTGCGGCGATGTAGACTTGATTTTCGATAGCGCGTGCTCTGAGGAGCGTCTCCCAGTGGGCTCGTCTTTTGGCGGGCCACGCTGCCTGGATCGTGATGAAATTTGCGCCTTTTTTGGTCGCTTCGCGGAATATTTCGGGGAACCGCAAGTCGTAGCAGATAAACGAAGCTATGGACCAGTTGTCAAACTTAAATAAATTAATATTTTCGCCCGCTTTAAAGCTTTCCTTCTCGGGGAAGAACAAGTTCATTTTGTTGTATCCGCAGAATTCCTGGGCTTCGTTGGGCTTGTAGATGCTTACGTGGTTGTAAAAGCCGTGGTTTGCGCGGGTGATGCCTGCGCCCATGATGGTGCAGTTCGTTTCGTTTGCAATCTCGGAGAGCGTGCGTGCGGTTTCACCGGAGACATTCGTGCTGAAGTCTTCGGCTGCATCGCCCAGATCGGTAGGGACATACCCTGTGGCGAACATTTCGGGGAGGAGTACTAGGCTCCCCGCTATGGGCTTTGCCTCGAGAATAATCTTCTTTGCACGGTCGAGATTCTCGGATTTGTGGCCCTTGGCGCTATCGAACTGGACTAAATAAACTTTAAGCATGCGTATAATATAAGATGTTGGTGGCTTGCTTGAATTTTTCTTGCATAAAATATCTATTTTGGAAGTATGAATTTCCGCTTATTTTTCAATTTTGTCCTGTTTATTGTGGTTGGGGTCTTTGCGGCTTCGCCTACAACGGTTATCGGTGTCGTCCTTGAAGCAGAATCTGATTTGCCAGTCAAGGATGTGGCTATTACCTATCAGTCCGGCAAGCGCATCGGTGAGACTGATTCCCGTGGCCGTTTTGAGCTGACCGTGGATTCCAAGAATGCCTCGCTCGTATTCAAGAAAGAGGGCTACGATAGCGTCTTTGTTGAACTGCAGGACTTTGCCGACCTGTTGGACATGGTCATTACGCTCAGCACGAATGTCACGAATCTCGGGGCAAGCACGATTATCGGAGATGGCGAACCGGTCAAGTGGGAAGTGGAACGTACGGTTCAGCTTGAAAAACTGGAAGATGCGGCTGGTATGCGCTTTGACTTGACAGAACACTTGAGCCAGATGCCTGGTGTTTCTGGTCAAAAGGATTTTAGCAGTGCTCTCTATTACGACGGTTCCCGTGCAAGCGATGTCGCTTATCATTTGGGACGTCTCCGTATTCCGAACATGCGCCATTTGGATGTTGGGTTCCCTGGTAACTTGTCCGTTGTGAATCCGCATACGTTGAGTGGCATTGAAATTCACGATCATTATGGACAAGGACCTCTTGGGCAGGGACTTGCGACTTCAATCCAGTACATTCCGGAACAGACGAGTGGCGAGTGGGGCTTGAAAGGTTCTGCCGGTACAACGCTCAGAGAAGTCGTCCTTGATGCGCCGTTCTTCATTTGGGATAGCTTCCGTTTTGCATTCCGTTTCCTTGACGACGACATGCTTAAAAATCTAGGTGAAAAGTTTTATACGGAGTTCCGCAAACGCGACGATAAAAATTCCGACGCCAAGGTGCAGTCTTCGGATCCGTTTGACTTGACTGCATTTGATGTTTACGCTCAGTTGAACGGTTCTGATTCGCTTGGTAATGCGTCATGGGCGTTGCGCACGTTGTATAGCTCTGATGAATACAAGGTGAGCCAGGATACATCGTCCACTTATGGTGCGGTCAATTCAATTGATATTATTGAAGGTAGCCAAAGCTATTTGGTTGTCGGTGCGGAATATGCTTCGAAGTTCGGAACGAGTTTCCATGCAGGGCTTGTCCGCGAAAGCCTGAGCGATACGATTCGCGATACGACGGGATTCCGTTCGGGTAATTTCTCCGATGCTTCGGCGAAAACTTTCATTGACGGCTATAGCCAGACCCATACGACGCTTAGTGCCGGCGCTGATCGGAATTTTAATGCGGATATTTTTGGGGCTGATTTGCGTGGAGCCGTTCTTTATGAACATCACATGGTCGAACGCAGTTTTCCGATTCCTGGTGGCGAAGAATCCTCTGATTATCAGACGGGTGTTCTGTCGGGTGCTGTAACGCTCGATTGGAAGAATAATTATTCGGAGCACATGCTTTCTGTGGGTGCTGTGGCTGACGCTGCTGACCATAAGGCTTTGCCGACGGCTTCTTTTGATATGGAACGCAATTTGTCTAAGACGGATTCGGCATACTGGAGACTTTTTGGTAATGCCGCCTACCGTGCAGACTGGAAACACTATTTTGATGATGGTGATTTGACAGGCCGTCTGGAATCTGGAACGTCACTGAAGTTGGGCTTGGGCTATCGCTCCAAGTACTTGGTGGCTCAAGTATCGGGCTTTGGACGTTTCTACTTTGATCCGCTGCTCCCGTTGCCAAAGGCTTTTGCAAATTACCAGGATGTGACTCCGGTGAATAACGCTTGGGTTACAGGTGCTTCGGGCTCGCTCGAATGGAAAACTTCTCATCACTTCTCGATGGCGATGAATGCAAGCTCTGTGTATGGCGAATATGAATTGGATGGCGGAAAGTCATTGCCGTGGGAAGCGAACTCTCGTTTGGATGTCGTTTCGCACTTTAGGTATTATCCGCGTAAGGACTCCATCGTATCTGTTATCTTGACGCACCATGCTGCATGGCATAGACCGCTTTATTATTACGCTATTAAGCCTGCTGCAAGTGGCAAGGGCGGTACCCGTGAATTAAGAGATTATCATAAGTTCACGGATATGTACAGAACCGATGTGCGTGTGAATTTGGATTTGACGAAGTCTAAGTTCTTCTTTAGGCATGCAAGATTCTATCTTGAAGTGGATAACATTTTTGCAAAGCTCGATGTTGATGCCCTTAAGTTCCTTGGTGCTGAAAATGACCGTGAACGTTCTTGGGTGGCTCAAGACAAGGACGACAAAACTGGCAATGGATACAACCTGGTCCCGTTTATTGCTAAGGGCATGGGGCTCTATGTTCAGTTTGGCGTAGAAGTGCAGCTTGGAATTTAATGAGTAGACGGAAGCAATCTATTGTTTTAGCAATTGCGTTTTTCGCGGTTTCCTCGTTTGCGCATGTAACGGATAGCTTGTTTGTGCCGCCGAAGCCCGCGAAACCTTTGCGTTATTGCTCTTCGGCAAAGCAATGGGTGGATTACGCAAGCCACGATTCTAATTTGGTCGAAATTACGTATATGCGCGGGCTGCGCATGGATTTGCGCTATGCTACGTTTAACAACGTGACCGGTCACGACATGTATTGCGGTATCCAGCGTGCATTTATCCATAAGGACGGCTTGCCAAAGCTGAAACGAGCGCTTTCGCTTCTTGCCAAAGAGCTGCCGGGATATTCACTTGTGATTTTTGATGCGGCTCGCCCGATGTATGCGCAATCGGTTCTGAAACAATCTGTGGCGGGAACGCCTTACAGCCATTTCGTTTCGTCGGGCAAGACGGGCGGGCTCCACAATTACGGGCTTGCGCTTGATTTGGGAATTGCCGATAGCACTGGCAATTTGCTTGATATGGGAGCCAACTTTGATTCGTTTGAACGTTGTGCGGGTGTAGTGGGCGAGGCTGATGCTTTAAAGTCCGGGCGCCTCACGCAACAGCAAATCGATAACCGCAACTTGCTCCGCAATATTATGAAGCGTGCGGGGTGGGTAATGCTCCCTAGCGAATGGTGGCACTTCAATGCGTTTACGCGCGCCTATACCAAGGAACACTATCCGCTGTTCCCGATGTAAGTTAAGTGCTCTAAGTTACGAGTTTCTAGAAAATTTTATGTCAAGATTTTCTAATGACCAATGACTACTAACTAGTAACTATAATCTCGTATTTACGGTAATGACTTGATACTTGCGCGTTTCAGGCGGTCGTTGAGTGCCATGCCAACGCCCGTGTTCGGGATGGTGTCCACGAGAATCAAGTCGTATTCGGGCTTGTCAAGGTCGTGCATGAAGGCGTAAAGCTTGGAGGTTGCTTCGACCATGTCGCCTGTAGCAGACAAGTTTACCGTAGCGGGGATGGGGCCTGCTTGTGTGCCAAACGCAATGCGTACGGTATGCTCCGGGAGCGTGTAGCCGGCCGGAACTTCGCCGTAGTAAAGCGGGACTTGCGGGCGGTAATGTGTATCGCATTGGCCAGGAGCGAGCATCGGCTGGCCCGGCTTGGATGTAGATTCCTTGATTTTTACTTCACCGAGGATGGCTTTGAACATCTCGAGTGTGATGGCGCCAGGGCGCATGACGGTCGGTTCGCCAACAAGGGAAATAATCGAACTTTCGACGCCAACGGAGCAGGGGCCGCCATCGACAATGCCTGCGATGCGATCGGCGAGCTGGGCGGCAACGTGTTCAGCGGTCGTGGGGCTCACGTGCTTAAAGAGATTTGCGCTCGGGGCGGCAAGCGGGAGCCCTGATTCCTTGATGATTGCCTGCGCAATCGGATGGCTCGGGAAGCGCACGGCCACGGAAGGGAGGGCGCTTGTGCAAAGATCGGGGATGCAATCCTTCTTGGGGAGGATGATGGTCATCGGGCCCGGCCAATAGGCTTCAGCGAGCTTGTAGGCGCTATCAGGGATGTCCTTAGCGATGTCGGTGAGCTGTGCAATGTCTGCGATATGGACAATCAGCGGGTCGAACGTTGGGCGTTCTTTGGCTGCGAAAATCTTGGCGAGAGCTTTGGGCTCGAAAGCGTTACCGGCGAGCCCGTAAACCGTTTCTGTCGGGATGGCGACGACTTCGCCTTCCTTGAGGAGGCGGGCTGCTTCGCTTACACTTGTCCATGGCGGGAATTTCATGAAATAAAAAATAGAAAATGCAGAAGGATTTAGTCTATTTGTCATTCCCGGCTTGACCTCTTTGACTACTTGCAGCTATGCTGCTTAGTAGTCATGATCCGCGTATGGGGAGGGAATCTCCATTCTCTAGCGTATAAAAAGGATATGCCCGCTCGGAGGCGGGCATGACAAGGTCTTGTAAGTGAACTTGGCAAGGTCGTGGAGACCTTCTCTGATCGCTTAAGCTTCGGTTGTTGCTGCCGGAGCTTCTTCCTTCTTTTCGTCCTTGCGGCCGAAGGCGAACACCTGGTCGCAAGCAGAATTGAAGCGCTTCCAGATCTTTTCGGAGTGTTCACGAGGAACGGCACCGACTTCCTTCCACAAGCGGCGGAAATGCTTGACCTTGTTCATCGAGGCAACGACCGTCTGATCGTTCAAGTCGGTGAGCAAGTCTTCGGCCTGTTCGCAGAGGAGAATCTTCTTCTGGAGGTTGTTCTGGCGAGCCTGTTCCTGAATGTCGAGCTGGTCGCGGCGGCGGGTGAAGAAGTCATCGCAGACATCGCGGAATGCCTTGCGGAGTTCATCGTCGTCGTTACCGCAAGAACCGAGCGTGACCCATTCCTTCTGGATGTCGCGAACGGCATCAGCGAGCTGGTTGGAGCCTGCGCTTTCGGCAAACTGGCGGACCTTTTCGATCATTTCCTGCTTTTTCTTCTTGATGTCTGCAATCTTGGCCTGGAGTTCCGGGTCAGATTCTGCCATCTTGGCGACAATCTTATTGACGATTGCGTTGAAGCGTTCGTTGATGGATTCTACAGCGTCCTTCGGGACCATGCCAATCGTCTTCCATTCAGCATCGATGGCCTTGTAAGCTTCGATGACTTCCGGAGTGATGTTGGCGATGTCGAAAGCTTCGAGCTTTTCGCAGAGGGCCTGCTTCTGTTCGAGGTTCTTCTGCTTGGCGGCGTCCATTTCTTCAAAGTGGCTGCGCTTCTTTTCAAAGAAGGAATCGCAAGCGGTGCGGAAGCGTGTCCAAATTTCGTCGGACTTGCTCTTCGGCACTGGGCCTGTTGCCTTCCATGCGTCCTGCAACTGCTTGAGCTTGGTGGAGGTGGCGTTCCAGTCTGTCGAATCCTTGATGGCTTCGGCTTCCATGCAGAGAGCGACCTTCTTTTCGTAGTTGGCTTCGCGGCTGTCATCTTCGCGCTTCACATTTTCTTTGTGCTGGGCATAGAAGGCGTTTACGGCATCCTTGAAACGCTTGTTGAGGGCTGCAAAAGCTTCCTTCGGGACCATGCCTATGTTCTTCCAGTTTTCCTGGATTTCCTGCACGGCCTTGAACTTGTCCTTCCAGAAAATTTCAGCGTTAGCAACGAGGTCTTCGACCTTCTGGCAGAGGGCTTCCTTGTCGACGAGGTTCTTTTGGCGTTCGGCGTTCTGTTCTTCGATGAACGGTGCGCAGTTTTCCTTGACCTTGTCTACGAGAGCCTGGAAGCGGTCGCGGTAGTCTTGGAACTTGGCTGCAGAAATCGGGCCGATTTCACGCCATTTGCCGCAGAGTTCGCGGAACTTGGCAAGCACAGCCTGGCTCGGAGTTTCCTTGGAGAGCGCGTCCATTTCTTCGATGATGGTGTCACGGTCCTTTTCGTTGTGCCAGTTTTCCCACTGCTGCATTTCCTGGAAACGGGAGGTGGCAATCTTGTATTCCTGCCAGAGATCGTGGTACTTGAACTTCTGTTCGCCAACGATTTCCTTCCATTCCTGATAAGTGTCGCGGAGAATCTTGTGGATTTCGCGGAATTCCTGGTTTTCATCGATGTTTTGGATGCGTTCGATGAGGCCGCGGAGCTTCTTGGAATTTTCTTCGATGACCTTCTGGGTCTTTTCGTTGAATGCGCTGATGAGTTCGCTCAGCTTGGTGCGGAGAGCATTGTATGCCTGGAGAATCGGATCGTCGCCTTCGAGGAGGGCGAGCTTTTCCCATTCGCGAACGATGGCATGCAAGTGCTTGCCCGTGTTTTCATCGATTTCCGTTTCAGAAAGTGCCTGGAGACGTTCGAGAAGGCTCTTGCGGATGGCTATTTCTTCTTCGCTTGCGTTTTCGGATTCTGCGGTCGGAATTTCAATCTTCTTTGCTTCTTGAGACTTGAAGTAGGCGTTGTTGAAGCGCTTGATCAAGGCTGCATCCATGACGGACTTGCCTTCGTTCCATTCCTGGATGATTGTATTCACGCGGTCAGCGTTTTCTTCGGTTGTACCTGCTTCGAGCATTCCTTCGAGTTCCGTGAGCGATTCCGTGAGGCGTGCAATCTTTGCCTGCTTTTCAGCTTCGGCATTTTCTGCAGCCTTCTTTGCGGCGTTTGCTTCGTCGTAGAACTTGTTGAAGCTTTCGTAAATTTCATTGAGCGTTGCTGCAGATTCGCCCATGCCGAGAGCATTTGCTTCGTTCATCAGGTCGTCAAACTGTGGCTTGGTGGCAAAAGCGTCCTTTTGGGCGGCGAGGAAATGAGCCTGCTTGATGAGGGCTTCGCGCTTGCTCTGCAAGAGTTCGGCTGCCTTTCTGCCGTTGTCTTCGGCTTCCTTCTTTGCACGAACTTTGTCCGAAATCTTCTTACGGACGGAGGTGTGCTTGGAGCTCTTGATGAGGTCTGCCTGCAATGATTCAGACGTTACACGGTCTGCGGCTTGCAGTGCGATTTCTTCGCTAGAATCGCGGGTAGCGATCTGGGCGAGCAAGGACTGCTTGCTGCACTGCTTGACAAGTTCTCTCTTCAAATTTACGTTGTCTGTTGCCTTGAGGACATCTTCAGTATAGCGCGTGTCCTTGATGGCATCAATGTAACCGAGGACTTCGCTATTCAGAGCGGATTCATTAAAGTTTTTCAGCTTTTTGACGATTTCTTCGAAAGCTCTCGATTCTGCCAAACGGCGTACGCCGGCATCGCTGTCTTTTGTCGAAATATCCTGAAGTGTCTTAATAATTGCAAGTTTCTTAACTGCAGCCATTCGCACTTCGACATTATCATCAGAAAGGGCCACTCGTTCGACAATATCTTGACTAGTGAGTTCATCCAAGTCTGCAATTGCTTCAATGCGCTTTGCGGGGTTGGAATTTTGCCATTTCGGTTTAAATGCGTCAAAAATGCTCATAATATCTCCAATAGGTAGGCGGGGCTTCCTCAGCTCCGTATAGCATAATCTAACTAAAAAAATATTATAGTCAGGAAAAACAGTGCGAATTTATGCCCATTTAAGCTTGTAACAATACTATCTTTGCCGCGTGGCAAAAAGAATTCCCAAAACGTCTGCTCCGGAGATGGTCAAGGAACGCTGTAATTCGGCGCTTCTGTCGCGTTTTTGCGAGGTTTACATCCCATTGTCCCCATCGGTTTTTACTTACGGGGTGCCGGAAGGAGCGGATATTCAGCGGGGGAGTGTCGTTTGGGTGCAGCTTGCCCGCCGTAAGCCTACGCTTGCCTTGGTGAGCCGTGTCCATAGCGATAAACCGTCGTTCGATGTCCGGTATGCGTGTCCGCATGAGTCGGGGTATGTGTTTTCTGAACGTTATATGGAATCGCTGGAGTGGGTGTCTAAGTATTATATAAGTTCGCCCATGCGCACTCTGAATGTCTTTTGGCCTGCTGATTTTGACAAGTTTCTCGATGCCTTGCTGGCCGAAAAATCTGAACCTCGGGGCGAGGCTCTATCAAATGGACCCGAAATGGAGGTTTGTTCGGACCTGCCCCCCTTGACAGGCGAACAAGAGACTGCACTTGCCAGTCTTGTTGAAGATTTGGATAAGAATGGTTTTCGTGGAACGCTCCTGCATGGTGTGACCGGCAGTGGCAAAACGAGAGTTTATCAGGAATTGGTGCGCGAAGCGCTTAAGCGCAATAAGCGTGTACTCATTCTCGTGCCAGAAATTGGGCTTACTCCGCAGACGGCATCGCGTTTTGAAGATTATTTGAAGGTGCCTGTTGTTGTATTGCATTCGGCGCTCTCGGCTCCGCAAAAACGTGCGGGTTATTTGGCTGTGCTAGATGGCTCTGCAAAAGTGGTGCTTGGGACGCGCAGCGCCATTCTTTCGCCGTTTGATTTTGATGTTGTTATTTTGGACGAAGAGCATGATTCTTCGTTTAAACAACAGGATCCGGCTCCGCGTTACCATACGCGTGACTTGGCTTTCCACTTGGCGCAAAAGTACGGAGCACTTGTAGTGCTTGGCTCTGCAACGCCTTGCCTTGAAACATTCCGCAATGCAAAGGCGGGGAACCTCAAACTGTTGACGCTCAAAAATCGAGCGACTGCGGCTCCACTCCCTGAAGTGAAAGTGATTGATATGGGCAAGGTGCGCCAGCAAAAAGGCGTGCTCATGTCTCCTGCATTGCGCGAAGCGCTTTCAGATTGCATTGCAGGTGGTGACCAAGCGATTATCCTCATGAATCGTCGCGGTTACTCTAAGATTAGAGTTTGTACTAAATGTGGTGAAACGCTTTACTGCAAGCATTGTCATATTCCGCTAGTTTATCATAAACAGTACAATGCGCTGATGTGCCATTACTGTGCTGCGCTTTATCCGGTCGATACGCCGTGCCCGACATGCGGTGCTGAAACGTATGAATTTGTCGGAGGCGCGATTGAAAAGCTCGAAGAAGAAATTCACGAATGGGTGGCCGATGCGAAAGTAATCCGCATGGATCGCGATACAACGCAGAACGTGGGCGCTGTCGAAAAAATCTTGACATCGTTCAGGAATCGGGAATACAATATTTTGCTTGGAACGCAGATGGTCGCGAAAGGTCACGATTTCCCTGGCGTGAAGCTTGTGGGAATTGTCGGTGCTGATTCGGGTCTAGGTATTCCTGATTTCCGTTCAACGGAACGCTTGTATCAGCTGTTGAGCCAGACGGCGGGACGTGCGGGGCGTGCAGGTGGCGGTGGCCGCGTGTTTATCCAGACGCTCAATCCGACAGAGCCTGTGATGCAGTATGCCATTCGCCATGATTTTGATGGCTTTGCCGAGACGGAATCTTCGAACCGCCAAATGGCTTTTTATCCGCCGTTCTGCAAACTCGTTGAAATCAGTTGTGGCTCGCGTGATGAAAATTTGCTTCGCGACACGGTGAACCGCCTTGAAGGTATTTTGCGCAAGGAATCTTCGATGACAGTGCTTGGACCTGTCGATGCGTTTGTGCCGAAAGTGCAAAATGTATTCTGGGTAAAACTCTACATTAAAACGCAAAACCTTGCGGCTGTGCGCAAGGTGCTTGCTCCGATTTTGAATGCGCCTAAGGCATGGGTTGCAGGCGTAGAAATTAAAGTAGAATTGGAATAAATTATGCGATTGTTTCTTTTTACTGTATTGCTTGTGCTTACCAACATGTCTTTTGCTCAAAGTGTCTGGGAACAGTACCCGTCTAAAAGTTCTACGCCTGTTGTAAAGGAAGAACCAGTCCGTACTGTAGAAGAACCCATATACTCTGTACCCGCGAAAGTAAAAATTGAAAGGGAATCAGGCCATTGGTATGCTGGGAGCCGACAATTGAGTGAAAGCGAATTGGAATGGATTGTATGTACAAATCCTGATGCTGCAGCGGAATTGCGAGCGGGGAAGAGTCTTTATTCGAAAGCCTTGATTCTTTCTGTTGTTGGTGGCGCTGCTTTAGGTTGGGGAATTTCTTCTTGGATTGCTGATGAAAGTATGGGAAAACCGCTTACGATTGGTGGTGGGGTTGTTGCTCTTGTCGCAATCGTACTTGGTGGAATTTCTGGAAGCTATACAACTTCGGCTGTTGAAATTTATAACAAGAGTATTGGTTACGATACTAGCCTGCAAATAAAAATTGCTCCGACCCCTCAGGGCGGAGCAGCTTTGGCTTTTGCGTTCTAGCTCTTATTTGTCTTTGAACAGACCGAAAATTTGACCTTTCACGAGCCAGCTTACGCCGAAGAACGTGAGCGCAATCGCTTCGACGACGAAAATCTTTGCTGGAAATTCAAATGGCAAAACTAGCAGGAACAACGTGCAGAACATGCCAATGCCGCAGACTTTGTAAATGATGTTGCGGATTCTTTTTTGCTTGGTATCGCTTTCGCCAAGTGTGAAAAGGAATAGGCTGTTGATGGCCAAAAGTATAAAGAATATGACAGCCGATGTTAAGTGGATGACGTTAGAAACGGCTATAGGCAACTGGAAAAATCCAACAATCTTGCTATCCGCAACGGAGCAATCGCAAGGAAAAATGACAATCATCAAGCCGAATATGCCTGAGACGGTTGCAACAAGTTCATCGCGCCAGTCGTAGCCTTTGTAGCAAATCAAAACGACTGCTGCCGTCGTTAAAATGCCGGCTAGTGCAGGTGTCAAGTAGTATGTGGCCGAGATGGAGAGCGTTGCCCAAAAATCATTGGGGATTTTGGCGGGCTGTGCTTTGGCTACGATAGCGGCACCGACAAGAGCAATCCACGGGAGAATCATCCCTAAGAAACCTGCAAAATTTCGGATTCGTTTCATCCAGGATTCTGCGCATCTCTTCGTGATGGCTTTAACGTCTTCAGCATTGCAACCGGAAGTATTGTTTTCTTCGCTCATAAAGTACCTTTTGCTCTGTTGTCTACAGATGCTGTTAATATAACAAAGTATTGGGTGGTTTTTATTGTAAGGCGTTTTTTTGCCCGGTTCTGCCGAGTTTCTACTTTACCTCTGCTCCATTCACTTTGCTAATCTCTCCATCGAAATAGACAAAGTCGCTGTCTTTATTTTTCCATACGGCGCGGAAAACGGTGGGGCGTTTGATGCCATCGGAATAGGTTTTGTAGTTTTCGCATTGCGCTTCCCACGGGGTATATTCGATGGTTCCGTCGGGTGAAATTTGACCGCGGTCATTTGTTGTAAACGAGGTCATTTCGTAAGCGTCATTGAAGTGGAAAATACCGGTAGCTGTTACGCCTTTGTTTGTAATCGTAGCTTCAACGGTGTGCTCGTCAATTTGCTTGAATGTGATGAAATCTTTCAGGAGTGCTTCTGGCAAAAAGAATGCTTCGGCGAGATAGGTGATGAGGCAGGCCTTGTCCATTGCGGGGCCGGTCTGGTCGAATAGCGTAACGAGCTTCGCAAGGACGCCCTTCATGCCGCCTTTGCCGTTCATGTAATAATCGTAGCCTTGGAATGGAATGCCGAACATTTTGCTGTCGATAAATGCGAGCCTGTTCGGAGAATCGGCGAAGTCAACATGCGTGTAGTCGATTTTGATTCGCGGCTTGTTTACGCCCATGCCGAAATCGACATCTTTGTATTCCATGGTCAAGTGCGTGCGTCTTTCGCTACCGATGTAGCCGCACGTTTCTAGATATTTTTGAATGAGGGGTGGGAGGCTTGCGATACTTGCGGAATCTAGCGTTCCGGAGATTGCTGCGGAACTTTTCAACATCGCTTCTACATCATTGCGAAACTGCGTCTTGACGGGCGAATAGGGAATGTTGAACCAAATCGCCAATAGCAAAATGATGGCGCCGATGATAATCAGGATGGTCATTAAAGTTTTCTTCATTTTTTTTGATGTTTGAAATTAATTGGAGCAACCTTTTGTAGGGTCAATTTTAGAATCATTTACAAGACTCGCGAATTTTTTTGCTAAACGCTGGGCGTTGGGATGATATTCATCAATGTCTGGAAGTTTCAATATTATCGTTGTTGCGTTTTTGTTATTGGCAAGTTCAACAAATGCGAATGGATGGAAACATAGGTCTCCTACCCAGGTGTATTCAATTTCCGGTTGATAATAGGTGATTTCTTCAATAATGTCTTGAACTAAGTCACGCGGCAAGTCGTTGCGATAACAAGAATCTTTTTGCGATTTTTCGCTGCTTATAATTTCACTGCTTATATAACTGAGTTCTGTTGCTTTTAGAGTTATAGAATCTTTATATACGGATATATTCGCTGTGAACTCATCTTCTCCGTTTTGTATAGATGCGAATATATTGATGTCGCTATTTTTATCGGCTTCAGGATGGTTCGAGTAAAAATCGTTTATGGATAGTTCAAACCGTTCCGTTTGAAAAACGTATCCAAACGCTCGATTGTATAGAAATTCAGATCCTGACAGAATTAGGAAAAACGTAATAAATGAAATGGTGAGATAACAGGTCTTTTGCTTTTTTGTTTTTTGGCTTGTGGTGAGGTCAAATGTTGATAAAGGAAAAATAGCTATGAGTAGCCAGCAAATACACCATGCAAAAATATAGGGTCGCTGTGTAGAATCCTGCTCGTTGATTGCGTATATTACGGATATCGAAAGTGAGATGACAGTGAAAATTGTGAGTAGAATTGATATGGTTTTCCCTGCAATGAACATTGCCCTGGGATGCTTGGTCGAAATGTTGGCGAAAATGCCTAATAGTAAAGGAATTATTGCAAAAATGGTAATCAGTACAATTTTTACAATAGTCATGAATAATGCGTCTGTCGGTTCCATATATTAATTCCATTACATTAGTTGTCTGTTTAAAACAAATCTAGCGTGCTGTCCAGGTAAATTTCTTCGCGGACTTTAAGCTGATGCTCGGGCTTGGTCATGTAGTAAAGCAAAAATTCCAGAATGAGGGCGCTGCCGAGGCTGCGACCTTCGATTTTAAAGTGGCAAAATCCCGCAGGGGCGTAGATGTTTTGAATGTCCTCGATTCCGATGAAACCGGGATTTTTCATCGCATCGGAAAAGCGGTAGCCTCTTTGGGCTGTGGGCGAGACGCAGATGTGGTCTTCGCTGCTTTCGCCGAGGCTTTTCTGGCTCACATTCTCGTAGCATTTTTTGCGGTCGTAGCAACCGAACCAACAACATTCATTGCAAAGAAATTCGACCTTTTGCTTTTGCTCGTTTGTGAGCGTATTCAGTTTGTCGAATTGCTTGTTGAGCCTGAAATCGGGAACGACATAGCGGAATTCTTCGCGGTCCAGTTCCGCTTTGAATTGCTCGAAATTTGTGATAACTTTTGTGGTTGAGGAAACGAAATAAAAGCTGGGATATTTTGATTTGATGTAATTCAGCAACAAATCGGAATGGACGATGATGCCGTTTTGA
This sequence comes from Fibrobacter sp. UWB16, assembly GCF_900215325.1. Lineage (NCBI taxonomy): Bacteria > Pseudomonadati > Fibrobacterota > Fibrobacteria > Fibrobacterales > Fibrobacteraceae > Fibrobacter > Fibrobacter sp. UWB16. The sequence goes on along the minus strand of NZ_OCMS01000001.1, from coordinate 534,684 downwards.
ACCGCGCGCATCTCGCTAGCACCGTTGCTTTCAAATAATTTGCACAACTTATTGCATCGAGTGTCGGCGAGGTGTTCTTCGCGAATCAATGAATTGCTGAAAGTGAGCCTTGCCGAAATCCCGTATTCGCGCATAAGCTCCGCGACTTTCCGCGGCTCTGCATCCCCAAAGCCTACGCGACCTCCGCCCCAAATGCAGTCGCTCGGCGCTCCGTAAATGGATCCGATTTCGCACCAGTCGTAAAAATATTCCCGGTGCTCGCGGAACAGCGGCAGAAACGCCTTGTACAAGTCATAAAATTCAAATAGGCCGGGGAGGTGGTAGTAGATGTTCATTGAAAATGAGTGTAATTCTGTTCAAATAATGTCAAAAATATATAAAAAGCGATAATGAAAAAATATGGTAAGATAAATTGTTGACTATTCGAAGAAATATGGATTTGTTCTGTTAACCAGTGGAAATTTTTTTTGCAAAATTATAAAATGTCATTATATGACACTGTTAAAATCTAAGTTTACATTGTAACCTTCAGAAAGGAGACCTGCAATGGCAAACGAAATGTTTTACGTGAAGATTGAAACGTCCCGGGACATAACGGTTTACGGGTTCTCGCGAAGCTCGACCGGAATTCTTGATTTTGTTGATGGCGCATCAGCAAATGATGAGGAACTTTCGCAGATGCAGTGCGTTGACGGGAGTGCTTATTTCACGCCTTCTTGGTACAAGTTCTTGCCGAAGGTTTTGCAAGCGACAATCAATGTCTATTTGCCCTGCGATGTTAAAAATTTGGATGTCGGGCAGTATTCGTTCTTGCTGCATGTGGGGGCGTTGTTGCTTGCCGTCGATGAACGTGATGGCTTGCTGGTCGCGGAACTTTTGCGCCGCCGTGCGACCGTGTTTGCGAATTTCTTGCCGCTTGTGTTGCACCTGATAAAGCCTGTGGCAGCTGAGGCTCTGTTTGCGTATGTCTATGGCGGTTTCCGAGGCGACAGTGGGTTTGAACAAGTTTACAAGGCGAATGCTCCGATTGCAACTGGAGAAACGGATGTTTCTGCGATTCTCTTAGAAGCTGCAAAAGATGTTCTCAAGCCGAATCCCGAAAAGGAATCTCCGGAAGAAATGTTCATCCGCTATTTCCGTGAAGCAGAATCGTTTGATTTTACGATTGGGCTTGTGGGGGCCGCGAACCATCCCTGGATTGCGGGAATTGAAAAGTTCGAATCGGTTGTAAAGACGGCGACAGCGTTTCGCATCTTTGATGATGTTGCTGTTGGCACCAAAAGTCAGGAGTTTTTTGAAGCGCTCTCGACCAAGGTGCAGGCTGAACCGTACAACCCGCACGATCACAATGCTATTAGCGTAAGCATTGATGATTTAGGCGCAAAACTCAAGGGAATGCAATCCAAAAGCAAGGCCGGATATTTGCGGGCAACGGGAGCTGCAATTTTGCGCAAAGCGCGCCCGAGTTTGTTTGCGTATGGCTCTAAGTTGTGGCGCTTGGGTGCGGACCCGAGTTTCTTTGAAAACTCCATTGTCGTAAGAATTCACACATAACACCTCACACAAAAATTCCCGCCTCGTTTTCTCGGGGCGGGAATTTCAAAGATTGATGAGTGCGCGAATCTCTCGCTTCCATCGCCGATTAATATCGGCGACTCCAGCTCACAGAATGAACATTAACGCATGGCTTACTTAATGCCAATCAGAGACAGGTCTCTGACAGCACCTTTATCTGCACTTGATGCCATAGCAGCGTATGCCTGGAGAGCCTTGGACACAACGCGGTCGCGGTTTTCCGGCTTCCTGTGACGACCGGCGGCTCGACTGCAATATACATTGCGATACCTCGCCGCCTCTCGCTTCCATCGCCGATTAATATCGGCGACTCCAGCTCACTGAAAGAACATTAACGCATGGCTTACTTAATGCCAATCAGAGACAGGTCGCGCACGGCACCCTTGTCTGCGCTGGAGGCCATTGCTGCGTATGCCTGCAGAGCCTTGGAAACAACACGGTCGCGATTTTCCGGCTTCCTGTGACGACCGGCGGCTCGACTGCAATATACATTGCGATACCTCGCCGCCTCTCGCTTCCATCGCCGATTAATATCGGCGACTCTAGCTCACAGAATGAACATTAACGCATGGCTTACTTAATGCCAATCAGAGACAGGTCGCGCACGGCACCCTTGTCTGCAGAGGAGGCCATAGCAGCGTATGCCTGGAGTGCCTTGGACACGACGCGGTCGCGGTTTTCCGGCTTCCATGCCTTGGCGCCACGGGATTCCATTTCCTGACGGCGTGCGGCGAGTTCTTCGTCGGTGAGTTCCACGTTGATGGTGCGGTTCGGGATATCGATTTCGATGACGTCACCCGTGTGCACGAGGCCGATGTTACCCTTGTTGGCTGCTTCCGGAGAGGCGTGGCCAATGGAGAGACCGCTTGTACCACCGGAGAAGCGACCGTCGGTGAGGAGGGCGCAAGACTTGCCGAGGTGACGGCTCTTGAGGTAAGAGGTCGGGTAGAGCATTTCCTGCATGCCAGGACCACCCTTCGGGCCTTCGTAACGGATGACGACGACGTCGCCTGCCTTCACCTTGTTGCCGAGAATGCCGTTCACAGCTTCTTCCTGGCTTTCGAACACGATTGCCGGGCCAGTGAACTTCCAGATGGATTCGTCAACGCCTGCGGTCTTCACGATGCAGCCGTCGATAGCGAGGTTACCGTAAAGAACAGCGAGGCCGCCGTCCTTGGTGTAAGCGTGTTCGCCATCGCGGATAGCGCCGTTTGCGCGGTCGAGGTCGTGATCCGGGTACATGAAGTTCTGAGAGAAGGCTTCGATGTTGTACTTGCGGCCCGGACCTGCGAGATAGCGCTGCTTGGCTTCGGCAGTCGGATTACGCTTGAGGTCGTTTGCTTCGAGAGCGTCGCCCATCGTAGCGGCGTGAACGGTCTTTGCGCTCTTGTGGATGAGGCCCATGCGGTCGAGTTCACCGATGATGCCCATGATGCCGCCTGCACGGTTCACGTTTTCGACGTGGATGTTGTGGACGGTCGGAGCGACCTTGCAGATGCACGGCGTGTTGCGGGAGAGACGGTCGATGTCCTTCATGGTGAAGTCCACGCCAGCTTCCTGAGCGACGGCGAGCAAGTGGAGAACGGTGTTAGAAGAACCACCCATGGCGATATCGAGGCGCATGGCGTTTTCGAAGGCGTCCTTCGTGGCGATGCTGCGCGGGAGGATGCTTTCGTCGTTCAAATCGTAATACTGGTGGCAGAGTTCCACGATGCGCTTACCGGCGGCTTCGAAGAGCTTCTTGCGTTCGGCGTGCGTTGCAACGATGGTGCCGTTGCCCGGGAGGCTAAGGCCGAGGGCTTCGGTAAGGGAGTTCATGGAGTTTGCGGTGAACATGCCGGAGCAGGAACCGCAAGTCGGGCAAGCGTTGGCTTCGATGTCGGCAACTTCTTCATCGCTGATGGTGTTGTCTGCAGAATCGATCATGGCGTCGATCAAGTCGAGAGCGCGGTCCTTGCCGTCCTTCGTCGTGACGTGACCAGCTTCCATTGGACCACCGGAAACGAAGATTGCCGGAATGTTGAGGCGCATTGCAGCCATGAGCATACCCGGAGTCACCTTGTCGCAGTTAGAAATGCAAACGAGGGCGTCTGCGCGGTGGGCGTTAGCCATGTATTCGGTAGCGTCTGCAATGAGGTCGCGGGAGGGCAAGCTGTAGAGCATGCCGTCGTGGCCCATGGCGATACCGTCGTCCACGGCGATGGTGTTCATTTCCTTGGCGACACCGCCGGCAGCTTCGATCGCGCGTGCGACAACCTGGCCGACATCCTTGAGGTGGACATGACCCGGTACAAACTGGGTGTAGCTGTTCACCACGCAAATGACGGGCTTACCAAAGTCTTCTACCTTGGTTCCTGTTGCGTGCCAAAGGGCACGTGCACCGGCCATTTCACGGCCTTCCATAGTCTTGAGCGAACGAAGTTTCGGCATAATGATCCTTTTTTGTCTTTAATAATTCTAGTGGCATTATATATGCCACCTTAAATTTCGGTTATAAGTTAGAAAATTAATTCTTGTGATGAAAATGGCGAGGCGCCTAGATTGTAGCAAAGAAGGCGTTGAGGCTAAAGCCGCCGTGGCTTGTTTGGATGACTTTGGCGGTTGGGGTAAGCTCTTTCGAAAGGGCGGGGCATTCGCGCAAAAGGTTTGCGGTGCAGGTGTACTTGGTGCCATCGCGGGTGTCGTCTTTTGGGGCGAGGATGGCGACTGTGAGCGATTTGCCGAAATGGTGCAGGTTGCGAGCAAGTTCTGTTAGCTTTTTGCCTATTTGCGTGTAAAGTTTGGGGGCGTCAAAATCGAGGCGCTTGCCGTAGGGCGGGTTCAGCACGAGAATGGGCGAGGTGTCGCCGCAGGCGTCTGCAATTTCTTTGGCGGTATAGCTGAAAAAGTCGCGGAGTTGCGGAGAAATTGTGGGCGTGGTTTTGTTTGGCGCGATTTGTGCGAGCGGGCTACATTCGATGTTGTGCTTGATGATGCTTACCGCGCGTTCGGAAATGTCGCTCGTGATGATTTTCGCGATGATGGGATGCTTTGTCGCATTACGAGGCTTTACTGGGCCCTTCACTTCGTTCAGGGTGACGAACGTAGATGTGTTGCTTTTTGCGTCGCTTTGGGAGGCGCTTCGCGTAATAAAATTCCACGTGGCTTCCTTGAAAGCGGGCTGGTGTTTAAGTGCAAAATCGCGACAAGTGCCGGGAATGATTTTATTTGTAATGCAAGCGGCTTCGAGGCTGAACGTGCCACTGCCTGACATGAGGTCGATAAGGGTGATGCTTCGCGGATGGCTTGTGTCATCCTGAGCGGAGCGCGAAGCGCGAAGTCGAAGGATCTCTATTGCTTCGAAAATCATCGCGGATGCGATGGTTTCTTTGAGCGGAGCGTCGTTCACGAATCGCTCAAAGCCGCGCTTGTAGAGCTCTTCGCCGGCGAGGTCTAGCCAGATGGTGCAGCGGTCGTCTAGGAAGTTGACGTAGAGATTTTGTTGAATGCTGCGATTCTCGTTTTGCGACGGGGCGTTGCGGGGTGTCCCCGCAGAGGGGGTAGCGGATGCCGTGTCGGCAGGAGCGAGGGGGACACTTACCCCTTCTTCTATTATTTTATACAAACGTTCGGCGATGGCGTCGCTGTGGTACAGGCGGGAATGCTTGCAAGTAACGTGGATGTTTAATGCGTTACCTGATTTTACTGGATCCTTCGCTTTGCTCAGGATGACGTTACGGTCTAAATAAAGTTCCCACGGGATTTCGCTTGCTTTCTTTTCGAGTTCGCGGAAGTTTTCGGCTCTGAAACTGGCGACTTCCATGAGCACGCGGTTTGCGATGCGGCTTACGGCGACAACTTTCCACGCTTCAGTGAGTTTTGTGGTAAATTCGACTTTGCCGTCCCCAGTGGAGTGCGGCTGTTCTGTTGCGTTATCGCCAAGAATGCAATCAAGTTCTCTCGAAAGTGTTTGTTCAAAGCCAAGCGGAGAAACGGCTAAAAAGCGGTGCGGTTTACCGATGATGTGTTTCTTGATGCGTTTTTCGAGAGCGTCACTCATGGCCTGCAATATAAAAATTGCTAGGAGTCTAAGTCAACGGCAATCAATGTCTTTGTGGGGGCAGTCGGGGCTACGACTGGCATTTTGCTCAAATCCAAATTGATGGCAATGATATCCCCAGAAAGCGACATGATGGCGCCTGTGGATGTGTTGAATGTGCCGATGACTTTTCCGGAACCGTCACTTACGGTCATTGTTGTCGAGGCGATGATGTAATAATTGGATCCGAGCTGGTAAAAATAGCTAGGTTCGCTCACGACGATGTTCTGCGGAATTTGTAGATTCGAAGTGGATTTCTTTGATGCAGTGTCCTGAGTTGCTGCGCTTTCGGAGCAGTTCCACGCAGTCGCAAGAATGCCTGCAAACAGTAAGCATCTAAAAATTTGTAACTTCATAATCTTTCCTCGAATTGTAAATCTATATTGACATTTCTTTGAGCGGTTGCAGAAAAAGCTTTTAATATTATTAAATGTTCTCTATGCGTTCCCCCTAAGCGCCTTGATTCTTACAAAAAACTTACTTTGAATGTGGGCGAAAAGAATATCCTTTGAAATTGTGCTTGTCCCACAATTTTTTTTGTGTTGCTATCTTTTTATGTATGATTATGAAAAAGTTTGCGTTGATTTCTGCGATTGGCTTTTTGGCCGCATCTGCTTTTGCTGCACAGGGTGCTCCGATGGGTGCTTCTGTGGATCCGACTCCTGAAGAACAGAAGGCTCTCGATGCCCTGAAGGGTAAACTCGAGGGTGCTATTGTCTGGTCTACGAGCCGTGCAAATTCTCTCCACGATATTTGGATTATGAATGCTGACGGAACGAACCCCCGTGCACTTACCAAGAGCAATAATGTGGACTGGTTCCCGCGTGTCGCTCCGGATGGCTCGAAGGTGCTTTTTAACCGTAGTAAGGCCGGCTGGGTTCCTGAAAATGATGCGAACTACCCGGAAAAGTGGGATTTGTGGACTGTCGGCATTGACGGTACGAACGAAACGAAGATTGTCGAAAATGCAACTTGGGGCACCTGGCGTCCGGATGGCAAGTCCATTGTGTTTAGCCGTGCCGGCAAGGTCTTTACGATGGACCTCGCGAGTAAAAAGGAAACGCTTGTGCTTGATGGCGAAAAGGTCTTCAAGAAGGCGGGCGTGATTTTGCAGGAACCGAACATGAGTCCGGATGGCAAGCATCTTGCGATTACGCTCCGCGGTTCGATGCGCGAAACGGGCGTGTGGGACTTGGCGAAGAACGCTTGGACCAAGTCCGGCGACGGTTGCCAGATTGACTGGAATTTCGATGGATCCAAGCTTTACCGCGTGAACCCTACGGGTAATGGTGGTACGGCTGCTCCGAGTGAAATTTTGTGGTTCACGGCTAAGGACGGCAAGCAGGTCGAAAAGGTCGGCTTCTTTGGCATCCCGAAGAACGTGAAGCTGATGGACCTTCCGGGGCGTCGCAGTCATGAATATTTCCCGCGCCTCTCGCCGGATGGCAAGTGGCTAGTGTGGGGTGCAACGGACAAGGGACACGACCACGACTTGTTCGACTACGAACTCTATATTTGGAAGATTGGCGAACCGGTTGAAACTGCAACGCGTATCACGTACAATAGTGGCAACGACCGCTGGCCGGATATCTGGTTTGGCAAAGTTCCGGTGAGCGCTGCTCCGGCTGCAACGGCTAAGGCTGTTGAAACGGCCGCAAATGCGACTGCTGCTGCCATTGCCGGTGGCGTAAGCGATGCCAAGATGGATGAACTCATCAAGGCTATTGACCGCTTGACCGACGCCGTGAAGGCGCTTGCTCCGCAGAAGTAGTAAGAGAGAAAATTTCTCGACTGTCATCCCGGACGTGTTCCGGGACGGGCATGATAAAAAAATGCCGCGGCTTGATGCCTGCGGCTTTTGCTTTGTGCGCGGTTTTGCAAATGCGTTGAAAAAACGTTGAAAATGCGCGAGGCGTTACTTTGCGTTACTGCGGAGGCAGAATGCCATGATGGCGAATGCGCCTGCGACATTCATGCTTGCCTTGCGGCCTGCCATCGGAATGGTCACTTTCATGGTCGCTTCGGCCATGATTTCCGGGGCGATGCCGAGTTCTTCGTTGCCGAGAACGATGAGGCCTTTCTCGGGCCATTTTACGTTGTTTATACTCGGGATGTCTTCGCCGGTTTCAAGGGCGATGATTTCGTAACCGTTTTCTTTGTGATATTTAATGCAGTCGAAGGGGCTGTCCCAACGCTTGATGGGAATCCATTCCTGGCAACCACGTGCAGCGCTTTTGACGGTCACGTGGTCGGGGTTACAGCTGTAGCCGCTGAGATGCACTCCTTCGAGCCCAAAACAATCGGTGCTGCGGATGATGGAACCCACGTTGAATGCGCTGCGCAAATTATGCACGAGCACGGCGAATTGGATGGGCTTTTCGTTTGCGACTTCTCGGTCGCCCGGCTCCTGTTCTAGGTACACGTCACGTTCAAAGCCAAGTCCTGCGCGCGTGCGGAACGTCTTGTACAAGTCAATCATTTGCGCCTGGTTTTTGCCTGTCAATCTCTCGGATTCGGGCAGGTGGAGCCATTCTGTGTAGGTTTCGAATTCTCTGCGGGCGCGGGGAACGTCGTCGCCTAATTGCAGGATGATCACTCGTAAAAGTTCAGCTAGCCTCTTGAATTTTGAGGGCTCTTTCATGGCTAAAAATTTAGGTTCTGTGTACATGTTTTCAATGATAGAAAATTACCCTTTAAACGGCTAAAAAATGGCTTTTTTACGTGTGTTTTTAAGGTTTTTAAAACAATTTTATCCCCCTTTTTTCTAAATTGCATATAAATGGAACAATTACGGAAAACTAGGGTATTGATCACTAACGACGATGGCGTTGGTAGTGTCAATCTGCATGCTCTCGCTCTTGCTTTGAGTGAGGTTTCCGATGTCTATGTTTTTGCGCCTGAAGACGAACAGAGTGGTGTCGGTCACGCCTTTACGATTCGTCGCGGGTTGCGCATTCAGCATGTCGAAGCTGTTCCGGGGAAGGCGAAGTTGCCGTACGAGGTTTACTCGGTTTCGGGTACTCCGGCAGACTGTGTGAAGTTTGCCGTGGGGCATTTTGCCAATTACGGCCTTGATGATAACTCGATTGTTCCCGAAGGCTTTGATGTATGTTTTTCGGGAGTCAATGTGGGCGAAAATTCCGGTGTGTCGTCGCTATATTCGGGGACGGTTGCCGGTGCTCGCGAAGCGGCCCTTTGGGGGGTGCCTGCGGTGGCGCTTTCACTCCGTGGATTGAAAGGCAACCTGTTGCAGGTGGCGATTGATTTTGCACGCAAGATTGTTTCTGAGAACCTGTTCAAGAAAATTTCCAAGGGCGTGTTCTGGAATGTGAATTTCCCGAAAGTCAAGGACGATGAATTCCTTGGATTTAAGGCCTGTACGATGGACCGTGGAATGTTTACCGATCACTATGATCACAAGGATGGCTTGTGGTTTTTGGATGGCGAAAAGCTGTGGTCGAAGGCTCCTGAGGGTTCGGACGACAACTTGCTAGATAAGGGCTATGCGACAATCACACCGCACCGCATAGACCAGACCGATGAAAAAAGTTTAGATGTGATAAGTGAAATGCTGGGAAGTGATGATTTTTCTTCCCACTAATTTGAGGTTAACTAATGTCAGAAGAAATGGTACCTGGATCGCAGTTCAAGAGTCTTGTCGAACAAGACATGCAGGACTGCTATCTTCGCTACTCGATGAGCGTTATTGTCGCTCGTGCATTGCCGGATGCGCGCGATGGCTTTAAGCCCGTGCACCGCCGCGTGATGTACAGTATGCACAAGCTGGGCGTGGTTCCGAACAAGGGAACGGTCAAGTCCGCCCGTATCGTGGGTGATGTTATCGGTAAGTACCACCCGCATGGTGACTCTGCTGTTTATGAAACTCTTGCCCGAATGGCGCAGGACTTCTCGCTGCGTTATCCGCTGGTGTTTGGTCAGGGTAACTTCGGTTCTATCGACGGTGACAGCCCGGCTGCCATGCGTTACACCGAAGCGAAGATGAATAACCTCGGTGCCCTCATGCTCGAAGATCTTGAAAAAGAAACTGTCGACATGGGTCCGAACTACGATGAATCTCTCGAAGAACCGCTGGTGCTCCCGTCTGCGCTCCCGAACATGATTGTGAACGGAACGTCGGGTATTGCTGTGGGTATGGCAACGAACATGGCTCCGCACAACTTGCGCGAAGTCGGTGCTGCAATCCACGCTATGGCGGAGAATCCGGACATCACCGGTGAAGAATTGATGGAATACGTGAAGGGCCCGGACTTTCCGACAGGTGCTATTGCCTGTGGCCGTTCTGGCATTCGCGAAGCTTACCTCACGGGTCATGGCCGTGTGCGTGTGCGCGCCCGTACCGAAATTGAAACGGATGCAAAGGGCAAGCCGCGCATCATCGTCACCGAAATCCCGTACATGGTGAACAAGGCTGAACTCTGCAAGAAGATTGCAGACCTCGTCCGCGACAAGCGCATCGATGGCATTACGGACATCCGCGATGAATCGAGCCGCGACATCCGCATTGTGATTGAACTCCGCCGTGATGCAGTTGGTGAAGTTGTCTTGAATAACTTGTTCAAGTACACGCAGCTCCAGACAACGTTTAGCATTTACAATTTGGCACTCGTCAATAACCTCCCGAAGCTCCTTACGCTCAAGGATCTTTTGCAGGTCTACATTGACCACCGCCTCGATGTGATTACGCGTGCAACGCAGTTCGATTTGAAGAAGGCTGCAGCTCGCCTCCACATCATTGAAGGTTTGCGTATTGCAACGCAGAACATCGACGAAGTGGTGAAGATTATTCGCCAGAGCAAGACGACCGAAATTGCAAAGCAGAGCTTGCAGGACCGCTTCTCGCTCGATGAAATCCAGTCTCAGGCCATCGTTGACATGCGCCTTGCTCAGTTGGTCGGCTTGAATATCGAAAAGTTGGAAGCCGAATACAACGAACTCATTGCAACTGTTGCTGACTTGAAGGACATCTTGGAAAAGCGCGAACGCCGCATTGCCATCATGCTCCAGAAGCTCGATGCAGTCGTTGACAAGTATGGTGATGAACGCCGCACGACGATTGGCGAAGCTATTGACGATAGCGATGACGAAGACCTCATTGCCGAAGAAGAACAGGTTATCACGCTCAGCAAGGAAGGCTACATCCGTCGCCTCCCGATTGACACGTTCAAGGCCCAGAACCGCGGTGGTAAAGGCATCATCGGTGCAGGCCTCAAGGACGAAGACAACGTGGAACAGATCTTCACGGCTAGCACGCACAGCTACTTGCTCGTGTTTACGAACAAGGGCCGTGTCTACTGGACGAAGGTTTACCGCTTGCCGGAAGGCGCCCGCAATGGTAAGGGCCGCCCGATTGTGAACTTTGTTGCTCTCACGGAAGGCGAAAAGGTGCAGGCGATTGTGCCGGTGCGCAAGTTCGGTGGATACTTCTGCCTCGTGTTTGCAACCAAGAAGGGTATCATCAACAAGATGGACCTCACGCTCTTTAGCCGTCCGCGCAAGGCTGGCGTCAATGCCATTAGCCTCGATGAAGACGATGAACTTGTGAAGGTCCAGCTCGTGGGCATGTCTGCCGAAGAATACGAAGCCAGCAAGAATGCCTCTGATGACGATTCTGCAGAAACCGTTGAAAACGCCGCAGAAGCTCAGGCTGCCGAAGCCGCTGTTGCCGAAGAATCCGAATCTGGCGATGCCGAAGACTTTGCGAACCGTCCGATTCCGAAGGACCTCTTGATGATTGCGACCAAGAACGGTCAGGCGGTCACGTTCCCGATTAGCTGCTTCCGTGCTATGGGCCGTGGCACTCATGGTGTGAAGGGCATTACGCTTGCCGAAGGCGACGAAGTCATTTCGCTCTTGTGGCTCAAGGCTGGCAACAAGATTTTGACCATCACCGAAAAGGGTTATGGCAAACGTTCTGAACCGGGCTCTTACCGCGTGACCCGCCGTGGTAGCAAGGGTGTCCGCAACTTGAACGTTACAGACAAGATTGGTGCCGCCGTGTTCGTGGAAAGCGTTGCCGACGACTACGATTTGATCATCACGAGTAAGGATGGTCAGGTCATCCGCATCAAGGCTGCCGATATCCGCCTCACGGGCCGCAATGCCCAGGGCGTCAAGGCAATCACGCTGCGCGATGGCGACGTCGTGAAGGATGCAACTGCACTCCCGAGCGTCGAAGATATCGAACAAGATAGCGCCGATGCCAAGGAAACTTTCGACAAGGTCAAGGGCGTTGAAGTCGATGACGATTCCGTTGTCAAGGACGATGCTGAAAAGCAGGAAATCGGCCCGACGGAAACCGAAGAATAATCGTGAACCTTGTAACAGTGGAACGATAGTTCCCAGATAAAATTAAAAGCCTCTTTCTGGAAATCCCGGAAAGAGGCTTTTTTTATGCCGAGCGGTCGTGCCGTGAGCAACAAAGCCCCAGTTCTTTTGAACTGGAGTGGTTGCGAGAGCGAGGCGAGTACGGAGTCTTGCATTTCAGGAGAGCCGAGCGGTCGTATCCGTGAGCCCGAAGCGACCCGTGTTGACGGGTCGTGAAGGCGAGAGCGAGGCGAGTACGGAGTCTTGTATTTCAAAAGAGCCGAGCGGTCGTCAAATGTAAACTTATTGTCGTTGTTTTTTTCAACAACAAACATTTGTTTAATGTCGGTCTTTTTTCATCTGTCACTCATATATTATGTTCAGCATAACTAAAATGTGAGGAGTATCATATGAAAACATTTAGTGTGACCAAGTCTAGCGTTGTTTTCGCAATGGCTTTGGGAATGGCGACGACTGCTTTTGCTCAGGATTTCTGCAGCAACTCGTCGCATTCCGGTCAATCCGTGAAAATTTCTTCGAACCAAGTCGGTAAAATCGGTGATATCGGTTATGAACTTTGGGACGAAAATGGTCATGGCGGTAGCGCTACGTTCTATAGCGACGGTTCCATGGATTGCAGCATCACGGGCGCTAAGGACTATCTCTGCCGTGCTGGTCTTTCCCTTGGCAGTAACAAAACCTATAAGGAACTTGGCGGCGACATGATTGCCGAGTTCAAGCTTGTGAAGAGCCCGGCCCAGAACGTTGGGTACTCTTACATTGGCGTTTACGGCTGGATGGAAGGCGTTTCTGGAACGCCTAGCCAGTTGGTTGAATACTATGTGATTGATAACACTCTTGCCAATGATATGCCTGGTAGCTGGATTGGTAATGAACGAAAGGGAACCATTACGGTTGATGGTGGTACCTATACAGTTTATCGCAACACTCGTACCGGTCCTGCAATTAAATCCTCGGGCAACGTTACGTTCTATCAGTATTTCAGCGTGCGTACCTCGCCTCGCGATTGCGGTACCATCAACATTTCCGAACACATGAGACAGTGGGAAAAGATGGGCATGACCATGGGTAAGCTCTACGAAGCCAAGGTGCTCGGTGAAGCGGGTAACGTCAATGGTGAAGTCCGCAATGGTCGTATGGATTTCCCGCATGCCAAGGTCTATGTGAAAAACGGCTCTGATCCGGCTTCTTCCTCTTCTGTGAAGTCCAGCTCTTCTACAGTAACGCCAAAGTCCAGCTCTTCGAAGGGTAGTGGCGTTGGTCCTGTTGTCAGCACTGAATTCTGCAAGGATGCTCAGCACACTGGCGATAAGAAGACCGAAAACGGCAACAAGGTGGGCTCCATCAACGGAATTGGTTATGAACTTTGGTATGACCGTGCAACGTCCGGTTCGGCAACGTTCTATTCCGATGGCTCTATGTCTTGCTCTTTCCAGAACGCTGGTGACTATCTCTGCCGTTCGGGCCTGTCCTTCAATAGCGACAAGACCTACAAGGAACTTGATGGCGATATGCTTGCTGAATACAAGCTCGTGAAGCAGAATGTTAATGGCGCTGACTACTCCTATGTGGGAGTCTATGGCTGGATGGAAGGCGTGCCGGGAACACAGAGCAAGTTGGTGGAATACTATGTGGTCGATAACTGGTTGAGCCAGTACCGCCCGGGTGACTGGGTTGGCAACAAGAAGTATGGTACATTCACGATTGACGGTGCCGAATACGATGTCTATCGCAACACTCGTACAGGTCCTGCAATCAAGTCTAGTGGCAACGTCGAATTCTACCAGTATTTCAGCGTCCGTAAGCAAGCTCGTGATTGTGGCGTCATCAACATTTCCGCTCACATGAAAAAGTGGGAAGAACTTGGCATGACGATGGGTAAGCTTTACGAAGCCAAGGTGCTCGGCGAAGCGGGCAGCAATGGCGGTGGCGTTTCTGGTACGGCAGACTTCCCGCATGCAAAGGTCTACGTGGCAAAGGATGAACCTGTGTCTAGCTCTTCTGAAGCAAAGGTTGAATCTTCTAGCAGCCAAACGATTGGTCTCATTGCTGCACCGAAGATGGAACTCAAGAGCGGCAACTTCCAGGTGTTCGACATGCAGGGCCGTTTCCTCGGTACTGTGAAGGTCGATGCTGGCGCTACCGTGAACGAAGTGCTCAAGGCTAACTTCAAGAATGCTGGCATCTACATGGTGAAGCAGGGCAACTTTATGCAGCGCGTCGCCGTGAAGTAATAAGTCTCTCCTCCTAAAGACTGTAAAAACGCTCCCCGTCGGGGAGCGTTTTTGCATGTTGTGCAATTCCGCGTGATGCTTGAGAGCGCGCCTCGGAAATGCCGCGAGATTTTTTTGGGGGGATGCCGCGCGTCTCACGCACAAAAAAAACGCGAGTCCCAAAACGGAACTCGCGTCAATACTTTGTCTAAAGTCGAAGATTACTTCTTAGATTTTTTCGGGGGATGTGCCGAAATCTTCTTCACGCTCTTGTCTTCTTCCTTAGCAGCCTTTTCTGCTTCCTTGAACATGGCTTCGACCTGTTCGAGAGCGCCGTTCGGATCTTCTTCGATGATTTCAGAAGCTTCGTCCACGAGTTCTGCGAATTCGTCGTACCAGTCAGCGAAGATTTCGACTTCGAGGTGGTCCACACCCGGAACCGTCAAGCGCACGCCGCAGCATTCGCCAACGCGGTCGAGGAACTTTGCAATTTCCGGACGGAGGAGGGAGAGGTCAAGACCGTCGAGGTCTTCCGGTTCAAGGAACACGCCGTCGACCTTGTCGTCGTCAGCCTTTTTGGACTTCTTCTTGTCGCCCTTCTTGCAGTCGCAGTTTTCACCGCAGCCGCAAGTGCAGCTACCGTCAGCGCCGTTCATGGCGAGATATTCTTCGTCATCGATGCCGCTGTCGTAGTAGAATTCGTCGTCTTCCAGATAAAGTGTTTCGACGAAGATTCCCTTTGCGCCGAGAGTCTTGGCTGCTGCCAAGAATTCCTTGAGGTCGCCGCCGAAGTAGCGAGTAGCTTCGGCTTCTTCGTTCAGAGTCTGCACCGGGATCGGAAGAAGCTTCTGCTTCTTGATGTGTTCGCAGACCAAGTCGGTAACGGATTTTTCATTCTTAGCCATTGTGATTCTCCTGTTAAAAAGTCTTCCTACTGCCTATTAGGCGTGATACTTCTTCAAGCTGGTTGCCTTCTCGTCGATGAGCTTCATGATGCGGGCAACAGCGTCAGCACCGTTAGCCGTGTCCTTCACGCTTACGAGCGGCTGGAACAACGGGCTGTTGAAGAGCGTTCCGAGAGGAATCGGGTTCTTGCGGCAGAACGTGGCGTCGATGTAGTCGCGTGCAGCCTTCTGCAAGTTGTGAGCCTTGTCCTTGTCGCCAGCCTGGAATGCCTTGTACAAATCAACGAAAGTCTTGCAAGCTTCCGGGATGTTGCCCGTTGCGCTCACGATACCGGTACCACCCATTTCAAGGAGGTCTGCGAAGAGACCGTCTTCACCGCTCATCACAGCGAAGTCCTTGCCCTTCGTTTCCTTGATGACTCGCATCGTGTCTTCGTGGAACTTTTCGCCAAAACCGAATTCAACCGCCTGCTTGAGACCGATGATGTTCTTGTCTTCGGCAAGAGCGATCAAGGTGTCCGGATGGACGTAGCTAGACGTACGGCCCGGAACGTTGTAAATAACAATCTTGGCACCCGTTTCGCTGCTGAGCGTCTGGTAGTGCTTGAGGAGGCCTTCCTGCGGCGGATTGTTGTAGTAGCCTGTCACGCAGAGGACTGCCACCGGAGCAATCTTCAAAACGTTTTCGATCATCTCGATAGATTCGCGCGTGCAGTTGGAGCCTGCGCCTGCAATCACAGGAACGCGACCGTCAACGTAGTCGAGCGTGAACTTAATGATATCCAAGTGCTGCTGCGGAGAGACCGTTGCACTCTGGCCCGTCGTCACGGCGGGGAGCACACCACTAGCACCAGCTGCAATAACATCGTCAATCATCTGCCCCATCTTCTTGTAGTCGATGGAGTTGCGAAGGTTCTTAGGATCGTCGTTCTTGAGCGGGGTGAACAACGCGGGGAAAACACCAGTAAGTTGAGAAGCGTTTGTAATTTGCATAGTAGCCTAAATATAGTATAGACGAGAGACTAGAGACGAAAGACGAGTGAAAAATATGGCGAAATTAAAGGCTTGTAAATCAAGAGCTGTAGCTTGAAAAAATGTCATTGCGAGGAGCGTTGCGACGCGGCAATCTAGTTAAGGTTGGTGGGGGAGGGATCCCCCTCGCTTTAGCCCCTCGGGTCTTCCGCTACCCCCTCGAACGGGGCCTCATACGCCGGCCCCGTAACGCCCCGGCTTGATGCTGAGAATTTGTTTAAAATCATTTGGCGAAGACCGCCTTTTTTCTGTGTTTAAATCATTTTACGCAAAAATCAAAAAAAAATTGGAATAATTTCTTGAAAAACGCGTGTTAATGTAATAGGTGGGGAATGTTTCCTTGCCGTTATATGAGGATTTAAAATGACAAGAGATGAATTTGCGCTTTTTCTTAAAGGACTCAAAAATGTTCAGGAAAAGGGTGGAGATGCTGATGCCTATGTTAAGCAGTATGAGAAACGGAATGTCTACTTTTTTAACGATGGTTGCATCAAGAAAATCCTGGCGAGCGAGAAAAATCTCGCGCTGACAACGGACTTGATTAATGCGGCGCTGAACCTTGTTGGTTCGGATCGTATTGAAAATCCGAAACTCGTGAATCCCTATGTTCCGGGCGAACTAGGGCGTCGGAGCATTGAACCTGATTTGTTGCTGACGAATGAACGTGGTGGTGAAATACCGCGCGACCGCATTTCGATTGAAATTCAGCATGAAAATCACAAATCTTTGTACAGCGATCGTCTGGTTTTCTGCGTAGCCCGCCTTACGAACAACATGGTGCCGAAAGGGGCTGTTCCGCAACTAGAAAACTTGCATGTGATTAGTTTCCAGTTTTTCGATACTTTCAAGGATTCCCCGAATTATCGTCATACGGTTCAGTGGCGCAACCAGGAGCAAATGGTTTATTTTGATCGTCAGACGGTCACACTCGTTGAAGTGGACAAGTTTTTGAGACAGGCGGGTAAGTTCGCTAGTGACAACTGTCGCATCGCGCTGTGGCTCCGTGCGATTGATGCATTGAATCGCGAAGCCGATTTCAGCAGGTATGAGAATGACCCGATGTTCAAGGTGTTGCAAAACGAAGTGAAAATGAGTAATTTTAGTCCTAGAACTATGTCAAATTCATGGATGAAAGATTATGATGAGGCTGTCCTCAGGTATGAGGGTGCGCAAGACAAGGCTCGTGAGATGGCAACGAGGATGTTGTTGAAAAACAAGCCCTTAGCTGAAATCGTCGAGTTTACGGGGCTTCTTGAATCAGAAATTCTTCAAATCAAGGCGACCCTTGAACAGAAATAAAAATGAATTTAGCCAAGGCTCACATAAAAGTGAGTCTTTTTTACAAGATTTGTAACCCCTTAATTTTGCGCTTCTTCCGGCTGTCTTTTTCCTCCTTCCTGCTTTAGTTTTTCTAAATTTTGCGCGTTAAAACTACAAAGGAACCGCTATGGAAAACATTACCCAGATTTGGAAAAAGATTCAGTCCCCCGAATTCAACCCGGCTACCGATATGAACCTGGTTGAAACCGTGAAGCAGGTCGCATTGACCTCCCAGGAACCGGCTAAGGTCAGCTTTGGTACCTCCGGCTGGCGCGGTGAAATCGGTTCTGAATTCACGCTCCGCAACTTGCAGGTTGTCGGTGCTGCTATTGTGCGTTTGTACAAGGAAGCAACTCCGGAACTCTTCGCTGCTCTGGGTGTCAAGGATTTTGCTGAACTCCAGAAGCGTGGCGTGGTCGTTGGCCATGACAACCGCTTGCTTGGTCACGAATTCTGCGAAGCTGTCGCAGACCAGTTTGCAAAGGCTGGCGTGAAGGTTTACTACGGTGGCGAAATGCCGACTCCGGAATTCTCCGCTGCCATCGAAATGCTCGGCGCTGCTTGCTCCATCAACATGACTCCGAGCCACAACCCGAGCCACTACAACGGCATCAAGTTCAACCCGGCAGACGGCGGTCCTGCAGGTCCGGAAATCACGAACGTCATCACCAAGCTTTCTAACGAAATGATGGCTACCTGGAAGTTCGAACCGGTCTCCAAGGTTGACTGGGAAATTATCGACTCCCTCAAGATTTACAAGGAATTCCTCGTCAAGCAGGGCACGATCAAGTTCGACCGCATCAAGGAATTCATCAAGAAGGGCCGCCTCACGCTCGTGTGCGACCACGTTCACGGTTCTACCCGCCGCCGTCCGGCTGCTCTCCTCGACAATCCGGAATGCCTCATCACGCTCCGCAACGAAGACGATTCTTTGTTCGGCGGTATCGCTCCGGAACCGTCCAGCAAGAACCTCGAAAAGGTTCGCAAGGTCCTCGACGAAAGCAAGTCCTGGTTCCGTCTCGGTGCAATATTTGACCCGGATGGCGACCGTATCCGTTTCTACGACGGCACTCGCGAAATCGACATGAACCAGTTCGGTGCAATCGCATTCCACTACATGGCAACCTGGCGCAAGGAACAGGGCTGCGTGGCTAAGTCCGTTGCAACTTCCAACTTTGTGAACATCATTGCTGAAAAGCTCGGCGTTCCTGTCATGGAAACACCGGTGGGCTTCAAGAACTTCCGCCCGTGGCTCTCTCGCAATGCCAAGCAGAAGGCTCTCGTTGCATTCGAAGAATCTGATGGTATCTCCGGCCTCAACAACACGCTCGAAAAGGACGCCCAGTTCGGCCTCCTCATCGCTCTCGAAATTCTTGCTACGACTGGCAAGAACCTCGGCGAATACCTCGACGCTTTGTACGAAGAATACGGCCGCTTCTATCCGACCCGTTCTGGTTTCGAAGTCGACAAGTCCCTCGTTGGCGAACCGCTCAAGGCTAAGGTCAACGCTATCGCCGATATCGCTAAGCCGGGTGCAAAGGTCATGGTTGGCAACAACGAAAAGACCGTGAAGCAGCTCCTCACGCTCGATGGCGTGAAGGTTATCTTCGACGACGATTCCTGGATGCTCGTGCGTCCGTCCGGTACGGAACCGAAGGTCCGTATTTATACGGAATGCCGTAACCCGGATGAAAAGGATCCGATGTTCGAAGCTGCCAAGGCTTTGTTCTTCAAGAATTAAGGACAAATTAAACAAATTGGATTAGGGAAATGAAAAAGCTTTTAACGGTCATCTTCCTTGCGTGTGCCATGGTGTTCGCGCAGGAAGGCTCCATTAAGCCGGAATTCCAGGCTTTTGCCGGTGCCCTGATCAAGCTCAAAAAAGCTGAGAAGGGATTCCACAAGTTCAGACTCCGAGTCGATGTGGCTCCGTGGTCTTTCCTTGCGGAAGGTGAAGTTCAGGCACCCGGTGGAGATTCCGACGTCTTGATTACAGCTCTTTTCGATAGAGCGCTTTACGCTGTGCTTGCTTACATTCCGGACAAGATTGCTGCCGGTTCTGATGGCGAAGAATACAACGTGGGCTTCTTCGACATGATGCTTTATTACGACGAAGAACCGACTAGAATTCGTAACTTGTCGTTCAAGCTTTTGCCACCTGCAAACGACAGTTGGGCACAGAGCATTTTGGATGATGCTCTCCAGTCTGGCTCGCTTCTCGGTAAAATCTGGAGCGGTAAGTACGAACGAGAAATTACTAAGGCGTCCGCTGTTCCTATAGATAAGACAAAGCTTATCGATATGCAGCAGAAGCGCCAAGCGGCTAAGGCTCTCGAAGCTGAGCGCAAGGCTCAGGAAGAGGCAGACCGCAGGGCTCGTGAAAAGGCTGAAAAAGCAGAAAAGGCAAAGTTCAAATCTAAAAAGAACAGTGACCTTGATTGCTCTGGCCGTAAGCTCACAGCCAAGCAGAAACGCCGCTGCAAGATGAATGGAAAATAGGCGTCTTTGGGCGCAGTTACATTAAATTTTTAAACTAACAAATAGAGGTAATCTATGTCCGGTCATTCTAAATGGGCCACCACCAAACGCAAGAAAGCCAAAACCGACGTCGCTCGTGCTAAGGCTTGGAACAAGTTGATTAAGGAAATCTCCATCGCTGCTAAGCTCGGCGGCGGCAACCCTGATGCAAACCCGCGTCTCCGTGCTGCAATCCTCAAGTCCAAGAGCCAGAGCTTGCCGACCAAGAACATCGAAAGTGCTATTGCCAAGGGTACGGGTGCTAACTCCGGTACCGAAATGACGGAACCGCTGTACGAAGGACGCGGCCCGGCAGGCATTGCTATCATGGTGCAGTGCATGACCGACAACAAGGTCCGTACGGTTGCTGAAATCCGTAACATCTTCAACAAGAACAACGGTTCCATGGGTGAATCCGGTTCCGTTTCTTGGGCTTTCACCTACAAGGGCGTGATTGTCGTCGATGCTGAAAAGTATCCGGAAGACCAGATCATGGACCTCGTTCTCGAAGCTGGCGCAGAAGACATGAGCACCGAAGATGGCGTTCATGAAATCTCCACTTCTCCGGAAGCTTTCGACGCTGTTTCCAAGGCTCTCGAAAATGCTGGTATCGAAATGATGAGTGCAGAACTCAGCTACGTCCCGAATGACCCGGTCAAGCTCGGTCACGACGACGCTGTCAAGCTCCTCAAGCTCATCGACAAGTTCGAAGACCACGACGACGTTCAGGAAGTCTACCACAACGCCGAAATCGACGAAGCTGACATGGACGCAGAGTAAGCGTCAGTAGCGTCGTAAGGATTTGTCATTCCCGCCACCGAGCGGGAATCTCCATTTCAAAAAGAGAACTGTTGCTTATGCAACGGTTCTCTTTTTATTTGTAAGAAAATAATTATATTTTATTTAACATTTTAACGATAAAATTAACCATGATCAAAAAAATTCTCTTTTCTCTTGCCGTCCTTTCCATTTACGCTAGCGCTATGAATTGCCTGGAGGCTTATTTCAAAACCGAGCCGATAGATTATCATGTCCCGGGAGACTATGTTCTTGACAGCCTTTACAAGGTTCCTGCAGAGGGTATGGAATCGGAACCATGGTTCAAGAAGTATTATTATACACCAGGAAACACTCTTCCAGATAGCCTCTTTATGGCAGATTCGAAGGACACTGTTAAAACTGTATTCCATTTTACTCAAGAAGCGGATACCCTGAATGGCTTAATCACGGTTACGATAAAGAATGATGGCGAGCTTTACGGAATCGTCAAGTATATGAAGGTTGTTGATGATATGCATCCTTACTCGTTTCTTCGCTATGATTCGGAAGGAGAAGAAAAACTTGATGGATATGTTAATATTACAGAAGATTCTCTTTATGTGTACGAATATGGAGAAAAACGTAGTATTGTCATGGAGGCTAACAATCCTAATGTCTGTTACAAAGGCAACCCTGGTGATGAATATTATATGAAGATTACTTATGAGGCCAAGGGGGATACGATTCATCTTACTACGGATTCTCAGTATAGTTTGACGGATCTGTTTTTTATCCCGCTGTATCCTCAAGAATCAACGACTGGAATCCGAAGAATCAGACCGGTGGCGAACATCAAAAAGTACCAATACTT
This sequence comes from Fibrobacter sp. UWB16, assembly GCF_900215325.1. NCBI lineage: Bacteria > Pseudomonadati > Fibrobacterota > Fibrobacteria > Fibrobacterales > Fibrobacteraceae > Fibrobacter > Fibrobacter sp. UWB16. The sequence continues at coordinate 513,069 of NZ_OCMS01000001.1, read as the reverse complement.
TGACTTGCTTGGTCGCCCAGCCGTAAACAAGCATTCCGTGCAAATCCGTAAGTAGCCTTACGTCATCCTGAGCGAAGGCGAAGGATCCAGTCAATTTTGGAGAGAACTGTTGCGAAAGTGACAGTTTTTTTTTGTATGCAATGATGCTCGTATTTGTTGTGTTTATTGACGGAATGTCAACGTTTTTATTTGAGCAGAATGTTTTTTGAAAACACTTTTTATGATAAATTATATATTAGAGAGTAAAAGGAGAAATTTTATGAATATTCGCAAGTTTTGGCGCCTGAGCTGTTTGACTGTCGCATCGCTTTTTTGGGCAAGCTGTGGCAGTGATTCGAATCCTCAATTTGCCGTAGTGCAATCTACAAATCCGGATTCGTCCGCGGATGCATTCGGGGATAGTTCTAGTAGTGAAACCGCTTTACCTGAAGAATCTTCAAGTTCCGTGACAGAAGAAAATACGAGTTCTTCTGATGTTGGCGCGACTAGTTCGTCTGATGCTGCGATGAGCTCTTCGAGCGTAGAAAGCTCTTCAAGTGCTGACGTGACGGAATCTTCAAGTTCTTCGGAACCTGTGAAGTATGTCATGGCACGTGACACCTCCGTGACTTGTGTAGAAGGGTCGTATAAACGAAGCAATTGCCCTGAAACTACGCATCGTCCTACTTGCGATGATTATAAGAAGTATTTAGGGAAAGATACATCGCTGTCTCAAAAAATTTTGACGGAATGGGAAGATAAACTTCAGTCGTGCGGATCTATTCAAGAAATGGCGCCAGTTTATGGTATCGTCAGCCCTGGTTGTTATCCCACTTCGTATTATGACGCTCCGATGATTGTGTGTTCTGATACACGTACTTATAGGAATGGGTACAAAATCGAAGGGAATCTTTTCTATACGAGCGATGAAGAATATGACATAGCCCATGGAATTTACCCTGAAGATTGGGTCAAGTCCTGCAAACAAGATGGGTTTGCTTTGTTCCCGGATATTTTGGCCGATGTGCAGAAAAAATTGTATGAGGTTGTTTCTGGAAGGCTTATGGAAGATGTTGCCAGACCTGAATCGGAACAAAAATATTTAAATGGTCTTTTGGATCATGAAAACAAAACATTAAAGGGTCTTTATGAACCTTATTTTTCTGCCGATAATGAGGCTGAAGTTTACCATTTAAAGGATTACACGAAACATTGGTTCAACGGTTTTATTGCAAAGACGAAGGCTTGCGCAGACGGAACGCCTGAAATTACAAAACGTTATCAGGACATGTATGATGCGATTCTCGCGGAATGCCTTGAAATTATTGAGAAAAAATCAAAGGCTGCGGAGTAGTTTATTTGTCGAAAGCCTTTCGTCATTTCGAAAGCTTCACGTCATTCCGCAAACATCTCGTCATTCCGAGTGTAACGAGGAATCCAGTCAAATCTTGCGGATTCCTTTTTTCGTCTAATTTCTTCCCAGCGTTTCGCGGTAGGTGTGGACGGCGTCCTTGTACTTGCTAACGGCTTGTGCAATGCGGTCGGCGAGGTCCTGCTGGCCAGTCTTGGTCATCATGTAGGCTTCGTCTTCTTCGTTGCTGATAAAGCCAAGTTCAATGAGCACGGCCGGCATCATCGCGCCTACGAGAACCATGAATCCCGCACCGCCGACGCCAGTGTTCATCTTCTTGATTTTTCCGCCATCAAAACTGTCTAGCAATTTCTCCGTGAAGAGGTAGCTAGTTTGTTTGTACTGTTCGAGGCGAGCTTCGAGCTTGAACCATTCCAGCGGTGAAAGTTCGTCCTTGGCGTTCTTTTCGCCATAGAGCGTAGCGACCGCGTTTTCACGACGGGCAATCGCTTTGTCTTCTTCGCTTTCCGGGGCGCGCAGCACGTAGAACTGGTAACCCTGGATAATCTTCTTGCGTTCTTCACTTGCGTCAATGGCGTTGCAGTGCAGGCTGATGAAGAGGTCGCCATCCCACTGGTTTGCCAAGTTTGCGCGTTGGCGCAGTTCAATGAAAACGTCCTTGCTGCGGGTGAGCTTCACGTTGAAGCCTTCGTCCGCGAGGTTCTTGCGCAAGAGCTTTGCGACGGCGAGAACGATATCTTTTTCTTGGGACTTCTTGCCCGAAGCGCCGGGGTCCTTGCCTCCGTGTCCGGGGTCAATCACGATGGTGCGGACTTCGCGCGTGCCTGCGATTTCTTGCTTCGGAGCCTTTGGCTTTACGACAACCGGCTGTGCAGGTTTCTGTTCGGCTGGCTTCACAGGCGCTGTGCTAGTTGCTTTGGCCTGCGCTGTTCCGTTTGATTTTGTTTGTGCCGTTTCGGTCTTTGTTACTGGGACTGCCGCAACCTTACTGGAAATCTTCTTGGCGTCGTTTTCTGCAATCCACAGGTGCCCGTTGTTGAGTTCCGGTGCTGCCGACAAATCGACCGTGCGACCGTTGCGCGTCATGTACGGAATGCCGACGGCGAACTTGAGTGTGTCCTTTGCTGAAACAATCGAGAATGTTTTTTGTACCGGATACCAGTGGAACGAACCCTTGATTTCGCGGGCGACAGACTCCACATCGACCCTTGCCGTAGCAGCGAGGGTTAGGCTACATGCGACTAGCAGTAAAGCTAAAATTAGCGATGAGCCTTGGCGGCGCGAGCCATTTCCATCTTGGCATCGCGGACTAGAATGTCCTGTCGCTTGTCGTGTTGATCCTTGCCTCGGCATATTCCTACTTCGAGTTTTGCAATACGGTTCTTAAAGTACATTTTCAGCGGGATGATCGTGCAACCCTTCAATTCCTTCGCCTTGCGCATCTTCTGGATTTCGTGCGTGTGGGCGAGGAGCTTTCTTCTGCGTGCAGGGAAATGGTTGAAACGGTTGGCGAAAAGGTATTCGTCGATATGCGCACCGACGAGCCAGAGTTCATCCTTGTTTTCGTCGATATCAATCCACGCTTCGCCCAAAGTGCACTTGCCGTTACGGATAGACTTGACTTCCGAACCGATAAGCATGATTCCCACTTCAAAAGTTTCATCTACAAAATAAAGATGGTTCGCCTTGCGGTTCTGGATAACGGGCGTACTAGATTCTTTCTTGATCATCTTTTGGGACAAAAGCCTCTTCTAAGTCGAAAGGAACGTTGTTGATTTTTTCGATCAAGTCCTTGCTGGGCTCAAACACCGGACGCACCTTGGCGGGGATGTTCACGAGTTCGCCAGTCTTGGGGTTCCGGGTGCGGCGTTCCTTGCGCTGTTTATTCTTGAAGCGACCGAATCCACGCAACTCGATATTGTTGCCCTCGATAACGCAATTGGAAATAGCGTCGATGAGTTCTTCCACGATGACTTTGGTTTTTACTTGCGTAAATCCAGTCTGGGAAGCGATTTCATCAACGATTTCCTTCTTAGTTATGTTGGACTGAGCCGCCTTCATATTAAAGAATTTACAATAATTTTAAGCAACCGTTACGCTTTTTTGCTCCAACCGATGCTTTTTTTGTGCATATGGGGCACTGCAGCGTCCAAAGCCTGCTGCAATTCAGCGCAACCTTCGCCAGTGACTGCCGATGTGATGACCACTTTCTGGCGGTGCTTCTTGAATTCCTTGATGGCGTTTTCGATGCCGAGGTCGCTCTTGTTAAGCGCTACGACAAAGTTCTTTTCGGCAAGCTTCGGGTGGAATGCCTTGAGCTCTTCTTTGAGAACCTTGAACTGCTCGTAGGCGTTTTCGGCAAAACCGTCAATCACAAAGAGCAACGTGTGCGTACGTTCAATGTGCTTGAGGAACTGGTGGCCAAGGCCCTTGCCTTCGCTTGCGCCTTCCAAGAGACCCGGAATATCGGCAACCACAAAGCTGTGACCGTTCACCTGGACGATGCCGAGCACCGGTTCAAGAGTCGTAAACGGATAGTCACCAACCTTCGGACGTCCGCTAGAAATCTTGTTCACGAGGCTAGACTTGCCTGCGTTCGGGAAACCCACGAGACCCACGTCTGCCATGAGCTTGAGTTCGAGGAACAGCTGGCGGACTTCGCCCTTTTCACCTGGAGTGCACTTGCGCGGTGCCTGCACCTTCGGGGTTGCGAAATGCTGGTTGCCCATGCCGCCCTTGCCGCCGCGAGCCGCAATCCACTTCTGGCCCGGTTCAGTCAAGTCCGTGAGGATATGGCCCTGTTCGTCCTTGACGATTGTGCCGCGCGGAACGCTAATGATCAAATCTTCGGCAGATGCACCGGAGCAGCGCTTGGCGCCACCGGGCTGACCGCTCTTTGCCTTGTAAATGTGCGTGTTGCCCATGTCGAGGAGCGTGGTGTACTGCTCGTTCACCTGCAAAATCACGTGACCGCCACGACCGCCATCACCGCCATCGGGACCGCCGAGGGGTACAAACTTTTCACGATGGAAACTGCAGATGCCGTCACCGCCTCTGCCGGAGCGAACTTCAATATTTTTTTCGTCTAAGAACATAGCCCAAATTTAGAAATTTTTGATGAAATTCATAGAGTACAAATTTCACCTCCAAAAACAAAAACGCCAAAACTCACGGAGCTTTGGCGTTTTCTGAAATTTGACTGGATCCTGCTCCTACGAACCTAATTCAACTAAGGCAACAAGTTGCCAAGTTTCATATATCGCGTTGCTCAGGATGACGGTTCGTGGATTAAACTAATCCGATCGTTTCGTCGAGGCCGAGCGCGATATTCATGTTCTGAATAGCGGCGCCGCTAGCACCCTTGCCGAGGTTGTCGATGATCGTCGTGACCTGCATGATGTTTTCGTTGCCGAAAACCTGGATGCGGGCGTTGTTCGTGTCGTTGCAGACCGTCGGGTCCAAGCGGCCGTTGAAGAGCACCGGAGCGGCTTCGTACGGTAGGACCTTCACGAACTTCGATCCTTCGTAATGCTTGGCGAGGATTTCGGTCAAGTCCTGCGGACCGACCTTCTTCGAAAGCATGTTCGGGAAGATGGCGACCGTCACGGCCATACCCTTGTAGTAGGGGCCAAGCACCGGGTTGAAGAACGGGACGTTTTCGAGTCCGCAGTACTTCTTCATTTCGGGGAGGTGCTTGTGGGCGAGCGCAAGCGCGTACGGGGCGGGAGCCATGATAGCCTTCGATTCACCAGCCTTGTGGCTGAGGGCCTCTTCGGCTTCGTATTCGGCGATGAGCTTCTTGCCGCCGCCGGAGTAACCGGTGATGCTGTAAGCGGCGAGGTTAGCGCTCTTCGGGAGGATTCCCGATGCAACGAGCGGATGGACGCCGAGGATAAATCCCGAGGCGTGGCAACCGGGGTTTGCAATGCGCTTGCTCTTGGAAATCGCTTCGCGTTGTTCGGCCGAAAGTTCCGGCATACCGTATGTCCAAGCCGGGTTCACGCGATGAGCCGTGGAGGCGTCGATGATGCGCGTGTTCGGATTCGTGCAGAGGGCGGCGCTTTCCATGGACGCTGCGTCCGGGAGGCAAAGGAACGTCACGTCAGATTCATTGATCATCTTCTGGCGTTCGTTCACGTCCTTGCGGAGTTCTGGATTGATCTTGAGAATTTCCAGGTCGTTACGTTTGGCAAGTCTCTCGAAAATTTGCAGGCCAGTGGTCCCTGCTTCGCCATCTACGAATATCTTGAACATTTGATTTAGTTACTAGTTAATAGTTGATAGTTACTAGGATTATTAAGTTATTAGTTTATAGATTACAGCTACTAGAAATTCTTGTTATGAAATTCTAGTAACTAGTAACTCAGAACTCTTAACTTCCTACTTATTCGCGCCGCAGCACTTCTTGTATTTCTTGCCAGAACCGCACGGGCACGGGTCGTTACGGCCGACAACCGGACCTTCGTGGCGGACAGTTTCCTGCTTCACGGCACGACCGTCATAGAAGTACCAGGCACCGCCCACCTTGTGGAATTCACCAAGTTCGTGGTGGTTGCGGGTGATGTTGCCCTGCTTGAAGCGAGCGACGAATTCGACCCAGCCGATGTTCTTTTCTTCTTCGGTCTTGGTCTGCTTGATTTCGATGCCGAGCCATTCGGACTGACGGCTCCAGGCTTCTACGCTCGGTTCGTCAAAGTCGTCACGCTGAGTGGCTTCGAGGGAGTCCTTGAGCCATGCAATTTCGTGCTTGGCATAAGCGGTGTAGCGGGAGCGCATAAGGGCTTCCGGGGACGGGGCGAGAGTGGTCTTCTTAATAATCGGTTCGCAGCAGTCGCAGTAGGCCTTGCCAGAACCGCACGGGCATAAATCGTTAGCCATAGTAAAATCCTTATAAAAAACTGGGCTAAAAATACAAAAAAATGGTGCGCCTGTGGAGTCTATCGCGCTTTTTTTACAAGTGCAAAGTCTAGAAAAAAGAGATGCCCGCTCGGAGGCGGGCATGACAGCTAAAGTTGCAACGAACTCAAATTCTAATGACTAATGACCATTGACCAATGACCAATGACCAATGACCAAAGGCATTACAGGCACTTCTTCAAGAGCCAGAATTCTTCCTTGCCTTCGCGGCCCGGAATGCTGTTCGTGGGCTTAATGCGTTCAACAATGTCGAACACGCCGTCCAGACGAGCCATGAGTTCGCCTTCGCTCATGCAGTGCGGAGGGCCCTGCATGGTCTTGCCGTTCATGAGCGGGTACATGAGGCAGATGAACACGCCGTCGTCCTTCATCATCTTGTAGCAGACTTCGAAGAATTCGTCGCGGCGGCCCGGATGGATTGCCGAGAACGTGCCGTAGTCATAAATGATATCGAACTGCTGGCCACCGCGCTTGGCATCCTTCGGAGAAAGGGTGAACAAGTCGAGGTCGAGGGAGCGCAAGTTCTTGTGCTTGCGGCTCAAGTGGTCCAGTTCATCAACGGCGGTCGGAGCAAAGTCGACTGCCAAAACTTCGTGTCCACGCAAAGCCCATGCCTCGGCATCATAGCCGAACCCGGCGCCTGGAATCAGCACAGAGCCGGTTGCGGGGCAGGAGGGGTGCTTGAAAAACTCAAGCAGGGCCGGAGTCGCCTTCTTGAAATTCCAGTAGTCCTTGCCTTCGGCATAGAGATTGTCCCAGAATTCCGGGAGGTTTTGCGTTAACATTCTTTACCTTCCTTTTTGTACGCTAATTGTCCACACGCAGCAAGGATGTCCCTACCGCGTGGATTGCGGATCGTTATTTGAATTTCAGCAGCTCGCACGGCGGCGAGGAAATCTTCCACCTCTTCGGGGGTGGGGGCGTGGAGCGTCGGGTCGTCGCCGTCGTTAAGCACGATGGCGTTCACCTTCACGCGGCGCGGGGCGCAGATGCGGATGAGCTCTTTTGCGGCCTTGGGCGTGCAGGTGATGTTCTGGATGAGCACGAACTCGAACGTCACATAGTTATCGGTGCGGCGGATGTATTCGTCAACCGCTTCCAAAAGTTTTTCGATAGGCCAAGTCTTGTTCACCGGCATCACGGACGAACGGTATTCGTTGTTCGTGCTGTTGAGGCTCACGGCGAGGCAGCAGGGCGTGTTGCGGTCCACGAGTTCCTTGATCTTCGGGACGACTCCCGAAGTGCTCACGGTCATGCGCTTTGCGCCCATGTTGAAAAGTTTCTGGTTGTGTAGCGTGCAGCAGACGCGGTGGACGTTCTCGAGGTTGTTGAGCGGTTCGCCCATGCCCATGAAGATAATGTTCGTCACCTGGGCGACTCCGCCTTCTTCGTTCATGAAGCCGTTGTCCTTCAAGTACCAGTTGACGTTGATGATTTCTTCGAGAATTTCGCCTGCTTCGAGGTTACGCGTGAAGCCCATTTTTGCGGTGCGGCAGAAAGCGCAGTTCATGGCGCAGCCGACCTGGGTCGAGACGCAAACGGAATAGCGACCGTTTGCCGGGATCATCACGGTTTCAATATGGTGACCGTCTTCGGTCTGGAAAAGCCACTTTACCGTCCCATCGACAGAAACAGAACGCTGGTCTTCCTTGAGGCCGCAAAGCGTGAACTGTTCTGCCATTTTTTCGCGGAGGGCAGGGGAGATGTTCACCATCTCGTCGTAAGAACGCACCTGCTGGCAGAATAGCCATTTTTGAATCTGGTCGGCGCGGTAGGGCTTTTCGTCAACGTCCCGAAGCCAAGCTTTGAGCTCGTCGGTTGTCAAAGTTTTTATATTGCGCTGCCATTCCATAGCCCTAAAAGATAGAAAATTTTAAGATTCTTGTTAAGGGCTAGGGCTTGTGTAATCCACCTGCTCGCTGTATGTATTCCAAACAGGGGTCTTCGCTTTCGGCTGCGTTTTGTATTAGCGGTGGTGTGGCACTGTCGATCAGTTTTGGGTGTTTTTGCCAAAAAAGGTGCTGATAAATGTTATCGAGTTCAGCCATGAGTGTACAAATATTTGTTTTTAGGGCTGACGAAAGTTGAAAAAGCGTATCGATAGAGGGCTGCTTCTTGCCGCATTCCATTTGTGATATGAATTGCCTGGATATCCCAGATTCGATCGATAGCGACTGTTGGGTGTGGTGCCTTTGTTGCCGAATCGAAATCAGAAGTAGCCTTATGGCTTCATGGAGTAGAATGGTCTCGTAATACATGTAGCCTAATTTTATGAAATTAGCGGAAACGTTCGTGCATCCTTTAGTTTGCAAAATGACGTAAAACTTTGATATCTTTTGATTTTGTTGATTAATTATGACATAAAATGTCGGTTAATTTGTTGGCTCAAAATTTTTGTTGTTTAAAATTAAATTGGTGTGTTTTAAAGGGGTGGGTAATAAGTCGTTACATTTGTATACAGAATCGTCTAGTGCCTTGGCGCCTGTTTTGAAAAAGATTGATTATTTTTCGTAGGGCAAAATTTACCGCGCTTTGCGCAAAGGGATACGGAATGATTGATGTAAAAGGAAAATGGTGCTTGGTAACGGGCGGGTGCCGTGGTGTCGGCCGCCTCATCGCTATCGAAATGGCTAAACTCGGTGCAAATCTCATTTTGCAGGGCCGCGACAAAAGCCATGCCGAAAAGGTTTTCGCCGAACTTGCTCCGTATGGCGTGCAGGTGAAGGCTGTGGGCTGCAATCTCGAAAACGAAGATGAAATTGACGCTGCCCTTGCCGAAATCGATTCTTTTGGCGTGCAGGTGGACCTCGTGTTCAACAATGCAGGCCTTATGAGCCACTATTTCGCCGATTACACAACGAACACGATGGATGATTTTCGTCAGGCGATGGCGGTAAACTTCTTTGCACCGATGAAGATTGCCTACCACTTTTTGCCGGGCATGATTAAGCGCGGTTTTGGTCGCATGCAGCTCACTACGAGCGGTATCGCCAATGAACCTGAACTTGCCGCTTACGCCTGCGCTAAGGCAGCCCTCACGAAGTTCGTGAAGGATTTCGCCTGCAAGCTCAATGGCACTGACGTGATGATGAACGTCATGGATCCGGGGTGGCTTCGCACGGATCTCGGTGGTCCGAATGCCCCAAATGCTCCTGAAAGCGTTGTTCCGGGTGCCCTTGTAAGCGTGCTCCTCGATGACAAGAAGAGTGGCCGCTGGTTCAGTGCCCAGGATTATGTGGGCATGAGCATTGTGGATGCTGTTGAAAACGGTCGTAAAGTTTTTGCTTAATTGCAAATTTAGCCCAACAGGCGAATTTTTAATCCCGCAGTCCTTGCGGGATTTTTGCTTTTTTGTGAAATTTCGGCCTTTTTAATGTGTGTCGCCAGTCACACTAATATTTTAATTTTAATACGAAAATACTTCACAAAACTTGCGAATTTCAAAAATTTATGCTATTTTAATAAATAAAGGTTATTTTTAACCTTTAGAGGGACATAGGGAGGGGAGTGGTTTTGGACTGTTATGGGATGTAAATCCTTCGCTGCGGAGGCGTGTGGTTATGTCTGATGCTGGTGAAAAAAAGATTCCTGAGGGGATTCGGAATGAATTGGAGCATTCCGAAGTTCCGCTTGCTGTCTACCGATTTGTAGATGGTCATATTCAGACTATTCTTGTTTCTGATGGACTTGTTCGTTGGCAGACCCCTGGTTGTACTCGCGAAGATTTGTTGAAGTTCCTCGATACGGACATGTACAGAGATGTCCATCGTGAAGACATTGTTTTTGTAGCGACTAAGGCTAAAGAATTTGCAAAAAACAAGAATGGGCACTACGAGGTTGTTTACCGCCAAAAACTGTATGGCAAGGACGAATACCGTACATTGCATGCCCAAGGTTACCATCGTATTTTGGATGATGGCTCTGAATGTGCAATTGTTGTTTACGACGATGTGACCTCTGCTTTTGATACGTGCAAGGATTTCCGTAATGAATTTGATAACAGCTTGATTGAGTTTTTGAACAATGACAGCGTAGAGCCTTTTGTCATTGTCGATGCCAAGACTCACGAAATCTACATGCTCAGTGCGTCTGTAGATAAGGTCTGGACGCCTGTAAAAGCTTTTGATTCCGGCATTACATTTGAAGAATATTTCTTTGACCCTAATGAAGTCCAGCTCATTACTCTTGACGAGGTCCTTGAAAAAGGTGAAGTCCTTGTTCCGAATTCCCGTACGGGCGGAGATTTGATTTTAAAGGCTTCCCTGATCAAGTGGCATGGTAAGGATGCGATTTTCCATAGGATAAGTGAAAGAACGGACCGTTATTTTGATACGTTGACGGGACTTCCGAATATGGAATATTGCCGCATGCGTGGCGAAAGCTATGTGACCGATATCCGGATTGCCGGAGGAACTCCTTCTGTCGTATTCTTTGACATTGTCGGGATGAAACTCTACAATAACGCCAATGGCTATGATAAGGGCAATGAGTTTTTGCTCAATTTTGCAGCGGCGCTAAAGAAAGTATTCCCGAATAACTTGATTTGTCGTTTAGCCAATGACCATTTTACGGTCGTTGCTGACATGAAAAACATCGAGAAAAAACTTTGTGAAATCCGCAAATATGTCAAGAGTGTCGTTTCCAAGATTTCGATGGATGTGAACATCGGGGTCTGTAAGATTGATGATTTTGAAACGATGGTCGATGCCTGCGAAAAGGCTAAGATTGCATGCAAGGTTCAGAAACAGTCTAGTGATAACTTTTTCCGCTATTACGATGAAGATTTGCGCAAGACGCTTGTGCTGCAGAATTACGTGGTAAACCACATTGACGAGGCTATAAATAATGGTTACATCAAGGTTTACTACCAGCCGGTGGTCCGTACGATTACGGAAACTTTCTGCGGTATGGAAGCGCTGGCCCGTTGGGTGGACCCGCAATATGGTTTCTTGAATCCGGCGGTCTTTATTGGCGCTCTCGAAGAATCTCGCCAGATCCATAAGCTTGATAGCCACGTCATTAACATTGTCTGTAAGGAAATGCGAGCGGAACTGGATGCTGGCAAACCGATTGTCCCTGTGTCCTTTAACCTTTCGCGTCTGGACTTTATCGGCTGCGATATCTTTGATGTCGTGGAACGAGCTCTTAAAAAATACAGCATTGACCGAGAATACATCCGAGTCGAAATTACAGAAAGCATCATGGCTTCGGATTCCTATGTCCAAAGCGAAATCCAGAGATTCCGTTTGGTCGGTTACGAAGTCTGGATGGACGACTTTGGCAGTGGATACTCTTCGCTCAATACGCTTAAGGATTACAAGTTCGATGAGCTAAAAATCGACATGGCGTTCCTTTCGAACTTTAACGATGCCTCTCGCACGATTATCAGTTCCACGGTTCGCATGGCGAAAAATCTTGGGCTAAAGACTCTTGCCGAAGGTGTCGAGACCAAGGAACAGATGGATTTCTTGAAGGGCATCGGTTGCGAAAAGGTCCAGGGGTACTATTACGGAAAACCTCAGCCGTTAAAGGATACCATGAAACACATGGAATCCATTGGTATGGCTGTCGAAGACCATAATGCACGTGTGGTTTATTCCAAATTGGGAAGCTTAGACTACCTTGTGGATTCTCCTAAGGGAATTCTCTCTTATAAGGATGGCTTGTTTAAGTTCTTGTTTGTGAACAAGCAGCTCGAAGAGCAGATATCGAGCCTTGGCTTTGCCCATATTGAAGATGTTGAAAAGGCCATCAATGATCTCGAGGATCCGGCGTACTATACGCTGCACGAAGCTGAAAAGGCGGCTTATACGGGTCCGCGTGAAATAACGTATGCCGCTCGTGGTTCGTATGTCTTCTTGAGTGGATACCTGATTGCCGATATTGAAGGTAACCACATTTATGACATGTCTCTGCGCAATACGCATGTGAGCGCCTTTGATATCTCTTCACCGAGTAGTAAGATTACGTCGCTCCCGACAGATGCAAAGACAATCTTGCTTGCCGATACGAATCCGCAGAACCGCGCTTTCCTTGAAAGTGTCTTGAGATCGAATTACAACTTGCTGATTGCCGAAGATGGCGAACAGGTGCTCAATTTCTTGCTGGAGTATGGTAACCGTATTTCGTTAGCGCTGGTGGATGCCGCTCTTCCGAAAATCGATGGCTTCAAGATTATTCAGAAATTCCATGGCGACAAGCATGAATTCCAGATGCCGTTTATCGTGATGACCGATAACGAAGAATTGGCAAAGGAAAGTGTCCGCTTGGGGGCTTATCAGTCAATCCTTACGCCGATTAAGAATAAGGATCAGGTCAAGTCGAAAATTGACGATGCCATCAAGAATACGGAACTGCTCCACCAGCTTGCGCTGAACTATATGGAATACGTCCCGGGTGGAGTTATCCTTTTGGAAGCTGTCAGTGGGGATATCCTGTATGTGAATGGCCGTGCGCTAGAAATCTTCGATTGCGATAACGTTGACGATTTCCGCAGCTTGGCGGGTAATAAGTTTGAGGGGGCTGTTCTTCCAGAAGATTATGCTGCCGTTGATGAAACTCTTGAAACTCTGTTCCGGAGTAGGGGTGCTCTGCCTTCACAAACGACATACAGAGTCAGGACCAAGAAGGGATTTGTCAAACGTATTTACCATGTGGGTCGTTATTTTAGGGATACCCCGTATGGACGCATTTTGTCGGTGTTTGTCTCTGAAGACGATATGGCTTTGAAAAATTACTTTGGTCGCAAGAATGCGTTCAAGATATTTATGGCGTCGGGCGAGGCTACTCATACCAAGTCGTACGAACCGGGTTATAAGGGATACTTGTTCTGGAACCTTACGAAAAATTCTCCGGTTATCAGAATGGAAGGCATTAGCTACATTCCTGAAGAAATGAATGGCAAGTACACTTACGATGCTCATTACAACTACCTGTCGAGTCTGATGTCAAAGGATAGTGTAAATGTCCAGAAAACGTCAAACTACACTCGTGAAAAATTGATTCTTGCTTATGCAAATAAGCGGGCCGTTCCTTCGCTGAATTTGAATTATAATTTGAAGAATGGATGGTTCTCCATCAAATCGACTTTTGACATGATGGCAGACCCGGATACGGGTGACGTGATTTTGAAACTCCAGAATGAAAACGATACGGATGTCGAAGCCTACAAGGAATTGACGGATGCTGTCGTTTTGAATCTGTATGACCAAATCATTTATCTCGATGGCAATACTAATAGACTATTGAGTCTATCTTGCCTTGAAGGTAAGCCTATGTATGTCCAAAGGTCTATATCGGATTCGATAGAGAATCTCTGTAAGTTGTTCCAGATGCCTGTTTGCTCTGTGGAAGCGTTTATGGAACGGGCTAATCGAAATAGTGCTTCTGGTGAAACTTATGGCAGAACTCTGACGCTTGAAGATGGACATGTGAAGTTCGTTCGCGCAAAACCGCTGTATAATGGTTCTGACAAGTACATCATTACCGTTTCGGATGTTACGCATGCCAAAAATGAATTGATATAAAGCTTTTCCTCCATGCAAAAAGTCAATTTCCCGTCCTATGGGTGGGAAATTTTCCGTATATTGTCACCTTTTGACATTCTACTTTTATTATATTAGTGCACATGGTGGCACTAAATAAGTCTAAGAAAGAAATTGAGTATCTCTGTACGGAATGTGGCAATACAACTCCCAAGTGGGCTGGCAAGTGCCCGTTTTGTGGGGCGTGGAGCTCGCTTAAGGAACATGTTGTTGAACGGATTGCTGAGGGGGCTGGGCGTACAGGGCGTGGTCTTGGCGGGCCTGTCCATAAGGTGGTGTTGCTCAAGGATGTCGCGACAGAAGATACTCGGCGCTTGAGTACTGCAAATTCAGAATTTGACCGTGTGCTCGGAGGCGGCTTTGCTCCGGGAAGCTTGGTGCTTATTGGTGGCGATCCGGGGATTGGCAAATCGACGCTTGTGCTCACGACGCTTGCGACGATGAATGCTGCGGGTGTAAAGGCTTTATACGTGAGTGGCGAAGAGAGCGCCTGTCAGGTGAAGCTCCGCAGTGAACGGTTGAACGTTTCGGGGAGTGACATGATGCTCCTTTGCGAGACGAATCTCGAAAAGATTTTGGAGCAGGCTAAAGAGGTCAAACCTCAGGTCCTTGTGATTGACTCTATCCAGACGGTTTACAAGAGTGAACTTGCTGGGACTCCCGGCTGCGCGACGCAGTTGCGTGAATGCACACTGGACTTGATGGTCTTTGCCAAAAACTCCGGCTGCATTACAATTCTGATCGGGCACGTGACGAAGGATGGGCAGATTGCCGGACCTAGAATTTTGGAACACATGGTGGATACAGTCGTTTACTTTGAAGGCGACCGGAATCACCAGTACAGGCTCTTGCGCACTATCAAGAACCGCTTTGGGGCGACCGATGAAATTGGCGTTTTTGAAATGACGAGCCATGGATTGAATCCGGTGCTGAACCCGAGCAAGGTCTTTTTGCAGGAGGGTGTTCCGCCGACACCGGGGAGTGCCGTCTGCTGTACGATGGAGGGCTCGCGGGCGCTCCTGTTCGAAACGCAGGCTTTGGTGAACCAGACGAATTTTGCGGTGCCGCAGCGTGTGGCGGCAGGGATTGACCCGAAGCGCCTTACGATCATCCTTGCGCTTTTGGAAAAGTTCGGTGGTATAACGATTGGAGCCTCGGACGTGTTTGCAAGCATTGCCGGTGGCATGAAGGTGAATGATGCGTCGTCGGACTTGGCTTTGGCGCTTGCTGTGGCAAGCAATCACTTGGGAATCCCGCTTTCGCGACAGACGATTGCGATTGGGGAGCTTGGACTGTCGGGCGAGGTGCGTGGCGTAAGTCTTTTAGACCAGAGGCTCAAGGAAGCAAGCCGCCTAGGGATGACGGAGGCTGTTGTGCCGGCGAGTTGCAAGCTTTCGGAGAATGTCGGGCGGATGAAGGTCGTACGTGTGCATTCTCTGTCTGAAGCGATAAGCTGGCTTATGGACAAGAAGTAAGGCCCCTTTGGTGCTGCAAAAGAAAAGGGACGCTCCAATGGAGCGTCCCTCATTTCCGTTATTCAGATAGGCTTACTTGCGCTTTTCGCCCGGTCTGGTGAAACCGAATGCGCGCGGGTCGAAACCGTTGGGGAACTTGGTTCTTTCGTTGTAGGTCACGCGCTTGGCAGTGAACTTTTCAATCTTTGCGCCGGTAAGGTCTGCACCGGAGAAGTCCACGTCTTCCATCTTGGTGTCTGCGTCAATCTTGACACCTTCCATCTTTGCGTTGGTGAAGGTGACCTTGATGAGCTTAGCACCAGAGAAGTTTGCACCGGAAAGCTGAGAATTGTTGAATGCAGAGCGTTCGATGGTGGAGTTTGCAAAGTTTGCCTTGGTGAGGTCGGCGTTATCGAAGATGTCCTTGAATACGTAGGCACCGTCGAAAACAGCCTTCATGAGTTCGGCGTAGTTGAACACGTTCTTGCTGACGTTGGCGTCAAAGAAAGAAGCCTTGTTGAGTTTGGTCTTGTCGAAGGAGCTCTTGGAAACGTCGCCCTTGTCGAAAATGACACCGTTCAAGTCCTGGTTGTTGAACTTCATGTTCTTGACCTTGGACTGAGCGAACTTGGCCTTCTGGAGCTGTGTTCTGGAAAGGTCCACGTCATTGAAGGTGGTCAAGGAAAGGTCTGCTTCCTGGAGGTTCACGTTGTTGAAAACTGCACCGTCGAAGTCAGCCTGGGAAAGACCTGCCTTGGCAAAGTTCACGTTGTTGAGCTTCACGCTGGAGAAGTTTGCAGCGATGAGGTTGCAAGCCGTGAAATCCGTCTTTTCCATGGTGGTCTTGCGGAGGTCGCTGTTAGCCATCAAGGAACGGGAGAAGTTCGTGTTGGTGAGGTTTGCCTTGCTGAAGTCAGCACGGGTAAGGTCCATGTCCATCACGGAAGCCTGAGTGAGGTCTGCCTTGCTGAAGTCGCATTCGTCAGAGACCTTCATTGCGTCGAGACGGGCGTTCTTGAGGTTGGCCTTCGGGAATTTGCTATCGAGAAGCGTTGCACGATAGAGGTTTGCGCCTTCGAGGTTTGCGCCTTCGAAGTTTGCAGAACGGATGTCTGCACCGCTAATCGTTGCGCCCTTGAGGTTTGCCTTTTCGAAGTTGGCGCCGCTAATCACAGCATTGCGGAAAGAGACTTCGGGAAGGTTTGCTTCTTCGAAGTTCGGAGATTCACCGGCAGAGCGCTGGAAGTCCGTAACGCCCTTGATGGCCCTTGCCTTCTGGAACTGGTAGTTGTCGATACGCTTGTCACGGAAGGAGGTGTTCAGGTCTTTACCTCTGAAATCCTGTGCAGACACGTTGAGCGCGAGTGCACCAAGGAGGCAGAGACCAAATTTATAGACGTTCTTCATATTCATAGTCAAATTCCCTTTATGAAAAAGTAAATCAAATAACGGATAGCCCTAAAATAACTAAAAAATTTGCAAAACTAACAACTAAAAATAAAAAGTGACCAAATAAATACTAATTTTACGTTGAAATGACTTGTTTTCGTTCAAATTCTTACAAAGTGGTGATCTGCGGGGCAGGTCCGGCCGGTCTTATGGCCGCTTACCAGCTTGGAAAATTGACGGGCGGTACAGGACAAATCCTGCTTTTGGACAAAAAGGAACCCTGGAAAGAGCCCATTTTTTGTGCAGAAGCGGTATCGACCCATCGTTTGAACGATTTGTGGCCTATTGATGAATCCTGGGTGCGTGGGAGCCTTTCTGGCATCTATTTTACGTCGCCCAAGGGCTATAAAGCTGAATTTTACAGCAAGGACTGCGGCCGTTTGCTCGACCGTTCGAAGTTCCACCATGCGATTGCCGATGCTTGTGTCGAGGCGGGCGTGGAATGCCGTTTTGATGCGCTTGTGAAAAGCATTGAAAAGGTCGAAAATGGCTGGAATTTGAATGTTCAGGTGGGTGAAGAGAAGTACTCGCTGTTGGCGGATGCTTTTGTTGATGCCAGTGGCCCCGGCTGCCGCCTGACGCGTGGCATTCCGTGCCTTGAAGGGATTGAATCGGGCGATACTGATTTGGAACCGGGCATTTTTGCTGTGGCCGAAGGCATTGAACATGAACGTGACCATATCGATTTGCTTTATGGAAGCGAATTTGAGGGCGGTTACGGTTGGATTTTCCCGCGTGATGGCAAGGAAGTGAATGTCGGTTTTGTGCTTTCGAAGGATGCAAAGCCGAATATGCCTTTGCGTGAAAAGCTCAAGCACTTTATTGCGACTCATTACCCGAATGCAAAGATAAAGGCGATTTACGGTGGCATGATTGCCTGTGGGCAGTCTAATAAGCCGCTTGCCAAGTGTGGCCTCTTTAAGGCAGGTGATGCTGCAAGTTGCGTGAATCCGTTGAGCCGTTCGGGGATTGTCGAGGCTTTGCTGAGCGGAAAAATCGTTGCAGAATCGGTTCATGAATGGCTGAATGCGACGGATGAAAACTCTCGTGCCCGTATCGAAGCATCGGTCCTTGAGCGTTGGATGGCTAAGCTTGGAAAGTCCCATTTGCAGATTGCAAGGGCAAAGCCTGGGCTTGCAAAAATCAAGGACGAACAGTTTGACAAGGCCGCCAAGCGCCTCTCGAAGCTCCCGCGCGAGAAGCAGACTCTGCTTAGAATTTTCTTTGCGGTGCTTTGGTCTTGCCCGTCGGTAATTTGGAAAATGCGTTCTTTTTTGCATTAGTATGATTATGTCAGAAAGTATTGTTGATCGTCAAGAAAAGATTAGAGCAAAATTTGCTTCGTTCACAGATCCGGATGACAAGTGGAAATTCCTCTTGGATTTGGCTCGTGAGCACAAGGGAATGGATGCATCCCTCAAGGCGGAAAAGTTCATTATTCAGGGCTGCGCCTCGACTATGTATCTTGTGCCGAAGTTTGATGGCGCAAAAATCCATTTTGAGATGGATGTGGAAGGCGGTACGACGAATCCGCTGATTAGCCGCGGCCTCGGTGCGCTTGCCTTACAGATATTCAACGACATGGCTCCTGCCGATATCCTTTCGGTGGATCCGACGTTTTTCCAGCAGATTGGACTTAATGTCGGGCTTTCGCCGACGCGCTCGAACGGTTTTGCAAGCCTTTTGAAACAGATTTATTTATATGCACGCGTCTTTGACGCAATTTCAAAAAAATAGGACGACTCTATGTTTAGTTTCTTGAATGGAAAAAGCCCGTTTGACGAGGCTGAAGAAAAACTGGAAGCCGGTGAAACAATCAATGGTAGACCGAAGCTTCCGCAGGCGCCGATTATGGGCTGGCAGGACGGTGTGTTCTTGCTGGTTCTTATCGGTTTAATCGTAGGTGGTTATTACTATTACCAGTACGCCAAGCAAAAGAGCGCTGATTCTTTTGCCAAGTGCGATGCTTTGTACGTTGCCGCTGAAACGGATGCTACAAAGTACGTGGATGCCGAAGCCTGCTATAATGAAACGTGGGACTTGGGCTTTGTGAGCGATTCCATGGAAATCCTCCGCCAGAACCGCTTGGGTGCTATCGAAGACTTGCGCAACCAGCAGAAGGACTTGTATGCCGACGCCATGGGCGCCATGGCTGCTCGCGATACCGTTGCTGCATACAACATTGTGAAGGAATACAAGGGCCCGATGCTTTTGAATCAGGGTGACCGCAAGGATTGGAACAACATTGCCGAAAACGAAGCTGTCAAGGCTAGTGTTGCTGCAGCCGCTGCTCGCGCTGATTCGATTGCTAGAGAAAAGGCAATTGCGGATTCCTTGGCTCAGGTTGCTGCTGAACTCCGCGCAAAGGCTGTTGCCGATTCTATTGAAAAAGCGAACAAGAAACTTGCTCGCAAGGGTAAGCGCAAGAAAGTCTAAAAAAGTTGACCCCGGCACAGAGACCGGGGTGACAATGTCGCGATGTCATGCCGGACTTGTTCCGGCATCGCCTTTTTATGAGCGAGATGGAGATTCCCGATTAAATCGGGAATGACAATTTCTACGAAAAAAGGTATTACTTCGCGATTTTCTCAACAGAAATTTCGCGTTCGGTCTCGGATACGATTTGGATTTTAACGACGTGGGTGATGCCTGCGTCGTTTTCTTCTAATCGCTCGGGCCATTCGATGAGGCTGATGCCGCTTTCGAGATAGTCCGGATCCATGCCAACTTCGTAAAGATCGGCGCCGCCTTCGAGACGGTACAGGTCGAAGTGGAAAATGGGCGGGTTGTTCGGGTATTCGTGGAGGATGGTGTATGTCGGAGAACAGACTGTGCCTTCGAAGCCGAGCCCTTTGCAGATGCCGCGGCTAATGACGGTCTTGCCTGCGCCGAGGTTCCCATAGAGGGCGACTTTGTCGCCGACCTTGAGTTCCTTCGCAAATCCAAGCGCCCAGTTGTATGTGTCTTGTTCAGAATGGAATAGCATAATAGTAACTGCCGCGAAACCGCTTACAGCTTCTCCTTAAACTGCTCGTACGTGAATTTGTGCAGCAGGTGGAACTTGCCGTTTTCGTCGAACTTGCCGATGCTCGGGTGACGCACTCCGTTGAAGAACGTGGTCTTGACCATCGTGTAGTGGATCATGTCTTCGAAGATGATGCGGTCGCCGACCTTGAGCGGTTCGTCGAATGAGAAGTCGCCGAGCTGGTCGCCGGCGAGGCAGGAATTGCCCGTGAGCTTGTAGGTGTGTGCCTTTTCGCCCGGGAATGCGGCGCCGATGACGCTTGGACGGTAAGGCATTTCGAGACAGTCCGGCATGTGGGCGCTGATGGAAACGTTGAGTATTGCGATGTCCATTTCGTTGTGGACGATGTCGCCAACGCTTGTGACGAGTTCACCGGTCTGCCAGCCGATGGCTTCGCCCGGTTCCATGATGACCTGCAAGTGCGGGTAGCGTGCGGAGAAATCCTTGAGGATGCGCACGAGTTCGTCGCGGTGGTAGTCCTTGCGTGTGATGTGGTGGCCACCGCCGAAGTTCACCCACTTCATTTGCGGGAGGTACTTGCCGAAGTGACGCTCGAATGCGGCGAGAACGCCTTCGAGAGCGTCGGCATCTTGTTCGCAAAGTGCATGGAAGTGGAGCCCGTCAATACCGTCGAGGAGTTCGGGCTTGAATTCCTTTTCGGTCACGCCGAGGCGGGAGAATTTACCGCAAGGGTTGTAAATGTCGGTTTCGACTGTCGAAAATTCCGGGTTCACGCGGATGCCGGCACTGACGCCGTGGGCAAGCGTCTTGTCCTTGTAACGCTGCCACTGCGAAAAGCTGTTGAACGTGATGTGGTCCGCTGCTTCGAGGATGGCGTCGATTTCGTCGTCTTCGTAGACGGGAGCGAAGACGTGGACTTCCTTGTTCATCTCTTCGCGGGCGAGGCGGGCTTCATTGAGGCTAGAGGCGGTGGCGCCGGCGAGGTATTCGCCGATGAGCGGGAACGAACGCCAAAAGCTGTAACCCTTGAGTGCGCAGATGATTTTGACGCCGGTCTTTTTCTGGATATCGTCGAGGATTTCCATATTACGGCGGAGACGAGTTTCGTCAAGTACGAAACAAGGACTTGGAACTTGTGAATAGTCGAGCATGGCAAGAAAGATAGAAATTATTGTCTTGTCGCTCAAATGCTTTTTTGTATTATTCAGATGTATTGAATCGGAGCTTTTTATAAATTTGTTGAAATTTTCTAAGGTTGTGTTTGAATAATTGGAGGCTTGTTTTGCGGCGGTTGTTGATTGGTTTTATAGCGTTGGTGATTTTGATTGCGTTGTTATGCGTCGCCACACTTTGCTTTGGCGCGGTGAATATTCCGTTTGCGGATGTGGTGCAGGCGCTGTTTAGCCCGGGTGCGGATGTTTCGTCGAACATCTTGTGGAACTTGAGAATCCCGCGAATGATTGCGGCGATTTTGGCGGGGGCATCGCTTGCGGTGTCGGGCTTGTCGCTGCAGACTGTGTTTCGGAATCCGCTTGCGGGACCGTTTGTGCTTGGCATTAGCAGTGGCGCGAGTCTTGGTGTGGCGCTTGCGCTTTTGGCGGGGATTGGCTTTGGAAGTGTGGGCGTGCTGGGCTCGGCGGCGCTTGGGGCTTTGCTTGTGACGCTTGTCGTGATGTTTGCTGCGACGCGTTTTGCGCAGACGGGCGTGCTTTTGATTGTTGGACTTTTGACGGGCTACTTTATCGATTCGATTGTGAGCGTCTTGATTGCAGGGAACTCTTCGGAATCGTTGCGCGTTTATGTGGCGTGGGGCATGGGTAGCTTTGGGCGCGTGACGCTCGGTGATGTCTGGATTTTTGTGGCCGCTGTACTTGTGGGTTTGGTGATGATTGGCGTTTCGCTGCGGTACTTGAATGCGGCGCTTTTGGGTGATGATTTTGCACACGGGCTTGGGCTCAACGTGAAGCGTTCCAAGATTTGCGTGTTGCTCGGGGCGAGCCTTTTGGCGGGAGCGACGACGGCGTTTTGCGGGCCGGTGGCGTTCATCGGGATTGCTGTGCCGCATTTAGCTTATCTGCTTTTCAAGACGACGAACCATCGCGTGCTTTTGCCCGGGGCGGCGTTGTGCGGTGTGGTGCTTGCTCTTTTGGGAGGTCTTTTCCCGGCTTCGGTGCCGCTCAATGCTGTGCTTTCGCTGGTGGGCGTTCCTGTGATTATGTGGGTGCTTGTGCGCGGTTCCGGTGCGCGTTTTTAGGGGGTGGATATGAGTGAAGAAAATTTGCAGACTGCGTTGCTGGAGTGCAAAAATTTGCTGGTGGGCTATGGTAAAGCGCTCCCGTCTATGAAATTCCCGTTTGATTTTTCGCTTGCTTCGGGAAATGTTGTAGCTTTGATGGGCGAGAATGGTTGCGGTAAAAGCTCGCTGTTAAAAACGTTTGCTGGGTTGCTTGCGCCGGTGGCGGGCGAGGTTTCGCTTGAAGGGAAATCTCTTACGGAATGGGCGCCTCGTGAACGCGCTCAGGAAATCTCGCTTGTTCGAATGTCGAGTGCAGTGCCGCCTCGCATGAGCGTGAGCGAATTTGTGCGCTTGGGCCGCTCGCCGTATTCTGGAATTTTTGACAGCCGCACAGAAGAAGATAATCGTATTGTCGAAAATTCGATGGCGCTTTTGGATGTGGCAAATTTTGCAAATCGCCCGATTGCCGAATTGAGCGATGGCGAGCGCAGCCGTGTGTTCTTGGCGGAGGCCGTGGCGCAGCAGGTGAAAATCTTGTTGCTCGATGAACCGAATGCTTTCTTGGATATCCCGCGTAGCCATGCGCTATTCCGCTTGCTCAAAAAAATTGCCGTGGAACGCCAAATGGGCATTGTTGTTTCGACGCATTCCGTGGAATACGCGGAACGCTATTGCGATAAGATTATGGTCGTAAATGGCGGAACGGTAAAGGTGGCTTCGGCAGCGGATGCTCGTAAAAATGGACTTTTAGACTGGACGGAAATATGCGACGCTCTTTGATTTTATTTTACGCTATTGGTGTGTTTTGTGTTGCGCTTTGCTTGTCAGCGTGTGCGGGTAACCGGAGTGTGGCGAGTTCTTCGGAACAGAAACATTTCTTTTGGAAAGTGTCTGATGAGAATTCTTCGGTGTGGGTGCTGGGGAGTATCCATTTGGCGGATTCGACCTTGTACCCGCTTGCTCCTGTGATTGATACTGCGTTTGCACGTTCGGACGAGCTTGCCGTCGAACTCAACATGAACGATGAAGAAGTCGTGAAGGAGATTGGCAAGGAATCGGTTTCGCAGGGAATGCTTGAAGATAGGTTGCTCCGTGATATATTGCCGCCAGAAATGTGGAAGTCTTTAGATAGCCTTTGTGCGGCCTGGGATATTCCTATGGTGGTATTTGAAAAAATGCGCCCCTGGCTTGTAGCGACAACGCTGAGTGCGTATGCATTTGAACAGGCTGGATTGAATCCTGAATATGGGATTGACTATGTGCTTTTGGATAGAGCGGCGTCAGATGGCAAGGCGATTGTTGGCTTGGAGACTGCTGAAGAACAGATTGGCGCGCTTGCAGATACGACGGAATCTGATTCAGCGGGTGTGTATTACTTAAAGACGACTTTGCGTGAAATTGCGGAGCTTGAAACGCTTGTGAAAAACTTGATTCACGCCTGGAAAACGGGTGATGAAGATTTATTGCGTAGCTTGCTGGATAAAGATGACGAAGAAGACGAAAGCGAAGATTCTTTGTCTAGCGATCAGAAATTTAAGGAAGGTTACGAACAACGTGTTTATGTGAATCGCAATGCTAAAATGGCTGAATCTATTGCGACCTTCTTGCGCGAAGATAGAAACGTTTTTGTCGTGGTCGGTGTAGCGCACTTGGCGCTTGAAAAAGACAACGTGATCGATGCGCTTCGCAAGCGCGGTTTTAAGATTGAACGTTTTTAACACTTAAGCCGAGTCGTGTGAGTCGGTTGTAAAGGGCCGTGCGGTTCATGCGGAGCCGTTCGGCGGCAAGGCTTACGGAACCATCGCAATTGCGAATGGTCGATTTCAAAAATTCTCGTTCTTCGTCGAGCTGCAAGTCGCGGAATTCTTCGTAATTGCTTGCTGTGAAAGCTTTTATCGCGGCGCGGTCGACGCTAGTGAGACTTGCTGAATCGTTGTCGGAACTTTCGTCAATTTGCAAGTCTTCAGCGCGTAAAATGCCCGGATCTGTAAAGCAGAGGGCGCGCTGGATGACGTTTTCGAGTTCGCGAATGTTGCCAGGCCAGTTGTGGTCCTGGAGCTTTTGCAAAGCTTCGGGCGAGAGCGTGTAAGGCTCGCCGGCAGGTGAGTACTGACGGATAAAGTAATTCGCCAGGTCTTCGATGTCTTCTTTGCGGTCGCGGAGCGGCGAAAGTTGCATCGGAATTACGTTCAGGCGGTAGTAAAGGTCTTCGCGGAAGCGTTTTTCGCGGATTTCTTCGCGGAGGTCGCGGTTGGTGGCGGCGATAATGCGCACGTCTATATGTCGCGTCTTGTTTGCGCCGATGGGGCGGATTTCGTGATTCTGGATGACGCGCAAAAGCTTGACTTGAGCGTGGAGCGGCATGTCGCCGATTTCGTCTAGGAAGATGGCTCCGCCGTTGGCGTCTTCGAAAAGACCGATGCGTTCGTTTTGGGCGCCTGTGAATGCTCCGCGCGTGTGGCCAAAAAGTTCACTTTCGAAAAGTGATTCCGGAATGGCACTGCAGTTGACGGTGACGAATTTGTCGTAAACGCAAGCGATAGCTCGTGCGACTAGGTCCTTGCCAACGCCCGATTCGCCTTGAATAAGGACGGGGCCTGTGTGCAAAATGGCGCGTTCCACGTTTTTGCGGAGGCGCTGCATGGCATCGCTTTTGCCGACGAGGTGCGACATTCTTTCGCGGAAAATGCGCTTCGCATTGTAGATTTCCTTGAGCCTCGCAATCTTGCTCATCAAGTGGAGGCGAAGTGCCTCAACAGAGAGAATCGTGTCGTAGAGCTTGCTTGAAACTTCGGTATAGCTTTCGGGAGATTCCGCATAGGCGAGAATCATGGAATCCGGGCTAAAGTCGCGAAGGCTTGCAAGCAGTTCTGCATTTTTTGCAGTGAAGGAATCGAGGTCCCAAATGACAATTGCGGCGAGCGGAGTGCGCAGAGCCTCTGCGATTTCTGGAGCCTCGTCGCTTATGGGTGTGTGAACATCGACGGTGTTATCCACAGAAGAAAGGACGTCCAAGATGAACGAGGACGTCGAAGTTTCTTTTGTGAAAAAGTCGATGGACGGGCGCACGCTTTACTTGCCCAGTTCCTTGCTGCGGTTCGTGCCGGCGACAACAGCCTTGATTAGCGTGCTGCGGAATGCGCCTTCTTCGAGGGCGTCGATGCCAGCGATGGTTGTACCTGCCGGAGAGCAAACCATAGCGCAGAGGTCGCTAGGGCTCTTGCCGGACTGCTTGACGAGTTCGACGCTGCCTTCGATGGTGCCGAGAGCGAGCTTCAAAGCGACATCGCGGGTAAGACCAGCCTTTACGCCGCCGCGGGTAAGACCTTCGATGAATTCAAAGACGTATGCCGGAGCGCTGCCGGAAAGTCCGGTCACGGCGTCGATGAGGGATTCTGCAACGCGGCAGGTCACGCCGATGTTGCCAAAGATTTCTTCGGCGAGCTTGAGCGTTTCGTCGGAGACGCCGTCGGTGGCAAGGCCAACGGAGCCCTTGCCAACAGTGAGCGGCAAGTTCGGCATCACGCGGAGCACCTGGTTCTTTTCACCGAGCACTTCGATGAGGCTCTTGCGGGCGACACCGGCCATGATGCTGATGAACGTCTTTTCGCTCTTGAGAGCGGATGCGGCTGCCTTCCATTCGGCGGCAACGAGCTTGAAAATCTGCGGCTTGACGCAGAGGAATGTGACGTTAGCCTTTTCGATGCCTTCGGCAAAGCTTTTGACGCGGACGCAACCGAGGGCGCTCACGGCTTCGGCAGCCTTGTCGCTTGGGTCAAAGAAGAAAATGTTCTTGGCGTCTGTGCCTGCGTTCAAAAGACCGCGGAGGATGGCTCCGCCCATGTTACCAGTACCGGCAAAGAAAATCGTTGTGTTCATTTTTTGTGTCCTTTTTAAAACTTTATGGATTGCTTCGTTGCTTTGCAACTCGCAATGACGTTACGATGGTAAACGTAAAAATATTTTCGTTCGTCAAATGGTGATGCCGGAACAAAGTCCGGCATGACAGGGGATAAAAAGGACTCTTTATAAAAAGACGACCCCGGCACGGTGGCCGGGGTGACATTGCGCTTGACGGGGATTTCGTCTAAATTGTATTAGACTTTTGGTTTGGAGAGAACGGCGAGGAGTTCTGCGTTTGTCTTGAGCTTGCTCATGAGCTTGAGCAGGTTCTCCATGATGCCTGTTTCCGTCTCGTTCTGGCTACCGCGTCTGAAGTTCCAGGCGGCATTCTGTTCGAGGAGCGTAAGCAAGCGTTCTTCTTTGCGGGTGCCGGACTTGAACACGTCAATGGCTGGCCAGATGCGCTTTTCAGCGATGCGGCGGTCAAGCACGAGTTCCATGTTACCGGTTCCCTTGAATTCTTCGAAGATCACTTCGTCCATGCGGCTGCCGGTTTCAATCAATGCCGTGCCGATGATGGTGAGGGAGCCGTTCTTCTGGACTTCTTCGCTAATTGTGCCGTCTTCGTTCTTGACCGTGCGAATCTTGTCCTGAATCTTACGGGCTGCACCGAAGAATTTCTTCGGGAACTGCATGGCGTTAGCGTCCACACCACCAGACAAAATCTTGCCGGAGTGCGGAATCACAACGTTGTTTGCACGAGCGAAACGCGTGATGGAGTCGAGCAAAATCACGACGTCCTTCTGGCTCTCGACGAGGCGCTTTGCCTTTTCCAAAACCATGTTGGCGACGCGGGTGTGGTGTTCAGGCGGTTCATCGAACGTCGATGCGACAACTTCAGCCTTGATATCGATTCCCTTTTCAGCAGCCTTTTCCTTGATGTCCGTGATGATGTCTCGCATTTCGGTGACTTCTTCCGGACGTTCGTCGATGAGGAGCGTGATGAGGATGATTTCAGGATGGTTCTTCGCAATAGCGCGGGTCACGTTCTGCAAGAGAACGGTCTTACCGGTACGCGGAGGTGCGAGGATGATACTGCGCTGACCCTTACCGATCGGGGAGAACAAGTCCATGATACGGGTGCTGTATTCCGTTTCATTCCATTCGAGGTGGATCTTTTCTTCCGGGTGGATCGGCGTTAAATATTCGAATGCCACACGGCGGCGCATCTTGTCTGGTTCTTCAAAGTTCACGCGGTCGATGCGGCGCATGGAGAAGTACTTATCTTGTTCGCGAGGCGTGCGCACAAGACCTTCAATCGTATCGCCAATCTTGAGGTTGAATTTACGGATAAGGTTCTGGCTTACGTAAACGTCATCGGCGCTGGTCTGGTAGTTCTGATCCGGCATGCGGAGGAACCCGTGACCTTGCGGTGTGACTTCGAGGACGCCTTCCGTATAAATGATATTGCCTTCGTTTTCGAGGCTCTGCAAAATGTAGTTGAGGGACTGTTTGCGCATTCTGCGGAAGTCCACTTCCTTTTGCACGGCGAGTTCCTGGAGTTCGCTCATGGAGAGTTTGCGGAACTTGAGCCAGTTTTCCTTGGCCTTTAATATGGCTTCGGAACCCGGTGCTGGGAGCGTAGCAGAGTCATCGACAAATTCTTCTTGCTGGAAATTGCGGTTATTGCGATTGTTCTTGTTGAACTTGTTGTTCTTATTGAACTTGTTGAATTTGCCGTTCTGGTTGTTGAAGCGGCGGTCGTCCTGACCTTCGCCGTTTTGAGCCTGGGCTTCACCTTGCTGTTGTGCGTTTGGGTCTGCATTCGGATCGGCAGAAACTTCACCTTGATTTTCTGATGGAGCTTGGGCTGCATCAGTGTTTTGCGGAATTACAATTTCACCGTTGCTTTCACCTGTGAATGCGCTTTCTTCGGTAGATTCGGCTGGCTTGTAGTTTTGTTCGCCCGTGTAAATCGGTTCTGCAATGGCATCAATGTTTGCTACACCGTACTGTTCGGCGAGGCGCTTTTCGGCAGCGGCAATACCATCGACCGGCTGTCTTTTTTCTTGAAATTCTGGTTCGGCATCGGCTTGAACGTTCTGTTCGAATTCGGGTTCTTTGCGAGCCTTTGTCTTTGGATTTGGCTTTCTGCCACGACGTTTGGGCTGCGGTGCGTCCTCGGCATTATCCGGCAATTTGTCGGGGGTTCCTAAATATTCTGGAACAGGAATGCCTGTGCTTTCTGGATAAACGAGATCCGTCAAAGAAGGAGCTTGAGTATTTTGTTCTGAATTCTGATTCTTAGGTGTTCTGGGCACGATTGCGTCCTATAATTACATATTTCAAAAAATGAAATAGACTATATAATTGAAACGATAATAAGGGCTTGTTGCCCCATAAATTTTATTGATGATTAATATTACGTCCCGAAATAGCGGAACGGGTTAAAAGATACATTAAATTTTGTGAAATGTCATAAAAAAATTTTTTTTTATGAAAAATATTAGGAGTTCCCTGTTTTGATGTTCCCAAATTTGACTGGATCCTTCCGCTTTCAGCGTCAGGATGACAATGGCTAAATTTATTATATTTGGGGCGTGGATTCCTTAAACAGAGTATATATCGCACTCGGAAGTAATCTTCCTGACCGCTCGGCTCACTTGAAAGCTGGGAGGGACATGCTTCGCCGTATAAGCGCAGGGGGCTGGGTTGAAAGCCCTATTTATGAAACACCACCTGTTGGACCGGCTGGCCAGGGACCATATTTTAATCAGATCGTGAGCTTCTGGTATGATGGCGACCCGGTAAAGTTACTCTATTACTTAAAAGGATCCGAGCTTATTCTTGGACGCAAGGACCGCGGACATTGGAATTCTAGGGAAGTGGACCTGGATTTGCTGTTCTTTGGTCGTGAAGTTTGTGAAGGTCGTCCGACAATTCCGCATCCTCAAATCTATAACCGCCAGTTTGTGCTTGTGCCGCTAAGCGATATTGCACCGGACTGGGTAGATCCGAAGACGAACAAGACCGTCAAGGACTTGCTTGTGGAATTGCTTGAAAAAGAAGAAAAGATTCCGTTCCGCGTTATTGAAGGGGAGGAACCCTGATGCTTCTGGATAAGAACATTCATTTTATGGCGATTGAAGGCGTAATTGGCGTTGGTAAGACCTCGCTTGCCCGTGCCATTTGTGAACGCTGGAACGCCATGTTCATTGAAGAAAACTTTGCTGAAAATCCGTTCTTGCCGAAGTTCTATGAGAACCGTTCGGCGTACGCTTTCCAGACGCAGCTCTTCTTTTTGCTCGACCGCTTTAAGCAACTCCAGAATTCTGCCTTGCAGAGCGACTTGTTCCATGATTTGCTGGTGAGCGACTACACGTTTGACAAAGACCGCATCTTTGCCTCGCAGAACCTCACTGAAAATGAAATGACGATGTATGACCAGGTGTCGAACGCCTTGAACCACGATATCCGCAAGCCGGATTACGTTGTCTATTTGCAGGCAAGCGTCTCGACTCTTTTAAAGCGCATCAGGGGTCGTGGTCGTGCGATGGAAAAGACCATTGACGGTAACTACCTGAGCGACTTGCAGGACCGTTATGACCATCATTTTTGGCATTACACCGACGCTCCTGTGCTTATCATCAATACGGATAATATCGATTTTGTCCATAACGAAAGCCATTTGCAAATTGTGCTGAACGCCATTGCGTCCTGCCCAAGTCAAACGACTTATTTTGTTCCAGAAGGTAACTAATCATGCAGATAATTAAGTCTATCGATTCCCTACGTCAAACGCTTGCTCCTCTTGCGAAAGAAGGGAAAAGAATCGGTCTCGTTCCAACGATGGGTGCTCTCCATGAAGGTCATGGCGCTCTTATCAAGGCATCCGTGAGCGAGTGCGATGTGACTGTTGTAAGTGTGTTCTTGAACCCCATCCAGTTTGGCAAGAACGAGGACCTGGACAAGTATCCGAAGCGCTTGGAAGCCGATGCAAAGCTTGCTGAATCTATCGGTGCCGATTACGTTTTTGCTCCGTCCGTTGCTGAAATGTACCCCGATGGCGATCCGATGACGCTTGTCCGTGATGAAGCTCTCGAAGGCATGTACTGCGGCGCTTATCGCCCGGGACACTTCCGTGGCGTTTTGACAGTCGTTTCCAAGCTGTTCCTCATTTCTGGCGCAAACGACGCTTACTTTGGCGAGAAGGATTACCAGCAGGTGTTCCTGATCGAAAGAATGGTGAAGGACTTGAACTTCAACATCAAGATTCACCGCGTGAAGATTGTGCGTGAAGAAAGTGGCCTTGCTCGCTCTAGCCGTAACGAATACTTGACTCAGGAAGAACGCGAACAGGCTCTCGGCATTTACAGCGGACTCAAGGCTGCAAAGGCTGCTTACGAAGCGGGCGAACGCAGCGTCTCGAAGATTCGCGATATCGTCGTGAAGTCCATCGTTGCTGCTCGTGGCGTTGTGCAGTATGTGGAAGTGGCAAACCAGAAAAACTTGCAGAAGTGCAATGGAGCCCTTGCCGCCGAAGACAAGGCCGTGATTCTTGCCGCCGCCTTCTTCGGAAAGACTCGCCTCATCGACAACATGGAATTGAATTAAGCGCGCTGATGCGCGTAGTTTCAAGTTCCGAGTTACTAGTTACTAGAAATGTTTATATTGCAATCTCTAGTAACTAATAACTATTAACTAGTAACTGCGGCGAAGCCGCTATTTCTCAGTAGCGGTAAAGATTCCGTCCCATTTTTCGCCTGCGCTTGCAGGCGGATTTTGTTTATAGGCTAGGCAACGCTTGATGTAGACCTGGCTTGGGCAAGTCTTGCTGCCCGGATCGCGTTCAGGCAAGTGCGGCTCGAATTCTAGGCACTTTGTGAATAGCTCGATGGCCTTGTTCCATTGCATGTTTAGGTAAGCGCTGCGAGCTTGTGCCCAGAGTTCACAAAGCTTGTGGAGTGAATCAGCTTTTTGATCGTTGGCGTAGGCGAGTAGTTCAAACGTCTCGACAGGTTCATCTTTACCCACGACGCGGATGATGTCGAGTGAACGATAGATGTACAGGCTATCGATTTTCTGTTCGACAAGCTGGTCAATGGTGTTCTTGCAAACATGAATGTAGGCGCCATACTGTTTGGCGGCGCTTTCAAGGCGTGCGGCAAGGTTCACTTCATCGCCCATCATGGTGTAGTTCTTGCGCATGGTGGAACCCATGTTTCCGGTCACGATATTGCCGGTGTTGATGCCTATTCGCATATGCATGTTGTGGACGACTTCTGGCCATTTTTGACCTTCGCCTACCCATTTTTTGCGGAGCCTTAAAAGCTCGCTTTGCATGTCTAAAGCCGTGTTGCAGCCTCTTCTGGCGTGGTCATCGTATTTCACCGGGGCGCCAAAGAATGCGATGATGGCGTCGCCTTCGTACTTGTCAAGAGTTCCTTTGTTCTTTACAATCAAGACGTCTGTCATGGCGGTTAAGTAGTCGTTCAAAAGTTCAACGAGCTTATTTGCACTTCCGATTTTTTCAGAGAACGTCGAGAACCCTTGAATGTCGGTGAAGTAGGCTGTAATTTTAGATTCTTCACCGCCGAGCTGGGGCGTTTGACCGCTGGCTACTAATTCGTCAATCATTTCTGGCGAGATGTATTGCTTGAACGAACTTTCGATGAACTTCTTTTCTTTGTTTTCGAAATAGGCTTGCACGACCATTGCAAATGTATTTGAGATAATGATGGCCAGAAGCTGCTTGGAAACGCCGATATAGATGTTGTGCTTGAAACAGATGTAAGCGAGCAACGTGTAGAGAACCGCTATGCCGATCATTAAAAGTAGCGATACGAAACTTCTGAAGTAAAGCCCTATGAATGTGCAAATCAACGCCAAAATAATTACAATATAGCGCTGATAACGTTCTTTTAATACCGTCAGGTAATCATCTTCGAGGATGTTCTTGATGATGTTGGCATGGACGAGAATGGCTGGGATGTTTTCTTCGTGCGGACCGTTGACGATATCGAAAAGTGCAGAAACGGAAGACCCGAGAATAATCGTCTTTCCGGCGTACTGGTCAAGATTTGTTGTGTCTCTGAAAATATCGTAGTAAGATACGTGCTTGAAAGTCCTTGTCTCGGGAGCGACATGGTTGAAGCGTCCCTTGTACTTGATGAGGAATTGCCCGAGTGTGTCAATAGGAATTCTTTTGTGCGGCCCGAATCGCATTTCTTCGCCGGGCTTTAATGCGCTAATCTGTTTTTCGTCTGCTTTGAGAATTTCTTTTAAAATCCTGTTTGTGAAAAAGCTGATGGAGGCAGACCATTCATCTTTGGCCTTGTTGTAGCTGATGTCCATGTTGCGGGACAGGTGCTTGTGTTCCCCAATCTTGATATCGCGGTAGCTCTTTTCAAAGAAGTGTATTGTATTGAGGACGCTTGGCGTGATGCTGATTTCTTCATCATCGTCACTTGTGATGACGTAAACGCCTTCGTCATCTTCGCTTTTGGCTATTGTAAAGCCGCTATCGAGTTCTATGGTTTGACCTTCTTTTATTTTGCCGAAGATGTCTTGGGGAAGCTTTCTTAGAATGTTGGAAAGCATTGCGTTTAGTTGCTGTTCTTCGTCTACAAAAATGTCAAAAGTTAATTGCCCATCGTTGTTTCTTTTTGCTGTTACCTTGAATGAAGTTTCGACAAGATTTGCTTTTTTAACACCGCTTTCCTTGATGCTTTTCATCTTGTCGCGGAGCGATGTGAACATGGGGTAGGTGAAGTTCGGATACGTGGTGTTGTATTCGCCGCTGGAGTCACGGTAGATGCCAAAGGGCTTGCCAATGTCGATATATTCGCCCATTTTGACGGTGATATCTTTGGGGTCCTTGTGGAAAAGGTGCGAAATGGTCATTAAGGAGAGTGCCGAGTAAATACGCTGCGGGGCAAGCTTGTCCTCATCGACATATGGGAATTTGTACAACATTCTGATACGGCGGATTGTACCGTCGTTGTCGGGGTATGCATTGACGGCTCCTAGACGTGAGCCTGCGTTTGCTAGTTCCGGGAATACGTTATCGAGAATCTCTCGGGCTTCGATGTCTTGCGGCTTATTCACCTGGTTTAACTGCAGTGTCGAGGAAAAACCTACCTCCTTGGCGCGTTCCCAGGTGCTGAGCGGTTCCCAGTTGCTTTTGTTCTTGTAATGGGAGGCGTCGTTCATCAAGAAGCTGATAATGCAGATGCCAGAATTGCGAGTGGATTCGACCAGCATGGAGTCGTAGTTGTAGAAAGAACTGATTTGCGAGAAGTAATGGGCATGGCTTGTATCGGGGTCAAGTTGGGTAAGGATTTCTTGGCATTGAGCTCCTTTTCTCTTTCCGAAGTCGGCGTCCTTGAACAGAATATCGAATGCGATTGCTGCTGCACCGCCTTCACCCAGGTTTTCGATGACTTTGGCGTGGATGGATCTATCCCAGTTGTAGTAGTGCCCTAGTTTTAGCAGCGATTTCTCATCGATATCTGCAATGATGATATTGGGGTCATTGTAAGGCTTGCTTTCTAGGACAATGCCGTCTTTGATTCCGGTGGAATCAAGGACTTCCGTATTCAATTTAAAGAACTGGTCGTAAAAAATGTTTTCAGCCGATTCTGCGATATAGTTTTTCTTGGAATTGCCAAAGATTAGGATGAGCAATACGGCGATTGCCGAAAAAGCAACCCCAAAAAAAAGTTTTCTCTGATTTTTTGAATTTTTCTGTGCCATGACGATGAAAAAATAATAATTGAGCAAATAGTGTCATTTTTTGTATCAAAGTTAGGATCGTTATTAGACTATATTTATTACCGCAATTAGAGGAGCGTATTTTTTGGCTGTTCAGAAGAAAAAAACTGTAAAGAAACCGAAGAAGACTAAAGTAGAACCGAAAACGGGTGCACAGGAGCCGGATTCTTATTTTGTAACGATGATGGTGGGGTACCTGGTGTTGCTCGCTGGTGTCATCCTTTTGCTGGGTTGTATCACGATTTCGATTGTGGGCGAGCACGAAAACTGGCTGGGAAATTACTTTGGCGTGATGTTCCCGAGCTTTATGACGTTCCTTTTTGGGCGTGTGGCGGTTGTCGTGTTTACGGCAGCGCTTGTCCTTTGGGGGCTTTTTATCGCGATTGCTTCGCTGCGTGCAAAGTTGTTGCGCTTTGCGGTTGGTGCAAGCTTGCTTGTGGTGAACGTGTCATTTTTGATGTCGCTTAAAAATTTTGGCGATAAAAGCGTCTCGAATGATGCGCTTTCGATGAGCGGTGGCGTGTTGGGCGAGTTCTTTTTGCAGAACTTGGCGATTCCCGTGTTTGGGCGCGTTTCGTATGTGGCTCCGCTGATTATACTGTTGACCACTTTGGCTTTGATTTTGGTACTTTCGTTTGGGGTTCGTCCGAGGCACTTTAAGTTTGTGGCGCAGACGATGCGTTATTTGACGGGGCTATTTGGACGCCGCCATAAAGAGGATGTTGAGCCGAAGACGGAATATGTGCCGAATATCCGCGACGAACGCTCTGAGAAAAAGCAATTACGCCGTGGCGTGGTGATGGAAGACGAGACGATGATTTTTGTCCCGGATTCCGTGAAGATGCGCAGGCGCGGGAAGGTGGAACCTTTTAATGGCCGCCATAATTGGCTGACGGACGATTTGGATATCAATCGTTCGGAAATGCAGACGCAGGTGGGGGAATCGTTTGGGTTGCCTCAGTATGCTGGGAATGCTTTACCTGAAAATGCGGCGGGGAATGCGCAACCGGGCAATTTGCAGGATGCGCCGCTTGGGAATGCCGGGAATGTGCCTGCGGGTGCGACTTTGGGCGGTGCTGACGAAGATGGAGTCTATGAAGATCCTGAAATCCGTCGCCTGGAAGAAGAATTGCGTTTGAATGAACGCCACATGAATGCACTCCAGATTCTGGAAATCAAGGAACGCATTGGCGCACTCCGCCGTGCTCGCGATTTGATTGACTGGGAAAAGGGCCATAAGGGCCGTATGCAGGTGAAGGGCGATGTGCGCCGTACGGCGGGCTCTGAAACTGTGGATGCGGCTGTTGGGAATGCTGGTGGAAATGTCCCGCCGAAGCAGACAAAGCCGATGACCGTAACAACTCCGAAGGTGGCTTCTCCGAAGGTCGCAAAACCTGCGGGTGGTGATGCGAATTCTTCGACAAGTGCCAATACGATTGTCCGAGATGCAACGCTTTCGGATTCTGTGGCAACGCGTGCCGCTATCCATGCTGAAGAGCTTTTGGGCGGCGATGGCGCCTACGTAGAGGACTTCCCGGGAAGCCCTGCGGTCGATGATGATGAAACGTACGCTCCGGTGGTCGTGACGGCTGATGAAGTGAGCGAAGATCCGACATTTGGTGAAGGTGAGTTTGCTGGACGTTCTCGCGGTGGTGAAGGTCGCGCAAATGCTGGTGAAAGTGCGCGCCCAGCAGCGAAGGCTGTCCAGTCTGCACAAATTCCGCCCGCACCTACAGCCTCTTACGACGAATACAAGATTCCTGAAATTTCGAAGATTCTCGACACGCACGAAGTGCAGACGGCGGATTACACCGAAGAAGAGTTGAATGCCATCGGCAAAATGCTCGAAGAAAAGCTTGAAAACTTCAAGGTGAAGGGCCGCGTAATCGGTTGCGAAACGGGCCCGATGATTACCCGTTTTGAAGTGGAACCGGGCCCGGGCGTGAAGGTGAGCCGCTTCTCGGCATTGCAAGAAGACTTGGCGCTCCCGCTCAAGGTCTCGTCCATTCGCATCTTGGCTCCGATTCCTGGCAAGGCGGCTGTCGGTGTGGAAATCCCGAATCGCAAGTTCCAGACCGTGTTCTGCCGCGATGTGTTCATGAGCGAAAAGTTCAAGCCCGCGCATGACAAGATTCTCGTGGCGCTTGGCAAGGACATCACGGGTGAAGCGTTCACGATGGACTTGGCAAAGGCACCGCACTTGCTGATTGCAGGTCAGACGGGTTCCGGTAAGTCTGTTTGCATTAACGCGCTCATGGCGTCGATGCTCTTTAGCAAGACTCCGGATGAACTCCGCATGATTCTTGTGGACCCGAAGGCCGTGGAACTCAAGATGTACGAAAACATCCCACACCTCTTGGCTCCTGTCATCACGAAGCCCGAAATTGCTATCCAGGCGCTTCAGTGGCTCTGCTACGAGATGGACCGCCGTACGGAAGTCTTGGCATCAGCAAAGGTGCGTAACATTGGCGGTTTCAATGCAAAGTTCGAAGCTGGCGAATTGCCGGATGAAGTTCCTGAAGAAGATCGCGGCCACCGCATGGCGTTTATCGTCGTGATTATCGACGAAATGGCGGACCTCATGATGGTCGCCGGCAAGGAAATTGAAAAGTCTGTGGCTCGCTTGGCGGCTAAGGCTCGTGCCGTGGGTATCCACTTGGTGCTTGCTACGCAGCGCCCGTCCGTGAAGGTCATTACGGGTATCATCAAGGCGAACTTGCCGACACGAATCAGCTTCAAGGTGGCATCGCAGATTGACGCCCGCACGGTGATGGACCATGCCGGTGCAGAAAAGCTTCTCGGTCGAGGCGACATGCTTTACAAGGCTGTGAACGATCCTGATCCGGTGCGTGTTCATGGAGCATTCTTGAGCGATGAAGAAGCCGAACGCTTGGCCGACGCCTGCTCTGACCAGAACGTATTCTACCCGCAAGTGGAATCGTTCGATGTTTCGGGCGGCGAAGAGGGCGATGAAGAAGGCGGCGGTTCGATGAAGAACGAAAAGCTCGATAAGCTCCTGTTCGAAGTCGCGCAATGGGCGATTAGCGTGAACGGCCTTTCGACTTCGGCTGTGCAACGCCACTTTAGCGTGGGTTACAGCCGAGCCGGGAAGATTGTAGATCAGCTTTATGGCCTTGGTGTGTGTGGCCCGAGCAAGGGCAATTCGAAACCGCGAGCCATGCTCATTGGAATGGATGAACTCATGCAACTCGAACGCTCCGGGAGATTCGGGTAAAAATTGGAAAAGATTACTGACTAACGACTATTGACTATGAAAGAATACGCTCCTGCAAAAATCAATTTGTTTTTAGATGTTATCCGCAAGCGCGAAGACGGTTACCACGATTTGGGAACTGTTTTCCAAACCGTCGACGCTGGTGATACGGTCGAAGCGACACTTCGCGAAGATGGCGAAATCCACCTGACGTATAACGAACCGCAGAATTACCCGCTGGAATTGGACCTTGTGTTCAAGGCAGCCAAAGCGCTCAAGGAATTTGCAAAGTGCAACCTTGGTGCCGACATCCATCTTACGAAGGTCATGCCGCTTGGAGCTGGCCTTGGCGGTGGCAGTGCAGATGCTGCGGCAACGCTCCGCTTGCTCAACAACTTGTGGAACTTGAACCTCTCGTTTGAAACTTTGGAATCCATTGGTGCTCGTCTTGGCGCCGATGTGCCGTTCCTCGTTCGTGGCGGGACCGCTTTTGCCGAAGGTATCGGCGAGCGTTTGACGTTTGTGGAACCGCTGGACCTCCCGGAAGGGGCTGCGCTCCTCATTGCGACTCCGCTCGATTCTGTTCCGACGAAGGATGCCTATGCCGGAGTCCCGAAGTCTGGCCCGGACCGCTGGGAACAGTACAAGGCTGCTTGGAATGCTCAAGATGCCGCGCAGTTCAAAGCCGCGCAATCCCAAAGCGTGCAGTCTGCAATTCCGCAGTTCCTGAATCCGGATTCCTATTTCAACGCATTTGAAATCTCGGTTTTCCCGACGCACCCGCTTGTCGCCGAGATGAAGCAGAAATTCATTGAACTTGGGGCCGATGTCGCCTTGATGTCTGGTTCGGGCGCTTCCGTTTTCGGGATTTTCAAGACCAAGGAACTCGCAGAAAAGGCTGCCGCCGTTCTAAAGCCGATTTCCCGCTACCAGACCGTCACCAAATTCTGGCATAGGTAGTGCCGCTTTTTTGTCAAAATGTGCGAAAAATGACTTTTTTCAGCTCTTTTTTTGCACGTTTGTCTTTGACAAAAGGGACTTTTTTACTATCTTTGTCGCACCATTGGGGTATCGTCAAGTGGTAAGACAACGGATTTTGATTCCGTTATTCGTAGGTTCGAATCCTGCTACCCCAATGAATTTTTTTATCTAATGGAGATAACACAATGGAACTCACAACGCTCAAAGCTGCCTCGAGAGTGCTAGGTGCAAACCGCGACAACGCCCGTTTGCGTAAGGCTGGTCAGATTCCGGCCGTCTATTATGGTAAGGGTATCGAAGCTAAGAACATCAGCGTCAGCGAAATCGACTTGCGCAAGGTTCTTGCTCCGGGCAAGCGTTACACGCTTCTTGACCTCGAAATCGATGGCAAGGCTGGCAATCCGGCTCTCGTCTACAGTGTCCAGAAGGACGCTCTCACCCAGAAGATCACGCACGTTGACTTCATCAAGATCGCTGATGACGAATTCGTTAAGGTTCGCATCCCGGTCAAGCTTTCCGGTCTCCCGGTTGGCGTGAAGACTCAGGGCGGTCTCTTCTCTCAGGAAGCTCGTTATCTCATGCTCGCTGCTAAGCCGGCAAGCATCCCGTCTGTTCTCGAATTGGACATCTCCAACTTCGAAACGAACGTGACCTTCTACGCTAAGGATTTCAAGCTCCCGGAAAACGTTACGCTCGCTTCTGGCCCGCGCACCGTTATCTTCACGATTTCTTCTAAGTCCAAGAAGAAGGATGCTGCTGCTGCTCCGGCTGCTGACGCCGCTGCCGCTGCTGCTCCGGCTGCCAACTAATTCTGGCAACAAGCTGAAAGGCTTTAAGAGACCTGCTCCGATTGGGGCGGGTCTTTTTTCGTTGAAAAATCTATATTTTAAGTTATGAAATTACTCAAGCTTTTATCTTGCCTTTCTTTTATCGCCCTTCTTGGGTGTGCTAGTTCTGAACCTGTCAAACAACAGGATAGCAATGCTGATGAAGTCCGTGCGAACGCTGCGAAAGCGTATAGCGAACTCGATGCGGAAAAGTAACGATATTTTTTAAGGTTTTATTATGTATTTAATCGTCGGTCTTGGAAATCCTGGAACGCAGTATTCGAACACGCACCACAATGCCGGTTTTATGGCAGTTGAAAAGCTCGCTGACCCGAGCAAGGACTGGAAATCGGAACACAAGGCGCTCACCATGAAGGTGAACATTGCAGGAGAGGAATGCCTCCTCGTGAAGCCGCAGACTTACATGAACCTCTCCGGCGAAGCGGTTCAGGCGCTTATGACGTGGTACAAGGTCAAGGTTGATCATTTGCTCGTTTTTAGCGATGATATTAATTTGGATGTAGGCCGTATCCGTTGCCGCAAGGACGGCAGCCACGGCGGTCAGAACGGGCTCCGCAATATCATTGAACATGTGGGCGACAAGTTCCCGCGCATCCGTTTTGGCGTAGGCAAATGCCCTCCGAAATTTGACCTCAGCAACTGGGTCTTGGCGAAGTTCTCGCCCGAAGACCGCCCGAAATTCGATGAAGCGATTGCAAAAGTCCCCGCACTCGTAGAATGCTATTTTAAACTCGGTATTGAAAAGTGCATGGAGCGCTATAACGGAAAGTAAAGCCGTTATATGCAACGGATGCAACAAAAATATTATGACCTCGACTGGTGATGAACTTGTCGAGGTTCTTTTTTATCCCTTAAATTGTATATTTAAGACAAATGTTAAGGGGACAAAGAGTATGAAATTGTTTTGTTGCAAGGATGAGGCTTACTGCTATTTGGGCGCGTTGTTTCTGGTGGCTGTTTTGTTGACAGCTTGTGCTGGCGATAATAATGGTAATGCCATTGGTCCGGATGCTCAAAACGAAATCAGTTCTAGCAGCTTGTCGAGCAGTGCAGAACCTGGTGAATTTTCTCTTGACGCATCGAGTAGTAGCCAAAAGACTGCTGTTCGGACAATTCATGGTTTTGCTCAAAGAACGCCTTTTGTCGATGGTTCCGTTGTTCAGTTGACGGCATTGGATGAATCTACTTTGGAACCGATTGGGGAAACTTTTACAGGAATAGTGGATGGCGGATTTAGTCGCTATTCTGTTGAGGTTGATTCGCTAAAGTCTAGGTATGTTCAGATTTCGGTAACGGGGGATGTTCTGAGCTACTATAACAGTATGCCGGAAGAAAAAGAATATACTTTATATGCTATTACTGATTTGGATTCTCGTGATTCGGTAAACATAAATCTGTTGACTCATTTGGAATTTGATCGCGTCCGAAAACTTGTTCGTGATGATAAACTTTCGTTTGCAGAGGCTAAAAAGCAAGCCGAAAAAGAACTCTTTGAAATCTTCCATATTACGATGAAAAAAAGCAACGATGCTTACTTTGCCGAAGACTGGAGCCTTTTTGGAGATAGTTTGGGTGACCAAGCTTTGATGGGGTTGACCGTCATTTTTAATATATATAAAGCGACAATATATGCTTTTTCAGATTTTTTTGCTAAGGATGGTAAAATTGTTAATGATACCATAATCTATAAAATGGCCCAAACGGCATTTAATAGTGGGGTTGTTAGAATTTCGGGAGATATTTATTTATCACCAGATTTGAATCGCTTCCGCTCTAGTTTCAATCGTTGGAAAAGTATTTATGGCACCAGTTTTGACATGAGCTCGGTTGCGTACCATGGTATGATTCCCGAATTTGAAGAGGTTGTTGAAAATTTTTGGCGTAGTGAGTTTGGTCTTGAAAAGTGCGATAAGGAACATCTAGGGACTGTTGGAAAAACGCGTTATGACGAATATTATACGTGTGCGCAGGATTTCTTGGTGGGTACGGTGACCAATTCAGAGTACTATTGGCGTGTTGCGAATAGTTTGGAAGCTAATTCTTATGGAATCAAATGCGATAGCGCGGATTATTTTATAACGCCGGGAAGTGTAGAGTCTTCTTTGATTGTTTGCGATTTAGGTTCGTGGCGTTATGCTTTGGATGTCGAAAAACAAGTTGGTTTGTGTACAAATGAAAATGAAGGCTCGCTTGAAGATACGGATAAATATGGTTATGTCTGCATGTCGAATAAGTGGGAGGTGTTTACCGATA
Source organism: Fibrobacter sp. UWB16 (assembly GCF_900215325.1). NCBI lineage: Bacteria > Pseudomonadati > Fibrobacterota > Fibrobacteria > Fibrobacterales > Fibrobacteraceae > Fibrobacter > Fibrobacter sp. UWB16. The sequence goes on along the minus strand of NZ_OCMS01000001.1, from coordinate 472,220 downwards.
CGCTTGAGGATGAACGTGATGGCAAACGCTATGCCTATAGCAAGGCGGCCGGCCTTTATTGGATGATTGACGATTTGGGCGATACCACGTTTACATGGGCGGAGGCACAGTGCCCTGAGGGGTGGAGGCTCCCGACTGTGGATGAATGGAATAATTTGCAGAAAAAATTGGGCGGTTGGAGGATCCCATCAACGGACGGGCATCAAATGCATCTCATTGATGGGGCGCATTCCTTTAAAATGTGGTGGACATCCAGTGAATCTACGGAAGACGATTTGTTTGCCATTGCGTTTGTGGCTGAATATTCTCCAATGGACTATCTGCAAGCACAGTATTTTTCATTGGGTTCACGTAGTGAACTTAAAAGCCGCAAGAACAGTGTCCGCTGCGTGAAAGAACCCTAAAAGTTATTATATTGAAATTAAACTTTTGGTGGAGAAACGCATAATGAATAAAATGGTCATTATCGCTTTCGGTATGGGACTTTCGGTGGCTGCTTTTGCGCAGGATTTCTGCAGCTCGGCCAAACATACTGGTGCAAGCAAAAAAGTGAACGGGAACGAAGTGAGCTCGTACAACGGTGTCGGTTACGAGCTTTGGTACGACAGGGCTACTTCAGGTTCGCTTACAATTTATGAAGATGGATCCATGGCATGTTCTTTCCAGAATGCTGGAGACTACCTTTGCCGTGCGGGGCTTTCGTTCGATAGCGACAAGAAGTATAACGAACTTGGCGGCGATATGCTTGCGGAATTCAAGCTCGTGAAACAGAATATCAATGGTGCCGATTACTCCTATGTCGGTGTCTACGGTTGGATGGAAGAAGTTTCGAAATCCCCGAGTAAGCTGGTTGAATATTATGTTGTCGATAACTGGCTGACAGGGTGGAGGCCTGGTGATTGGGTCGCTAGCCATAAGATGGGCGATTACACAATCGATGGTGCCAAATACTCCGTTTATTGGGGAGAACATACGGGCCCCGCCATCAAGACCAAAGGCAATACGACTTTTTTGCAGTATTTCAGCATTCGTGAAAATGCCCGTGATTGCGGTATCATCAATATTAGCGCTCACATGAGACAGTGGGAAAAGCTGGGCATGGAGATGGGAAAACTCTACGAAGCCAAGGTCCTTGGCGAAGCCGGAAGCATGGGAAACGGCGTTTCCGGTACGGCTGATTTCCCGCACATAAAGGTTTACGTCAAAGGTGAAGAAGTTCCGTCGTCCAGTTCTGTTGCTTTAAGTTCAAGTTCTGTGGCGTCGAGTTCCTCTGAAACTGTGCCGAGTTCGTCATCGGATGTGCTCGCAGAATCTTCGAGCAGTGTTGGCGGTTCTTCGAGTTCGGGGACCGATGCGATTCCGTTTACGGTACAGCGCTTTGACAAGGCTGGGATTTATCAAGTGTTCGATATGCAGGGGAATTTCCTCGGCAGGGTTGAGCTGAAGAATGGTGTGTCGCTTAAGCAGGCTGTAGAAAGCAAGTTCGCCCGCTCGTCCGTTTATCTGGTCAAGCGTGGGGCCTTTGCCAAGACGATTGCTGTCGAGCGCTAATTCATCGCTCGTAATTTACCGCTCATCGCCAAAACGCTCTTTTTTACATATTTCTAGCGCAAAAGAACTAGGATTTAAAACCGAAAATTACTATATTCTATGCGCAAAAGAGGTACTTTATGAAACTTTTGCCAGAAGCTTTGACGTTTGATGACGTCTTACTCGTTCCCGCTGAATCTTCTGTTCTTCCGGCTCAGACGGATGTGAGCACCCAGCTCGCCCCGAATATCAAGCTGAACATTCCTATCATCAGTGCTGCAATGGATACCGTTACGACGGCTCCGTTGGCTATTTCCCTTGCTTTGCAGGGTGGCCTCGGCATTATCCACAAGAATATGTCCATTGAAGACCAGGCCGAAGAAGTTCGCAAGGTCAAGCGCTGGCAGTCCGGTATTGTGACCAATCCGGTGACGCTTGATGCCGATGAACCGGTGTCTGCTGCTTTTGAACAGCGTGCTCGCAACAAGGTGAGCGGTTTCCCGATTCTCTCCAAGGGTAAGCTCGTCGGTATGCTCACGAGCCGCGACCTCCGCACCGTTAGCGACATGAACGTGAAAATCAGCACGGTCATGACCAAGGATCCTGTGACGGCAAGCCCGAAGGTGAGCCTCGCCAAGGCGAAGGAAATCCTCGCCGAAAAGCGCATTGAAAAGCTCCCGCTCGTGGACGCTTCTGGTGCTTTGAAGGGCCTCATCACGATGACGGACATCTTGAAGCGCGAAAACAACCCGAACGCAAGCCTTGACAAGAATGGTCAGTTGCTCGTCGGTGCTGCTGTCAGCACTTCTGCAAATACTCTTGAACGCGTTGCTGCCCTCGTGGACGCAGGCGTTGACCTGTTGATTATCGATACGGCTCACGGCCACCACATCGGTGTGCGCAACATGGTGAAGACCGTTCGCAAGAAATATCCGAAGCTCACGATTTGCGCCGGTAACGTTTGCACGCCGGAAGCTGTCGAAGAACTCGCCAAGTGCGGTGCCAACATCGTCAAGGTGGGTATCGGTCCGGGTTCCATCTGCACGACCCGTATCATTGCTGGTGTCGGTTACCCGCAGTTCTCCGCTGTCGTGGAATGCGGCAAGATGGCTCGCAAGGTCGGCGTGAAGATTATCGCTGACGGTGGCCTCAAGTTCTCTGGCGATATCGTCAAGGCTTTGGCTGCTGGCGGTCACGCTGTGATGGTGGGCTCTCTCTTTGCCGGTACCGAAGAAGCTCCGGGCGAAGTCATCCTCGCTGATGGCCGTAGCTACAAGAGCTACCGCGGCATGGGCTCTCTCGGCGCCATGAAGGCTGGCTCTGCTGACCGTTACTTCCAGGGTGGCGTTCAGGAACCGCGCAAGTTTGTTCCGGAAGGCATCGAAGGCCGTGTTCCGTACAAGGGACCGCTCCGCGACACCGTTTACCAGCTCATTGGCGGTATCCACTCTGCTATGGGTTATGCCGGTGCTGCAAACCTTGAAGAACTCTACAAGAAGGCAACGTTTGTCCGTATTACGGGCGCAGGCCTCCGTGAATCTCATCCGCACGATGTGACCATCACGAAGGAAGCTCCGAACTACAGAACGGGCGACTAATTTTAACGTCGTGATGTCGTCATGGCGGACTTGATCCGCCATCTATTCTAGTTTGTCATTGCACGTTGTGCTTGATTGGCTTGCTAGAGTGTCATCCTGAACTCGCTGAAGTTACTTTGGTGAAAAACCGGTGCGCAAAAAGCGTGCCGGATTTTTGTTATATTTTTTTTCGAACAAATTTTAGAAGGAGTTGAAAATGAGATTAGTGAAGTTGATGATTCCTATGGTTCTTGCAACTGCAATTTTGGGCTGTTCAGGGACAAAACAACACAAGGATGCGTCCTGGACACAAAAACCGGCTAGTATGAACGTTTTGTTTACGGAACCTGTAGTTTTGAACAAAGAAAAAGATTCTGAAGACTCTAAGGAATGGACCGTTTTCCCGTGGTTTTATACAAGTGTGAATGATGCTTCTGAAATGTCAACATTTTCCGAAAAAACTGTGGATTCGAGAGACACGCTCATGATGTCTGAAAATATGGAAAAAATGAAGGAGTGGTTCTCGAGCAATGTGGACAATACGCTTAAGTTTAACTCGAATGTTCATTATAAACTGGATGGTATCTCGAAAGACAGAGTCACGTATTCTGTAGAGGTCTTGGATGGCGATAGTCTTCGTGTGCCAAAGCCGGTTTCGATGTCTGACGGTGCCGAAGTTTATTTTGTGCTAGACAGTATCGAAATGAAGTCTTACCAGAACTTGAATCTTTATAATTCGGGGTTAAGCACGCCTGCTTTTCCAATCCCGGTTATGGGGTATCGAACAAACAACTGCGTCAAGATTTCGGCTTCATACGCTTTTTATGATGCAAAGGCTGGAAAACGAATGGATTTTGGACGCTTGGATGAAGATCAATGTTCCAAGGAACGGGTAATCGAGCATGACTGGGTAAATGTTTTACGAGAATTGATTTTACACATGATCGAGAAAACTCCAATTGCGCAGTTTTAAATAAGGATCGCAGCTTCGCCAGGCTGCGTTTTTTTGATATATATTAGTGTTATGAAGTTGAATGATCGTTTTACTTCGGTTGCTGTTATGGCTTCATTGCTCGCAGGTTTGCTTGCGGTGCCGTTTGCGCTTGTGGCGTGCGGTGATTCTGACAGTTCGCCTGCGGCTGTGGGCGAGGATACATCTTCTTCGCAAGTGTTTTCGTCTTCTGAAAAACTCGCAAGTTCCAGTTCGGAGAAGTCCGTGAGTTCTTCGTCAGTGAAGTTCGCGGATTCCTCGTCTGCGAAAAAAGTTGAAAGTTCGAGCTCGGGAACGCTCGCGGAATCTTCTTCTTCTGAGAAGGTCGCTGAGTCTTCGAGCAATCGCGCGTCCTCAAGTTCTTCCGAGAAACCTGCCGGTTCGTCGGATAGCGGTGTTTGCACGAACTGTGATAGCTTTACTGCGGCAGACCCGACGCTTGTGGAAAACGGCGGTAAGGGCTCTGTGACAACTTACGGGAGCATCACTGCGAAAGAAACGAGCCTTGGCGGCGCCTGCAATTATGGACAGACGAATATCCAGTATTATGCGGCCATCCACGTGAATGTTTCTCCTGGGGATGATAAGGGCCCGTGGGATGGTGGCATGGCATGTGGCGGCTGCGTTCACGTGAAGGCGAAGACGCCGGATGGCTGGAAAGAGGTGACTGTGCGCATTACGGACCGTTGCCCGGATGCAAACTGCGGTGTGGATTTGGGCGGTGCGCCCGCTAGCGACATCATGGGAATCCAGGTCGGCCGCTATTACGGTGAATGGGAATTCGTGAGCTGCGAAGGTGTCGAGGGTGTGTGGGGCGATTCCACATCCATTTGGGTCAAGGAAGGAGCGAGCGAATTTTGGAGCATTATACAGGTCCGTAACCCGAAAGATGCTGTCCGCAAAATCGTGTTCAACGAGGTCGATGGCGACAAGACTTATCCGCTTGAATTTGTCGTCGGGACGGAAAACTTCTGGACTGTTCCGAAGGAAGTTCTGCAATCAGAAAAAAGTTACAGTGTAGTTGTTACTTATCGTAGCGGTACCGATGACGAATGGATTTTAAAAGGTTCTGATTTGGCGGTGCCGGAGGCGAATCTTTATCTGTACGAACATCGGAAGAAATAAGTTTTTGTATATTTGTTATAAATATAACACCCAAACGAAATTAATTCGTTTGGGAATTTGTTTTAAAAAGGAGTTGGTATGAATCGAACAAAACTTATTTTTGTGGTTTTGGTACTGTTGCTTTTGACTGGGTGTAGTCCGAGGGTTGTTATTTCTGAAAATTGGAATTGGCGCCCTGCGACAATAGCTGTGATTTTTACAAATCCGGTTGTTGCTAATACAGACGATATTGAAGATGACTTGCCGGAGTATGTTAATTCTTTTCCGGTGTGGATGTCTGCAGAATTAAAGAGAAACATTGAGGCTAAGGCCGAAGATTTTAATGATCATTCTCGGATGCATGTTTCTGTTGTTGCCTATCCGTTGGGCATTTCGGGTGCAAATAATTTTTATATGGGTGAATCCGGAGTGATGATAAACGATAGGGATGTTTTTGCTATTGATGATGAGCGATTAGCTTTGCCAGATGCTGATGTCTATTTGTTTGTCGATTCCATTCAAATCAATTCTGTGCTTACAGGTGGGGGATTGGGCTTGCTTGGACTTTTACTGCACGAAGGCGTCTTGACGATGTTGGGTAACTATGGTTTTTATGATGGCAAAACTCATGAGCGTTTAGGCTATGGCTCCTTGGGGGCTGTTGAACAGTATGCTTTTGGTGTTTCAAGATCCAACTGGGAAAACCTTATGGAAATTGCCGTTAAGAAATTGTTCGAGGATACGCCTGTTCTTGATTGTGCTTATTGCTCTGTACGTGCCGACGCTAATTGGAAAGAGAAAAGGGCTACAACGCCTCGTAAAGAGGCTCCGAAGAAGAGTGTCTGGGATTAGAAACGCTCAATTTTAAAAATTGCTCAAAAAACAAAAACGGCGCCTTGAAGGGCGTCGTTTTTTGCGAGTATCGCGGCTTTTGGAAACCGCGATATTTTACTTGTTCAAACGCTCGGTTGCTTCGGCGACTGCGAGCAAGTCTGCTTCCTGGAACGGCTTGCCAATCCACTGGAGGCCAACCGGGAGTCCGCCTGCCATACCGCACGGAACGCTCACGCCCGGGAGACCGGCGAGGTTCAAGCTAACGGTGTAGATGTCGGAGAGGTAAACGGCCATCGGATCGGATTCGTTCATGCCGCACTTGAGCGGGAGACCCGGCATCGTCGGGCTTGCAATCACGTCGCAAGTCTTGAATGCTTCGGTGAAGTCGTCCGTAATGAGGCGGCGAACCTTCTGGGCCTGCACGTAGTAAGCGTCATAGAAACCGGCGGAGAGAACGTAGCTTCCGAGGAGGATGCGGCGCTGCACTTCCTTGCCGAAACCTTCGCTGCGGGACTTGGCGTAAAGGTCGAAAAGCTTACGAGCTTCGGGACTGCGGTAGCCGTAACGCACGCCGTCGTAGCGGCTGAGGTTGGAACTAGCTTCTGCCGTTGCAATGATGTAGTAGCTGGACACTGCGTAGCTGATGTGCGGGAGGCTCACTTCCTTGATCGTGGCGCCTTCGGCTTCCATCTTCTTAAGCATGTTTTCGATGGCGGCCTTGCATTCTGCATCGAGGCCTTCGCCAAAGTATTCCTTCGGAACGCCGATGACCTTGCCCTTAACGCCAGTGCCGAGCTTTGCAGTAAAGTCTTCGGTCGGGCGTGTGCTCGTGGTGTTGTCGTGCGGGTCGATACCGCAAATCGCACCGAGGAGCGTTGCGCAGTCGCGGACGGTTGCACCGAACGGACCAATCTGGTCAAGAGAGCTTGCGTAGGCGAGGAGGCCGTAACGGGAAACGCGGCCGTAGGTCGGCTTCAAACCGACAACGCCCGTGCAGGCTGCCGGCTGGCGGATAGATCCACCCGTGTCGGAACCGAGAGCGCAAGGAACCGTGCCAGAGGCGACGGCGACTGCGGAACCACCCGAGGAACCACCCGGAACGCGGGATTCGTCGAGCGGATTCTTGACTGGGCCGTAGTAAGAGGTTTCGTTGCTGGAACCCATGGCAAATTCGTCCATGTTCGTCTTGCCGACGATGATGGCGCCTGCGGCTTCGAGTTTTTCAAGTGCTGTTGCAGTGTAGGGGGCAACAAAGTTATCGAGAATCTTGGAGGCGGCCGTGGTGCGGGTGCCGGTCAAGCACATGTTGTCCTTCACGGCGACCGGGATGCCATCGAGGGCGCCCAGAGATTTGCCTTCGGCGCGGCGCTTGTCGCTTTCCTTAGCGCGTTCGAGAGCGCGGTCGTTCAGCACCGAAATATAGGCGTTCAAATTCTTTGTAGATTCAATTTTTTCGAGGGAAGCCTGAGCGAGCTTTTCGGCAGTGGTGCTGCCGTTAGCCAGTTGAGCCTGAAGTTCCTGAATAGTCTGCATTATCTTTCTCCGGACCATTTCATGATGTAAAGAGCTAAACCCATGCCAACTGCACTTAGGGCATTCACCTTGAAGCCAAAACCAAGCGCAAATTTGACGAGGTACAAATCAATGACGACGGGCTGCGGGGTATCGCCAGAAAAACCGATACTGTAATCGGCAGCCGCAGTAAAAATGTGGTGAACGCTGTTATCGTATCCACCGGCGTTCAAGAGGACTCCGAGTTCGCCAAACAAAGCTCCGAGAGCTTCGCTCATGATGCCGCCTAAAATGAGGCCGACAAAAATAAAGAGGACGACACGTGCCAATGAGTTCTTGTGAGTCATGCCGCAAATATAACAATTTGCAATGTCTTCCTGAACCCTTTATGGGTGAAGGATCCAGTAAAACTTGAATATTATCCCAAATCGATATCGGGTGAAACCTGTATCGTGAAGTCGGGGTAAAGCTCAGCTGCTTCGCTCTTGATTGTATCGAGGGCTTCCTGGGCGTTCACGCCGAATTTGATGACCACGTCAAAGCGCATTTCCTTGGCTTCGATATCTACATAAAAACCGTGCATCTGGAGCGCCCAATCGTGTGACTTGACTTTGTCTAAAATCGTGTCGCGGATTTTGGCGGATTCGTCGTTTTGGGTATTGTAAGAGTAAACGCCGATAGCGGTGAGGATGACTCCTGTTTCGCGATAGACCTTCTTTTCGAGCTTGCGCGTGAGGGAATCCAGGTCGGCAACAGTCATTGTGTCGGGGAGTTCTACGTGCACGGAGGCGAGTTTCTTTTCGGGACCGTAATCGTTGATGACGAGGTCGTATGCGCCGTGGATGCCTTCTTCGCTGCGGATGAGGCTTTTGATTTGCTTGGTGAGTTCGCTGTCGTTTTGCTTGCCGAGCAAGTCGCTCACGGTGTCCTTCAACATTTCAAAGCCGGCTTTGATAATGAATATGGAAATGAGGACGCCAACGTAGGCTTCGAGCGAGAGACCCGTGAAAATGAAGATGAGTGCCGAGGCGAGAACGGAAAGGGAGAGGATGGCGTCAAAGAGTGCATCGGAGCCGGAGGCGATGAGCGAACCGGAATCCACGCGTTCGCCTTGCGATTTCACGTAACGCCCGAGGACGACTTTCACGACTACGGCGATGGCGATGATGACTAGTGAAATGGTGGAGTAATCGGCTTCTTCGGGGTGGATGATTTTTTTGATGGATTCCACACAAGAGGTGATGCCCGCGTAAATCACGATGGAGGCGATGACCATGGCGGTCAGGTATTCAATGCGGCCGTAACCGAGCGGGTGCTTTTCGTTGGGCAATTTTCGCGAGAGTTTGTTGCCGACAATCGTGATGATGGACGAGAGCGCGTCCGAGAGGTTGTTTACGGCGTCGAGAACGACAGCGATGGAGTTCGCCATAAGGCCGATAACCGCCTTGACACTCGCGAGAATGACGTTCGTGACAATCCCGACAACGCTAGTCTTGACGATGACTTTATTGCGGTTTTCTTCGTTGTGCTTTTCTTCATTGCAGTTCTTTGCCATATGATTCTCCTACTAAATTCTCTCGTCTGTAGCCGCTTGCGGCGTTCTCTCGTCTATTTAATGCTCCAGTCGATGGGTTCAAGTCCTTTGCTGACAAGGTAAGCGTTTGCTTTGCTGAAGTGCTTGCAACCGAAGAATCCGCGGTATGCCGAAAGCGGGCTCGGGTGCGGCGCGGTGAGAATCAGGTGACCGCGATTGGGCGCGATGAGCACTTGCTTTTTGATGGCGAAACTACCCCAGAGCAAAAAGACGAGGTTTTCGCGGACTTGCGAAAGACGCTGGATAATCGTGTCCGTGAACTGCTGCCAGCCAATGCCTGCGTGGCTTGCCGCCATGTGGGCGCGCACCGTGAGCGATGCGTTTAAAAGCAAAATTCCCTGGTGAGCCCAGCCTTCCAAGTTCCCGTGTGGTGGCGGTGTGATGCCGAGGTCATCGTGGAGTTCCTGGAAAATGTTCACGAGGGATGGCGGCGGCTCGATTCCAAACGGCACCGAGAAGCAAAGCCCGTGAGCCTGACCTGGATTGTGGTACGGGTCTTGTCCGATGATGACGGCCTTGACTTTATCGACGGGGCAATAGTCTAGGGCCGCAAAAATCTGCGGTCCGGGGGGATACACCACGTGATGTTCCGCGTGTTCCTGCAAAAGTTTTGCCTTGATTTGCTTAAAATACGGCTGTTCGAACTGGTCGGCGAGCAGTTTTAGCCAAGATTGTTCAAGTTTTACGGACATGGTTAGGTTGTAGGTGTTTGGTTATAGGTTTTAGGAACGGCTCCGCCGCTTGTCATGCCCGCGGAGGCGGGCATCTCCTTTACAGGATTCGCGAGTATCGCGATTTTCTCGCCGTCGAGACGTGTGTAGAATAACGTTGCGCTGTTTTTGCCTTTGGGCTTGAGGCGTTTGATTTCTTGATCGGGGTCGACTTTGACGCCTCGCAACTTGAGCGTGAGTTTTCCAATGTCGTGCGATTTGAGCATCGCGCGGACGGCGCCTGTCGAAATCTCGGACGATTCCAAAATCTCGTAGTTGGCGAAGGCGGGCGAGGGGAGTGGTTTTTCGCTGGTTACGTAAGCTATGCCCGGCGAAATCAGATGCGTGGTTTCGTCGTGCGCGAGGGCGACCACTCCAAAGAGGTGGCTGCGGAGCAATACTGGTGCGGGTTCCGCGATGAACTTTGAAATTCCGCCAAGAGGCAAGTCGGATTCGCTGCTCGATGTGCGGTAAACGCGGTCGCGCCCTTCGAGTTCGTAATTGTGATCGTATTGCGATTGCTCGTTCTCGTTGCGGGCTTCGCGTTTTTCGTCGCGGGCGAATGTCCAGTTGGCAATTTCGTTCCCTGTTTTGTCGACCATCACGGCGCGGACATGGTCGGGATTCTTGGCGAGCTCGCCGAACAGTACCAAACATTCTCGGCAGTCCGTGCGAGAACCGATGTACAGGATTTCTGTGCCTTGCGGGATTTCGCAAATGGGGTATCCGGGCGGAATTTTTGCCATGCCGCCTTTGTAGTGCTTCGAAATTTCGATGACTTCTTCGAATGTGGGCGTGAGGTTGCGCAGGTCACGCTGGTTCTCGCCTTCAATCGCGCGGCGGGCAGGGTCAATCGTGAAATAGTCGGCTTTGGGGCGGGCGAGCGTCGCATTCTTGGAATCGTTTTCTTTGGTGACTTCGCGGACATCGGCGAGGATGGTGTGCGCGTCGCTAGATTCTTGCGAGACACCTCGCATTACGCTGCTGTTGTAGCGGAACATTGCAAGTCGGTTTTCGTCGAGGTCCACGCCGATGGTCAAAAAGTCCTTGGGCAGGTAGAAGGAATCGCCGCCCATGCCGCAGCAAAGGTCGTGTACGACGGGGGTGCCTTCACTACTGTTCTTGTTCGTTTGGCGAGCGCATTCCCAAAGCGTAGCTTTCCAGCGTCCGATATCTTGCGCTGTGCTCTGTTCCAGCGCTAGTTTGTCGCAAAGGAGGAACGCGGTACTCTCGATTCCGAATTTTTCGCGAAATTTTGGCACGAGAGCCATATAGTCCATAATGACGGCTCGTTCTTCGTTGCTGAATTCCTTGGCTAGCTGCGTCGAAACTTGCAATGCATCCAATTTTTTCTTGGTTGCAAGCTTGATGAAATCCTGAACTTTAGCCGAAGTGAGTAAATCCGCGTTGAACATGCTAGAAATTTAATTTTTATGCGGGAATTTTACAATTTAAAATTTTGAGGATTAGCGATTAAGATGTATTTTTATGTATGTCATTCCCGCCTCTGAGCGGAAATCTCCTTTAATAGGATTGGGTTGGTATGAAGTTTTTGAAAAATCTTGCGGCGTGCGTGTCTTGCGCTTCTGTTGCTTTGCTAATGCAATCTTGTGGTGACGATACGGCTTCGTCGCCTGTTTATGCTTTGAGTTCTTCGTCTGTGCAAGAATCTTCGTCATGTCATTCCGGACTTGATCCGGAATCATCTTCTAGCGTACCGGAATCCTCGGCTCAAGAATCCTCGTCGTCTGTTGAAAATTTATCGTCCTCTAGTCAAGATGTGGGTGGCCCCTCGTCCTCGGAAACTTCTTTGTCGGCAGGGACGGAATCGTCTTCAGCCGTGGCGACATCGTCTGCGGTAGAACCGACGTCGTCTGAAACGTTGCAGAGTTCCTCCTCGTCCGAAGCTCAGTCATCGGTGACAGAATCCTCGTCGTCTTCTAATGCGTCGCAACCCTCCTCTGCAATAGAATCCTCGTCATCGCAAGCGCCCAATTCATCTTCTGCACAACCTATAAAAATTGATTTCTACAATGGCGCCGATATTTCCGAAGTCCAGGAATACGAACGAAATAATACGAAGTTCTACGATGTCGATGGCAAAGAAAGCGACATCTTCACAATCCTGGAAAATCACGGATTTAACTCCATTCGCTTGCGCACGTTTGTTTCGCCCAAGGCAAAGTACGGCTATGCGGCGAGCGGTTGCGGTCATGATTCCGAAGCGTATGGAGACAAAGACCACGTTGTTGCTTTTGCCAAGAAAGTCAAAGCGGCGGGCATGGGGCTTCTCGTTGATATCCATTACAGCGATGTCTGGGCGGATCCTGGCAAGCAGATTATCCCCGAACGCTGGCGTAACGTGAATAATGCCAATGCGATGGCGGATTCCGTGTACGCATACACCAAGGATTTGATGATTGCACTTAAGAATGCTGGTGCAACGCCAGACATGGTGCAAGTTGGCAATGAAACGACTCCAGGCATCTTGATCCACAAGCCAAACAGCAAAACAGACTGTTGGGGAAATGGTGTCGATAAGGCTGCGACTTCTGTCAATGGCGATATGGGAACATCGGCGGGCAAGGCAAATGCCGCCAAGTATTTCAATGCGGGCATCAAGGCGGTCAAGGATGTTTCGCCGACAACGAAAACGGTGCTCCACATCGAAAGCATCCGCAAAGAAGAAACCGTAAAGTGGTGGATGGGCGTCATCTTTGATGACTATAAAATCCCTGCTGACGTGATGGGCTTCTCCGCTTACACGGCATACGGCGACGGCACACCCGATAAGTGGAAAAATTTGTTCAATACGATTACGACAAAGTATTCAAAATTGGAATTTATCGTTGCGTAATACAATGGTGGTGATTCCGATAACCACTACAATTTCGACAAATCCCGCCAAAAGACTCGTGAATCCGTCCGCGAAATGAACCGCTGGATCGGCTCGTTCTTCTGGGAACCGACAATCGGCGGTGCGTGGGGCTCGGGACTTTTTGACTGGCGTGGCAACGACCTTTACGCAAACGCTAAGGCTTTTGAAGAGTTTTTCTAAAAACGTAAAAGGGACCTTGCGGTCCCTATGCTATTTCAGCTCGTTTTTTTTGCGGTTATGCAAACGCTCTTTCGTCAAGACATTTTTCAAGCTCGACAATGATGTCGTCCTTGTTGTAGCCTTTGCCGATGAACACAACCTGGTTTTCGCGGTCGCCAAATTGAGTGTCCCAGTTTTCTTTTATTTCAGGATTTTCGTCAATGTACGATTGCTTTACGTCTTCGCGCAGAGCATCAATCCAGTACGAAACGGGCAAAATCGAGGAATTACGACCTGCCTGTTCGAAAAGCTGCACGTCCTTGCTGGCGTCTGAAAACCAGATGTAGCCCTTGGAACGGATGAGCTGTGACGGGTATCTGTTGTTGACAAATTCCATAAAGCGGGTTCTGTTGAACGGGCGTCTAGCTTCGAAAACGAACGATGTGATTCCGTATTCGTCAACGCAACCATTGTTCTTGCGACCTGGCTGGGTTAATGTTGCGGTAGCCTTCTGGATGGCCGAAGAGGAATCAATTTGATCATAGTTGAACGGCTTTGTCGTCATGATTTTTTCGATGTCGATATCGCCGTTGACGGAATGGATAATCGGGGCTCGCGGCTGGAAATCGCGAACAACGGATTCCACTTCCTTGAGCTGGTCTGCGCTGAGTAGGTCGCACTTGTTCAAAATGATGAAATTGCAGAATTCGATCTGATCTACAATCAGTGTGGAAATTTCTTCATCGCTCAAGTCGTACTTTTCGGCGAGCGAATCTCTTTCTTCTCTTTTCTGCTTTAATTCGCTAAGGAATTCGCGGTAAATTCTATCGCCATCGACCACTGTGACGATGGATGTCAAGTAAACATTCGTATTCGGGTTGTCTTCTTCGTAAGCAAGGAAACTTGCGCTCACCGCACCCGGATCGCTGATGCCGGAGGCTTCGACAAATACGACTTCAATGGAATCGAGGTTGGAAATTTTTTCAATCTGCTGGATGAATTCATCGCGCAAGGTGCAGCAGATGCATCCGTTTTGCAATTCGAACATCGGGCATTCGGTGACGTTCGAACCGTTCTTTTTCAAAATCTCAGCATCGACGTTGATGCTACCCATATCGTTTACGATTAGGGCGACTTTTCTCTTTTCTTGCTTGAGAAGATTGTTCAAAAGCGTGGTTTTACCCGACCCCAAATACCCGGTGATGAGTACCACCGGTTTCTTATTCTTTTTCATAAGAATCCTTTGTAAAAAAAATATGTAATTAAGTTGTTAGCTCGCTAGGCGGCAGTTCTCACAAAGTCCGTAAAAAACAGTGCGGAATGGATCAAGTGCAAAACCATGTTCTGCCATCAGGTGCGAACTCAGCTGTTCAAGATCGTGACATTCGAGATGGATGAGCGTGCCGCATTTTTCGCACTTCAGGTGAAAATGCGAAACTTCTTTGTGGCATTCTTCGCCCATGTATTGGAAGCAGGCGGCGTTCTGTTCGCCAAGGAAATACTTTTGAACAACGCCCATCGCCACAAACTTTTCAATCTGGCGATAGATAGTTGCAATGCCGATAGAAATGTTCTGCTTCTGGAAATAAGCCGCCACGTCTTCTGCTGTGAAATGGCGGCCCTGCATCGCTTTGAAGCAAGATAGGAGCAGTTCCTGCTGTTTGGTTTTGTATTTAATAATGCCCATGCTTATCTCGAAATTTGATAACCGTTATCAAATTATACTAAAGTAAGAGATGTTTGGCAAGGGGAAAGGTATATTTACGGTTCCACTCTAAAAATAAACTTGTTCTTTAGGCGACTTTCGTGGCCTTTGTTTTGTACGCTTTTTCCGAGGGCATCTACGCGCTTTGTTTGCGCATTCGTTTTTTTCGAGGCGTCTAGCCGAGAGCTCGTCGCACGCTTCTTGTGAATGTCACGGATTCCCGTCGTTTCTTCGCGCAGTATGACAGCGATGCTATCGAGAATCGGATTTCCGACGCCTTCGATGTAGTCGTGCGAAACTTCCCAGACCATGATGCCTGCGTAACCATTCTCCTTGACCCATCGCGATTTGACGGCGGAAGAATGCGGGTCTTCGAAGGTCACGTATCCGGTTGAAGATACGCCGTAGGGCTCTACAGCGACGCTGTCATAGAAGTATTTCCAGTCGGTGTTTGTGACGATATCTTTGTATGCGATTTGCTTGGCGGTTCCTTTGGTAAAGTCTGTGCCCGGTCCTGTTGCTCCTTGAAATTCAAAGCCGAATGACGGAATTCCAAAGACCATTTTTTCTGTCGGGACGCCGCGCTTTTTCCAATAGTCGCGTGTTTCTTCCCACGACCATGTGGTGTATCCATCGTGTGGGTATAGCGGCGAATCGAACATGGCTTTGTCATCCCAGTCGCCGGTAATATCGTAAGTCATAAAGCCGAACCAGTCCAAGTTTTTCACGAGAACTTCGGCTGTGAACCATTTTCCGTAATAGGGCGAGCAGGGGAGCGCTGCCGAAAGGCTTTTGTCTTTGGGGAGGGCTTCGCGTAGTTCTGTGAGCAATTTGCTGTAGGCGATAGTGTCTGCCTCGGGGACGGGATTGTATTCCCATTCCCAGTCCATATCAAGCCCGTCGAGATTGTGGTCAGCGACGTATTTGACGAGGTTTGCGACGAATTTTTGACGGAGCGCATCGTTTGATGCAACGGGCACGAAGTTGTCGCTTTGTCCGCCACCGCCGAGCGAGACGATGACTTTTGTACCGGCTGCATGGGCGAGCGTTACCATTTCGTCGAGTGCGCTTGGGTCTTCTGCAGCATCTCCGCGCAATGAACCATCCGTGTTTGGCGTGATGAAACTCCACAGCACGTGTGTTAATTTGTTGTACGGAACTTTATCTACAGTGTAGGCGGGCTTGTGCCATTTGCCCCAATCGGGGTAATAACCGATAAACAGCGGAGCGGCCCATGCTGAGCAAAATGCTGCGTAAAGTAAAATCGAGAGTGCAAACTTTTTCACGTGCTACTCCTTTTTTAAACATTCGTCAATTGAATTTTGGATGAACGCTTGATAGTATGGGTTTATCGTAGAAATTCCATCGCATATTTGCGTCTTTGCTAGAATTCCTATAAAGGCGCTGTTATGCTCTTGCGCGGTGTTGATACATGCTTGTTCATCACTAGAGAGTAATTTTTCTTTTTTTACGCTGTCAATGTATGCTTGTGTATCATCGAAAACATCAGGATCTGTTCCGTATACAAAATCTGTTTTTTGACAAAGTGGGGATGGTGCTGGAGAAGAAAACTTAGTCTTGTATTCTTCGAAAGAATAGAGAAGGCTGTCTATTACGTAATAATCTTTTTTCCCTGGGTCGAAGTATTTTTTTTCATAAGCACTGTCGTTGGAACATTTGAATAAATCTATATGTTCGTAACTGACGCAATGTGTTTCGATAAGGAGATTGCTGCCGATTTTCTCAAGTTCCTTTTCGATTTCGTTAAGTTCTTCTAATGAACGGGAGTCATTTTGTTCAAGACTATTTATTAATTGATATATTTTATGATGCCCATTCATGTCTCCAACGCAAAAACCGGAGTATGATTTTTCTAATTTACACGTGATTGAAGTGTCTCTTGCTAGTTTATATGGGCCTAATTTTTCGACGCTGGAACTGCTTGGAATGATTTCAATTGAACTGCTTGAAAAAACTTCTGTAGAACTACTTGAAACTGTTTCAGAACTACTCAATGGAATGTCGGTAGAACTGCTTGAATACGTTTCACTTTCATTGCTGTATGGAACGGATGAAAAATTTTCGCTGTCTCCGCCGCAACTAGCCCAAAATAGAGCTGTGGCCGAAAACAAAATCCTTTTCCAGTATTTGCGAATGTTCATAAATCCTCCTTGCAACGTCCCGTGCGGTACATCTAAAATATAATTTTTGAATTACAGAAAGATATTTTTATTTCCGCTTCAGTTCCACCACATAATCCGCGGCGTCGACGAAGTCTTGTGCATGTTCAATAGCAATGACGGTGTGGCCGGCATTGCAAAGTCCGTGAATGAGGTCGAGCAATTGCTGAATATCCTTTTGATGGAGACCGCGGGCGGGTTCGTCAAAGAGAAATAGCGTGTTCGGCGCTTTGGCTCGCGCGAGTGTAATGGAAAGGCGGAGTCGAGCGCGTTCGCCACCGGAGAGGTGTGCTGTCGTTTGACCGAGTTTCAAGTAGTCAAGGCCTGTGTCTACAAGCGGTTTCAGTTTTTCAGCGAACGGCTTCATGTTCGTGAAGAGCTTGTATGCGCTGCCGATTTCCATGTCCAAGATGTCAGCTATGGAAAGCGACTTGAATCGGATTTCCAAGACTTCATCGCGAAAGCGCTTGCCGAGGCAAACGGGGCATTCGGATTCTTCGTAGCCGAGCGGATCGTAGATGACTCCTTCGCCTTTGCAATTTTCGCAGCGACCGCCGGGGGCGTGCATGCTGAATTTGGAGGCGGTGTAGCCACGTACTTTGCTTTCGGGGAGCTTGGCGAACAAGTCGCGTAATAGTGTGGTGAGGCCGATGGCGCTCAAGACGGTGCTGCGTTTGCTTCCGTGAAAATCTCCGGTTGTGAGAATCGAAAGAGCGTCGATGCCGAGGCTCTTGAATTCTTCGGCTTTGGCGCGTTTGGCGATGTTTTCAAAAAGGAGTGTCGATTTTCCGCTGCCGCTTTGGCCGGTAATCACGCTGAATTTATTGATGGGGAAGGCTGCGTTGACTGGCGCCATGTCAAACTTCGCGAAGTTTTCAACGAGAATCGCTGTGCTTTCTTTGGTGTTTTGGATTGCCGCCGAGCGGGAATCTCCTTTTACACCTAATTCACGAATCCACTTTCCTGTGGGCGATCCCGGATTGTTCAGCACTTCGTCGCGAGAGCCTTGGAACAAAATCTCGCCGCCCTTTTCACCTGCGCCCGGCCCCATTTCGATAATGTAGTCGGCTCGCCTGATAATTTGCGGATTGTGCTCAATGAGTACGAGCGTGTTGCCGCGCTTGCGGATTTTTTCGAGAACTTTCCAAAGAGCCGTGACATCGCTAGCATGGAGACCGCTGGCGGGTTCGTCAAGCGCTATCAAAAGACCATTCAAATGTCCGGTGCTAAGGCTTGCGAGCTTGAGTCTTTGCAATTCGCCGCCCGAAAGCGTTTGTCCCGCGCGTCCTGGCGTGAGGTAGCCAATGCCCAAATCGTTGATGGCTTCAATACGGTCGAGGAGCGAATTGAATGTCGCTTTTAAATTTTGCCCGATTTTGTTATCGAAAATTTTGTGCAGAAGTTCTGGTAAATCTGCAAATTCCGTCGTGAGAATTTGCTTGTAACTGACATCGTCTACAGTCGCGTTCAAGTATGTTTTCTTGAGGCGGAGCCCGTGACAGTGCGGGCATTCTGCGTTTTCGTCCTCGTCGTTTTCCGGGACTTCCAAAAGTCCAGTGCCGTCGCAATATTCGCAGACACTGGTGCGGCTGTATGGCGAGAAAGCACGCGCATCTAGGCTCGCAATAGCTTCTCGTAT
Organism: Fibrobacter sp. UWB16; assembly: GCF_900215325.1. Classification (NCBI taxonomy): domain Bacteria; kingdom Pseudomonadati; phylum Fibrobacterota; class Fibrobacteria; order Fibrobacterales; family Fibrobacteraceae; genus Fibrobacter; species Fibrobacter sp. UWB16. The sequence continues at coordinate 453,807 of NZ_OCMS01000001.1, read as the reverse complement.
GTCGCTTGTTTGGTGCTGTTTGTCGTTTGCATTCGGGCAGCACGGCTTTGTACTATAGAACTTGCGTTCGCCAGCAATGTCAAGCGTAATTGCAGAGTGCGTGAGCTTTAGCGTTCCGTCAACGGCTTCTGCGATTCGCGTACGTGTATTTTCACGAACGATGATTCTATCAACGATGATGAAAAATTCCTTGGGTGTCAAGACTTTTTCGCCGGGCAGCAGGTCAGCAAGCGAATACATCGTGCCATCGGCCAACGCTCGCGTAAAACCTTGTGCCAAAAACACCGCCGATAGCTTGTCGAGCGTCGTGCGACTTCCATTTAACTCGATTTTCGCCAAAAACTGTAGTTTTGTCCCTATTGGCATTCCCGCAATTTCGCGGATGATCTCTTCGCGGCTCTGGCTCACCATCGGGGCTCCGCAAATGGGGCAGGCGGGCTTTGCAAACGCAGCGAATAATGTTCGCAGTGCATTGTCACATTCGGCAATCGAAAGCGCAGATGCTTTCGCGGGCGCTTCTCCACGCGTGGCGGCAATCGCTAAACTCGCCGGAAGTCCTTCGGCACTGTCGAGCGGAATGCTTCGCTTGCCTCCGAGTAAATCCGCAGCAAAAGGCGAGAGCGTCTCAAGGTAACGCCGCTTGCTTTCGCCATGGAGCGTGTCCATCACGAGTGTCGATTTTCCGCAACCCGAAGGTCCGCACACAACCGTAATTTTCCCCAGCGGAAACTGGGCGTTGACATTTTTTAAATTATGGAGTCTGCAACCGCGAATCGAAATGTAATCAAGCATCGATTAAAAGATAATTTTATAAAAAGTGGCTTGCACTGAAAATGTAAGGATTTTTCTGTAAAAAACTCATTGCATAACGCGACATAGTCGCGGTTCCGATTACTATATTTCGTATTATGAATAAATTCGCTCTTCGTATATTGATTTTCATGATGATTTTCCTTCTCGCTTGCGATGATGATAGCGGCTCAATTACTGAGCCTTCGGACGAGTCTTCCTCTAGCGTTGTTCAATCTTCGTCTTCGGCAAAAACAAAAAAATCGTCAAGCAGCAGTTTTGCAAAATCGAGTTCTGGCAAAAAAACGTCATCGTCGAGTAAAAAAAACGAGCAATCCTCATCTTCTACTAATCGTAGCTCGTCTAGTGTTGTTTCGTCGTCTTCAGACAAGCGTAGCTCATCCAGTGTAGCTTCGTCGTCAGCACGTTCAAGTTCTTCTAGTGTGTCCCTGATAGTTGATCCTTCTACAGTAGTCGTGGATTCCATAATAGACTCCCGCGATGGTCAAACGTACAAGACTGTGTCCATCGGCGCCCAGACGTGGATGGCTCAAAACCTTAACTACGAAATGGAAAGTAGTTTCTGTGGTGATGATGGCTGTGTGAGGTACGGTCGTTATTATAAATGGGATGCAGCTACGGTTGCTTGCCCTTCAGGTTGGCATCTGCCGACGCTGGAAGAATTTGAAACATTGTTTACTGCTGTTGGTGGTAAAAAAATAGCGGCAAAAGCGCTTAAATCGACGAGTGGGTGGAAAAATAGAAATGATGGTACGAGTGGTAACGGCTCGGATGATTTCGGTTTCTCGGCATTGCCGGCAGGTTACAGAAAAAACAATGGAACTTTTGAACATGTAGGTGAATTTTTGGAATTCTGGAGTTCTACAGAGTTTGAATATTCACATGAATACGATGTGTACGACATCGGCATAGGTTATCATTATGATGGTGCAATTGTAGATTATAGCTCTAGAAGCAATGGCTATTCAGTTCGTTGCGTAAAGGATTGAAAAAGCCCGCGCAGTTCACTTCTGCCGGGCCATTTTTCATTAGAATCTTTACTGGTTCCCTCGCGCTGCTCGGGATGACGAGCTAGTGTTCGGGATGATGAACTAAAATTCCTTAAACGTGAATCTCAGTTCTCCAAACGGAGTGCGGAAATCCTTGTTCTGGAGGTTGTTTTCTTCGATGCCGGCGAACAGCCTGTAGCCACCGCCAATGGAAACTTCGAGAAGTTTCGTGACGCGGAAGTTGAATTGAGCGGCGAAGTCAGCAACAAAGAATGCGTCTTCGGCCTTGAATCCGTCTTCATCACCCTTGTCCATAAAATCGACTTCACCACCGCCAATGCTCATGGGAAGCGAAATCGAAAAGAAACCATCGCGGAAAACGACCGGTTCGACAAATGCACCGAATGCATGGTAGTCGATCATCTGAGAATGGTGAACCTTTGGGTTTTGCACGTCGCTAAGGATCGATGAACTGTATGCACCCAGGCTAATGTAGGGATTCAGCACGAGGCCGATGCGGAGAGTCATGAAAATTGTGCCATCGCGGGCAATCAACGAGTTGCCGCCGCTAACGCCCAAAAGAGCGCTCCATCCCGATGTATCCAATTTACCCGGTTCGTAATCTTGGGAACCCTGGAGTTCTGCGTGGGAACTTACGGCGAGCGAGAGCGCCATGAGGAGAGATGTCAAAAGTTTTGTTTTCATAGTCCGTCCGTGTTTCCTTCCCATCTCCAGTTCTTTGCGCTGACTGCTGGCCAGTGGCAGATTGTCCACACGAGACTGTTGCCGCACAAAATGATGGACCAGACGCCAAAGAGCAAGAAGAGGAATAGTGGAATAAAAGCGAGTGATCCGTAGAAAATGGACATGCGCGTGACCATTGCCGTTTGGATGAGCATCAGAATCTTCACGTAGATGTTGATGGCAAGCCAAGAAAGCAAAGTCGAGAGCATCGACGCCAAGAACAGCTTACGGCGGGTGTAGGGCTTGTGGCCTGCCGGGCGCGCCGGGAGCGCATAAAGCATAATGAAAATCACGAGGAGAGCCGCGATGTGGAATGCCGAGTACCAGAATACGGTGATGAGCGCCTTGATGACTTCTGGCGAAAAGTGGAATCCGTCAACAATGATGACTTTGAGCACGTTCTGCACATGGTTCACGAATCCTGCGAACATGCCGACCACGGCAGCCCCAATGAGGAGGAACGGCGTGTAAATCTTAATCTGGCGAATCAAAGTTCTGGAAGTCTTGTTTTCCCAGACAACGTTGAAGTTCGTTTCGAGGCTTCCGAACGCGAGGATAAATGTGACAAAAAGACCGCCTGCACCGATAAATCCGAGTTTTTTGATGGGAATGTGCTCGGCATTTTCGACGATGTCCATGATTTGCTCGGTCGGCCAGTCCAGATTGAGCATGTCAATCACGATGGGGAGGTAGTCCGAAATGAAGTTACCGAACCCGACAGCGAGAGTGATGGAGGTGAGCATGATGAGGAGTGGAACGACTGCCACGAGCGTCGTGTAGGTCAAAGATGCGGCACGGGTCATTCCGTGATAGTACAGGAATGACTTTCCGGTGACAACCATGATTTTTACAAATGTCGGAGAACGGGCTGCGATATGATCGAACAGCCATTCCCACGAAAAATTTTTCCACCAATGCGGCATACTCGTGTTAAATATAGTTAAAGGAACGACTTACGAGAACTTTTGGCGCGTTTCGTTTCGTTTTTTTACGAAAACTGAACTTTTTGTGGTCGAAATTTCCTAAAAACAGGTTTACTAATGTAGACAAATAATAAATTCCTTTTGTGGACTTTTTCTAGCAAATTATCGTTTGAAAGTTAAAAGTATAATAAAAAATGTGGACTTTTTATTGAAAAGAGATTATATTTGAAAGAAACAAGAGTTTGGTTTTACACCGTTAGGAGCGTTGTTATGGGATCCAATCGTAATTTCAAGTCTATTCTTGTAAGTTCTGCGCTTGCTGCAGGGCTTGCTGTTCCATCTTTTGCTGCGCCGCGTCAGATGGAAAACTTGACGCGCGGCCTTGTCGCGTCAAACGTGGGCAAGGGAATGCTTGTCAGTTGGCGCTTGTTGGGCACCGACGACCCGGCGACGGAATTTGTCCTCTATCGTGATGGAAAGAAGATTGCCTCGGTTGGTAAGTCTGCCGGCACGAGCTACCTTGATGCTGCGGGCGCAACGACCTCCAAGTACACGGTGGCTGCCGTTGTCGATGGTAAAGAACAGTCCCAGATTGGTCTGTCTCTCGTTTTGGATAAGACGGTCTCGAACAGCGGAAATTCCTTCCCCTACAAGACGATTAAACTTGAAGTTCCTGCTGCTCAGACGATGCCGAACGGTGAAAAGTGCACTTACGTTCCGAACGATATGAGTACTGCCGACCTCGATGGCGACGGCGAATACGAATTGATTTTGAAGTGGGATCCGTCTAACGCACACGATAACTCGCAAACGGGTTATACGGGTACGGTGTTTATCGATGCCTACAAGCTCGACGGCAAGCGCCTGTGGCGCATTGACCTTGGCAAGAACATCCGTGCGGGTGCTCATTATACGCAGTTCCAGGTCTTTGACTACGATGGCGACGGCAAGGCGGAAATGATTGTGAAGACCGCCGACGGTACAATCGACGGAACAGGCAAGGCGATTGGCGACAAGTCCAAGGATTACCGTGACGGCAACGGCCTTGTGCTCAAGGGACCGGAATACTTGACCGTTTTCCGCGGTGCTGATGGCGCTGCGGTTTCGACGATTGATTTTGTGCCTAGTCGAGACATCAACCAGCATGTGAAGGGCAAGGATGGCAAGGGCTACTGGGGCGACAACTACGGTAACCGTTGCGAACGCTACCTGGCTGCGACAGGCTACTTGGATGGCGTCCATCCGAGTGCAATTTTTGCACGTGGTTATTACACGTCTGCTTATGTGGTTGCGTATGATTTTGATGGCAAAACATTGAAGCAACGCTGGTACCACAAGTCTGAAGACCCGGGCAAGGGTCTCTATGGCGAAGGAAACCACAGTCTTCAGGCGGCTGACCTTGATGGCGACGGCTATGATGAGGTATTCTTCGGTGCTGCAGCCTTGAACCATGATGGTACTTTGCGCTACCGCACTGGTCTTGGCCATGGCGACGCTCACCATATCGGTGATTTGGATCCGGACCATCCGGGGCTTGAATCCTGGGACGTACACGAACATAAGGATGCTAAGTACACTGATGAATTACGTGCCCATGATGGTACGATTATCTGGGGAACGGCTCAGCCGAACCCTGGCGTAGATAACGGACGCGGCATGGCTGCTGACGTAGATTCTACCCATCGCGGTTACGAGATGTGGTCTAGCAAGGGTGGTGGAATGAAAACCGCTAAGGGTAAGCTCATTGGAACGCCTGCAGTGTCTCAGAATTTCCGTATTTATTTTGACGGTGATGAATACGATGAGCTTTTGGACGGTGCTTTTGTAACAAAGTTTAACTCCATCGACAAGAAGTCCGAAACTTATTTTGACGGTCCGGCCGCGCTTGGTGTAACGGGTTGCAATGGCACCAAGAATACTCCGAGCCTTATTGCAGACTTGTTTGGTGACTGGCGTGAAGAACTCGTTGTGCGCTCTGAAAAGGATCCGACGACGATTTATATCATTGCCACTCCGGTTACAAGCCCGCATCGCGTCTATACCTTGATGCACGACGCCACGTACCGTACTGCGGTTGCCTCCGAAAATACGGCCTACAACCAGCCGCCGCATGTGGGCTACTACATGCCGGACATGGTCAAGTCTCTCAAGCAGCCGGATATTTATGTCGTTGGCGAAAGTGTTGAAGTCCCGGTTGATACGACTCCTGTCGTGAACGATGGCGAGTCCATCTTGGATGCCTCGAAGCCGAAGGAAGGTGCTGGCTGGACCGAAAAGGATAACGAAGGTTACCTCAAAAATGGCTATTACAACTTCGAAAATACGCTTGCTAGCTATGCCATCTGGGAAATCTTCTCGCAGAAAGAAGCCAAGACAACGCTTACGATCCGCTTTGCAAATGGCGGAACGAGCGGCCGTAACATGGCCCTCACTATGAACGGTAAGTCCGTGGGAACTGTAAGTTTCCCGGCTACAGGCTGGACGACGTATAAAGAAGCGAATATTGATGTGACGCTGAAGGCAGGTGTGAATACGCTTAAGCTCTCTTCGATGACAAGTGATGGTGGCCCAAATATCGACTTGTTTACGTTCGGTATTGATGACGTGGAACTTTATGATGGTACGCAGAAAACGACGATTGCGGCTTCTCAGACGTTTATGCCGAATGTGTATAATCCGGTGACGGGTATCCTCAAGACTCGCGAGGCTGGCCTTGCTGAAATCTATGCCTTTGATGTGACAGGTAAGCTCGTTGGCGGAATCTCCCGCAATGTGACTGCCGGAACGTCTAAGGTGATGTTTGACCGCGAAATGCTCCCGCGTGGTGCTTACATGATGGTTGTGAAATTGAACGGTCGCGTGATTTCGAAGAGCTTGCGTAAGGCCGCAAAATAACTTGTGTGCTTCCGGGAGTTGCTCTCGGAAGCTTTTGGGATTTTTTAAGAGGTTTTCAGATGGGTATGTTTTCTAAGTTTTGGCAGGGCGTTGTTGCGACTTCGATGATTGCGGCTCCACTTGCAATGGCTAAGGTTACAATTTATATGCTTGGCGATTCCACCATGCAGGACTGGGCTGATGGTTATTATCCCAAACAGGGCCAGGGCCAGGATTTTCATTACTGGTTCGATGTAAACAAGGCGGCAGTGGTGAACCGTGGACAGGGCGGCATGTCGCTTGGTGGCGGCGGTAAGGACAAAAAGGGTAACACCGCGGTCGGCTATTACGACATGTTCTTTAAGAAGGGCTGCTCCAATGGTGGTTGCATTGCGGACAAGTTGCAGGCTGGCGACTATGTCGTTGTCCAGTTCGGTATTAACGATGTGAACTACAGCACGGAAGACTTCTTTGCCTCCAACATGAAAAAGCTTGTGAGCGATGTCAGGGCGAAAGGCGCTTATCCGATTATCATGAGCCCGATTCGTCGCTTGTACTATGATTCTCCAACGCAGATCCATAACAGCTATCGTGGCTACCCGGCTCTTAACCAGAGCCTTGCAACGGAATTGAACGTTCCGTTTATCGATATGAGCGAAATGGTCGCGAACTACATGATTTCTGTGGGCGAACGTTATTCGGCTCAGTTTATCTTCAACTATGCTACAAAATCTGAATATAGCAACTTGGGCAGTGACCAGACGGACCAGGTGCATTTACAGATGAACGGTGCGAATGCCTTTGGACGTATCATTACAGAACAGATGCGCGCCCACAAGGATCCGATTGTGAAAAAACTTGGCGATTACATGGCGCCTATGTACCAGGTAGATGTCAAGGTGAGCCCGGAAGGCGCTGCCGAAGCGACTTCTCTTAGCGCTTACTACCCGAAGGGCATGACGGTTATGCTCAAGACAATTCCGAAGTCCGGCAAAAAGTTCTTGGGCTGGTATGATGGTAACGGCAACAAGGTCGGCGCCCCGAGCCGCTCCAATGTAAAGTCTCCGTACATCCACACGTTTGTCATGGGTTCTGCATCGACTCAGTTCACTGCAGTGTATGAAGGCGGTACCGCTCAGAAGTACACGGGCGATGGCAAGGCTTTGACCGCATTCCCGACAACGACTCCGAAGAGCCTTGACGATGTGACGTTTGAACCGTTCACGCCGATTGATGGCAGTGAAGAAACAGAAACCAAGGTGGATAAGGATATCAAGAAATTCTTTGACGCAAGTAAGCCGGATACTGCAGGAATTGGCTGGACCCAAACGGAATGGACTGGCTATATTGGCGATGGCTATTTCAACTTGGATAACACGAACGTGTCGTTTGCAAGTTACAAGGTGAAGTTCCCCGGTGCAGGCTACGTGACGCTTGCTGTGCGTTACGCCAATGGCGGTTCTACAGACCGTATGTTCAATGCCTACCTTGACCACGACTACTATTTGAGCGCCCCTCCGACAGGTGGCTGGGACAAGTGGGATACCGCTTACGTTGTGATGGATGCGCCGCAGGGCGAAGCCGAACTCAAGTTTATGTCGGTGACTTCTGATGGTGCTCCGAACCTTGATGCGTTTGGCTTTAACCTAGATGGTGTCTGCCGTGTTGGTGTGGATTGCAAGGATGCTAAGGATTCAATTACGACATCGCTGCAAGGTATCAAGATGGCGGCTAGAGCAAAGCTCCTTGGCGATAAGCTTTTGCTTCCGGAACGTGCTGACATAAGCGTGTTCGATATGAGCGGAAGTCTTGTCGTGCGTAAGGCTGTTTTGGCGGGCGAGGTGGATATGTTTTCTCTCGTGCGTACAAACGGAGTTTACCGCGTTGTCGTTCGCCAGGGTCGTGAAAAGCTTGTTGCGACTTGGGCAAAGGTAAGGTAGTGTTTTTTGTCATCCCCGCGTAGGCGGGGATCACCTTTCAAAATACAAGATGGAGATGCTCGACTGTCATCCCGGACTTGTTCCGGGACGGGCATGACAATAAAGGAATTACTATGAATAAGTTTATAAAATTCTTTTTTGCTGCCGCTGTTTTCACAGGTGTCGCTGTAAGCGATTCCACCAGTTTTTCGATTTACGTGGTGGGCGATTCGACCGTGCAGACGTATAAGGATAACGTCTATCCGCAAACGGGCTGGGGCCAGGTGCTTGGGCATTTCTTTGACGCCTCCCGTGTGAAAGTCCTTAACTATGCAATCGGTGGCCGTAGCTCTAGAACGTTTATCGAAGAAGGCCGCTTGGACGAGGTCAAGGGAAAGCTCCAAAAGGGCGACTACCTCTTTGTGCAATTTGGCCATAATGACCGCGACTATTCAAAGGCCGCGCGTTATGTGGAGCCGTCGAAGTTCTCTGGATTCATCCAACAGTATGTCGATGCTGGCAAGGGCAAGGGCGCCAATGTCGTCCTCGTCTCTCCGATGAACTTGAACGGTAGCCGCAACGTGTTCTCGACGGGCTCTAACAACTACGATGCCCGCGGCATGATGCAGACGGTTGCCAAGAACAACAAGATTCCGTTTGTCGATTTGAACATGAAGTCGTACAACACGTATAACAATACGTACAAAGGTATGGGCGATTATGTGACCCGCTATCTCTACAAAAAGCTGGAAAAGGGTGAATACCCGAATTTCCCTGATGGAGTGAACGATGGTACGACGCACTTCCAGGAAATGGGCTCGATGGGCCACGCCCAGATGATTTGCGAAGAGCTTGCAGATAATCTCAAGTCCAACACGAACCTCTCTGCCGATGCAAAGGCTGCGCTTACGACGCTTGTGTCTGCAATTAAGAAGCGTTATACCATCAAGGTCAAGACGAACCTCTCGAATTACAACGGCCTCATTACGCAGACGCAGTATTTCCCGGCGGGTTCCCCGATGACGCTCCGCGTGACGCCAAACGGCCAGACGTTTGAAAAGTGGGTCGATGATGACTGCAACGAAGTTTCGAAGAACATGATTTATTATGGCTTCAAGACGAAGGCCCGTGACATCACATACACGGCGATGTTCAAGGGCGGTGCCGCTTGCACGCCGATTTCTCATGCTTCGGAAGATTCTTACGAAGAAGGTCCTGGTGGCGGTTCTAGCAGTTCAAGCGGTGAAGTGGAAGTCAAGGAACTTGACGAAGCTCTGTGCTCGCTCAAGGCTGGTACGGACGCTTGGCCGTCAGTGATTGACATGGCGGAACCTGAATTTGGAGATGGCTGGACTGAAAAGAATCATGAAGGCTATACTGGCGGCGGTTTCTTCAATCTTGATAATTCTGCCTACAGCAAGGCCACGTACATGGTGACTTCGGACCAGTCTGCAGAAAAGGCACGTGTGATGATCCGCTATTCGTTTTCGGGAAGCGCTAATCGCGATATGAAGGTTACGGTAGATAATGGCACCTACGATGTGACATTCAAGTCCACCGGAAGCTGGGACAAGTGGGATACGGTCTATATCGACAACGTCTGGGTGGATGCCTTGGACTTCAAAGTGATTTTACAGTCGGCGACGGCAGATGGCGGCCCGAATATCGACATGATTGCGTTTGATATGAAGGATGTTTATCGTACCGGTTGCAAGGCTGTTCGCGAGAAGAATAAGCAGACTACAGCGCTTGTTGGCAAAAAGCTTGCTGCGCAACCGCGTACAAAAGGCTTTACGGTCAATGCGCTTGGCCAAAAAGTGCAAAATGTTCGCAATCAGTCGGATTTGCGAAACCTCCCCAAAGGCAACTACTTCCGCTATTAAAAACGAAAATTCCATTTTTAGTTGGATATTACGTGAATATCTTCAAAATAAGCTTGATATTCACGTAAAATTTTGATGTTGTATGTAGTTAAAATCCGCTTGAATGCGGATTTTTGCTTTAAAATGAAAAATTTTGAGCTTTTAAAGCTTAAAACACTGTCTAAAAGGTGGCAAAAGATACTTTTTGCTGAATTTTTAATAAGTTTGTCTGAATTTTTACGTGAGAAAATCTGATAATTCGATATTTTTCACGTAAAAAATGAACTTTTTTAGATTTTTCAAAAAAATAACACATTTTTTTTATAACATAATGTGGACATAAAATTTGCAAAACTGTGGACAATAATGTATATTACTATTAGTAACTCTTTCTGATAAAAGGAGATGTCCGTCTGTCATCCCGGACGAGTTCCGGGACGGGCATGACAATCACAAGTTCAGACCTCAAAGGGGCGAAGCCCCGACCTCATAGTTTATAGCCTAATGATCAATATTTTTGAATATCTGAATTACCGCGATTTTTTGAAAGACGCCTACGAAGAGCGCCATGCAAGTGATTGGCGTTTTAGCCATCGTTTTATTGCCGAAAAAGCGGGCTTCGATTCATCGATGTTCAATAAGATCTTGCAGGGCAAGCGAAACCTGACCGACCGCATTGTCGAAGTTTTTGCGTCTATCTTTTGCAGTGACGAACGCGAAAAAGCGTACTTTGCAAACATGGTTGCTTTTAACCAGGCTAAAACGCATACCGAAAGCCGTCAATTCCTGGAAAAGCTTGTCGCATCCAAGGAATGCAAGGTGGAAAACTTGGCGAAGGACCAGTTTGAATATTTTGACCATTGGTACCATGCTGTCGTTCGTGAACTTGTGACTTTTTACCCGTATGTGGGTGACGATGCCGCCTTGGGCCTTATGGTGCGCCCGCCGATTTCTGCAAGCCAGGTAAAGTCTTCGATTGCGCTTTTGGAACGCTTGTCGATGATCAAGAAAAACGAGCAAACAGGATTTTATGAACAAACGCAAGGTCTTGTTTCGAGTGGCTTTGAATCGTACAATACGGCGGTGAACGCTTACATCCAACAGAATCTGGACGTGGCGCAGACGGCGATGGACCGTTTTGATCGTAGTGAGCGCAATCTTTCGACGCTCGCATTTGGTTGTGACGAAACGACTTATAAAGAGCTTGTCGAAATGGTGCGCAGGTTCCGTCGCGAAGTGCTTGCTAAAGTAGGTGCGTGTCAAAAGCCGAATCGCGTTTTCCAGCTCGGCATGCAACTTTTCCCGCTTTCGGACCCGTATCCGCCACCGCAGAGGCGTGGGCGCAAACGCCGCATTCGCGGTGCCGAAATACAGAATGCTTCTCGTGAAATTGCGGATGAATCTCGCGAACCTGCCGAAGTTCAAGGGGGCAATCATGAAAACTAGTAGGATGACGGTTGCTCAAATGCGCTTGCTTGCTTGGCTTGGAGTTTTTGCGTTGGCTTTGACGGCGTGCACCGAAAGAAACGTTGCTGGTGGCACCGAAGCCGAATCAACTATTGCTTTGTATGTTCAAATGGCTGATGGAACGCCTGCATCTACAGCGCGTGTTCGTATTTTGCCGGACAATTACCTTTCTAGCGGCCCTGCGGAAGAAGCTTGGAATGAAACCAATGAGGATGGGCACGTTTCATTCGAAGTCCGCAATGGTCGCTATACCATTGAAGCTCGCAATGTGAGCGAAACGGAAGCCACGGGTGCTGTGCATTCTATAGCGCTTGATGCCAAGGCCGATTCCAAGGTTGATACCATCAAGTTGGGCGAACTAACGTCTATTGAAGGCTATGTAGTCCTTGGTGAATCGCCTGTTGTCCGCGTGGCGGGTCTTGACCGTTACGTTGTTCCTGATAGTACAGGGCATTTTGTAATTGACTCGCTTCCGCAGGGGAGTTTCGATGTGCAAATTGGCGACCCGGAGGAAGTCCATTCGACGACGGTCCAATCCAATGCAGGGGATACTTTGTTTGTTGACGGCTCCGATGTGGCTTCGGACATCAAGGTCGTAAAGCCTGAAATCGCAACAGCAACAGAATATCCCGAGAGCGACTGGAGTGCTCATGAAGCCTTGCTCAAACAAATTCAAGGCTATGCAGTTCGAACGCTTGGTGCTACTGGAAAAACCGATAGCACGGGGAAAATTGAGAAAGTGGAAGGCGAAGTTTGCATTGTCACGACAACTGAAGATTTAATTGATGTTGTCGACTCTTCAAAGGTGGATTCGTTGGGAAATTACGGAACTAAGGTCGCCTTGTCCCAGGGCTCTTTCCGTGAATGCGCTGAGAAGGATAATCCAGTCTGGATTCTCTTTGAAAAAGATGGAACGTACAATTTGCGTTCGCCATTGCGCATAAAGTCTGATAAAACTGTGGATGGTCGTGGGCGCGATATTCGCATTACCGGTATGGGAATTTTGACTCAGGAATCCTCAAATCTCATTTTCGAGAATTTGACCTTTACCGCACCGGCAATTACGGCACGGGATACGACGAGCCGCCGTGCGCTCTCGATCCACAACCGCACGCACCATGTCTGGGTGGACCATTGCACGTTTGAAGAGTATCCGCTAATCTTGGTTGATGTCAAGCGAGGCTCGAATGCGGTCACGCTCTCGTGGAACCGTTTTGAAAATGCACAGTCCGGCATTTTATTTGGGCTTGAACCGGACATTTTCATCGATTCTGCGCAGACATTGACTTTGCACCACAATTATTTCTCAAATTTGGAACTTCGCGGTGTGCTTGCTCGTCATGGTAAAATTCATGCCTATAACAATTTCATCTACGATGTGGGGGATGCTGGAATGGAATGCTCGGATTCGGCGTCTTGTTACATTGAAGGTAATGTTTACAATAACAATGTGCCTGTTCGGGACTATCGCCTGAAAAACGAAGATGGCTCGCCGGATGAATCAACAAGAGGCTTTGCCTACGTGGTGGATAACTGGTATGGCCGGGATGGGGAAAACAGTCCGCAAGAGAAAAGCGTTCTAAAACCCGATTACCAGGCACGTGTTGAAAAATCTGGCGTTGAACTTGCCGTCCGTGTCAGGAATGAATCCGGTCCCCGGTAGAATCTTGCTAAGCCGGGCGTTACGGGCTGGCCCCGGAACAAGTCCGGGGCAGGCTCTAAGCCCGTAGAGGGGGTGGTGAGTAACAACGTGCGAACCAGGGGGATACATCCCCCTTCCATAAAAAGACTGCACTTTGCGCTAGTTTTAAGAAAAATCTCTCGTCTCTCGTCCCTCGTCTCTCGTCTAAAAAAGCTATATTTTGGACGCGAACTTTAAAGGAGCTATAATGCTTAAATCTACACTGCAACAGACCGATCCGGAAATCTACAACATCATTCAGGAAGAAGCCGAACGCCAGGAATATGGCATCGAGCTCATCGCTTCTGAAAACTACACCTCCAAGGCAGTCATGGAAGCTATGGGTTCCGTGCTGACCAACAAGTACAGCGAAGGCTACGTTGGCAAGCGCTACTATGGTGGTAACGAAGTGATCGACAAGATGGAAGCTCTGGCCATCGACCGTTGCAAGAAGCTCTTTGGTTGTGACCACGTGAACATCCAGCCGCTGTCCGGTTCTCCGGCCAACGCTGCCGTGTACTTCGCCGTCCTCAAACCGGGCGACAAGGTCCTCGGCCTCAAACTCGACCACGGTGGACACCTTTCTCACGGTCATCCGGTGAACTTCTCCGGTATGCTCTACAACTTCGTGCAGTACGAAGTCGATAAGGAAACTGGTCGCATCGACATGGACAAGGTCCGCGAAATTGCTCTCCGCGAAAAGCCGAAGATGATCCTCGCTGGTTTCTCTGCTTACAGCCGTAACCTCGACTGGAAGCGCTTCAAGGAAATCGCAGACGAAGTTGGCGCTCTCACGATGGCTGACATTTCTCACATTGCTGGCCTCATCGCCGGTAAGGCAATCGAATCTCCGGTGCCGTACTTCGACATCGTGACCACCACGACTCACAAGACTCTCCGTGGCCCGCGTTCCGCTATCATCATGTGCAAGGACCGCACGATCCAGAAGATGGTGAAGGGCGAACTCAAGGAAGTTTCTTTGGCCAAGGAAATCGACAAGGGCGTGTTCCCGGGCATGCAGGGTGGTCCGCATGACCACATCAACGCCGGTAAGGCCGTTGCATTCCTCGAAGCTCTGCAGCCGGAATTCCAGACCTACGCGAAGAACGTCATCAAGAACGCTCAGGCTATGTGCGCCGAAATGCAGAAGCTCGGTTACAAGGTCATCAGCGATGGCACCGACAACCACCTCATCGTTGTCGATATGACTTCTAAGGGCGTTTCCGGTAAGGAAGCTGAAGTTGCCATGGAAAAGGTCGGCATCTCCTGCAGCCGTTCCACGATTCCGTTCGATCCGCGCAAGCCGATGGACCCGTCCGGTGTTCGTCTCGGTACTGCTGCTATCACGACCCGTGGCTTCGACGAAGAAGACACCCGCGAAGTGGCTCGCATTATCGACCGTGCAATCCAGGCTAAGGACGACGAAGCCGCTCTCGCCAAGATTCGCGAAGACATCGTCGCTCTCTGCAAGAAGCACCCGCTTTACAAATAAGACTGCTCGGCTCTTATGCAAGGCGGGGACTCCGTCTTCGCCTCGCTACCACCTAAAGGTGGCCATGTCCACATAAGTGCTAAAGCACTAAGTGGCCAAAGGTCGCCAACACGCCTCGTTAAATAAATCCAAGCCGAATACAGCAGAAACAAGCTTGCTTGTTTCTATTGTTGAGGCGCCGGTTTATGCGATGAAATCGCAATACGAGGCGTTTGTTGCTCACGGAGTAAAATGTAGCGGGGTGAACGCTCTGCGCATTACGTCATCCTGAGCGAAGCCGTAAGGCGGAGTCGAAGGATCCAGTGAATTCTGCCCTCGGTTAAAACCGAGGGCTTTTTTTGACGCCTACGGCGTCCGCTACTGCGTTCGGTCATATCGGCAAACAAGTTTGCTGCTGCGACACTCACTGGCAGGCTATTGTGTTTTTTTAATAGCTTGTTTTGTATATTGCGGACAAAAAAAATAGGTCCGTTGCAATGCTTGCTTATCCTCTTGTTTTGTCATTCACGTTGTTTTTCTTTGCCGCATGCAGTGAAAACACCTCGTCCGTGGACTTGGATGAGGAAACTAGCGCTTCTCTTTCGTCTTCTTTTGCAAAACAGGAAAAGTCTAGTAGTAGCTCTGCAAAATCAAGCAGTTCAGTAAAAGCTTTGTCTAGTGTTTCCGCTAAAAAGGTTGACGATGGTTGTGTTTTTGATTCTTTATCGAATACGGTCAAAGATTTGCGTGATGGGCAAACGTACAAAACGGTGAAAATTGGTAATCAGGTTTGGATGGTGGAAAACCTCAACTACAAAACGGTAGATAGTTTTTGCTATAACGATAATGAGAATAATTGCTCTAAATACGGAAGACTTTATACTTGGCCGGCTGCAATGGATAGTGTTGGCGTATTCAGTGAAAATGGCAAGAACTGCGGTTTTAGCAAGAAATGCTCACTGACATATCCAGTGCGAGGAATTTGCTTTAACGGATGGCATATTCCCGATGCTAAGGAGTGGAATACGCTGTTTGCTATGGCAGATTCAATAGGAACAAAACTCAAGTCTACATCTGATTGGAATCGTAGCAACGGAAATGGTACGGATGTATTCGGTTTTTCGGCACTACCTGCGGGTTTTAGGGACTTTCTTGGTGATTACTATGGTGAAAAATCCGAAACGTATTATTGGTGTTCTACAGAACGAGATTGGTATAAAGCTTATTATGTAGGGCTGCAAAGTTACGAAGGTATCAATGCAAAGTTGGGGTACGAAAAGGATTTTGCCATTTCTGTCCGTTGCATTAAAGACTAAACTCTCATTTTGTCAATGATTTGTCTAGTGTAAAGACATATGTGTTCGCTGGCCCAATCATGACGGTTCCTTGGAATGGTCATCCGGGCGCGGCCAAACTTGTTTGGACATGACCGAGACCAGCATTTAACGCCGTTGGCGTTCGTGGCTGCGGTTATGCCATATCTGAATACAAGTATTCAGTTGCGTCATAACCTTGCACACTATTGGTACTTGAACGAAGTGAATGTACAAGTAGACAGTGGTTAGGAATTGCTGCAGGACACTGCTGTTGTCATTCTGGAGCCACGCAGTGGCGATAGAATCCAAACAAGTGTTGTCTGTAGAGGACACTTTGCAAAGCTCGCCCTTTTTTTGTGTGATTTTGTACGCTTCCCGTTTTAGATTTATCTCCAAAAAAGGTGTCGGGATGTTGAAAAAATATGTGTTAGGGCTGTTTCTAGGCATTACGGCTGCTTTTGCAAGCGGCCAACAAAAAACAATTGCTTTCTTTACTCCGTGGTCGAATACGAATGCTGTCCTTTATATGGGCGGCGATTCTGTAGCCACCATGACTTCGCTTGAAAATTACTGCGGGTGGTTCAAGGCTACGGTAGATGCCCCTGAAAGCGATTTCAAGGTTTACTTTAAACAGACCGTCGGATTTAATTATGTCGGCGCCGAAGGCTTGGTCTCGACGGAACCGACTATGGCGACTGGAATTGCGCTTGATTCTGTGGCGGCCCTTTCGGATACGATTTGGGTTCAAGGCTACAAGACGGATGTGCCCGCGCTATTTTCGAAATATCCTGGCGTTCTTGGCGATTGCCCGCTAAAGAAAATTCCTGTGACTGTTTACGACTGGCTTCATGGAACTAAGGGCGATGGAGACGGTAGCGGTAAAAATGGCGACCCGGCAAACGGTGTGAGCGCTGATTTTGGGTCGGGTGGATGCTCTGGCAAATCGAAGGCTGTGACGGGCATGGTCGAATACAATCTCGGTCCAAACGGCGTTCCTGTTCGTGCAAATCCGTTCCCGGAAAACTGCAAGATTACGGATCATTTGGATAGCTGGTTCTTGCCACAGGTTATCGGCATGGATACTGCGGGTAACGAGTACACCAATATGACTTGCCGCGACCTTTATGTTTCTTTGGACGATGATGGATTTTGGCTTGCAGAAGTGTCGAAAGACCGCATATCGGAAGGCAACGAAAAGAATTCAGATGGCATGTTCCTACTGGATGATTTTGAATATCTCGATGATGCAAAGACCGTTCCGAATCCTTATTTTGACCAACTTAAGGGAACAAAAATCGGCAAGCATAATTTTGGCTATACTGCAAAAATTCAGGCGACCTTTGAATATGTTCCAGGGCAGTATTTTGATTTTTATGGAGACGATGACGTTTGGGTGTTTATTGATAATCGATTGGCTGTAGATATCGGTGGCCAGCACGCCCAAGTGGCGGGTGCCGTGGATCTCGATACGATTGGTCAAAATACTGGGAACAAGCTTGTTCCTGGAAAGACTTATGATTTCCACATCTTTTACGTTGAACGCCATACGGGTTCCTCGAATTTCCGCATGCGCACCTCCATTGACTTGCATGTGGATGCGTCGATTTTCTTGACGTCTGATAATCGCGATGAAGGAAAGCGTTTTGAAATTTGGCAAATCAATAAGAAAAATAAGCTGTCTTGCAATTACGATGCAAATTCAACGGAACTGGATACGATTGGAGGCGTCTCTACGTTTACGCTCACCGGCGGAAATCTTGCAGAACCTGAAATTCTTGATGTCGGAACGCATTACGAAGGCATCGTAATTACAAGCGATTCGACATTCTACATTGACTCGGCGGCGATTGTGTCGAATGTTGCCCTTGCTCCTGGTCATTACTTCTTGGAAATTACGTTGAAGGCAGATCCCAGCCAAAAGACTAAAGTTGAAATTACGGTTCCCTCTTATGCGGTGCCAAGCGTTGCTTTTATGAAGACGGATTGGACTATTCTCGGGAAAAATGTTTCTGGCGATACGGCGCAAATTGGCGAATGGGCGTATGCGACCTATCAAGTGAATATTGCCTTCTTTGAAGAATGGGCGAAGGTCAACAATTACAATCGAAAGATAAATCTATCATTCTCCGATGTGAATATTGATGTTTTGGATACTGTGGACGGAAATAAAATCAATGCTGTGAATTTGGATGCAAATGGAAAAGCAACATTCTTTGTCCGTGCTAATGCGCCTGTGTCGGGCGTGACGCTTACGGCGAAGGGTGCTGCTGCAGGTGTGTCCGTGTGGACGGACCTTGTGTTTGCGGCTCCGCCGGTTCCCCGCGTGTCAAATGCCATTGCGATTGACCGAAACGGTGATGGTCGTGCTGATAGTTTGTATGTGCATTTTGATAAATCTCTCAAGCAAAAGAGCAAACTCGATTCTATCCAGTTTACTTTTGGGGAATCGTTTAATACGACCTCCAAGTTTACGATTGTCAATGAAAATGATATTGTAATTACGGCTGAAAACTTGACTCCGCAAAATTGCTCTGGGGATGTGTGCGGCTTTGGAAGCAAGGTTTTTACAGGGGGCACCTCGGACGTTTATGTCGGAAGTTTAAACAATTGGTTTACCTATGAAGACAAAGGAAAGACTGGTCGCTTCTATATGGAAAATGAACCCATTGCTGATGGGGTCGGGCCTGTTATTCTTACGGCTGTAAAATCAAAAAATAATAGTGGAAATGTAATGCTCTTGCTTACTTTCAGCGAAACCGTGTCCGATGAATCCAAAAAGAATTTTGTACAAATGTTCGATTTCCTCTGTGTACGTTCAGGAGAAAATCGTACTCCTGAAAATCCGATGCTGCAAGGAGGGGCTGATAAAACCATGTTGCTCATTTACGGGGCGACTGCAAAAGATGCGGTGCTCCCGACTAGTGGTGATCGCGTTCGTTTTACCGTTGATGGAATTGTTACAGACCTTGCACAAAATAAGGCCCATAAAGAGAACCCTTGGGTTGTCATAGCCGGGGATCAGGAACTTTCTCTTGAAAGTCCCAATGTGGTACTGATTGGCGAAGATCCTTATGATATCATCAAGAAGGATTCCGTTACACAGGCTCTGCTTATTCCTAACACAGCGCAGAATGCTCAGGAAATAGGGGATTCTCTTGGCGTTCAGGGAAGTCTTGTCGATTTCGATGTCTCGAAAATTATGATTGAACAGACTCAGACTGCAGTGAATCATCTTGATGCGTTTATTGAATCTCGAATTGATAATACGGTCCACTACGACACCACCGTTACAAGCATCAGCGAAGAAGAAGCTCTTGTGCAACTTTTTAACGACATCCGTACCGTAGTTGTGGATACGTCTTACGGGTTTAGCGAAGAAACGGTCAACGGGATTTTAGACGGAGCTATAAACGAGGGTAATTATAAATTAATAGTTCGACCGGAAGACCAGGCGCTTATCGCGACGATGGTCGAAGCGAATGTTGATGCGAGCCGCGATACCACCATTGCGATAGATGAAATTTTATCTGTAACGCAGGCAGACTTGTTCGATGCAATTCGACAAGGAAAAATGGATAGAGAACTTTTGCAAGCCGGTGTAAGCCAAGAACTGATTGATGCCATAAAAAATGGCGATGTAAATGAATTCAATATCGGTGAATATCGCAGTGGCGAAAAAACTGTAATTTCGGGTGATGATGTTGAACTTTATTACCATACGCGGTATTTCAGTCACTTGGGAGAATTTGTTGGAGATTATTCCAGTTCAATTAAATGTTCGGATCGTGATTTATATGGAGAAGAAGGTTGCTTAAAAACCAAGGGAAGAATTTTCCTAGCTTGGAATATGCGCTCTAATAATGGCCGTTTAGTGGGCACCGGAGTTTATATCGAACGCCTTGAAATCAAGGTTATCGTGAACGGGAAAAAAAATATACACCAGGTTCGGGATAAATTGATGGGCGTACGCCGTAAAGGTGGCGCGTTGTCTCATAAAAATAGTCTTTGAAATTGAAGCATATACAACACCCACAGACTCCAAATGCGCAGACTCGAAAGAGCCTGCGTTTTGCAATTCAGGGTGCTTTTAGCATTTTGTCAATGTTTTTTGTAACGTAGTTTGTTCTCTTTACCTTAAAAGAGGGTATTTTCATGCATAGAAAAATGTATGGGAGATATGTATGGAATGTTTAAAATTATCCTTTGCTGCGCTTTCTTTGGCCGCTGTTTCGGCTTTTGCGGGCCCAATTACCACCGTTCCCTGGAATGGGCGCCCGGGGGCGGCGTCTTTCACATTCGATGACGGTCTGCACTCGCAGACGAACAACCTGACCTTCCTGGACAATATGCCGGATGTGACGGTGACGTTCTTTGTTTGTACCAACACGATGGGCTTTGGTAGCAATACGCAACCTCATTTGAATTATGCAAAGAAGGGGCATGAGATTGGGAACCATACGGCGACTCATAAGAACTTGACGCAGAACGCCGACTTGAATTCGGAAATTAGTGGCGCGGCCTCGAAACTGCGTGGTATGGGCTTGGAAGCGACATCTTTGGCGACTCCGTATTGCGCGCAGAATCAGACAGTCAAGAATGCGATTAACAAGGAACATTTCATTAGCCGCGGGTGCGGCGGTTCTGGCCTTACGGGCTGGGATAACGAACCGGACTGGATGCAGATTGATTCCCACTATTGGCAACAGAATGGAAGTACGGTGTCGGCATTCAAGAGCAGTGCGGACCAGGCGGCAAGCCAGAGCAAGTGGCACGTGCAACTGAACCATGGCGTAGGTGCTGACTGGGACGTGATTTCTGCCGCCGACATCAAGACGCTTATTGAGTACGCGGTCAGCAAGAAGTTGTGGGTGGCGAGCTTCTCGACGGTGGGGGCGTATTTGCGTGCTCACTTCACCATTGACAAGGCGGCCGCAACGAACACCGCAAGCGGGTTTACTGTCAAGTGGACATCTCCGCATGCGCATATGCCAAAGAGCGTGCCGCTTCGCGTAAAGATTCAGGGAGCACAGGGCAAGACTGTAAGCCAAAAGGGCAAAGAGGTCAAGCCGAATTCCGATGGTACTTACACGATTGAATTCATGGCGCTTGAACTTGAAGTTTCGGGCGAACCGATTGAAGTCAAACCGTTCAAGGGCGCAATTGAAATTCCGGGAACTCTTGAAGCCGAAAATTATGATACTTACGCTTACAGTGATGCTGATGGCAAGAGCGATGAAACTGGCTATCGTAGCGATGATGCTGGCATTGTCAAGGGTGGCTCTGGTTATGCGCTTGGCTACACGAGTGCTGACGATTATTTCGAATATACGCTCGATGTGAAAAAGGCGGGTAAGTACAAAGTAGTCATTAATGGCGCCACTGGCAATTCTACAGCGTCTTCCGTGACTGTTTCTGTAGGCGATAAAAATATTGAAGCGGAAATTCCGTCTAAAGGCGATTGGGTCACGTATTCCGAAGTCGAAGCGGGTGAGTTGGAGCTTGCTGCGGGCAAGCAAACGCTCCGCCTTACAATCAATACAAACTATATAAATGTCGACTGGATCAAGTTTGTGGATGAATCGGCGCAATCTTCAAGTTCCGTTCCGCAGCCCTCAAGTTCTGCGAATCCGGCGGTTTCTAGCTCGTCAGCTCTCGCGCAGTCCAACTCTTCGGCAACAAATGCGATTGTGCAGAAAATTGCGTTTGAACATGGCGTAGCGATGGTGCGTTGCCTGGTGTTCGATTTGAACGGTCAACTGATTAAGTCCGCGAATGTGATGGCGGGTTCCGTAAGCGAAGCCTGGAATCTCGTGAAGACTGGACTCCGAAAAGGCGCTTACATCATGCGTTATGGCGAAGCGGGTCAAGGCTCGCATGTCGTGAAAGTTCGTTTGCAATAGCCAAAGACTATTAACTAATAACCAATAACTAATAACTAATAACCATTGATAAATAGCTCTCGCTCCCGAGGGCTTTTGACGCCTATGGCGTCCGCTGCTACGCTCGGTCATATCGGCAAACAAGTTTGCCGCTGCGACACTCGCTTGTGGGCTTTTTTATTACAAATCTCTCGTCTCTCGTCTCTAGTCTCTAGTCTAAAAACTATCTTTGTATTATAAACACGAGGTTTTATGCAGTCCTGGACCGAAATCAAGAATATTGAAAACCCCACAGAAGAACAACAGCTTGAAGCGATTAAGCTGAACTGGTATGCCATCAGTCTCATCCAGAACCCGACTGAAACAGTGCAAAAGGCTGCATTTGAAAAAAATGAGCAGGCCATTCTTTACGTGAAGTGCGGTCCGTGCGAAGCTTTGAAGCAGGCGCTGAATGCCATGGACGAGGCTAAGTTCCTTGCCGCATTCAAGGCTGAACCGAACTTGCTCAAGTTTATCACGAATCCCGCTCTTCTCAAGGTTGCTGTGTCGCAGGACTGGCGCATCGTCCGTAAGATCGATGGCGCTTCCGATGAACTTTGGGCCGAGGCCGTTCGTCAGAGTGCGGACGCTTTGAAATTTGTACACAATGCTGGCGAAAAAGTGCTCGTCGCTGCTGTGGAACGCGACTGGAAGTACATCCAGGAAATCGAAGTCCCGACGGCGGCTGTCGTTGTGGCTGCGGTCAAGCAGGACTACCATGCGTTTGAATACGTGAGCATCCGCCGCCGTACTGAACCGGTGCAGCTCGCCGCTGTCCGCACGGACTGGCGTTGCATCCAGTACTTGCAGCGTGCTAGCGAAAAGGTGCAGATGGAAGCGGTCAAGGCTTCTAAGGATGCCCTCAAGCTTATCAAGAATCCGACTCCTGCTGTCAAGGAATTTTGCGCGTGATTGAACTTGATTCGGTAACATTCCGTTATCCGAAATCCACGGCAGATGCTCTGTCTAATATTTCTCTCAATATCCCGCAAGGGAGCTTCTTTGCGCTGATTGGTCCGAATGGTGCCGGCAAGACTACTTTGTTGCGCTTGCTTTGCGGGCGCTTGGGTGCTTTTAAAGGCTCTGTTAAAATTGACGAGTCCTTGCGCAATTTTGCGGGATTTCTGAATGCCGAAAAGTACGGTGTGCTTCTCGAAAATCCGGGCGTTTATCCGAAACTTTCCATCAAGGAATACCTCCAGTATTTTACAGGCTTTTATGGCTTTGGCGCAGAGGATTGGCGCGAAGATGGAGCCATGCTGGAGCGTTGCAAGTCTTTTGCTGAACGTCTGAAATTGCCGCCTCTCGATAAGCGCTTGGAAACGCTCTCGCTTGGGAACCGCCAAAAGGTACAGATTGTCCGTGCGCTTTTGCATAGCCCAAAGCTTTTGATTCTCGACGAGCCTGTTGCAAATCTCGACCCGATTTCAAGAGATACGGTCTGGCAACTGCTCGACGAATGGCGCAAAGAAGAAAACGGAACGGCTATCGTCTGTTCTCATGTGCTTGCTGAAATGGACCTGTGGGCAACGGATTACGCTATTATCGACGGCGGTCGCGTCTTGAAAAGTGGGCGAGTTGCCGATGTCGGAGCCGATACCACTTCGTTTAAGATAAATGCAGCTGGCACGACTCTAGAACAAATCCGCGCTGCTCTTGCCGCCGCCGGAATCTCCGCCGACGTAAATCTTGAACACACAAGCCTTTCAAAGCTTTATCGTTCAATTATTCAGTAAATTCCTAATTGGCGGTCTTCTACCAGCTGCTGCGCTGCCACTTTAGAATGCCTGCGATAAGTCGAAGGCGAAACGTCCCCATTTAAATTTGGTGGAGTTCCTCTTGCTTTCATCCAGGCTTGTAAGCCCAGTAAGAATGGCGTAGTCCAGACGGAACGTGAGGAATTGCCAATGGTAACGGATGCCAAGACCAAGGCTTCCTTCCTGAGCGTCTTTATAGGTGTCATCCTTCGAATCGACAACTTTTGCCCAATCGAAAAATTGAACAATCTGCCAAGCTCTCAAAGATTTCCATGGCAATGTCCAACGCAATTCCTCGTTTATGCGATAATACATTGGCGTGAGTGCCGTATTGATGATTTCTTGAGTGACTTCTTTAGTTTCTTTCGTTCCGTCTTTTTTCTTCGTGGTGACTTCGGTTGTCGATTCTGAAGTGTAACTGGCGTAAATGCTGCGGAAACGGTAGCCGCGTACAGAACGGGAACCACCTTGGTAAAATACGCGGGCGTCATCTTCGATAGCTGTGTTGAAAAATCTGCCGATGCTTCCGCTTAATGCCCCGTATAGCGTCCAGAAAAGTGGCATGTACAGGTTGACCGTTGCTTCACCATAAGTGTAGATGTGTCCGTCTTCGTAGTCTTTCTTTCCGCTAAAGTTTGTGCCAAGGCCCGCTGTCGGGAAAACGCGAATACCTTTTGTCGGGTTGAAGTAATCGTTGGTGTAGTCGAACGTCAAGCCGATTTCGCCTTTGAGCTTGAAAAGTTTATCTTCATTTTTGTTCACGTATCGCGTATCTATAGTACCACGGAATCGGATGTTATTCGTGATACCGAAAGTCAAGTCGCCGCGGTTGATGATTTCGTAACGCTCTTCGACACTGTCCGGGTAAGCAGGCGGGTTGATTTTTTCGTGGTTAAATGAGAGACGGTCTACAAAACGGATAGCGGTCGGAATGAACGTGAACGCCGTTCCGAACAAAAGCGGGTTCGCGTACCCGAGCGTGATTTCTTGCTTATGCTGTGCAATCTGGACGCTTGTCGAAAATTCGTTGAACTTTCCAAAGAAGTTCTTGTGATCGGCGTAGGCCATAGCGCCAAATCCGTAGATTTCTTCGAAGAAAAATCCGTAACGAGCTTCGCCAGGCACGCGTTCAATCACATCGAGATGAACGTCCGAAAGTCCGTCTTCACGAAGTGAATCGTTCAACTTGACCTGCGTAAACAATTGCGTAGAATAGAGCTTGCTCTTGAAGTTGAAATACTGGTTACCGTCAATGATTTCGTTTTTAGGAATTCGCCAAAGTGAAGAAAGCCACGATGTATCTGTAAGCCCTTGCTCGGGAGTTTGCTTTCTTTCGTTCTTGTTGATGACGCGCTGGGTCGTTGTGATGATGTTACCCATCAAGACTTTGGGACCTGGGTTCACATTGATGATGACGTTAATTTGTTTTGCTGTTGTATCGACATGTTCTTCGGAAGAAATGTAAACGTGCAAGTTGCCTTGTTTGCGGTAGGCCTTCTGGATTTCTTGCAAGTCTTCAGAAATATCTTCCTGTTTGTAATACCTGTGCTTTGTAATCTTTAGCGATGCCAAATTTATAGGGATGGGCTCGTCGCCAGCCGAAATGATTTTGGCGTCGTTGAATCTATAGCAATCACCTTCGCTTACACTAATGGCATAGTTGCGCTGAATGTTCCCGTTCGAAAGCGGTTCACGATGGATTTCCAATTTTAAGTCGAGACTGAAATACCCGCGGGAAAAGTAAAGAGCCTTGATGTTTTCCGAAGAAAGACGCATCAAGAAGTCTTGCTTGATGGTATCGAGTTGCCCGAATTCATCGGGAATGTCGAGCTGCTCGTTTAGTTGGAACTTCGAGAAAATCTTGTTGCCTTCGATGGAAACGGACCATGGACTCTTATCATCGTTATCCGCAAATGCAATCGACGAAAAAAACAATAATGCACAAATCAATAAAATCATTTTGCTTTCTCCGTGGACGTTGTATCGCTAGAATTTTTTTGACCAAACTTATTAAAAGTCGTGGAGTCGACGATTGACGGATCGTTCGGTTGGCGCATCGCTCTTGGCGGGCGGACCGTTTCGCAGTGACCGATACCTAAGATACAGGGGTTCCAGAACTTGTAGGTGTAGTTGATACCGATGTTTTTTTCGACACGGCTTTCGTTGTTCGTTTCTGTACCCGAGTTAGAAGTGTATTGCTTTGAAATCAGAAGTCCGTTCAATGATAACGTTGGCGAGAAGTGGTTCTTGTGCGAGTATTCTTTGTCTTGGAATACTGGGAGCGTGTAAGTCGCGCCAAATTGCAATGCCTGTTCGTAAACCGGGTCGATACTCTGGTCTTGTGTGTAACCGAAAATCAAGCTCAAGTTCTTGACCCAGCGATCCAGGGAAATCGGAACCTTGACGTACGAAGAGTCCTTGTCGTTACCGGAGTTGTCGAACAACATCACCTTCATGTCGATATCGCCAATGTAGTCGCCGCCCAATGTCTTGTTTGCGGTAGAAGAAATAACTTTACCGATGGCCTTGCCGGCGAGCTTGTTCCAGTCGGCAGAAACGCCATCCTCTGTAGCGATACATCCAAGGAATATGTTGCGATACGTATCAGCTGCGGTTGATTCTGTTCCGCAGTTGGAACTCGGCATCGGTTGCGGGTTTGTAATGGTTCCCTGAATATCAAAGTTGATCGGGCAGGTCTCTTTGTCCTTGTCCTCTTGTTCTGTACAGTAGGGGAGTTCCTGCGTACTTGAAACATCGATAATGCCTTGCTGCCAAGGTACGTCGTTCCAAGAAATGTTGAAGCTGCTGAGTTCGAATTCGTAAATGTCTTTGACGCCGATGAATCCGTTGTCTGCGTTGGTCACGTCGCCGCGCAAGATGGGTCTTGTCGTTGTGCCGAGCACCCAGATGTCGAGCGTGAGCGGGAATGAGGCAAAAGGCGTGATGATTTCGACGGAGTCGCTTTGGGAATCGCTGATGTGGAACGTCAAGTCAATCGGGCTTGATACAGAAATCTTCGCTTCGGTCTTTTCTTTGTTGCGGAGGTTTGCAATGGCATTGTTAAAGAGCGATAGCAGCTTGTCGAGGGAACTTGGAGTGATTTCAATGTCCAGATCCTTTCTATAGACCAACTTATCTATAATGAAGTTGCCGTTGACGCTCTTGTTCTTAATCTGTCTGTCCTGCGTATGCGGAATATTGAGCGTGATGTCGCTCTTTCCTCTAAGATTTGCGGTACCGAACGTTTCATCGTTAAATTTGTACTGGACCAAAGGAATGTTTGCAACGAGAGACATCTGGTCTTCGGAATCTTCCAAGTGGCTTGTGACGTTTTTGACAGTGACGGTGTGGTTGTCCGTTTCAAGAGTGTAGCTGTCGGTGCTGATGTCGAGAGCTTCAAGCCTCATCGTCTTCACGTCGTAAAGCAATGCGGCGAGAATCAGGTCTCCACGATCGTTCTGCGTCGAAATCTCGTTGATGGCAAGCAAGCCGTCTTTGAGGTCGCCGCGCACGCGGAGCGGGAAGTCCATGGGGAGTGTTCCATAGCGGACGATGGTGGAATCGGACCACAGCTTTGCTGAAATTCCTGCCAATCCTTCGCGGAGTTTCGCCTGGACGTCGATTCTCATGTCGGTCTTGTCGATTTCGGCGCGCGTTTCCGGGATAAGCCAGGTTCCACCAAGTTCGATCGATCCCAGGAAGTCGAGGTCGTTGTTGATTGTACCGTGGCCTTGGATGAAGCCGCTGTTCGGGCTTATATAGGTGAGCTCAACTTTCCTGTTGTCTTCGAAAATATCATCTACGACAATGTTGGTGTTGCCTGTCCAGACACCGTTCAAAATATCGAAGTTGGTGAGCAGTTCAATTTTGTTCTTCTTAGCTGAAACATTCAATAGCTTGAGGTTTAAGAGCTCTGGCGGAATATTTGTAAAGCTCAGGTCTTTGAATTCGATATTTCCGAGCAAGCCAGATTCTTCGTCGAAAGAAATTTCACCGTTGAAGCTACCCGAGGCAAGCGTTGTGTCGCCAAGCGGTTCCAAAAGAATCGGCAAGTTGAAGTCTTGTGCCGATGCCCAGGAATGCAGAACCTGGATGGGGAGCATGGCTGTGGGCTTGAAGTCTGGATTCGAATCGTTCGGCAATACGAACGTTGCTTCCATGGCGACCTTGTTGCTGTTGTGCATAAAGACTGCCGTATCGATAAATACGGTGTCGCCAGCCTCTCTGATCTTGGTGTGCCCGTGGAGAATGAACGGCTCCACATTACCGTCGATGTCAAGCTCCGCGGAGCCAACTCGAGAATCAAGATTGTAATCGATTGTGCCTGTAACGGTTCCCTTGAGCTTGTCGTTGATCTCGATGTCCGAGAACGGGATCGTGGAAATTTCGGCGTGGTCTGCTTGAGCCCAGACGAGGAGCGAGTCGCCAACGTGAACAACCGTTTCGGCAGAACCGCCATTCTTTTGCTTCAGCTTCCAGGAGGTGTGGAGAGTCGGTTCGTGATAGTCGACATCACCCGTAATTGCAAATTCCTCGTTGGGGGTGAAAAGCGTGATTTTTGGGAAATCGATGAATCCTCGGCCAAGGTCAAGCACTAGCTGCAAACGGAGCGAGTCTGCCTTGAAATGATACGCGTTGATGATGGAATCGATTTTTACGTAGGCGCGCAACTTGTTGTTCTGGAACGAGCCGATGATTTTGGGGTTCTTTCCGATTTCGACGTTCCCCTTGACCCAGTCCAGAGCCCAAGGTTCCATGGCCGAGAGATTTGCGGCGAAGAATACTTTAAGGCTGTCCTCGGTTTTAACGTGTGCCTTGATGACGGAACCTTCGCGGGTTTCGATGGAGGCGTCGATGACATCCCCGGTTTTGGTAATCGACTGGATGTCCATGTCCATGGGCATCATCTGCGGGCCATACATGGCACTCATGTAGGCAATTTCACCAGAGAAGTCGAAGTCCAGCTTGTCGTTGATAACACCGTCGAGGTTGATGTGGCCGCCCTCGTTGTTGCGGAACACGGACTCGATGTTCGTCTGCTTCGGAGAGCCGTTGACCTTGATCGTTGCGTCGAGAGGCAGGAATGGCCAAACTTCTCCGATGTGCGTTTTAAGGGTGAAATTGTACTGGAGCGTCTTTTTGGTGAGCGATGTCGAAACGCTGCCGTTCAGGTTCAGGTTGCTGATTCCCGGAATGGATTTCGAAAGCTTCATGGGGACCCAGCTGAGAGGATCTTTGACGCTGACGTTTGTCGAGGCTTTTAGCTGGGTGAGGTCGTTTTTGGGGGCTGAGGCGTTCAGTGCAATATTGTCGTTTTTGGTCTTGATGGCGCCGTTGACGACGAGGTTTTTCTCTGAGAAGTCTACATCGAGTTGCAAGGACGTGGGTTCCTTGACGAAACTGCCCTTGATGCTATCGGCGGCGAACGTGATATTCTTTTGGCTGTTGTTTTTTAGGAGGATGTTCTGTGCTTGCCAGCCCATGTCGCCCATGGTGAAGTCCAGTTTTTTCAGCGTGAACTTTACAGGGAACGGCACTCTGATCTTATCGGGAAATTCGATGGCTTCTAGCGCTTTTGTGGTGTCCTTGCCCGAAGACTTGGTTGTTGTGTCCGGAACGAAGTTTGCAGAGACCTCGCCTACGTCGAGGACAATCCCCCTGTTTTCTCCGAGTATCGTCACATCAAGATGCGGACCACGAATCATGTATGTGGATTGCCCTTGTTCGACCTTGATGGAATCGTAAAAATGGTCCAAGAGGTTGTTTTGGCTATGGCCGTAAGGCGTGATTGTGACATTGCCAAACGTGTGCGGAGTTGAAAGAAGCTCTTCTATGGCAAAATGAACATACCAGACGCCTAGTGCGACGGCGCCCACGACAGTCGTTATAACAACGGCTTTTACAGCGAATATTGATAGAATACTCTTCAAGTGCCCCTAATATAGATAATGTTCTCTTTTGATAAATGGTTGCTTATGTGGAACTTATGGCATGAAAGTATATGCAATATGGATATGTAAATTATTGTTTATTTGGGATAAAGTAACTTGTTACTGGCTGTTAGTTATGGGTTTGTTGTCTCTCGTCTTTAGTCTCTCGCCTTACGCATTTGTCGTCTTTCATCAAAAAAATTTGTTATATTCACGCACACATATTCATGAGGACTATATGAAAAAGGCTTTGCTTGCGTTTTTTTCTTTCTGTACCCTCTTTTTTACAGGGTGCAATTCCATCGGAGACAAGGATACTCTCGTAGCCAGGGTGAATGGTGAACCTATTTTCAAGGAAGACTACGCCTTTATGATGCGTGTGGGGAACATCGTTCCCAATACCGAAGCAATGAGAAAGGCTTCGGGTTCCCTTTTCAGCCGCAAGGCCCTCTATACAGTTGCTCTTCAGAAGAATCCTGAGTTCAAGGATCAGCTTGCTGCCCATAGTGCTGCTATGGAAAACTACCTGCTCACTTTTATATACCAGCGCCTCTATGCGATGGATCGCTTGATGTATAGCGACGACGAACTCGCTTTCTTCTACGACAAGCATCGTGACCAATTCCCGGATTCTCTTTCCTACATGAATCTTCGTGATAAAATCGCTGATGCAAAGTACATTGAATCGAACATGGACTCCTTGAAGGCTTATGCCTATCAGCATAGAAACTTGGCCGATTCTTCGAGTGAAGTCAAGATTACAGATGAAATCAAGGAACGTTTCGTCTCGGACTATCGCCAACGGATTGTGCGCGAAATGGGTCCGGCTCTCATGAAAAAGTACAATATCCAGGAAGTCGCTATCGAAATGCCGACGGTGGAAAACTATTATGCAAAGCATAAGGATTTGTACATGACTCCGTATTCCTATGTTGTGTACCATGTGGAATCTTCGGACTCTGCCGCTTTGGCCAAACGCTTTAATGGCAAAAAAGTGGACCTCAAGAAGTTCATGAAAATTGCATCCAAATACAGTGAAAACAAGGAAACAAAGAAGGCAAAGGGCTTTGTCGGCAAGGTTGCTTACGGCCATGCACTTCCGTATGGAATCGGCTTTGTTCAGAGAATGTTCTTTGAACTCGATAGCTTGACGGATGGCTCTGTATCCTCGATTATCCGTTCGGAATCGACAAATCGTTTCCATGTTTTCTATCGCGTTTCGGCTGTTCCTATGGAACCCAAACCGCTTGATCGAGTTCGTAGAGCCATCGAACATGAACTTGCAACGACCGCAAACTACGAATTGGATTCGTCCTATGTCCTCGTCACAAAGAATGGCGAACCTGCAATCCGCGAAAAGGATGTCCTTGCAACATATGAAGATAATCCGTCGATGCTCCGTTCTCGTAGAGCCCATGACCAGATTGTGAAGGCTCTTGCGCTTCAGCTTGCTTTTGCCTCGGAAGCTCGTGAAGTTGGACTGGACCGCTCATGGGAGTACAGGGCTTTGCGCCGTCAGAGCGATGTCGATTACGTTATCAGCCTTTATAGGAAAAAAGTGCTTACTAATATTGCCGTTCCTGAAGATTCCCTCAAGGCTCTTTATGCGCGTATGGGCAATCCGGCACACCCGAACATGGAGTACGAAGAATCCCGTCCGGAGCTGAGCGACTGGTTTGTCATTCCGGAAAACCTCATGAAGAGAACGTACTACTACGCCGAAGACGATTTCTTGCCGGAAACTTATGAACAGGCTAAGAAGCGTGTCTTCGAATCTGCTTATCTGGTATTCCGTTCTGGCCGTTGGGATAAGGAAGTCGTTTCTTCTTGGGGTACGGCTAAGGTCGATCTCTTTGCAGACAACATTACGCTTTTGCCACAGGAATCTTCTCCAGAACTTGCCATGAGAGCTGCTGATTCCCTTTACACGCAGGCTAAGAGCGTTGAAAAGGCTTACCTTGCATGGAACGGCATCCGTGAACGCTATGTGGAAATTGACTCTGTGGCAAAGAAGGCTACGTTCGAACTTGCCCATGTCTATAGCGACAAGGAAGAATTCGACAAGGCCCAGCGCGAATACAGGGCTTTCTACCGCACGTGGCCGGATTCCCCGGATGCCGAAAAGGCCATGTTCAGCCGCGGCTTCATCCTGAACGAAAACCTGCACAAGGATGATGAAGCTCTCCAGGTCTTTGAAGAATTCAAGAAGCGCTATCCGAAGAGCGAACTCAACGAATCTGTCGATTGGCTTGTCCAGAACATCAAGAGCAACGGCAAACTCGCCGATGATTTGATGAAAAAAATCGAAGCAGAAGAGTAAAAAATCTATATTTCTCACATCTTTAACTAAAAGGTACTACTATGGAAATGACATTTGCAATGATCAAGCCGAACGCAGTCAAGTCTGGCTTGGTTGGTCGTATTATCGATCGCTACATCAGTGCCGGTCTCTCTGTCTGCGCCGTCAAGATGCACCAGATGACCTCCGAAGATGCACGCGGTTTTTACGCTGAACACGTCGAAAAGCCGTTCTTCCCGGAACTCGAAGCCTACATGACCAAGGGTCCGTCCGTGATGCTTGCTCTCGGTGGCGAAAACGCAATTGCAAAGGTCCGCGCCATTAACGGTGCTACCAATCCTGCCAAGGCGGAACCGGGTACCCTCCGCTACGATTTTGCTCCTTCCATGACCGAAAACGTCGTTCACAGCTCCGATAGTCCGGCTTCTGCAGAACGCGAACTCGACTTCTGGTTCAAGAAGGAAGAACGCTACGCTTACGAAATGCCTTCTCTCAAGGCCTGCTGCGTCCTCTAATTTTTAACAATAAAACCATCCTTCTAAGGAGTAGACTCAAATGCAATGGATCATCAAGTATCTTACCTCGTCCATTGGTAAGAAGCAGATCATGGGATGCACTGGCGCCTTCCTGGCTCTGTTCATCTTTGGCCACATGTGTGGTAACTTCCAGCTCTTGAACTTCGACCAGGCTGCGGCACAGGCGTCCTACAACGCTTATACCGAATTCCTGACCGGATTCAACCCGCTCCACTTCCCGGTGAAGATGATTTACCTCGTCGAACTGGTACTCGTGGCTGCCTTTGCCATTCACATCTTCCTTGCTATCAAGCTGAAGATTGAAAACAAGAAGGCTCGTGGCGGAATTGAATACGAAGTCAATGCACGCAAGGGCAAGAAGACTTTCGCAACTTTCACCATGATCTGGTCTGGTCTCTTCATTCTCGGCTTCCTCATCCAGCACCTCATGATGCTCAAGTTCGGTGAACACTACCTCTACATGAACGACAAGGGCGAAATCATCCGCGACATGTGGCTCACCACGATCCAGATGTTTGCAAATCCGGGCTGGGCTGCATTCTATGTTGTTAGCATGTTCGTGATCGGTATGCACCTCTTCCACGCCATCTCCTCTGCATTCCAGACGATGGGTATCGCTCACCAGAAGTGGACTCCGATTATCGATATCGCCGGTATCGTTTATAGCGTCGTCGTAGCTCTTGGCTTCGGCATCACCGCTGTTGCCTCTTACTACCTCGCTAACCAGCCTGAAACCCAGGCTCTTATCGAAAAGTCCCGTAGCCTCCAGCAGCAGTACGAACAGCAGAAGGCAAATGCCAACAAGGCTGTTTTCGTCATTCCGTCTGTTGGCGAAGTACAAGTTTCTTTCAATATTGAAAAGTAAGGAGCCCACTAATGATTCTTGATTCTAAAATCCCCGGTGGTTCCATCGAAGAAAAGTGGACCAAGCACAAGTTCGAACTCAAGCTCGTGAACCCGGCCAACAAGCGTAAGTTCACAGTGATCGTCGTGGGTACTGGCCTTGCAGGTGCATCTGCAGCCGCTTCCCTCGGTGAACTTGGTTACAACGTAAAGTCTTTCTGCATCCAGGATAGCCCGCGCCGTGCCCACTCCATTGCTGCACAGGGCGGTATCAACGCTGCTAAGAACTACAAAAACGATGGCGACTCCGTTTATCGTTTGTTCTACGATACTGTTAAGGGTGGTGACTTCCGCGCTCGCGAAGCCAACGTTCACCGCTTGGCAGAAAACTCCAACTTGATCATCGACCAGTGCGTCGCTCAGGGCGTTCCGTTCGGTCGTGAATACGGTGGCCTTTTGGACAACCGCTCTTTCGGTGGTACGCAGGTTTCCCGTACGTTCTATGCTCGTGGCCAGACGGGTCAGCAGCTCTTGCTCGGTGCTTACCAGGCTCTCATGCGCCAGGTTGCTGCCGGTAAGGTCAAGATGTTCCCGCGTCGCGAAATGATGGACCTCGTCGTGATTGACGGCAAGGCACGCGGTATCATCGTCCGTAACCTCATCACTGGCGAACTCGAAAGCCACGTTGCAGACGCAGTCTGCCTTTGCACTGGTGGTTATGGTAACGTCTACTACCTCTCCACGAACGCTCAGGGCTCCAACGTCACGGCTGCATTCCGTGCTTACAAGCGCGGCGCTTTGTTCGCTAACCCCTGCTACACGCAGATCCACCCGACCTGCATTCCGCGCCATGGCGACCTTCAGTCCAAGCTCACCTTGATGAGTGAATCCCTCCGTAACGACGGTCGTATTTGGGTTCCGCGCAAGGCTGGCGACACCCGTTCTCCGGACCAGATCCCGGAAGAAGATCGTTACTACTACCTCGAAGAAAAGTACCCGAGCTTCGGTAACCTCGTTCCGCGTGACGTGGCTTCCCGTAACGCCAAGCAGGTCTGCGATGCAGGTCTCGGCGTGGGTAACACCAAGCAGGCTGTGTACCTCGACTTCGCCGACGCTATCCAGCGTATGGGCGTTGCAGGCGTCTCTGCCAAGTACGGCAACCTCTTCCAGATGTACGAAAAGATCACAGACGAAGACCCGTACAAGGTCCCGATGCGCATCTTCCCGGCTATCCACTACACCATGGGTGGCCTCTGGGTTGACTATGATTTGATGTCCACCATCCCGGGCTGCTTCGTTCTCGGTGAAGCAAACTTCTCCGACCACGGTGCAAACCGCCTCGGTGCTTCTGCTCTTATGCAGGGCCTCTCCGACGGTTACTTCGTGATTCCGTTCACCATCGGTGGTTACTTCGCAGGTACCAAGCTCGAAAAGGTTTCCGAATCTGATCCTGCTTTCACTGACTGCAAGAAGCAGACCGAAGAACGCATCCACAAGCTCCTCTCCATCAAGGGTCACCGCACTGTTAACGATATCCATCGTGAACTCGGTAACATCATGTGGGAATACGTTGGCATGGCTCGTAACGAAGCCGGCCTCAAGACGGCTCTCGAAAAGATTCCGGCACTCCGTCAGGAATTCTGGGAAAACGTCAACGTGCTCGGCTCCGAAGGTTCCTTCAACCAGAACCTCGAACGTGCTGGCCGCGTTGCTGACTTCCTCGAATTCGCCGAAGTCCTCACTCTCGACGCTCTCCATCGTAAAGAATCTTGCGGTGGCCACTTCCGTGAAGAAAGCCAGACTCCGGAAGGCGAAGCAAAGCGCGATGACGAAAACTTCTGCTACGTCGGTGCTTGGGAATACAAGGGCGACGGTATCGCACCGGAACTCTCCAAGGAACCTCTTACCTTTGATAACGTCCACCTTGCTACTAGGAGCTACAAATAATGAGCGGACTGAATTTGACTTTGAAGATTTGGCGTCAGAAGGATGCCAAGACCAAGGGACAGTTCGAAACTGTCAAGATCAACGATGTTTCTCCGGACATGTCCTTCTTGGAAATGCTCGACATTGTGAACGAAGAACAGATGAAGCAGGGCAAGGAAGGCTTCGCTTTCGACCACGACTGCCGCGAAGGTATCTGTGGTATGTGCTCTCTCGTCATCAACGGTATGCCGCACGGTCCTGACCATGCAACGACTACCTGCCAGCTTCACATGCGTAAGTTCAAGGATGGCGACACCATCGTGATCGAACCGTGGCGCGCCGCCGCATTCCCGGTTATCCGTGACTGCGCTGTTGACCGTACCGCATTCGACCGCATCATCCAGGCTGGCGGCTTTGTTTCCGTCAACACCGGTGCCGCTCCTGAAGCTTCTACGATTCCGGTACCCAAGGCTGATGCCGACCGCGCCTTTGACGCTGCCGCCTGTATCGGTTGCGGTGCCTGCGTGGCCGCCTGTAAGAACGCTTCCGCAATGTTGTTCGTATCTGCCAAGGTTTCTCACCTCAGCTTCTTGCCGCAGGGCAAGGTCGAAGCAAAGAAGCGCGTGCTCGCCATGGTCGCTCAGATGGACAAGGAAGGCTTCGGCAACTGCACGAACCTTTACGAATGCCAGGCTGCCTGCCCGAAGGGTATCACCGTCGATTACATCGCCAAGATGAACCGCGAATACCTCGGCGCCACCGTGACCTACGCCGAAAAGGTGTACGGCAAAGACTAGTTTTCGGTATTGTCATGCCCGCCTCCGAGCGGGCATCGCCCTAAACGCAAAAAGGACCGCAGCGATGCGGCCCTTTTTGTATGTAATGTGATTAATCGCTGATTTAATCGATTAATCACTTTTTCGAAGATGTCGAAATGCCGTTTTTCGCATAAAAACGGTAATTTTTCATATGGCATGAATTTTGCGTACGTAATTGTGTAATCCTATGGGGATTTGCATAAAGAATGGAAAAAATTTATATTACAAGGAGATTTTGCTGTATGAGGGCATTTATGTCTACTCCCGCAACAAAGAAGTTTACGTATAGCCAGATAATGTCGTTGGCTTTGCAGCTATCTGATGCAGAGCGTGCTCAACTATGTCGTGATTTAACTCTTGCAGACCGTGCTGAAAGCTTTGGTCGCTTGAGTGATTTAGTTGCGCCTTGTGATTTGACTGATGATGAAATTCGCGAGGAATGTGAATCTGTTCGTCAGGAAATGTACGAGGCGCGCCTTGCAAAAAAGTAAGAAACCACAAAGAATTGTCGTTGATACTAATTTATGGATAAGTTTCCTTATTGGTCGCCGATTAGGGGCTTTGCTTGAATTGTTCAGAAATATTGAATATGATTTTGTATCGACGCAAATAATGAGAGACGAAATTCATAATGTTGCATTACGTCCAAAATTTCGAAAGTATTTTTCGGAGGATGCTGTTAAAGCATTGGATAATTGGCTTGTTTTGCATACTTTGAATTTCGATTTAGATGATATTCCTCAAAGATGTCGCGATCCTAAAGATGATTATTTGTTAGAGCTTGCTATCAAGTCTAAGGCTATTTATTTAGTTTCGGGCGACGATGATTTACTTGATATAGGTGAAATTGAAGGCTGTCGTATAATGACGTTTTCCCGATTTTTGCAGGAAGTAGGCTTGTTCTAATGCATAAAATACTTTTTCGTCCAAATCTTTCGGGCAAAACATCAAAAAAGGACCGCAGCGATGCGGCCCTTTTTGTATGATTGCAATTATAAATTATCTTATTTGAATCTTGTATTTTTGCGTATTATTGCCGGAAACAACATTCAATATATAGACGCCCCGATTCAAATTATCAAGCGGAATGTAATGATTGGTTGCGGCGTCTCCTTCATATATTCCTTTGAGTATTCCGCGAACATCGGAAATGAGAACCTTAAGTTCAGATGCTATTGGACTTTTTACCAATAAACTGTTGCGATCTTTGATGAAGTGGAACTTGAGGCGAGAGAATGTGCCGATGTGTAGCGTCTGTTTGGGCTTATAAATTGCTGCTGTTGCACTGGTGTCATTTGGCAATTGACAATAATTATCGATGTCTTGGTTGAATACAGAAGCGTGTTTATAAGGTCCTATGGCACAGAGGTTAAAACGGTAGCGGCCGGGATCTGCCTGGATTTTGAAATTGATGTAAACAAGTTGCTTTGCCGCTTGTTCTCCATTAATTTTTACTTCGCCTGTGTACCAGGAGGGTTGTTCGAATTCAGACCACGGAATGCATTGCGTTTTTGCCACATTTGGGGCTTCATCTAGAATTTTTGCAGGAATGGCATTGCTTAGGGTTGCTTCAACATTTTGGCTGAGGCCAAGTTCAAGAATCGGTGCAACTTCGGATTTGTATATAATGCAGATGCCTCCCCAGTCAGAGGCGTCTGCGGCGATTGGGGTGTCATCTGTTTTAGAGGTTTCTCCTGCGACATTGATATATGCTGATATGAATGGGGCTGCTGTAGAAGTTCCCTGATCAAGTACGGCTGTGCCGCAAACACCATTGCAAAATTCAAGAAGGGGTTCAATCGCAAAATCCCAGTATTCAGTGCCGAGCTCGGTTGGCAATAGGGTCCTTGATAAGCCGTTTTGCTGATGATCGTCGGAAAATAGCCAGTAACCAGCGGTTTCTGTACCTCCATCAAGATTGGTATAGACGTATGGGACGATTTCATACCCAAACCAGTCGTCAAACGAAAATGAAGCCGTTGCTGCTAAAAGTACAATTGATGATAAGAACTTGTTCATAGTATTAATGTAAAAAATAGCGAGGGGAAAAGTATTGAAAAACTCGCAATTGTCCAAAATTCTCGGGAAAAGGTCAATTTTTCGGAAAATCCCCAAAAGAAGTTGTAGCTCGGTCACACTAGCGGCGCCCTATAACCACTCTCTTTCCTATATTTCCTTCAGAAATTAAAAAAGGAATCTAAGATGAAAAAGATTTTTGCGATGCTTGCGGCTGTTGCCTGTGCCGCTGTTCTTTCTGCCTGTAACGACCAGAAGGCAGAATCCAAGACTCAGGCTGATGAATCCTTCAACAAGGTCAAGGCCGCAGGCGTGTTCGTGCTCGGTCTCGACGATTCTTTCCCGCCGATGGGCTTCCGCGACAAGGACAACAACATCGTGGGTTTTGATATTGACCTCGCTACCGAAGTTTGTGCTCGCCTGGGCGTGAAGCTCAAGACGCAGCCAATTTCCTGGGACGCCAAGGAACAGGAACTGAACACTGGCAAGATTGACTGCATCTGGAACGGCATGAGCGTGGACAGCGCCCGCGCAAAGGCAATGAACCTGAGCGACCCGTATCTCAAGAACCGCATGATTTTCACGGTGAAGGATAAGGCTCTTGCAAATCTCGCTGCCCTCGCCGGCAAGAAGATTGCCGTGCAGAACGGTTCTACCGCCCAAAAGCTTTTGGATGCCTCCGAAGCGGGCAAGGCTGCCAAGGAAATTGTCCCGTTTGACGACAACCAGACGGCGCTCATGGATTTGGACAAGGGTGGTGTCGATGCCGTGTTCCTCGATGAAATCGTTGCCAAGTACTGGATTGTCACGAACGCCAAGCCGTACATCGTCTTGGAAGAAGGCCTCTCCGACGAAGTCTACGCTGTGGGCTTCCGCAAAAAGGACCAGGCTCTCCGCGACTCCGTGAACAACGTCCTTGCTGCGATGAAGGCTGACGGCAAGTTCGCCGCGATCTCCTCCAAGTGGTTCGGCAAGTAACGGTCGGCGCGCAATCTCATGTCTGATTTGAATTCCTTACTCCCGATTCTCTGGGGCGGTTTCTGCACAACGCTTGCAATTTTTGCGCTCACGCTGTTGTTCTCGATTCCGCTTGGCTTGCTTGTGGCGGTTCTCAAGATGAGCCGCTACCGCATTGTGCGTTACCCGGTATCGTTCTACATCTCGGTGATGCGTGGCACTCCGCTACTTCTCCAGATTGTAGCGATCTACTTTGGCTCGTACTACTTGAGCGAATACACGGGAGTGGAG
This sequence comes from Fibrobacter sp. UWB16, assembly GCF_900215325.1. Lineage (NCBI taxonomy): Bacteria > Pseudomonadati > Fibrobacterota > Fibrobacteria > Fibrobacterales > Fibrobacteraceae > Fibrobacter > Fibrobacter sp. UWB16. Next base: position 414,460 of record NZ_OCMS01000001.1, on the reverse strand, counting down.
TTCTCGTTTGACCGTTTCCCGGCGGTAATTGTTGCGTTCTCGATAAACTATGCCGCTTACTTTGCCGAAATCTTCCGTGGTGGCATCCAGTCCATTCCGAAGGGCCAGTACGAGGCAGCCGCAATGCTCGGTCTTACGCGCGGTCAGACTTTTTATCGCATTATTCTCCCGCAGGTGGTCAAGCGCGTTGTGCCTGCAAGTGCAAACGAAGTCATCACGCTTGTGAAGGATACTTCCTTGGCACAGGTGATTGCCGTGACGGAACTTTTCGCACTCGCCAAAAAACAGCAGGCCGCTTACGCGAGCATTTATCCGTTGTTTGTAGCGGGCGTATTCTACTACATTGCAAATCTTCTTTTGAGTGTGTTGTTCGCTTACGTTGAACGTAAGTTGAACTATTACAAGTGAGGCGTGTCATGGATTCTCAAGTTCAGTCTGTTATTATCAATGACGCACCTCTAGATTCTTCTCCGATTCTCGAAGTCAAACATTTGAAGAAGTCCTTTGGCGACTTGCATGTGCTCAAGGACATCTCGTTTGACCTCAATGCGGGCGAGGTGCTTTCGATTATCGGGCCTTCTGGTTCCGGCAAGAGCACACTCCTCCGTTGCCTCACGCAACTTGAAACGTTCGAGGCGGGCGAGGTGCGTGTCGATGGCAAGGACATGGTTGTTCCCGGTTCTTGCATTGGTGGTAAAATCAAGTACGCTCCCGCAAAGACGCTCCGCGACATTCGCCTTTCTACAGGGCTTGTGTTCCAGAACTTTAACTTGTTCCCGCACTTGACCGTACTCCAGAACTTGACGCTTGCGCCTATCCGCGTGCTCGGCGATTCCCGTGAAGATGCTCGTGCGCTGGCTCGATTCTTGCTCAAACAGATGGGCCTCGAAGGTAAGGAAAAATCTTACCCGTGCGAACTCTCGGGCGGCCAGCAACAGCGTGTGTCCATTGCGCGTGCGCTTGCATTAAAGCCAAGGATTCTCTTCTTTGATGAGCCTACGAGCGCATTGGACCCGGAACTCACGGGCGAAGTCCTCAAGATTATCAAGAAGCTTGCTGAAGACCGCATGACGATGGTCATCGTGACGCATGAAATGGCGTTTGCTCGTGATGTGGCGAACAAGGTCATGTTCATGGACCAGGGCGTAGTCGTGGAACAGGGAACACCGGACTTTGTGTTCAACCAGTCTCAGAACAAGCGCTTGAGTTCGTTCCTCGAAAGATTTTCAAGAACATAATACATCCAAATTTGCCGTTTATTCCCAAATTTCGGCGTGTTGTAGATTTTTAAAACATTTTTGGTATTTTTTTGTAAAAAGTTCTAGAAATGTTGTCTACTATTTTTGTATTTTATCCTTCATCTAACAAATTTTGAATTTTTAAATAACATTTGTGTTATTTGAAGGAGATTAAATGAAAAAGCTCTTTATTGCATCCGCTATCGCTATGATGTGCCTTAGCGCAAACGCTTTTGCCGAAGACGATGGCTATGGTAACGATATCCCGGCAGCAAGGTCCGAAGGAACCGTCGATGACGGTTACGGCAATAAGCTCCCGTCGAACGAACCTGAATACAAGAGCTTCGAAGAGGCCCGCTCTTCGTCTTATGGTAGCCCAAGTAAGGGCTCTAAAAAAAATGATAACCAGCGTACGCGTTTTGGTCTCCACCTTGGCATTGGTTTTGCCTCTTTGGCCAATTATCCGACCGATAAGGATTTCGTCAGACAGTATGGCGAAAATGAATGGCTCGGTGTTTCTGGCGATATCGGTTTGATCGTCAAGTTCCCATTGAATCCGATTCTTTCGTTTGTTCCTGAATTGAACTTTGGAATGACCTACCTTTCCGAAGAAATTAAGGGCGCTGACGGCTACGACGAATATTGGCATGAATACAAGGTAAATGACGCCAAAACGCTCTACAGCCTCAATATTCCGCTTATGTTGCGCTTGCAAGTTCCGTATGTGTATGTCGAAGGCGGTGTCCGTCTTAATCTCAATTTGGATACGAGCCATGAATACGAATATACGGACGAGGATGGCACTCCTTTTCAGTACTACGACTATAAAGACGGTGAAATTAAAACCGTTAAGCGTGATGCCGAAGATGAATGGAAAGTCAAGACGTTTATCCCGTCCATTGTTGCCGGCCTTGGTACAACATTCCTTGCCAGCGGCTTGCAATGTGATCTTGGTCTCCGCTTTATTTGGGACCTTAGGGGAATTGAAGAAAATGACAAGGAAATCTACGCCTTTGAAGATAAAAAATTGCGCATAGCAAGGGTTGTCGAAAACGAATCAAGTTTGTTCGCTATTCAGCTAGTCCTCAACGTTTTCTTCTAATGTTTAGATGGCGGGTTAATCCCCGCCAATTTTTTTTCAAAAAAAAAGTAGTCGAAATTCTAAAAAAAGCGTGTTTATATAGTAGAAACCTATCTTAAGGAGATACTATATGAACCATAACCCTGTTGCTGTTTTTCCGAAGCCTGAATTTAACATGATGCCACGGGAAAAACTGGAGTGCTCAGGTGTCAGTGCCTTGAGTAACGAAGAGTTGCTTGCGATTATTTTGGGGAGCGGTAGCCACGAGTGCAGTGTTTTTGAGCTTTCTAGGCGACTTTCGGAGTTTTTGGCGCTGGAAACGTCAGTTCCGTCGCTTGCTCGTCTTAAGAGCATTCGTGGACTTGGAAAAGTCAAAGCCGCACAGATTTTAGCTTGTTTGGAGCTCTCGGGACGCTTTATTTTAAGCGACAAGGCGATACCTGTTTCTGTCCCCGAAGATGTGCTTTCTCGCGTGGCGTATATGAAATACGAATCGCAGGAACATCTGGTTGTCATTTCGCTGAATTCTGCAAATTACATCATTCGCGTCCATGAATTGACGACGGGGCTTGTCAATCAAACACCTGTTCACCCGCGCGAAGCTTTTGCTTTGGCCATCGAAGATCGCGCTGTTTCTGTGATTTTTGTCCACAATCACCCCTCTGGATCGCTGGAACCGAGTCCAGAAGACATGTCTATAACGCGAATTTTATGCGCTTCAGGTAAAATTTTGCAAATACCAGTTTTGGACCATATTATCATTGGTAAATCAGGGTTTACAAGTTTGTGCCGAATTTATCCGGAAATCTTCGAAAGTGCGTTTTATAAGTGAATGTTTTGTAAATAAAAATAAATAAAAGCGGAAATAATAAAAAGTATGTATTATTTATCAATCAAAACTAACGTCAAAAAGTGCGGACTTTTTTTTAAAGAGTTATATTTCACATAAACATTACTATAAGTACAACTCTACTCAAGGGTTGGTCAAAACAAGGAGACTCTATGAAACGAGTAGCAATGGGATTGGCCCTAGCTTTGGCGGCATCAACCGCCTTTGCTGGTCATGCCAATACGATAAACAAGACTGGCTTTGCTGGTGTCAATAAGACACAGTCTGCTCAGTCTCTTGGTCATTCCAAGCTTGTGTTTACAGCTTTGGGTGATTTTGCATTCGGTAACGATATGTTCAAGACTGGCGATGCTACACAGCCTTACGCCATGAACAACAGCTTCACCCGCCAGCAGGCTGAAGTTGCTGATTACCTCGGTGTCAGCGCTTACGTTGGTCTTGCTATCGGTCTTTTGGACTACTTTGATATCGGTGTGACCATGCCGGTCTACTATGACAGGTTCAAGGGTAAGACCACTTGCCGTGAAAACCCCGATACCCATGCTTTGGAAACGGCTCAAGGTACGCCATGCGATGGCGCAGACCTCTATGGTGCAAATACAGGTTACATTGGTAACTTGACGGCTAGCATTAAGGCTCGTGCTCCGATTCCGGCAGACGTTCCTATCGACTTCGCCGCATTCTTTAGATATTCTTTCCACACCGCCAAGAACACCAAGCAGGGTGTCTGGATTCGTGAACCGGAATTCATTATGAAGGACTTGGGCTATGCCTTCCCGTTCGGTTCCGAAAAGTCTGTTATGACTGTTGGTGGCGCTTTGACGTTCGACCTTTCCAAGGTTGATGTCATGCCTCTCCTCGTTCACGTGAACGGTGGTTACCGCATGTCCATGGACAAGGCATTCTTGTCCTTCCCGTTCGTGAGCGCTGCTCTTGAATTCTACGTTCTTGACTTCCTCTCGTTCTTCGGTGAATTCTACATGGATCTTCAGACTGATGACTTTGTCTGGAACTATCTCAAATACCAGGACGAATCGGGCAAGCAGAAGCTCGACATGAAGCAGATTACTGGTGCTGCAGTGTTCCACCTTCCGGTGGGCCTCGATCTCCAGATCGGTGCTTCTTTCTACATGGGTAACGACAACTACATCAACTATGTTAACGTTCTTGAAAAAGAAGCTGATGATGGTTCGATCCAGTTCACGACGGCTACGAAGACTCGCGTGAACCCGTCTGTTGCTTTGTTCGGTGGTCTTACTTGGTCTGGCTTCCTCATGCCGCAGGACCGCGATGGTGACGGTGTGGCTGACGGTGATGACCGTTGCCCGGATGACTATGGTCATCGTTTGAACTCTGGCTGCCCGATGGGTAACCCGGATAGCGACGAAGACGGTGTCTGCGACGCTTGGGTTTCTGAAAAGGGTATGCTTGACGAATTCCGCAATGTTTGCGAAGGTATCGACCAGTGCCCGAACGAAAAGGGTAATAGCACCAATGGTTGCCCGACGGATGACCCGGACCCGGATAAGGACGGCGTCTGCGATTCTTGGGTAAGCCAGAAGGGTCAGCTTGACCAGTTCAAGGAAATTTGTGAAGGCATCGACCAGTGCCCGGCTGAAGCTGGTACGCTCGTCAACAACGGTTGCCCGGAAGACAATCCGGATCCGGATGGCGACGGTCTCTGCTCTCCGTGGGTCACCGACAAGAACAAGCTTGACCAGTATGCCGGCGTCTGCAAGGGCTACGACATGTGTCCGGGTGAAGCTGGTGCTGCCGGCAATAAGGGCTGCCCGTGGGATGATCCGGACAGCGACGGCGACGGTATCTGCGACGAATGGGTTGTTCAGAAGAAGCTCGGCTACTACTTCGAAAAGGCTGCTGAAGACGAATCTGTTGCTAAGGAATGGTTCATCTCCAAGACCTGTAAGGGTCTCGACAAGTGCCCGCTCGAACACGGTGTTGCCGCTAACGATGGTTGCCCGCTCCCGGATCCGGACCTTGACAAGGATGGCGTCTGCGATGCTTGGGTCACCGAAAGAAATATGTTCAACCTCTTCGAAGGTGTCTGCGCTGGTATGGATCGCTGCCCGAATGAAGCTGGCGACGATGGCTTCGGCTGCCCGAAGAAGAAGGTAGAAAAGCTCGAAGGTATCTCCTTCAAGAGCGGTTCTGCTACCGTCAACGCTAACGCTAAGAGAATCCTTAAGGGTATCGCTCAGAAGCTCAAGGAAGACGAAGCCTATAAGGACCTCAAGATTGTGATCCAGGGTCATACCGACAACCGCGGTAAGGCTAAGAAGAACCTCAAGCTCTCTGACCGCCGCGCTAAGGCCGTTATGAAGCAGCTCACGAAGTTCGGCGTTGCTAAGAACCGCATCAAGGCTATTGGTCTCGGCTCTACCTGCCCGGTTGACGACAACTCTACGGCAGATGGTCGCGAAATGAACCGTCGTATTGAAATGCACTTCGTCACACCGGAAAATGACGGTATGAAGTGCGAAAGCAACTACGTTGGTGACTAATAACTTTTAGAGTCTCAACCAAAGCCCCGGGCATAAGCCCGGGGCTTTTCTTATAATCGCAACTACGTTGCCATTTTGTCATCCCGGCCGGAGCCTGTGCTGAGCAAAGTCGAAGCATGCCGGGATCGCCTTTATTAATTGCTAAATTATCGTATATGACAAAACTTGATGAAATTTTAACAGCCAACAACTTTAGCAATCACGATCTCGTTGAAATGCTCCCCGTGAACTTGAACCACAAGATGGTGCAGAAGGCGCGCCTCGGCAAGAAACCCGTGCCCAAGCACACGCAAGACTTGATTTTGCAGGCTTTGAACAAACTTTTGTTGCAAACCGCTGCTGAAGTGGAAGGTAAGGTCGCTAAGCAGTACAAACGCGTGGACGTGTTCGGAAACGACGAAGTCGCTTCGGTTTGAGAAAACGTAATGACGTCATTCTGAGGACGAAGTTGCTTCGGCTTGAGAAAACGTAATGACGTCATTCTGAGGACGAAGTTGCTTCGGTTTGAGAAAACGTAATGACGTCATTCTGAGGACGAAGTCCGAAGAATCCAGTCAATTTTTATATAATTACAATATGCAGCAATACTTAGATCTTCTTAAAGATATAATCGATAATGGTGTAGACCGTTCCGACCGCACTGGCACCGGCACTCGCTCTGTGTTTGGCCGCCAGACTCGCTTTGACCTTTCCAAGGGCTTTCCGTGCCTTACGACCAAGAAACTCCACTTGCGCAGTATCATTCACGAACTGCTGTGGTTCTTGAAGGGCGATACGAATATCAAGTACTTGCACGATAACAAGGTTACGATTTGGGACGAATGGGCCGATGAAAATGGCGACTTGGGTCCGGTTTACGGTCACCAGTGGCGCTCCTGGCCGACACCTGATGGTGGACATATCGACCAGATTGCGAACTTGATCAATAGCCTCAAGAACAATCCGGATTCCCGCCGTCACTTGGTTTGCGCCTGGAACGTCGCCGAAGTTGACAAGATGGCTTTGCCGCCGTGCCATTGCCTTTTCCAGTTTTATGTGGGCGGTGTAGGCGCTAGTGGCAAGCGCAAGCTTAGCTGCCAGCTCTATCAGCGCAGTGCCGACATGTTCCTTGGCGTGCCGTTTAACATTGCGTCTTATTCGCTCTTGACGATGATGCTTGCTCAGGTCTGCGGTTACGAAGCGGGCGAGTTTGTCCATACTTTTGGCGACTTGCATTTGTACAGCAACCACTTTGACCAGGCTCGTGAACAGCTCTCGCGTACGCCGCGTGCGCTCCCAACGATGAAGATGAATCCTGATGTCAAGGACTTGTTCGATTTCAAGTTCGAAGATTTTGAACTTGTAAATTACGATCCGTGGCCGACTATCAAGGCTCCGATTGCGGTTTAATGAACGCTTCTATCGACTTCATTGGCGATATTCATGGGCACTACGATGAACTCGTGGTGCTCCTTAAAAAGCTAGGCTACGAAGAACGCGGCGGAGCTTTCCGCTATCCGGGCGATGAACGTACGGTTGTATTTTTAGGCGATTACATTGACCGCGGGAGTCAAGTGCGCGAGACGGTGAATCTCGTGCGCGCCATGCGCGATGCAGGTTCTGCTGTGGCGCTGATGGGCAATCACGAGTTCAATGCGCTTAGCTTTTGGCACGAGAATGGAGCCGGTGGGCGACCTTTAAAAGCGATTCACGGCGGTTATTTGCGTGAGCATACTTTTAACAAAGTAGCGATTCACGTGAAGACGGTCGAGAGCTATCGCGGGCGCAAGGCGGAATTTCAGGAAATGCTGGATTTCCTCAAGACGCTCCCGTTTTACTTGGAAACGGATTTGTTCCGTGCGCAGCACGCCTGCTTTGACTTGAAATGCGCCGAGTTGCTTAAAGCCGAAAACATCCATTCTTTTATGGATGGCAATTTCGATGAGTTGATTGCTCGTGCGAATGACAAGGATGATGAATACGATGATTCGCTGTACTGGCCGATAAGTTTGTTCTTGAAGGGCCCGGAATTGGATTTGCCGGAGGGCGTGATGTTCCGCGATGCCGAAGGCGTACTTCGCAAGCGCACTCGTATTCGCTGGTGGATTTGCCCGAAGAACAAAAATTTGCAGGAACTCAGTTTCCAGCCGGGAGTCGAATTGCCTCCGCTCGAAGTTCCGCTTGAAATCCAGACTCGCGATTTTTATGGCGAAAATGAACGCCCTGTTTTCTTTGGACATTATTGGTTGACGGGGATGCCTGAACTTATTCGTGATAACGTTTGCTGTCTGGATTACAGCGTTGCAGGCTACCGCGGTGACGGGCGCCTTGTTGCTTACCGTTTTGAGGGTGAACAGAAACTCGATAACCGAAAGTTCGTCTCGGTCGAAGCTGGAACAGCATTATAGTAACCTGTTTTCGTACACTCTCTCGTCTTTCGTCTCTCGTCTAAAATCTATATTTGTAGTATGCTACAATGGGATACGCTTCTTTCTGCAACGCGTTACGGTCACCCGGCCGATCCGGACCCGAACCGTTCTGACTTCCATCGCGATTACGACCGCATCGTTTTTTCTACCGCTTTTCGTCGCTTAGGCCGCAAGACTCAAGTTCACCCGTTTTCGGTGAATGACCATGTTCACAGCCGCCTCACGCACAGCCTCGAAGTTTCGAGTGTGGGTCGTAGCCTCGCGATTACGGTGTATCACCTGATTAAAAAGCATTTGCCGAAGTACGTGAACGAATACCAGTTCGGTACGATTGTGCAGTCGGCATGCCTCGCTCACGATATTGGAAACCCGCCATTTGGCCATGCGGGCGAAGCGGCTATCCGCGAATGGTTCCGCAAGAATCGCCATTCCGCACCGATGTCTGAACTTAACGACAAGGAAATTGCGGACTTCGAAAACTTTGATGGTAATGCTCAAGGCCACCGCATTTTGAGCAAGCTCGAATACCACTTCCTCGATGGCGGCATGCGACTCACGTATGCGACAATCGGTTCGATGATCAAGTACCCGCGACTTGCGTATTACGGTTGCCCGACAAGCTTATTCCGCACCGAAGCGGAACTCTACCGCGAAACGGCTGAAATTCTTGGAATCCCGGAAATTGAAAATGGCGTTTGGGCTCGCCATCCGCTCGTGTACTTGATGGAAGCGGCTGACGATATTTGCTATTCCATCCTCGACGTTGAAGATGCGATTGAACTAGGCATTTTGACGTTTGGCGATGTGCGCAACATGTTCAGTTTCTTGTGCGGTCCGGAAGTCGATATCGACCGCGAGTTCGAAGAAAATGGTCAGAACTTCAGAGACTTCCTTAGCAGCATTCGCGGGCGAGCTATCCAGAACTTGATTGATGATGTGGCCGTGCTCTTTGTGAAGCATTACGACCGCATCATGGAAGGTTCGCTCGACAAGCACTTGATTGATCTTTCCCGTTCCGATACGATGGAAGGCATTCGCATTGCAAAGCGCTTGGGTGTGGAACGCATTTATCCGGACCGCCGTAAGACGGAGCTTGAAGTCGGTAGCTATACGACGCTCAGCACTGTGCTCGATGCGTTTATCAATGGCGTTTACGATTACCGCCAAAACGACCGCAATTCGTACCGTGCAAACCGCATTGTCCGCTTGATTGGGCAGGCCAAGATTGGTCAAAGTGTGACGACCGCCGAAGCGTACCATCAGGTACTCGACTTTGTGAGCGGCATGACGGACAATTACGCCACTTACCTTGCTCGTCAAATTGGCGGGCTTGCGATGGGCTACTAAGAGGTCTTGCTCCGTGAGTGCGCTAGATATCGGCATCAAGAACGATGCTTCGAAAATTTGGCTGTTCGATTACGACTTGACGCTTTACGGCGAAGAGGAACGCTTTGTCTTAAATTCGCTCGACCATCGCATTGCTGAGTTTGTCCAAAAGACCGTGGGCGGGACGTTTGAAAGCGCCACAGAAATCCGCAAGGATTATCTGCATCGCTTTGGGACGACGCTTTCGGGACTCATGGCGATGAACGGCACGCATCCCGATGACTTTTTTGACTTTATCCATGAACCCGAATACCTGATTTACCCGAAGGTGGCGCCTGAAAAGCTTGAACTCTTGAAGTCGCTTGTGGGGCATCGCTTTGTGTTTACGAATGGGCGAGGGGACTGGAGCCGCGCGGGCATGGCGCACATGCAGCTCGATTCTGCAATTGAGGATGTTTTTGACCTCAAACTCATGGATTGGGAAGGCAAGCCTCACGTGAGCGCGTACGACAAAATTGAAAAATGGCTTGTGGCGCGAGGTGTCCTGGCTCAGGAATCGCCCGACAAGTCGCAAATCGTGCTGCTCGAAGATTCGCTCCGCAATTTGGAACCCGCTCATGAACGCGGCTGGACGACGGTTCTCGTGAATCCGAACATCCAAGCGCCAAGTTGGGTGGATTTTCATATCCCGCATTTACTAAATTTAAGAGAAAAACTCGTTCTTAACCACTGATAACCAAAAGCTAAAAACATGCTCGATTTACTTTCCATGGATTTTTTGCAGAACGCCCTCATCGCAGCGGTGCTTGTGGCCATTGCCTGTGGCGTTATGGGAACGTACGTCGTGGTGAACCGCTTGACGGCTCTTTCGGGTGGCGTGGCGCATGCCTCGTTTGGTGGGGTCGGGCTGGCTTGCTTTATCGGCTTTTCGCCGATGCTTGGCTCGCTTGGTTTTGCTCTTGCCTGTGCGATGCTTATGGGTGCGCTCACGTGGCGTGACCGCAAGCATGCTGATACGTTCATCGGGATTATTTGGGCGGCAGGCATGGCGCTTGGCGTGATTTTGACCGATTTGACGCCCGGTTACAGTGGCGAGATGATGAGTTTCTTGTTTGGTAGCCTTTTGACTGTGCCGACGGAACTTCTTTGGTGGATGGGCGGCTTGCTTGTGTTCATCTTGGTTGCTGTTTCGGTTTGTTTCCGCAATTTCCTTTCGATTTCGTACGATCCGGAATTTGCACGTGTCCGTGGCATACCCGTGCTGAACTACTACATGCTTTTGATTGCGCTGATTGCGCTCACGGTCGTGATTGCCGTGCAGGCGGTGGGCATGATTCTCGTGATTGCGCTCCTCACGATTCCCGCTTACATTGCGGAGTGCTATGCCAAGAATTTGCTCCAGATGATGGTCATTTCGGTTTTTGTTTCGCTAGTGCTTGTGGTGCTTGGACTTTTAGTCGCTTGCCAGTTGAATTTTGTCGTCGGCCCTACGATTATCGCAGGCGGCGTCATCTTGTACTTGCTCAACTTTGCCGTTAAAAAGATTGTGAAAAAATAGGAGAGGGAAAATGTTTTCAATGTTGCGCGTTTCTGTAGTTTTGGCATGTTCGTTCTTGGCGACGTCGGCTTTTTCTGCGGTTGCCCGAAATGCATTTAACAACATGGACGTCAAAACGTCTTATTCTGAACTGATGCAGGAGAAAAATGCCCGTAACGATTCTTTGTTGCCGGCTTTTGATGGCGACAAGGCTTTTGCCGAAGTGCTTCGCCTGAATCCGAATTTCTGGAGCATGGGTAGTGCCATCAAGAAAGAAGAATCTCTTGTGACGAAACTCCATGTCAACATGATTTTTGTGGATGGTACTCGCGAAGAACCGTTCTGCGAACTCGAAAAGAATGCTAGGAATACTGCTGACGAATGGAACGTGCGCATCGGTGCGGACTTCGTTTCTGCAGGTTCCAATACGGTCCATATTCACGTGCAGCAGTGCTTGGACTATGTGCGCGACCAGCTCGGTTACGCCATCAAGAAGGGTGACAAGATTATCCATGTGCCGCCCAAGGAAACGCTTGAAAAAATCAAGAAGAGCGAAATTCCGGATGCTATCGATATTGACCTGCAGCAGACGCTCCTCAAGGCGCACGAAGATGTGAATCTCACCGGCAAGTGCCCGAAGGATATTGAAGCTTACATCATCCTCATGAATGTCTACAATCAAGTCAAGAACATGAAGATGGACTACGTGGTCATCAATGACCAGCTGAACAAACAGCGCAATGGTGGTTCCCGCGTGCAGTCTTGCGCCTTTAGCCGCGAATGGAACAAGCGCTATCAGGAAAGCGCGAGCTTTGAATGCGATATCGACAATGACCGCTGCACTTACCGCCAGGAAAACGACGGCGATACGGAATGGTCCATCAACTATGAAAAAGACCGCTTTGAATACATCAACAAGAAGTTCCTCTTCTTCAACCGCAATCCGATGAGCATCCACAAGGGTGGAACTATGATGGATTTGCGCCTGATCCGCCTCTCGACCACGCTTTATCTCGAAGCTTACATCAATTTGAAGGGTGAACCGGTAACGCTTGGCCTTATCGTTGTGCCGGGCGACAAGAGCCTCAAGGATTACGAAGACGACCGCCCGTCTTACGAAGAATCCCGCGAAATGACCGAATAATCGGGTTTTTGCAATATTTGTTGAAATGATATGCCGGCCTTAGAGCCGGCATTGCCTTTTTACAGCCCGTTTAGACGCAATTTTTAGGGGCTTTTCTTTGAAAAGGCGGTAATTTATATTATATTAAGAAAGTAAAAATTAAGGAGATTTTTATGAATTCTTTCGTTAAGGCTTCTTTGATTGCCGCTATGATGACGGCTCCGCTTATGGCTGACGAATCCTTTGGTGGCGTCGGCATTACGATTTATCAAGTGCGCGAAGGTGTCCATGTGGCAGAAGTCATTCCGGGAACTCCGGCTGCAGAAACCAATCTCCGTGCTGGCGATGTCATCACGTCTGTTGATGGTGTAAGCCTCAAGGGACAGGATATTGAATTTTCAAAGTCTAAGCTTCGCGGTCAGGTCAATAAGCCGCTCGAAATCACCTATACGAGCAATGGCGAAACCTATTCTACCGTGATTCGTCGCGCTCAGATAACGGTGAAGGACTTGGACAACAAGGCTGTCAAGAGCTGGTATGGCGACAAGGACCGCGTGAACGTTCAGGAACTCGAAACGTTTGCAAGCGCTACTGAAAATGACAAGCAGCTCGTTGCTGTGCTTAGCCGCGGTAACCTCATCAAGAACGATGTTTCTGTTGCTTCTGCTGATGTCAACGGAATTTATGTGGAAAAGGCAAAGTCTGCTCCGAAGTTTTCCAAGGCTACTCCGGTTCATACGGGTGATGCAAGCCTCCGTCTCTTCAACCGCAAGGCTATTGCATTTACGCTCAAGTCTCCGGGTCGCGCCACTGTAACGATCTTGAATGCCGATGGCGAACTGGTGACAAAGCTCAGCCTTGATAATGCTGTCGCTGGCGTGAATTCGCTCAACTGGGACGGCTCTCAGGTTCCGAATGGCCGCTATGTTATTTCCATTGATCACAATGGTAGCGTAAGCGGTGCAAACGCTGTGCTGAAGTAACTTGCGCCATGCGCAATTGCCTAGCTTGCTGGGTAGATTTTTGTAAGCTTGAAGAACGCTTCTTTCACGGAGCGTTCTTTTTTTTCTATCTTGTTGCACCGTGATTTTATCCAAAACCCATTGTTTTCTGTGGGCCGTTTTCGCAATTGTAATCGCTGCGGTCTTCGCTCCTTGCTCTTATGGCGAGGAGATGACTCGCTTTGAACTTGAAAAGCGCGAACAGCCTGTAGAAGATACGACTGAGGTCGATTGGATGAACGATACGACTGGTGTAGATACGATTGAATATCACGCCGTCGATCTTGTGTATGATGTAGAAACTTCGACGTTCAACTTGAACAAGTCGGCGCAGCTCAAGTACCGTACGGCAACGCTCGAATCTGACACAATTTGGATGGACCAGAAAAATCAGATCCTTGCGGCTTCTGGCAATCCAATTCTCCGTGAAGCCAAGAACCCGTCGCTTTCGGGGATGAGGCTCAAGTACAATCTCAAATCAAAAATAGGCGAGGTCTATTTCGCGACGACGTTCCAGGATAACCAGCAACTGAATGGTATGGAAGTCCGACGTTTGCCGGATACGCGAATCCAGATTGCTCGCGGTGACTTCAGTACGTGTAACGATACGACGCACCAGCACTTTTACTTCTATGGCCGCCGCATGGTGGTGAAGCCCAAGGAAACGATTACGGCAAGGCCTGTGGTCTTGAACATTGCCGATGTGCCGGTGGCGGTTCTGCCGATGATTGTGGCGCCTCTCAAGAGCGGACGCAAGTCGGGGCTTTTGACTCCCAAGTTCGGTGGTGACCAGAAACAAGGTTACTACTTGCGTAATATCGGTTTCTATTATGCCGCAAATGATTACTGGGATGCAACTCTTGCCGCAGACATTATTGAAGGTGACGAGGCTAGGTTCGAACGTTCTACGCTCTCGGGCGAAATCCGCTATAAAAAACGCTATCTGTTGGATGGCCGCCTCAAGTACACGAGTTACCTCGAAGAATTTGACTTTGGACGTAGTGGCTATGATATCGAGTTCTCGCATAACCAGAACTTGACTCCCGATGCCAAGCATACATTGAGTGGCCAGGGCTCTTTTGTGAGTGATCGGGGCGTTCGTAAGAACAACTCGCTAGAGGCAAGCACAATCTTGAACCAGCAGGCGAATGCTTCGTTGGCGTACTCTGGTAAATTCGGTAACAATAAGAGCTTGACGGTTAAGATTTCGCAGAACCATAACCTCACGACGGGCATGCTCGAAAGGGATTTGCCTGATATCCAGTACCGCATGAGCGGCAACCTTTTCAACTTTGAACTGGACGAAGATGAGATTGCGGCCGAAGACGGCTCATTCCAGTCGTTCCTTGAAAAGTTCAACTATAGCTTTACGAACCGTTTCAACTACAAGTCGCACCGTGAACGTGATACGACGCAGAACAAGGATACGACCGCGCATTACCTGGGCTATACGGGTACGTACACTTTGGATTACTCTGGGCGCCTTTTTGACGTCATCAACATTACGCCTCGTGCTTCGTTTACGGGCTATTGGACGGGCACATCTTGGCGTAATCCGAACGATTCTCTGTACAAGAGAAAACGTTATATGAGTTTCAATCCGGATGAAGGTACGTTCGGTAATGTTGCATACAACCACAATTACAGCTTGACCGCCGATACGAAACTTTATGGTATCTGGGTTCCTGAAATCGGTCGCTTTACCGGTGTCCGTCATGTGCTTTCACCGAGTATTTCTTACACGTACGCTCCTGAAATTGATACGGTCAAGAAGTTTGCTCCGCACCCGTATTTGGGTCAGTATCCGTATCAAGAAAAGCAACAGACGATTGGCTTTAGCCTGAGCAACGACTTTGATATCAAGTACCTCAAGGTGGTAGGCCATGTGGATACGACAGGCGATTCTACGAAAAAGGCAAAAGCGGTCGAAGACCAGTATGGCACGCGTCGCTTGCTGACGACAAGGCATAGTTTTTCGTACAACTTTGCGGCGGACTCGCTGAATTTCTCGGATATATCATCTTCGTTCGGTTTCCAGATTTTGCCGGATTACATGTTTACGATCAATACGCGTCATAGTTTCTACCATAAGTATGACACGAATCCGAACAAGGTAAGGTTTCCGGAACTTACATACTGGGGCTATGAGCTTTCGAAGAATTTCCATTGGAGCGGTACGTTTAATGGAGGCCTTCCTTCGCAGCTTGAAAAGTATGAAATGCTCAAGTGGTCTTTGAGCTTGGATTATCGCTATTCGTTCAGCAGTACCCGCGTGGCTAAGAATTTGTTTAAGGACAACATCTCGCATTCGACGGGAATCTCGGCGACGTTCCAGCCGACCGTCAACTGGGATGTCTCTTATAGCACCCGTTACGATTATAACGAAGGTAAGTTTGTCTCTCATGAATTCACGTTCAAGCGTGTGTTGCATTGCTGGCAACTCGATTTTACATGGACGCCGACAGGCCCTGCTGCAGGCTGGAGCTTCTCGATTTACGTGCGCGACTTGCCGGATATCAAGCTTAACGCCGGCAGCACCGATACAAAGAGCTATGAATAAGTTAGATGAGAGAACGCCTCTTCGAGCCTGTAGACGAGAGACGAAAGAGTTAACTGGTAACTAAAAAGATATTATGATTGAATCTGAAATTGTTCTGGCTAGCGGTTCTCCGCGCCGTTCCGAAATTTTAAAACAGTTGGGTGTAAAGTTCCGTGTTGTTGTCTCGGGCGAAGATGAAAAGCCCACAAGCACAAACCCGCTTGATTTTCCGCGTGAAAACGCCTGCATCAAGGCGCTGTCCGTTTCTCGTCAGGAACGCGATGCTTACGTGCTCGGCTTTGATACGCTCGTGTTTTTGGATAACGTTCCGCTGGGCAAGCCCAAATCCGAAGCAAACGCACTTGAAATGTTAAGCAAACTAAACAATCGTAGCCATTTTGTCATCACCGGAGTTGCGATTGCCCGTAACGGAGAAATCCTCAGCGCGTCTGAGGAGAAAACAGAGGTGTTTTTTAGAAACTGCACCTTACAAGAACTCAAAGATTATGTAAATTCTAAGGACCCGATGGATAAGGCTGGCGCCTACGGCATTCAGACGAATGGCGCGCGCTTGATCAAGTCTATCAATGGTTGCTACTACAACGTGGTTGGGTTGCCAGTTGCACGTACATTGGAAATGTTGGATGGTTTACAAGTTAGGGTATAGCAAATGATTCAGTTGGAAGAGAAAAATCCAAACGAACGCCTTGGTGACTTTTTGGCCCGCGTTCGTGAATCTCAAGGACTTACTATTGATGATCTTTCCGAGCGCACGAAAATCTCGGTAAAGATGCTCCATTTTATTGAATCGAGCGATTGGAAGTCTTTGCCGGTAGAAGCTTATGTCCGTAGCTATTTGAATTCTGTGAGTTCGAAGCTCGGCTTGGATGCAAAGGCCGTCCTTAAAATGTACACCGAAGAAGTGGGCTCTAGCTACGAAATCCGTGAAGCTGAACCCATCAAGAATATCGCTCCGATGACTGAAGACGAAAAGAAGCCGCGCAGCAAGGCCGTGCCTATAGCTATCGTGGTTATTTTGGCTCTTCTCATTGTCGGACTCCATTTTGTGAACCGTGAAAAGGCTGCTTCTGACGCTAGCGCCAATCCTCCTGCGGCGGTTGCTGCTGAAGAATCCGCAGAAGTCAATCAGGATATGCCTGAAGGAGCTGAAGCAGTTCCTGTTGATTCCGTCAAGAACGAAAAGGTGACTCAGGCCGAAGTCGACAAGGCTGTGAAAAAGGCCGAAAACCTCCCGGCATCTGCAACGATCTTTATCTCATCGACCTCCAAGAAAGATACGACGGTGACGGGCCCGGTTTCGGATAACGGCCGCACTCGCATTGAACTCGTTGGTTCTGGCGAAATGCGTTCTTGGGTCGGCATCAAGCGTGATGAAGACGATGATGATTTTGTGAAAGAAGCGAACATCGCAACGGTTGACAACAAGCTTGTCTATACCGCAAGCGGTACGCTCTACATTGTGATTGGTGAACCGCGTGCCATTGGCAAGATGTACTTGAACGGCGTGGAAACTCCGGTGCCTGTGCCGAAGTTTGGCCGCGTGGCTCGCTTTAGCGTTTATGACGGTCGTGTCCTTAAATAAGAGGTGCTAAGATGCGTTCTTCTAAGATTTCTCGTAAGACGAGTGAAACCGACATTCAACTTTTCTTGAATCTGGACGATTGCTCCAGAGGTCAGATTAGCTCGGGCTCGGGCTTCTTGGATCACATGCTGAATTTGTTCCAAGTGCATGGCGGATTCCATCTCGATTTGACCTGCAAGGGCGATACCGAAGTCGATATGCACCATAGCATGGAAGACATCGCCATCGTGCTTGGCCAGGCTCTCGTTGAATGCCTCGGCGACAAGAAGGGCATCGAACGTTATGGCTTTTACTTTGTCCCGATGGACGAAGCCTTGAGCCGCGTGTGCATCGACTTTAGCAATCGCATCGGCTTTGTCTGGAATGTGAAGCTCCCTGCTGCAACCGCAGGCGGAATCGAAGCTAGCATGTTCGAACACTTCTTCAAGAGCCTCTGCGAAAACGCACGCATGAACTTGCACGTGGAACTCTTCTACGGCAATGACAACCATCACTGCCTAGAATCCATCTTCAAGGCTTTCGCCCGCGCCGTCGCCATGGCTGTCGCACCCTCCCGCAACGTGAAGGGCGTCCCCAGCAGCAAAGGCGTGCTGTAAGGTAATCTCGTCTTCCTGAGCCTACTAGGCGAAGGATCCAGTAATTGTTCTTGCGTGAAACGAGACGTGTCGCGATCGAGAAGCGCGAGAATCGCCGAACTTGTCATGCCCGCGAAAGCGGGCATCTCCTTTTATACAACGTTTATATATCTATGGCTTAAAAAGTTATATTTAATTATTGGTAATTGATATGAAAAAAATAGTTCTTCTAATTTTTGTTTTACTTCCGCTCATTGCTTGGGCATCTCCATTTGGTTTGAAAATGGGAATGTCACTGAAGGAAATTGAAAAAGAATGTGTCGAGAAACCGGTACATATAAAGAATGACCAATATTTAATAAAACCTAAGAAGGTACATCCAAGGTTTGAACTTTATGTGGTTCTTGTTGATGGACTGAAAGGATTATATGAAATAAGGGCTATTTCATCTGGTGTTAAAACGAACAGGTATGGAGTGGAGTTACGTAGCTTGTTTAATGAAGTTAAAGACAGAATCTCAAAAAAGTATGGAGTTCCCTTAGTTCGAGATGAGGTTGATCCTCAATCTGCTTTTATAGAAGAAAATTATTGGCTTTATACCTTAAAAAATGGGGCGAGAACTTTAGGAGCTATTTGGAAACCAAGTGATTCAATAAAAGAGAATGTTGCGTTGATTACACTTGAGTGTAGAGCTGATGAAGCTCAAGAGGATCCATGGTTGATTCTCTATTATTATTTTGAAAATGCGAATAAGATTGAAGATGAACAGGACTCGGTTTTTTAGAAAAAAAGATTAGTTGAAAAAGGAGCTGTTTGATGTATTGTCCTAAATGTGGATGTTGGAATCCTGATGAAGGAAAGTATTGTAGGGGTTGTGGTATTAAATTGTTGTTTACTTTTGCTGGTAACACACCTGATTCAGAATCATCTTCGAAATCGTATTTCCCTAGTGAAAATAATTTCATGGATATTGAACATGTCTCTCCGAAAAGCCGGGCTGTAGCATTCTTGTTTGCTATATTTTTTGGCTATTTGGGCGTTCATAATTTTTATTTAGGTCATACAGAAAGGGGGGTGGCTCAAGTTGCTGCTCAGGTAGTTATCCCAATTGTAGGAATCCTGACATTAGGAATAGGTTTTCTTTTGTACATTCCTTTAGCTATATGGATTTTTATTGAAGTTATTCTCATATTGTGTGGCGTTGCCAAAGATGAACATGGTGAGGTTGTCTCTAATTGGTAAAATATTCCTTTTCCACATCTTGTAAACCTTTACATGGCGGAACTTCGGTTTCGCCATTTCCTGTAAAATTCGGCAATATCGTAAGAAATTAAAAGCAATTATTTACGGCTCTTTTCTCGAAATTTTGTGTTAAAAGTTTTATGTTTTGCCTTGGTTTGGGTGATTTAGCGAGGATGAGATGAAGGTGATTTCTACGACATTGAAGTTGGCGTGTTGCCCGTTAGCTTTCCACGATATTGCGTGGGCTAAGAATGATGTCGATTATCGTAAATCGCTTGGAAAAGCTCGCGTCTATATGGTGGCAAAAAAGCTTCGCATTGATTTTTGTAATGTGAAATTTTCGGGCCATAAAGTTGATCTTGACCTCGTGAGCGAATGTGGTCGAGTAAGTGTTTCTATCCCTGCAACTGAACCGCTGTTTAAGCCGAGTGAAAAGAAAACTCTTGTTGTTGATGTTGGTGCAGAAAAGCCGCACATTCTCGCCAAAGATGAAGTTGTCGCAAAAACTCACGGAATAAAATTCTATGAGATTGATACGGCGTTCTATGAAAAGGCGACCGACAAGGAACTGAAAAAGTGTCTGGACGATGACTCTTTTGTTGCTTGGCTTACGCCCGAGAAACTCTTGTACTTATATTCTAATAGGTTGCTTCGAATTCCAAACTTGGATAAAACCAAATGTTTCCTTTGGAATTATGAACCGATGTACATTGGAATTGTGGTGGACGAAAGCGCCGTGAAGCATCATCGTCATCACGAAACATTCCTTGAACTTCTTGAATCTGAAATTGAGGATTGCGAGGATATTCGCGACGACGTTGTGCTCTTGTTCTTTGATGTCGAAGAACGGGATAATAGTCTTTTGATCGGTAATGCGGTTTCGATAAATGAATTCCAAGCGCCGTTGGCTGGCAAACGGTTGCCGTCTATCGAATTGCTCTCGATGGCTGCCGAAAGCGTGTTTGTCGAAAAATTCAAGCCCAAGTACAACGCCGCGCTTTTCCATCCATACCTGAACGGTGTAGAAACTGCACTGGACTCTGAATATGACGCCATAGATTATGCTTTTGATGACCGGATGACTCTTGTTTTCAAGGGCATGAATTGGTATGGCGGGCTTGAAGGAAATTGCTTGGTTTATAGCAAAGGCGATAACCTGCGTGTTATGCGTCCAACAGATTTCGACGAATTCCTAGAGCGCAAATTCATCGAATCTGTGCTGGCTTGTTAAAAATAAAATCCTTCGCTTTGTGAATCCCTACGAAAATTAAACTTTAATTTTGGGGACTTACGTCGAAAAAATTAGCAAAGTAATAAAAATGTATTAGTTACTAATAGAATTTTGTTCTAAATTTTTCACGGTGAAATAAAGGATTAATAATGGAAAATTTAATAGACAAATATAAAAAATACACTAGAAAGCAATGCTTGAAAATTTTTAATGATATTGTTGATAAAAAAGCTGAAGATAGTCAATTTAAGTTAATGACTTTTCTTGATTTATATAACATTAAGAAAAGCTCAAGTGAAGGTGTTGTGTTGGCTAATGCTATAGTTCGAGAAAAAACTTTGCCTAGTTTTCGTGTCAAAAAGAAAATTGTATTACAAAATTGTGTAATTATAGGGAATCTTCAATTCTATGATGCAAAAGAAATAGTAATTCAAAATTGCTTTGTTTTTGGAGCGTTGGATGTTTGGGCTGATTTGTGTCTTTTGTCTATTGAAGAAACGATGATTGATTCAATTGTTTTGCGTTTTGGAAAATATCATGTGTTTGGAAACTGTGTTTCTATGGGAACTTTATCGAGTGAAGCTGCTAATGTAACTTTGGGTAATCTGATGTGTTGCTGTATCCGTTCATTTTTGATGGGTTCATCCGAAGTGATATTGGAGTCTAAGTTTTGTACTAAATTTGAAGTGAAAAATTCGCTTTCTGGGAAATGGGTGGGTGAATGGAAAAATTTTCCCATATCTCTTTCGAAAATTCCATTTAGCAAGATTGATTTAAAAGATTACCCTAAAGGTGAAGTTGGTGAAAAAAAAGAAAAAGTTGATAATGTTTTTGATTTTTTTGAAAAAAACAAATTATGTGTTACCGTAGATCATTATGCGGATTTGATTTATTATAAGAATAAGCAAGGTTTGTCTGGATTACATAAAGTATGTTACATATTATGTGGAGGAATGATTAGACCTCGGGTTATTTTTTCCATGCTTTTGTTTGTTATATTGGGGTTTGCGTTAATTTATTGCTTTGGACTAGAAAATCCTTTTGGCGATTTGTGCGTTGATGATTGTGAAAATGTGATTTGTGCGAAAAAGAAAATTTTGGAACTGTTGTATTTGGGTACAATGGATGTTTCTTTGTTGGATTTTTTTGATGAATGTGGCAAAGCGATTTGTGTGGGAAATAATTTCTTAAAATCGTTATATTTTTCAGTGATTACTATAACTACTGTTGGTTACGGCGATATAACCCCTGTAGGTTGGGCTCGCTTATTTGCATGTCTAGAAGGTATATTCGGTGTCTTATCTGGAGGTGCTTTTTTGCTTGCTTTTACAAGAAAATATCTTAATCGTTATGATAAATAACGAAAAAAACGATAAAAATTAAATTCATCGAATCTGTGCTGGCTTGTTAAAAACAAAATCCTTCGCTTTGTTGCGGAGGATTTTTGCTAAACGCTAGGCGCTTTTTTCCTGCATCTACACCGGCGTTTTGCTCTTTTCTCCGGCGATTTCTCGCACGAGCTTGGGCACTTGATAGCCGGGGAGCTTGGTGCGGATTTGTGCGATGAGTTCTCGGGCGCGTTCGTCGCTGACTTCAAAATGGGCAACGCCTTTCGCGTGGTCGAGTTGGTGCAGGTAGTAGGGGAGTACACCTTGCTCGAACAGCCTGCGGCTCAAGCGTTCAAGTGTTTCGGCGTCATCGTTCACGCCTTTCAAAAGAACGCTTTGGTTCAAGAGTGTCCAACCGCTGAATTTAAGTTGTGCGAAAACGGCGGCTGATTCTTCGTCGAGTTCATCAGGGTGGTTCACGTGTACCACGAGCACGCAGTTGAAACGTGCGGGGAGTTCTCGCAAAAGTTCAAAATGCTGCATCACGAGGTCCGGTCGCATGATCGGGAGTCGCGTGTGGATGCGGAGCGTCGTCACAGACGGGTGGAATGCGATTGCTTCCACGAGGTCGCGGAACGGTCCCGGGCCAAGCGTGAGCGGGTCTCCACCCGAGAGTATCACTTCCCAAATGCTCGTATGGACATCCAGCCAGTTCGAAACTTCACTCGCGATATTCTGTGTGTCCTGGAAGGGGTAGTTGCGTCTGAAGCAGAACCTGCAGCGCACACCGCAGGCAGAAGTCGAAACGATGAGGGCGCGGTTCTCGTACTTTTGCAAGATGCATTCGGACTTGCCGGCGGGGAGGTCCCCGACGGGGTCATCGACAAAGCCGGGGGCTTCCTTGAGCTCGTCCTTGCTCGGTAGAACCTCGCGTAGCAGTTTGACGGGCTCGGCCGAATTCTTGATGAGGTCGGCGTAGTGCTTGGAACAGTTGAATGCGAATGTGGGCTCTTGGTCGAGGTTTGCGCGCATTTCGCTTGTCAAACCGGTAAAATCATTGCCCAAATAGTCTAAAAATTCAGAAATATGCGTGAATGTTTTAACAGAATTGTCCATTATATTGCTAAATTTAGAATCAAAAACCAAAAGAGGATAATATGGGTACTGTAAGCACCAACGAATTCCGTAAAAAATTGAAAATCATGGTTGATGGTCAGCCGTATGAAATCATCGAAAACCAGTTTGTGAAGCCGGGTAAGGGTCAGGCTTTTAACCGCGTTCGTATCAAGAACTTGGTGACTGGCCGTACTCTCGAACGCACCTGGAAGAGCGGTGATACGGTGGAAGAAGCTGATGTGACCTACACCGAAATGACCTACCTCTACAACGACGGTTCTACTTGGTACTTCCTCAACAGCGAAACTCAGGAAACTGAAGAAATCTCCAAGGAAGCTCTCAATGGCTGCGAAGTTTGGCTCCTCGATGGCGCTACTGTCGAAGTCACTTGGTGGAAGGACCCGAAGACGATGGCTACACTTCCGATCGAAGTTATCCCGCCGACCTTCGTTGACTTGATGATCGTTGACGCTCCTCCGGCAGTTCAGGGCAACACCAGCGGTAACGTGATGCGTGAAGCTACTCTCGAAACTGGCGCTAAGGTGATGATTCCGCTCTTCATCGAAAACAACACCAAGATCCGCGTGGATACCCGCGACGGTTCTTACCTTGAACGCGCTAAATAAGACCGCTCGGCTCTTATGCAAGGCGGGGACTCCGTCTTCGCCTCGCTCTCGCAACCACGCTCGGTTAATACCGGGCGTTTGTTGCTCACGGTAATCTTAAACATGTCATCCCCGACTTGATCGGGGATCTCCTTTTAGCCTCGTCCAAGCGACGGGGCTATTTTTTTTGCGGAGAGAATGTACTGACGACAGTTGTAACAAAGTAATTGGATGAATTCTGTGTCGAAAAAGCTCTTTTTCTGGATTCTATTTCCTATTTCTGAAATCCTTATTCCGAATTTACTATATTCTACCGCGGAACATTTTATTTAACAGAGGTTCAAAAAAATGAATTATTTCAACTCAATCCCTATGCGTCGCCAACTCGAAGAAATTGGCCACTGCCGTTTCATGGAACATTCTGAATTCAGCCGTGGTGTTGAAGCCCTCAAGGGAAAGAAGATTGTGTTCGTCGGTTGCGGTGCTCAGGGTCTCCATCAGGGTCTCGACCTTCGCGATAGCGGTTTGGATGTTTCCTACACGCTCCGCAAGGAAGCCATCGAACAGAAGCGCCAGTCCTGGAAGAACGCTACTGAAAACGGCTTCAAGGTCGGTACTTATGAAGAAATGATTCCGGATGCAGACCTCGTTTGCAACCTCACACCGGATAAGCAGCACCACAACGTGATCCCGGCTATCATGAAGCTCATGAAGAAGGGCGCAGCTCTCTCTTACAGCCATGGCTTCAACATCGTCGAAGAAGGCCAGGAAATCCGCAAGGACATCACTGTGATCATGGTCGCTCCGAAGGGACCGGGTTCCGAAGTTCGTTCTGAATACCTCCGTGGTTTCGGCATGCCGTGCCTTATCGCTGTCCACCCGGAAAACGACCCTGAAGGCAAGGGCTGGGACTATGCCAAGGCTTACGCCGCTGGTCTCCACGCTGACCGTCCGGGCGTTCTCGAAAGCTCTTTCGTCGCCGAAGTGAAGTCTGACCTCATGGGCGAACAGACCATCCTTTGCGGTATGCTCCAGACCGGTACGATCCTTTGCTACGACAAGATGGTGAAGGAATTCGGTATCGACAAGGCTTACGCTGTGAAGCTCCTCCAGTACGGCTGGGAAACGATTTCCGAAGCTCTCAAGCATGGTGGCATCACGAACATGATGGACCGTCTCTCCAACCCGGCTAAGATCCGCGCAACGGAACTTGCTGAAAAGATGAAGAAGATCATGAAGCCGCTCTACCAGGAACATCAGGACAACATCATCTCTGGCAAGTTCTCCAGCACGATGATGGTCGACTGGGAAGCTGGCGACAAGGACCTCCTCAAGTGGCGTGGCGAAACTGGCGAACTCGAATTCGAAAAGGTTGCCGCAACTGACAAGCAGATCACCGAACAGGAATACTTTGACCGTGGCGTTCTCATGACCGCTATGATCAAGGCCGGTGTGGAACTCGCATTCGAAACCATGTGCTCTGTGGGCATCAAGCCGATGAGCGCTTACTACGAATCCCTCCACGAAACTCCGCTCATTGCAAACCTCATCGCTCGTAAGAAGCTGTTCGAAATGAACCGCGTCATCAGCGATACTGCAGAATACGGCTGCTACCTGTTTGCTAACAAGTGCGTTCCTCTCCTCGCAGACTTCATGAAGAACGAAGTCAAGAAGGGCGACATTGGCGATATCTTCAACGAAGGCAATACCAACGCTGTCGACAACGAAGAACTCATCAAGGTGAACAAGAACATCCGTCAGCATCCGGTGGAAGAAGTCGGTGCTTGGCTCCGCGAACGCATGAGCGGCATGACCCGCGTCGTCTAAGCTTCGCGATACTGCGTTGTGGCTGCGCTCACGTACCTTAGTACGCTACGCGCATCCACGCCTTGTCTCACTCGCTTATACTTAGCGGGGAAGTAGATACCGCAGTTCATAGCTTTGAACGTTTTAAAATCTCGTCAGGTAACCCCTGGCGGGATTTTTTTGTGTACGAAAAAACGCTCGCGTTGGGCGAGCGTCTTGTATTGAAATTAGCGCATCCCGTTGTAGGACTGCGCGCATTTCGTTTGTGGAATGCGCATCCCGTATTATAGATGCGTCGAGCGTTTCACGTATTATGCGTTCTTCGTTTTCTTGCTTTTCACGAAGACGAACGCTCCGAGAGCGATGAGCAAGATTGCTGCAAACAAGCTAACTTTGAGGCATGCATGGAATGGCTTACTGCGGTATTCCATGCGGACTTCGGATTTGCCTTTCGGAATTTCAACAGCGCGGAGGTCGCCGAATGCCTTGTAAACCTTGGCTTCCTTGCCGTTGACGGTTGCTTTCCAGTAGGGGTGGTAGTTGCCTGCGACAACCATGAAGCCTGCGCGGTCGCTTTCGACCTGGAACACTTGCGTGTCCATCTTCGGGCTTGCGATAAGCTTTGCCTTGCCCTGTGCGATGCCTCCTTCACCTTTGTTTTGCGGTTCTTCGGAGAGGATGACCTTTTCGCGGTAGGCAAATCCGTTCTTAAGCGCGTCAATGGCCTTGGAATCTTCCATCGTGGTCGATTCGCCGTAGATGTAGGCTTCGCCCATGGCAGTCGTGATTGGCAAGTAGGAGGTGCCGCGCTGCGTATCGAAGATGATGGCGTTGATGTTCATCAAGTCGAGGAACGGGTGCGGTGCTGTCGGATCGTTGACGTTAATCAGATAGTTGGCGTTGCCCTGGCCGCCACGGAATTCGCGGTAGCTGGCAAGTTCGTTGTCATGGAAACCATCCGCATTGCGCATGTGGTATTGCGGGAAGATGTTTCCGCTGAGAGCCTTACTGCGGGAGAGCGAAAGTACACGCGGCTGGTTGATCGGATCTGCTTTGTAAGGAGCCTTGAGGGCTGCTACAATGCCGTTTTTCGGCTGCAAGTATTCGTTAGCGGCCACGTTCTGGATAAACGCTCCATTGATGGTCATGAGTTCAATGCCGGCAACTGCTGCGAGAATGCCGACCTTGGCTGGCGTGCTCCCTTTCCACTTGAACACGGCAATGCTCACGCCAATCACAACGAGAATCAAGATGAAGCTCGGGATAATCTTAGAGGCGGTCATGTTCATCACGACTTCGTTCAGCGGCTTGAAGTACGGGGCCGTAACGGGGTCGTTCAAGAGCTTTTGACCGCTCATGAGGAATGTACCGATAATTGCAAATCCGATAACAACTGCGGCCTGTACGCCTCTAGAGGTTCCCGGAAGCTTAGACTTGAATGCATCGACAAAGTTTTGGACGTTAATCGCCTTGCCTTGATCATCGAGGCTCATCACGCCAAGGCATGCAATTGCGTAAGCAAGGCAAACGACAAGTCCGAACGGGCTGATAAAGAGTGTCCAGTTGAAGCGTGCAATCACGACGAGCAAAAGTAGGATGACGAACATCGCGGTTCCATGCAAGAGAGCGCGACGGTTCTTGGTCGTATTTTCGTTCGGATCGCTAACTGTGCGAAGTACGGGGCCTGCCATCATCACGAGCAAAAGCGGGAGCCAGAAAAGGGCCATGCCCGGAGCGCGGAAGTTCTTGACGCCCGGCAGAATATTGTACCAGAGCTTGAAGAGCGGAGAATGGTCGCCCATGCCATAGCTCAAAGCGACAACGGCTCCGAGTCCCCAGAAACTTGCCCAGCGGCGCTTACCCGGGAGGAACAGGCAGAGGAAGCCGAGGAACGTGAGGAGTGCGCCTGCGTTGTTGTGGTCGAGCTTGAAGCTGTTGTGTCCCCAGTAGAACGGGCTACCCTGGCTACCGGCTTCGGCCATCTTGCGGTATTCGTCCATCGTCACATCGACAAAGGAACTGCCCTTGAACGAGTTGGACTTTTCATCTTGTTCATAGACATCGACACCGATAAATCCCGGAATGAGCATTTGAGCCATTTCTTCCTGGTGGAAGGACCAGCTCACGGCGTGACCGTAATTGGTGTGTTCGCCTTCACCGCGGACGGATTGCGTTGTCGTGTAAATGTAAGGCGGTACAATCTGGAAACTGCTGAGTGCAAGTCCAAAGGCAAGCGCTGCTGCTGCAAGCCCGATGCGTTTACCGCGTACGGCAAGCGTGTTGCAGTGGAAGGCTGCTTCGTATAGCGTGTAAAGGCCTGCTCCCCACAAGAAGAGGTACGTGAGCTGCAGGTGGCTTCCGAGAATCATCCACGTGACGCTTAGCGCAAACACAAAAAGATAGGGGAGGCTTCCGTCACGGACAATCTTACGGATGGCAAGGAGTGCCAACGGGGCAATGGCAAAAACCATCATCTTGCCGTCGTGGCCTCCGTAGATGTAGGTGAAGTATTCCGGCGAAAATGCGTAGAGGAACCCGAGGAGCGTTCCCCACCACTTGTTCTTGGTCAGGTTCCAGGCGAGGAGCATGGCGCTCATGAATGCGACCCAGACCGTGAGGATGAACTTGAACCCGACGGCGCGTGCCGGGTCCATCAGGAACTGCGTCCACACGAGCGGGTGGTAGGCGTCGCCGAATAGTGCGTCAATCGTCGGGACACCGCCGAGGCGGCTATCGTCCCATTCCGTGAGGATGACGTCGAATGTACGCAAAATGCGGTTGCCTATGCTGTTCAGCTGGTCGCTGTTGAGCATGAGTTGACTGGAATCGAATGCGAAATCGCGGAAAACGAACAGCAAAATCGCAAAGAAAATTGCGGCCATGGCCACAAAGAATGCTGGTTTCTTGTCGAGGAAATTCATAGTTGGAAATATAAAAATACCGCAGAGGAAGCCCGCTACGGTTTGTTAAATTGTTCGCCTTTGAATAAGTTTTCGAAAGAATGTTATTCGAGCGTGTTTTCGTCGGTCTTGGCCGTCTTGACGAGGCTGTAGATGCCGAATGCAGAAATGATGCACACAGCTGCGATGACGACGTACTTAATCAGTTTTCCCATAAGGTTTCTCCTTGACTTTTTTAGTAAAGATATTTGATTTTCGCAAAATGGTCAAGCGAATTTTTACTCTTTCGTGATAATCATGCAAATGACGGGGAGCTTTTTATCGACCTCGTTTTCACTTGGGATGATTTCGCTTTCGACGACCTTGCAGTTGAGCTCCTTCACAAAGAATTCGAGCTGGCTGCGTTCAAAACCAAGCCAAATGTGGCCGTGGGTCGTGCGGAACGATTCTTCCTTGTGCTGGGCGAGGTCCAAAAGCGCAAGCATTCCACCCGGTTTCAAGATGCGGGTTGCTTCCTTGAGGGCGAGGCGCGGGTCTGTTGCATGGTGGAGTACTTGGCTCATCAAGACGAGGTCTGCGTAGTTAGAGGGAAGGCCCGTCTGGGTCATGTCGGCGACTTTCGGCGTCACGTTTTCGATGCCTTTCTGGCGCAAAATCTGCTGGAAACCGCTAATGATTTTTGGATCGTAGTCGAGTGCGGTCACGTTTTTGCAACGGCTTGCGAGCATGAGCGAGAGGTCGCCGCCTTCGCCGCACCCAATGTCCACGGCGTTTTCGAACGGCACCATGAGCTTGCTGAACAGGCTGATTTGTGCCTTGAGGCTTCCGCCGGCCTGGTCGAGCTTATGGATTTGTCCCTTGGTCTTGTCGGTGCGTTCTTCGAGCGCTTGTGCGGCGCGGCACTTGAGAATGTCCTTGTCCTGCAGTTCATCGTAGGCTTCGCGGATAATCTGCAACAGACGGCTGCTCATGTAAAGTTCTTCGCTCAGACGGTAATAGGCCTTGATTCCATCGCGTCGGTCTTTCACGAGCCCGCATTGCGAAAGCTTTGCCAAGTGGCGGCTTGCGTTACTCTGGTGGATATCCAGAATGTCCTTGATTTCGTTGACTGTAAATTCGGACTGGTCCAGTAGGAGCAGTATCTTGAGGCGCATTTCGTCGGAAATGGCTCCAAAAAGTTCCATGTTCGGGATGATTGGTTCTCGGTTCTGGTTTAAATTCGAATTTGTCACGTGTTCCGCCAATACTTTTGTATGTTTGTGTTTGTGAATATAAATTTTTAGATGGACTTTTGATGTTTTCTGGGCGATTTAAAAGCTTATTTCGGGTGCTTTTTGCGGTGTTGTGTTCGGCAACGCTTGCCTTGGGTGCGCCCGATGCTTCCCGGAACATGCCCGGCGCGGAAGTTCCTCGCCATTACGAGGTCTCAGTCCGCTTGGATGTCCCGCTTTCGCTAGGGATTGTCTTGACATCGGTTCTTGGAGTTTATCAGTACTACGGGATGTCGAAAATTTCATCGAGCGACTTGAAGCCGAAATCAGAACTGTTACCGTGGGACCGCCCGTTTGCGGGGCTTTACAGCGGATGGGCAACGACTGTGAGCCATTATTCGGGGGCTTTGGCTGTCGCTCCATTGGCGTTGGCGGGGTACTCCTGGTACAAGGGCGATGCCGATGGTCATGACTTTGGTGCCTTTTCGCTCATGTTTGTGGAAGCGTTTGCCTTGCAGAACGCCTTGAACCAGCTGGTGCGTTCAACGCAGTTGTGGCCGCGCCCTTACATTTATGCGGAACGGGGCGAAGGTCGCAAAAAGGCGGAGTCCGCGCGAGGCGAGGCTTATGGTTCGTTTTATTCGGGACATGCCTCGGCTGCGTTTACGGTAGCCGTGTTTACAGGGGAGTGGTTCTCTGAAATTTATCCGAACTCCAAGTACAAAAGTCTCGTATGGGCGTCATCGTTGACGCTTGCCGGGGCTGTCGGGGTCTTGCGCGTTGTCGCTGGCAAACATTATCCTACTGATGTAGTAGTTGGGGCGCTTGTGGGAACAGGCGTAAGCTTTGGAGTGCTTAAATTGCATGAAATTTGTAAAAAGAATATTTCTTTTTGGGCAATTCCGGGCAATATTGGCGCAATTTTTTACTTTTGACAATTTTTTATAGCATTTTTTCCGAAAAAGCGTATATATATTGTGTAGGCTTACTTCGTAAGTCTATTATTTGTGAGGTTATTGATGTTGGATGAGGTGTGGCGTTCGTTGTGCGCCGTAGCGATTTTGACCGTGTCTGTGGTCACCCATAATTACGCAGCAGAGTTTAAGGATTATAGAGATGGACGCGTTTATCGTGGAATTCCGTCGGGATCGTTAAACTGGTTCAAACAAAGTCTCAAGTACAGCAAGACCTCATACTTTACTGACGAAAATGGAATTCCTTTTTATCGTAGCGATAGCTGGAAAGCCTCATGCCCAGAGGGAACGCAGCTCCCGGATGAAACGGATTGGGACGAACTGATTGAAGAAAAATTCTCAGGCCCAGATAAAATCCAGAACATGAATGATTTTGTGGGACATTCGTCGCTTGGTTTTTACAAGTTTGAATTTGACGAAGTGGTGAATGCAAGAAAAGGTTATGCCTATTTTGCTGTCCGTGGCCCGGCCAATCACGCGATAAGGTTTGAAACCAAGCATGGAACCACAAAGTATGTGGATATTGAAGAAGCTGATGCCATCCAGATCCGTTGCGTTTTTGCTCGTGACCAGTTTGCCGAAAAAAATATCTCCCCGAAGGATATGATTTTTACGGATAAACGCGATAATAAAAAGTACAAGGTCGGCGTCCGTGGCGGTAAAATTTGGATGATGAAAAATCTCGCATTCAGCGTGACGTCCGAGAAACAGTGCTATGTAGATGATAAATCCTACTGCGAAAAATTTGGACGCTATTACACCTATGATGATGCAACTAAAGCATGTCCTCCAGGTTGGCACTTGCCAGATGACGGCGAATGGCGTGATTTCCAGAAAGACCGCGCCACGCTGGATTGGGACAATTTAGGTCAGGGCGGTTGCCAGGATTGGGACAACTTCTGCGATGGCTTTAATTCTGGGCATTATTGGTCCAAGTCTTCTGTCCAGCCTAATACCGCCCGCTCATGGGAATTCAATCGCGCCGACAAGGATATAGAACGCACAGACGCCAGTGTTTACAAGGGCCTGTACGTTCGCTGTGTCGCAGATTGATGTTTAGATATCATCCTGAACGGTCCTTGCAAAACGTCATCCTGAGCAATCGTTGCAACTCGTCATCCTGAACGGCGAAAGCCGTGAAGGATCCAGTTAAATTTTATTAATCGGCTATTGCAAAAAAGGCGTACAGTACGGAAAATACTGTCGCAGAGACAAAACTCCCCGAGAGGTAAACGAAAAGCCCGAAGACGATTACCGTCAGAGAAAGAAGAAAAATTTTACTCGGGCTAAATGGATAATGAATGTTGAACATGTGTGACCTTTAATGTTTATCTTTAACTGTTTATAAAATAGATAAAGATTGTGTCATTAAATGTCACTGCTTGTTTTTACAGTTCGTCCTCGCTTTCGGACACGTCTCCGAAATGGCTCCCGTATTCGTCAAAGTTGACTTCTTCGGCGATATCGTCATTGTCGATGTCTTCGTTGTCGAGGCCTAGCCCAAGTCGGGCGCAAATGCGGTCCAGGAGGATGAGATCCACATCTTCGGTGTCGCCCCCTTCGCGTTCATAAGCTTCGATGATGAGCTCCTGTTCGTCAGCTTTATATTTATCGACAGCTTCTGTAATTTTCATTTTTTCTCCTTTGCGGGTAATCAAAATTATCCGCGTCTCTGCTAGTAATATCGCCAATCTGTGTCATAAAGTCAATGGTTTTTACTAAATTTTTTACCATGAACAAGAAATTGTCTTTTATTGCGCTTGCATTGATGGTTGGAATGTCTCAAGTTTGGGCTGTGGACCCCCGTATTGAACAGGGTGCCCGTTTTGAGGCCAAGGGTCAGTATGATAAGGCTCTTGGGGAATACCGAGCCATGTTGGCTGAAAATAAGAAGAATACTGAAGCTTATATGGCGGCAGGCAAGGTTCGCATGAAGATGAAGGACTATAAGGGGGCTGTGGCAAACTTCCGCCTCGCTTATGGTTATGATCCGAGTTTGACGGAAGCGTACGAAGGCGCTGCCAAGGCTTACGAAGCTATGGGCCAGCAGGCTAAGGCCGATGCTGAACGCGCTAAGATGAAGGGTGGCAAGGCTGCTGCAAAGACCGAAACGGCAAAGGCTGAACCTGCAAAGACTGCACAGCCCGCACAAACATCTCCTGCTGCAAAGGCTGAGCCGGCAAAGACCGCTGCCCCTGCAAAGGTCGAAACGCCGAAGGCTGCACAACCGGCGCCTGCAACGGCTGCCGCTTCCGAAGATCCGTTTGAAAAGGGCAAGGCTTTGCTTGCCGAAGGCCGCTATGCTGAAGCTGCTCCGCTTTGGAGAGTTGTTCTTTCGAAGAAGCCTGGCGATGCCGGTGCGTACTTCTATGCGGGCTTAACCCGTTATGAGATGGGAGAATACGACAAGGCCGAGTTCAATTTGAAGAAGGGGCTTTCGTACAAGGAACGCGGTAACGACGCAAATTACTATCTGGCAAAGATCAACCAGAAGAGCAAGCGTACCGAACAAGAAAAGAAGTATCTCTCGGCATACTTGAAGAAGGCTGCTCCGGATGCCAAGTTCCGCAAGGCTGCTGAAGACCGTTTGGCCGAAATCAACGCTGTCGCCAGTGCCGCTGCCGAAGAAAAGGCTATGCAAGAAGCCGAAGCCAAGGCTTTGAAGGATGCCAAGAAGAGCGGGAACGACAAGTCGAAGTCTGCTGATGTCGCTCCGCAGAGGGAAGACGTTGCTCCGACGGCTTCGAATTCCATTGCCAACGCCAATGCGCTCTATGCGGACGGCTATCACGAAGCCGCTCTCCAGATGTACAAGGCTTTGCTCGAAAATGAAATCACGCCGGACGAACGCTACTTTGCGATGCTCCAGATGGGCAACATCTACCGCGAAATGCGCGACTTCCACAGTGCTGTAACGCGCTACCGTGATGTTGTTCGTGAATTCCCGGATTCTGACTGGGCAACCGAAGCTGAACGCGCTCTCGAAGATGCAGTGTGGCTTGAAAAGCACGCGAGCGAACTTCCGCGTAACAAACGCTAATTGGCCATTAGTCAATGGTCTATAGTTTTTAGTTGCAACTGAAAGATTTTGAACAATGTTATGCCGGGCTTGTCCCGGCTTCATTGTTTCTAAGATGTCATGCCCGCTCAGGTCCCTGAGCTTGTCGAAGGGAGGCCATCGCCTTTTTTGAAAAATTTTTAAGAAAAATTACCCTTTCACGAGCTTTCGATCGCTCTTGACTTTATCCAAGAATTTCTTGTAGATTTTGTTGTAAATCTCGTGATTCTCGGGATTGGGCGTGTATGTATTCGTGATTTCGATATAGCTATGGATGTCTTCGAAATGCATCTGCCCAAGTCCGATTGCAGCAACGGCAGCGGCACCTAGTGCGCCCACATATTGCGGATGCTTTACCGTTTCAATCGTATGCCCGGTCACGTCGGCGAGAATCTGGTTCATGATGTTGATTCTAGCAAGACCGCCTGCAAAGCGGATGGTGTCTGATATCTTGCATTTCTTGGCCTGGCATTCCAAGAGCCAGCGGAAGTGGAAGCAGATACCTTCGATAACGGCGCGGAGCAAGTCTCCACGGGTTGTATCCAGTTCAATACCCGAAAGCGAACTGCGGATTTCGCCGTCTTCAAAAGGCGTCTTGCAGCCGTTCATGAATGGCGTGAACAGGAGTCCACGGGAACCTGGCTTTGATTTTGAAATAAGTGATGCGCATTCTTCGTAGCTGTACTGCGAATTGTCCAGCTTGCCGATGAGCTCGCGAGCCCAGGCAAAGCACTTGCCTGCGGTTTCAAGTTCTCCGTACAGGTATTTTTGCTTGGGATTCGGCCCCTTGACGGCAATCATCATGATATCTGCAAACTGGATAATGTGATCGACAACGGTGCAGACGGATCCTGAAGTTCCGCAGTAAATGCTGGTAAGATTGTTTTGGGTGTTGCCACAACCGATTGCGACCATGGCGATATCTCCGCCTCCAGCGATGACTGGTGTGCCCTTTTCCAAGCCCATCTGTTCGGCGGCAGTGGCTGTAATACGGCCGACAATGTCTGTGCTTTGCACAATCTCTGGCAAGTGCTTTTCGTTGATGCCGTACGCTTTAGCCATGGTGTGGCTCCAGCCGGAATGGCCTTTGCGGCAATCGTTGAGTGCCGTGCAGAATGCGGAGTCTTCTGTGCGGACGAATCGTCCTGTGGCTTTGTACAAAAGATAATCGCCAACATCTAGGAACTTGTCGACTTTTGCAAAATTTTCGGGCTCGTTGTTTTGTACCCACTTGTATTTCCAAATCGGGCTGTAAGCTCCAACGGGGACCATGCTTGTATGATGCATCGCCTTGATGAGTTTCCAGATGTTTAGACCGTGAATCTTGAGACCGTGGTTGAAGTAGCCCTTGAATTCTTTGTCGGCACGTCTGTCCAGGAACGTCATGGGTGGGCGGACCGCATTGCCGTCATCATCAACGAGTATGGTTGCGTTCATTTGGGAACAGAAACTGATACCCTTGATCTGGTCGCTAGTAATACCGTAATTTTTGAGGAGGTCTTTTGTGCTACGGCAGATGGAATCCCACCATTGTTCGGTGCTCTGTTCCACCCCTTTGCCGCCTAAAGTCGAGGTACTATGCGTACTGACAACAGTCGCTCCCACGAATTCAATCGAATTTGCGATTTTTGTAAGTGTTGCTTTTATAAAGGAGTTGCCGATGTCGTAAGTGACTAAATACATTTTTGACCTCTATAAAACCGTCCACATATACCTTTTTATCTTCTCCTAAAATTATAAAAAAACTACACAGGCTTTGTCACCTGTGTAGTAAGTTTTTTGGAAGCTTTTGATGCTGTCATGCCCGTCTTTGAACGGGCTTCTCCATCTTGTGCTTTTATAAAAGGTGTTAAACAACCTGCACCAGGAGTCCCTTGAGGTATTGTCCTTCGGGGAAGGCTGTGTTCACGGGATGGTCGGCTGGCTGTCCAAAACGTTCGATAATCTGCACGCGACGGTGGGCATCGGCTGCGGCGTCGGCGATAATCTTCTGGAACAAGTCCATTTCCATAAGGCCGGAACAGCTGAATGTGGCAAGCATGCCGCCTTCGGCAAGCAACTTCATTGCAAGCAAATTAATATCCTTGTAACCGCGGGCGCCTTTCTGCAAGTTGTCCTTGCTTTCGACGAACTTTGGCGGGTCAAGCACGATGAAGTCGAACGTTTCGGCCTTGTCACGGCACTTGCGCAAGTACTGGAACACGTCTGCTTCGACGTGTGTTGCATGTGCCGTGCTTAATTTGTTGCGCATGATGCCTTCCTTGGCGAGCTTGAGCGCGTCCTTGGAAACGTCGACCTGATAAACCTTTTCGCAACCGCCACGGAGGGCGTACAGACCAAAGCCGCCGGTGTAGCAGAAGCAGTTGAGCATCTTCTTGCCACGAGCGAGTTCGCCTACACGGCGTCTGGCATCGCGCTGGTCGAGGTAGTAGCCGGTCTTGTGTCCGTTCTTTACGTCAATCGGGAATAGAATTCCATTTTCGTTGATGATGACCGGTTCGTCTGGAACTTCGCCAAATACAACGCCCGTGCGGAGGGGGAGTCCTTCCTTTTTGCGGACTTCGGAATCGCAGCGTTCATAAATGCCACGGCAACCCGTCTTTTCGGCAAGCAATTCGTAAATGATCTGGCGATTGACTTCGGCGCCTGCAGCAAGGATTTCGACGGAGTAGATGTCGGCATACTTGTCGATGATGCAACCTGGAATGCCGTCATTTTCAGCGTTCACAAGGCGGAATGCACATTCCTTGTCATGGATGTCGAACCCACGGCTCTTGCGGGAGGCGATGGCGCGGTCCAAAATGTCGCTAAAGAATTCGCGGTCAATCTTGACGTTCTTTCCTTCGGTCCCGAATGTCCAGAAACGGCCTCGGATCTGGGATTTCGGGGAGTAGGCTGCAAGGCCCAGAAAATCGCTGTGGTAGCTATAAACTTCGACAACGTCACCAAGCGCGGGGTCGCCAACAACTTCATCAATGGCGCCGCTAAAAATCCACGGGTGGTAACGGAGGGCGGATTTATCGCGCCCGGCTTTCAATGTAATTGCTTTCATGGGTAAAAATTTAGAATTTTTAGTTATATTTATTTTGTCACGCATTTGTGTGGTTCATAAAACGTGTGACGGAGCGCAAATTATTGTTTTTAATCGAGGGGGAAAAGTGATTGTAAATTTCTTTTTTGAAATTTTAATTACTAGATTAAAAAACATGGTAGGAAAGAATCAAGCAAAGATTTTTAGGGTTGGACTTTTGGGCTTGGCCCTCGTTTTTGCTGTATCTTTTTCTGCCTGTGGCGATTCTGAATCCTCCAAAAAAGAATCGTTAAATGCGGTTCCCGAAAAGCCTTTGTTTAATGGCGTTGTCCAGAGCGTTGTGGGCGATGCCCATGTGAAGACTGCTGATAGCCATGCCAAGTCATTGAAAGTCGGCTTATCCGTTCATGAAAAATCATCGATTGTGACTGAGGCGGGTTCTTCGGTTGTTATTTCTGTTGATGACGGTTCTGCGCTCAAGACCGATGGCCGGTCTGAGATGGCTATTGAAGTCACTAAAGCGGATGAACTGAAAGCAAGAATGACCGTTGCGCTCAGCCATGGAAAGTTGTTGTTTGATGTGCAGAAACAGGCGGTCAAGGACGAGTTTGAAATTCGTACAGAAAATGTTTCGTCTGTAGTTCGTGGAACGGCTGGCTTTATTGAAAATGTCGATGGGTTGGAAATCTCGTCGCTTAAGGAAGGTCGTCTTGACGTGACCGTGAAAACCGGTACAGCGCAGTCGGTCAAGAGCGGACAGACTTTGATTGCCAATACGAATGGCGTAAAGATTTTATCGCTTGCAAGTTCGGGTACGCTTATTTTAGCTCGTGCTCTTGATTCTATTGCGACTGGTGCCGCTACTGAACTTGGTGTGCGCGCTGCAAGGTTGAATCTCGACAAGCTCGAACCTATGTTGCTGGAATTTGATGAAGCCTACAAGAAAAAATCGGAAGCATTCATAAAGAGCTCGCAGATTGAGTTTAAGCCGAAGGTCTTGAATGAATACATTGGCAAGCCGAGTGTAACGCTTGAAGCGTTGTTTATCCCGGGAAGCTTAGTTTCTGTGCTCGGAATTGTCGATACGATTCCTGAAAGCGGGCTTTACAAGCGTACGTTTGAATGGGCGGATTCTACAGCGTTTGGTCCGAAGCATTTTGTTGTGAATTGCAGCAATGGTGAAGTGGAATACATTTGCCATACCTGGCATACGAACTTTGTTTCGGCGAAGATGGCGGAAGTCTTGACGAAGGCTAATGAACGCAAGTCTACGGCTGCTAAGGATACGGTCCAGCCAAAAAAACTCAAGCCTTCGATTGTCATAGAAGGTTCTGGTCGTGAACGCATTCACGTATTGCCCGAAGAGCGTGATATCCCGGCGACGCTCCGTTTTAGTGTGGCTGGACTGATGGGCTCGGACTTGAGTCAGATCAAGAAGATTATCGTGAAACGCAAGGGTGTTGTGGTAAAGACTTTTGCAGACGATGAATTGATGACAAATTCATTTAAATTGCCGATTCGCCTCAAGCAGAATCGAATAGCCCATTTTGAAATTGTCGCCACATTTGTAAACGGCAAAAAGATCAAGGCAAGAAAAGTCTATGAGACGTATTGCTTCTTCGAAAATTATGAAGATGGCAAGAAGAGTAACCGAATCAACGACATGACGGCAGAAGAAGAATACAAAAATGTTGTCTCCAAGCGCCTGCTCAAGAACGAATAGCTTTTACAAAAGCTAAATTTGGGCGCATGTTTGAATCGCTCTTTGACAAGTATCCGTTTTTTAGAAAAGTCCCTGCCATCCTCTGCATGGCTATCATTTTCAAGATTTCTTCGATGACATCCTATGAACTCGAAGACTTCCCGCATGTATGGGATAAACTTGCGCATACGTGCGAATACGCCACTTTGGCGGGATGTTTTTGCATGTGGTGGGCACGTGGCCAGTGGTCTTTGAAACCGTGGCTCAAGGTGCTAATCGTGATGGCTATTGCGCTTGCTTACGGCTGTACGGACGAATACCACCAGAGCTTTGTGGAAGGCCGTGACTGTAGCGGTTTCGACTTGATTGCTGATGCACTCGGCGGTATGATCGGTGGACTTGTCTATTGGCTCATCGTTAAAATCTTGAACAAGTACGATCCGCTGTCAAAGTAGACTGTCTTTTTAGAATTCTCCGAGCAGAATCACTTCTCTGTGAAGCTGAATGCCAAACTTTTCGGCGACGACTTTTTGAACGTATTCGCTGAGTGTTTTGATGTCTGCTGCGGTGGCGTTGCCTGCGTTGACGATAAAGTTCGCGTGCACACGGCTCACTTCGGCGCCGCCTATGCGGTAGCCTTTTAAACCCGCCTGTTCGATGTAATAACCTGGTGCGATTTGTGTTGGCGTTTCGGCGGCGCCTGCATCTAGACGCTTGAAGGTGCTACCCGCATTGGGCATGGAAAGCGGTTGCGAATTGCGACGCTTTGTCATGCATTCTTGCATTTCGCTTTCTAGATCTTTGGCTGTCTTGCCAAGTTCTGTTGCGGGCGTAAGCTGGAATGTGGCAGAAAGAATTGTTTCTGAAAGAAAATTGCTTTGCCCCCCTTCGGCAGGCTCAGGGACCTTGGGCTCGCATTTTGCAAGCTTTTGAAATACGCTATGGCGGTAACCGAATTTGCAATCTGCTGCGGCTCGCGTGTGCATATTGCCTGCGGCATCGATGCTTTCGACTTCAACGCAAGTCTGCGAAACATCTTGACCGTAAGCGCCTGCGTTCATGTAAATCGCACCGCCGAGGCTCCCGGGAATGCCGGCGAGCTTGTGGATGCCTGCGAGTCCTTCGTTAATTGTGTAGCGGGCGAGGCGGGCAAGCGGCGTGGCGCCTTTAGCGCAAATCTTGCTGTTGCCAAGATCTGTGATTTCCGAGAAAAATTTACCGAGCTGAATAATGACGCCGTTGTATCCGCTATCAGAGACGAGCAAGTTCGTGCCTTTGCCGAGAATGTAGTTCGGGAGCGCTTGCTCGTTTGCAAATGCGATTGCTTCTTTGATATCGCTTACGGATTCTGCTTTGACGAAATATCGTGCGGGACCGCCAACTTTAAAGGACGTGTGCTCGCTCATCGGTATATTTTCTTGAATAATCATGACGAAAATATATATATTCTTGGTGCAATGACAGAAGAGGAACTCAAAC
Source organism: Fibrobacter sp. UWB16 (assembly GCF_900215325.1). NCBI lineage: Bacteria > Pseudomonadati > Fibrobacterota > Fibrobacteria > Fibrobacterales > Fibrobacteraceae > Fibrobacter > Fibrobacter sp. UWB16. The sequence continues at coordinate 374,974 of NZ_OCMS01000001.1, read as the reverse complement.
AATTTAAGGCTGCACTCTCGATTACGACGGTGGCTATGGATTTAGGTCTCCCGGTGGTGCGTGGCCGTTGTCGTTGCTTTTTCCCGACACGCCATGCGCATGGCGATAGAACTCCGTCCGTATCGTTTTCCGAAGAACGCGGAACATTCCGTTGCTGGGTCTGCGATGACGTTCGTGGTGATGTGATTTCGCTTGTGCAGTTTGTCAAGAATTGTTCATTCCTAGAAGCTCTGAACTGGCTCAAGGAAACGTATGGATTCCTGTTGCATGGGGCGAAGCCTCAGGTGCAAAATCGCGTATCAATGACGAATCCTGCTTCTGCAACGGTGATGCCGAATCGAACTCCAGCTTCGAATGTGTCGCCTGAACAAAGTGCAGCGCTTGTTGCGAAAACGGCAGTCCGTGATGCCGCTCTTGAATATCGCTCTCCCGAGCCTGCAAAAGAGCTTGTAAGCGATGATGAACGCAAGAAGATTATCCTCTCGTTCTTGAAAATGTTGAGCCCTGTCGATAAGACGCCTGCGGCTGCATACCTTGCACGTCGCCGCATTTACAAGCCGATTTGGGACAAGATGCTTTTGCGCACGATTACGGATTATGGCGCGCTCAACAATAAGCTCAAGGAAACTTACGATTTGGAAGTTCTCAAGTACGTGGGGCTTTTCAGTGAAAAAGGAAACTTGAGGTATTACAAGCATCCGCTATTTTTCCCGTATCTCGATACCAAACGCCGTTCGTTTTATTTCCAGGCGCGCGCGATTGATAGCACGGTTGTGCCGAAGGAGCTGAACTTGCGCGGGACGGTTCCGTTCCCGTACAATGTTTCCGCGCTTGATGAAAGGCCGGGCTGGGTTTACCTTTGCGAAGGCGTCGTCGATACGCTTACGTTTTTGGGGCAACGCATTGATGCGATTGGAATTCCGGGCGTGCGTTCTTTTAAGACAGAATGGCTCCCGCTGTTCAAGAACAAAAGCGTCGTGCTTTGTTTGGACAAGGACGAGGCGGGGCGCAGCGGTACGGAGTATTTGCAGACGGTTTTTGCGAATGCGAATATCCGCACGGTTGTGCTTGGTGATGGCGTAGATCAATTTGGCAAATTGTCGATGAAAGAAGGCGAAGACATCAACGATTGGTTCGGCGGGAAGAAGTGAACTAAGAAATAGTTCACTTCTTCTGTTTTTATTTTAATGTAAAATGTACTTCTTGCGGGCGGGGCCCCAGCTCGGAGTTGCGAAGGCTGCACGGGCCCCTCCCTGCACCCTCCCCATCCTTGGCCGACGCTTTATTCTCTCGACGATGACAGACTTTTTATTTTATCATTTGTTCTCGCTTTAAACGGATTCAATGCTTTTTGATTTGCTGAATAAGAATTATTATGATCCTAGCACTCTCTCAATTTCTTCTTCGGTGGTGATGCCGGATTCTACGAGCTTTCTTGCGTTTTCTTGCATGGTGGAGTCGGCGTAGGTGTTGTTAGGCAATAGCAATTCACAGACAACGGTTCTGCCTTTGTAATGCGGTGAGGACTCATGAGAAGTTGTTTTGTCAAGCTTCCTTACGAGGCGTTGGGCAAAAACGCCAAGCAAAGCTTCATCCAAGATACCTTTTGGAACGCCTAAATCAAGAAGTCTCGCTGCCGCTGCTTTTGCACTGTTTGTGTGCAACGTGCTCAACACGAGATGCCCTGTCTGTGCGGCTTGTAATGCTATTTGTGCAGTCTCTGCATCGCGGATTTCTCCGACGAGAATCACGTCTGGATCCTGGCGCAAAATAGAACGCAATGCAACGGCGAACGTGAATCCGCATTTTTCGTTGACGGGAACCTGATTTGCTCCGCGGAGTTCGTATTCTATGGGGTCCTCAATTGTCGTGACGTTGATTTTTCGCTGGATGATTTCTCGGAGGCCAGCGTAAAGCGTAGTCGTCTTGCCGCTCCCTGTGGGCCCTGTAACGAGGAATAGCCCTTGCGGGGCGTTGAAAATTTTCCGAATCGCTTGGAGCGTTGTTTCGCTAAAATCAAGGCTGTCGAGCGTTTGTGCGGAATCGTTGGCGGGGAGCAATCGCAGTACGCATTTCTCGCCGTTGTTTACGGGAATGGTACTTAAGCGAACGTTTACCTTCTCATGAAAATCTTCAAAGGCGAAACTCCCGTCATGTGGCAAGCGGCGCTCCGTGATATCGACATTCGCCATGACCTTGAGACGAATCAATATAGGCTCGGCAAGCCATTGCGGGAATGTTCTGTATTCCGTTAAAAGCCCGTCAATGCGAAATCTTACACGTAGTGAATCTGCCAACGGTTCGAGGTGAATGTCGGTCGCTTTTTTCTGGAGTGCCTTGACAATAATGCTATCAACGAGATTTATAATCGGTTCCGATTCCCACGAAGAATTTCGTGAAATCTCGAGATGGTTGAGGTGCTGGAGCAAATCCTCGTCATCGATAGAATCGGCGTGGTTGTGCATGAGCCTGATTTCGGCAGGGGAGTGCTGCTTTGGGGTAATGCGTTGTTGTGTGACAAATCGGATCTTTTCGAGAAGGAATTCATCGTTTGCGTTCGGTACGGCAACTTTCAGGAGCGCGGCGCATTCCCCGGTGCTTTCAACAACTGCAATCCCGTTTTTCTGACACCATTTTTTGGACAAGTTTTTTGTATTCATCCCCGTAAAATACAAACAAAATTCTTGAAAAATCACCTTCATGCAAATTTTGCAACCAACCGTTTGCAAAGTGCCGTAAAGTCATCCTGACCAAAACGGCGAGACGTCATCCTGACACCGAAGGTGGAAGGATCCAGTAATTTCTTGTTGTGAAAAATCAAAGCTTAACTGGATCCTTCACGTCGCCCTTACGGGCTTTGTTCAGGATGACACTGCATAAAAAAAGTCCCCCGGAGAGGGGACTTTGCGGAGTTGTCTAATGAAACTTAATTATGCCTTGCTGAACTTTGCCTTGACTTTGTTGGCGCCTTTCTTGGCCTTGCTAAAGAGGGCGTTCGGGAGCCAGAAGAATGTCGGCACAAGGAACATGGTAAGCACTGCGGACACAATCAAGCCACCCACAGAGGCAATACCCATCGGCTGCGTCATGGCGGCGACGTTACCACCGAGAGCGAATGCGAGCGGGAGCTGGGCAATCACGGAGGCAAGCGTTGCAAGCATAATCGGCTGGAATTTGGCTTTCGCGGCTGTAAGCACTGCCGAGCGGCGGCCCATGCTTCCACTACGCAACAGGCGGTTTGCTTCGTCGAGCAAAAGAATTGCGTTGTTCACCACCACACCAATCAACATAACGATAGCCATGAGGGCGATCATGGAGAGCGCCTTGCCGGTAAAGATAAGGGCGAGGAGCACACCGATAGCACCCATCGGGATGGTCGTCATGATAATGAACGGCTGGGCAAAGCTTTCGAGGAGTGCGATGAGCAAAATGTAGGTGAGGAGGATTGCCATCACGATTGCCGTCATGAATTCCTTCTGCATGTCGTTCTGCATGTCGGCGTTACCACCGAAGCTGAACGAGATACCTTCTGGGAGTTCGTCCTTCATGCTGTTTGTAAGTTCCGTGAGTTTGCCCATGATTTCACCGGTCGTGTGACCAGGGAGCAAGTTCATCGAAACGTCTACACGTCTCATCTTGCGCTTACGGTCAATACGTGTCGGACCAGCACCATCTTCGATGTGGAAGAGTTCGCTAGCACTTACGTAGCCCTTCGGTGTCTTGACAGGCAGGTCTTCGATGTCGGCATGGCTCTGCCTATCCTTTTCCATCAAGCGTACGTAAACGTCGTATTCTTCACCGTCTTCGGTGTACTGGCCTGCTTCGAAACCGTTCACTGCAATGTAGTTGTAGTTTGCGACTGTTTCAAGCGTTACGCCATAGTCGGCCATGGCGGCGCGGTTCGGGATCAAGCGGATTTCAGGCTTACCGGCTTCATAGCTCGTCTTGATATCCACGATGCCGTCAATCTTTTGCTGCACGCGGTCAAGGACGATTTGTGATGCCTTGATGACGGAGTCTGCATGGAGACCGCTCACTTCGAGCACCACGTCGCCGCTGGAGTTGTTCTGCATTTCAGAGGCGGAGGTGGACTTCACGGAAATGTAGGCGTCTGGAATGTTGGCGAGGTACGGACGGATGGAGTCGACGATTTCGTCCGTACTGCGATGTCTGCCCTTCCAGTTGGGATTGTTCTTCTTTTCCCAGTCCTTCAAGAGTCTAACACGCATGGTGGCCTGGTTTACGGTCGTAAAGCCGTTGGAACCACCCACGTTCATACTGTAGTGAACAATTTCAGGAATATCCTTGACGCGGGATTCAATAATACGAGCCACGCTATCGGTCGTCTCGATGTTTGTACCCACAGGCATTTCGAGCTTGATGCTCATCATGCCCTGGTCCTGTCTCGGGGTAAGTTCAACAGTTAAGTTGTTCTTGGCGAGGCCTGCCACAAGGAAGATGGCTGCGCCAAGAGCGAGAACCTGGACAATCACGCCCGGAACAGAAAGGCAGAATCCAAGCATCTTCAAGTAGACAAAGCGAACACCGTTCAAAGCCTTGGGGAAAAGTCCCAGCAGGCTTCCGATAAAGCCCGGCTTTTCTTCGATGATGTTTCCATTTTCGTCTTTCTTTTTACCCTTGAACAAGTAAGCGGCCATAAGCGGTGTCAGCGTGAATGTCACGAGGAGCGACACAAACGTTGCAAACACCATGGTCATACCGAATGTTCTAAAGAAGATACCGACGATGGACTTCATGAATGCGATAGGCACGAACACGCAGACGTTGGTGAGCGTCGATGCCATGATGGCAATCATGATTTCAGAAGTGCCCTTGTAGGCGGCTTCCTTCGGATCAAGGCCTTGATTCAACTTGTTGTTGATATTTTCAAGCACGACGATGGAGTTCGTCACCAACAGACCCACGGAACTTGAAAGAGCCATGAGGGACATCATGTTGATGCCAAAGCCTGCAAAGTACATGAGCGTGAATGCGCCAATCACGGAAATCGGCATCGTGAGAGCTGCGATAATCATCGTCGAGAATTTGCCGAGGAACAGGAGCAAGAGGCCTGCGGTAAGCGCAATAGCGATAATGATGTTCTGGATAACGTTATCGATAGATTCGTTCACAGCTTCGGACTTGTCGTAAATGAGCGTGAGCTTGAAGCCTTCCGGGAGAGTCTTGTTGACTTCTTCCAAACGCTTGAGCACGCCTCTGGAAACATCTACGACGTTTGCGTCGGAACGCTTCTTGATATCCAGTGCGACAGAGTTGATGCCGTTAAAGCGGGAAGTCGATGTAATTGTTTCGATGGTATCTTTCACGACGGCAATTTCAGAGAGCTTGACGACTCCCTTTTCCGTCGGAATTTCCATGTTGCGCATTTCATCGAGGTTCTTGAACTTACCTGCGGTACGCACAGACGTATTCTTGTGCTTGCCGATAACTTCACCAATCGGGAGGTTAACGTTGGACATGCCGTAAAGGCCCATCATGGTGCCGATATCGACACCGCGGTCCATCATTTTTTCCTTGTCGACTTCGATGGCGATCTGGCGGGTTGTACCACCGAAAATATCAACGCTAGCAACACCGGAAACAGAAGTGAAGAGCGGTTCGATTTCGTCTTCGACTTTCTGGCGGAGTTCTGTAGAGTTTAGAGGACCGGTGAACGAGATTGCCATGATGGCAGCACCGTTAATATCGACCTTCGAAATAATCGGCGCCTGAACTGCATCCGGAAAGTCCGCAGAGGCGAGGTCCACCTTGGAACGCACGTCATTTGCGGCGACGTCCACGTTCACGCCCATGTTGAACATGGCGACGATAATGCCGTAGTTTTCCAAGCAGATGGACTGCACGTAGTCGATACCGTCCACGAGTTCCACTTGTTCTTCAATCGGCTTGATAATTGTGGTTTCGATTTCTTCAGGGTTTGCGCCCTTGTAAATGATGGTGGCCGTAACCACGGGGACTTCGAATTTCGGCATCAAGTCCACCACCATCATGGAATAGGTATAAAGACCGAACACCACCACGGTCAAGATGACCATGAGCATGGTGATTGGTTTGTAAATACTGGCTTTAATCATTGGCTATTCTCCAGTGTCGATTATTCGACAATCAGCACCTTGTCGCCGTCGTTCATGCGGTTTTGGCCTTCGACCATCACGACATCGCCTTCGCTAAGGCCATCCTTGATTTGGATGTCGGTCTTGGTCTGCACACCGAGTTGCACAATCTTGCGCTTGGCCTTGCCTTCGCTATCGACTGTCCAGACCGAGTTCACGCCATTGCTATAGACAATGGCTTCGACAGGGACTGAAACGCCTGTAACTTCACGGGCGTCAATCTTTGTGGTGAGGTACATGCCCGGGAGGAGCTTTTGACCCTTGTTCTTGAATGTGACTTCAACCGGGAAGAAGCGGGTTATCGGGTTTGCGGCGAGCGGAATGAGGCTTACTTCGCCCTGAAGCTTTTCTCCGTTGAGTTCGATTGTTGCCTTGGCGCCCTTCTTGAAGAAGCCGATTTCGGAACTTGTGACGTTGAGCTTGAGGATAACCTTGTCGAGGTTTGCGATGGTGAACATGGCACCACCGACACCCGGAACTTCACCGACCTTGAACTTGACTTCGGTAATGGTGCCGGAGGACGGAGCTAGCACGAGCGTTGCACGGCGTGCGGTTTCCATCTGCATCTTGGCTACGTTAATCTGGGTTTCGAGCTGTTCTACATCCTGCAGAGAAACACCACCTTTGGCCTGAACTTCTTTCAAGCGGTTGAGGCTCTTTTCTTGCATGGCAATGTTTGCTTGAGCCTGTTGGTAAGCGGTGTTGTCGCCCGTAAAGACGAATTCAGCAAGGACCTGATCTTTTCTGACCTTGGAACCGACGCGGACATTGACCTTGGCAATCGGGTCACCGAGCTTGGCGGTTGCTGTCGTCTGCTGGCTACCTTCGATGGTGCCGCTGAAAGAACGGACGTCGGTGAGTTTTACGGTGGCAGCCTTCACGACGCGGGCTGGCTTGCCATTGACCTTTTGGATTTCTTCGATGGTCGAAACTTTTTTCTCGGACTTGGCGTCTTTCTTGGCGTCGCCGCATCCAGCGAGGAGGAGCGACAGGGCAGAAATAGTAATGATTGATTTTGTAATGGTCTTCATGATTGTCTTCCTCTTAAATCTTAGTATTCACCAGTGGCCTTGAGCAATGCGTTGTATGCATTGTTCCAGTCAAGAACAGCCTTCATGTAGCCAAGCTTGGCCAAGCGAAGCTTTTGGCTTACGTCGAGAAGGTTGATTTGCGTTTCCGCACCGATTTGGTAGGCCGCTTCGGAGATTTCGTATCCGCGATTTGCCAAGTCTACCTGACGTTTTGAAATTTCGATTTGATTATGCGCGTCTTCCAAGTTGTTGACGCACGCCTCTATTTGCAGGCGGAATCCGCGTTCTGCAGTTTCTTTCATGAGTTGTGTGCTGCGAAGTTCTGATTTTGCTTGAACTACAGCTTCCTTGGTCTGCATGCCGTTGAAAAGATTCATCGACAAATTTAAAGAAACGTACTTGTTGAGTTTGTCCCACTTCGGGGCATCCCATTCGGTAATCTTGTTTTGGTTGTTTGCGTATTTGAGGCCACCGAGCAAGGCGATTGTCGGTTTGTAACCGGCTTCTTCGATTTCGATATTTTTTTCTCTCATTTTTTCAGTGGCTTCGAGCTTTGCCAATTCCCTACGGCGCTTTTTCACGTTTGCCATAGCTGTATCCGGGTAAGGGAGGTTGGCTTCGGGCATGCGAAGTTCACCGACGAACTGTACTTCGGAATCCCAATCCAGTCCCATCTTGTTGAGAAGAGCGTTCTTGGCGAGGATACGCAATTTCTTTGTCTTTTCGAGATCGGAACGCTGGGTTTCCAAGTCAAGCTGGGCGCGAATCACATCGATTTCTTTACCAGATCCGCTTTGGAATTTCTGCGTGGCGATATTCAGATTTTCTTCGGTCTGCTTGATGCCTTCTTCAGTGATTGCAATACTCGAATCCAGGAGGATCAAATTGTTGAAAAGGCTATCAACGTCGTAGCGTATACTAGACTTCTTGTCTTCGAGATTGACTTCTTCCATATGCTTGTAGGCTTTGGCGATATCGATTGCGGTACCGACCTTGCCTGCGGCATAGAGGACTTGGGTCAATGTGAGGCCAACACTGGACTGCCAGCGGTAGGCTTGGGACTTCATTCCATAAGTCATTCCGTCCAAAGCTGGGCCAATCACGTTTTGGTCAAAAGCGTTTGCTTTGGGGTGTCCGTCGTCGTCCACGCTGTTTGCCATATTTTTGGCAGCGTCCGTAATTGCGGATGTTTTTTTGACGTCGTCCAGTCCAAAAATACGGGTGACATTGGCACTAAGGTCAATAGAGGGGTATGCGTTACCATAGCCTGCATCAACTTGAGAAGAAGCCTTAATGAGGTCTTCTTCAGCGGTTTTGACATCCGGAGAGTTCTCAATGGCGGTCTGGACCGCTTCATCTCGGGTGTAGGTTTTTGCCGAGGCTGGTACAATCAGCCCTAAAGCAAGGGCAGAAAGGACTAAAAATTTCCTTGACATTCGTTCTCCTAATATATTAAGCTAGCCAAATGTAAAAAAAAAGCACCCTTTTCATAAGGGTGCTTTTTTCTGTTTTTGATGAAGCGCAAATATTGGGGATGAAGTGCATCCGAATTTGCGAATTTTTGCGAAATTTGGCGAAAATTACATCAAACCGGGGATTTTCATGCCGCCAGTGATGTCCGAAATGCTTGCCTGCTGGGCGTCGTCTTTCTTCTTGACGGCTGAGTTCACGGCTGCCATGATGAGGTCTTCGAGAGCTTCGACATCGTCCTTGTCAACTGCATCCGGATTGATCTTCACCATCGTGAGTACGCCCTTTCCGTTCATGGCGACCTTCACCATTCCGCCGCCGGCTTCGGCATCAAAGCTCTGTGCCTTGAGGTCGTTTTGTGCCTTAAGCATCTTGCTCTGCATTTTCTGAAGGTCCTTAAGCATCTTGCTCATGTCCATGAATATATCCTCGCTTTTTGAGTGTATTAAATGTTTAGTTTATGATCCTGCATCTCGTCATGTTCGGGCTATAGCCCAATCCAGTTATATCTTGTTAAATGTAACTGGATCCTTCCACTTACGTGTCAGGATGACTGTTTTTCATTTGTAATTATAGAATTTTTATTTGGTTGGATCCTATCACTACACTACGTTTCGTTCCAGGATGACGTTTTAATTGTCACCCTGGAGGGAGCTTGCGACCGATAGGGTCCATGATAATCTATGCGTCGCAATCTTCTTCGTCACATTGTGAAACGATGGCTGCTTTCTTGAGTTTCTTGGTGAAGACGAGTTCCGTTGCAAACATCTGCTGGAGCTTTGAAAGTCCCGGTTCCTTTTCCAGGTCGAGCTCGTATGGGCTCATCTTGGCGGCGCGCTGTTCGGCAAGTTCCGATTCGGTGAAGGCGCGGGTGCGGATGGAAAGCGCAATTTTTGTCTGCAGGCGGTCTTCCAAAATGCGAGTCACGCGTTCGACGTATTCGGGATGCTCCGTCATTTGGCGGTAGCCCCAGTTTTCGGCATTCTCGGTCGTGCCCGCGTAGGTAAGCGCAATCGGGAACGGATTCTGTTCGGGGTCGCCGGTTTCAAGCGTGGTGCCAGCAATGGCGGCGGAGAATACGTAGTCGCCGTCGTTAGCGATGTTGGAGAGGATGGAAGGCCATGCGGCGGCAATTTCGTAACGTGAAAATGCCTGCACGCCACCTTGATCGTAGCCTGCAAATGGGTCATCATAAGACGCCTGGACTTCTTCCTGGGCGTCTATCATGGCGCTGACTTCAGTTACTTTTTTTTTTACCGCGTCGTTTTCGGCGCTTTTAGGATCGTTAATCGCTGCAAGAGCTTTTCGCAAATCGACCAGTCGGTCGAGCCAAGCCATTCGGGCAAACGTCGTCTCGACGAGGAGGCGCGGGTTCGTGCTGTAGCGGAGCGTACCTTGCAAGTCGATAAGCATCTTGCTGATGCGGAGAATATCTCCGTTCGTAAGACTTTGTGCGCAGCTCTTGTACTTGGTGTAAAGCTCTTCGGTGATGTTGAGTGCGTCCGGCGTGAATGCGTCGAGGCGGGCGTAGAGCAAATTGCGGAGGAACTTGCCAAAGCCATCGAGCAGCGGGATGAACTCGATACCGATTTTCACAGCGTCATCCACCATGCGGAAGCAACCCTTGATGTCGTGGTTTTCGATGGACTGGATGAGCGAGAAGAAAAGTTCTACAGGTGGGATGCCGAGGACGGAGCGGACGGATTCCGCTGTCATCTCGTTCCCGGTAAAGGCGTATGCCTGGTCAAAGTAGGTGAGACCGTCACGCATGGAACCGTCGGCCTTTTCGGCAAAGATGTCGAGGGCTTCATCGGTGGCCTTGATGCCTTCCTGTTCGCAAATGTAGCGGAGGCGGCTGCGGATCTGGTCTACGGTCAGGCGCTTGAAGTCAAAACGTTGCACGCGGCTCAAAATCGTCTGCGGGACTTTGTTGACTTCGGTCGTTGCAAAAATGAAAATCACGTGGGACGGCGGTTCTTCGAGCGTCTTGAGAAGAGCGTTGAAGGCGCCTGTCGAGAGCATGTGGACTTCGTCGATGATGAAGATCTTGTACTTGCCGATGACGGGCGGGTACTGCACACGTTCAATCACATCGCGGATGTTGTCGACGCTGGTGTTAGAGGCCGCATCTATTTCATAGACGTCCATCGGGTTTCCGCCGGCGATATCCTTGCAGCTGTCGCACTGCCCACACGGGTGCAGCGGGTCATTGCCCTTGCAGTTGAGCGTGCGGGCGAGGATGCGGGCGCTAGTAGTCTTGCCCACACCACGGGTGCCGGTAAAAAGGAATGCATGATGGAGACGACCGCCCTGAATGGCGTTCTCGAGAGTCTTTGCGATATGTTCCTGACCGACCATATCGCTGAATGATTGCGGGCGCCACTTACGCGCCATTGCGATGTATGCCATGACTAAAGTATAGTAAAGTGGTTCGTGGTTGGTGATTCGTGGTTAAGATTTTTCGTATCTTTATAAATGTAATTAGTCAAATAGAGGTACTTATGAATTTTGATATGGCGCTTTTGATTTTGTGCTGGCAGACGGCCTGCCTTTCGCATAACCACGAGAATGAACTGCTTTTGCCGGGTGCGACTTCGGCTACGGAAGCGGAAAGTGCTGAACTCGACAAGATTCATGACGAAGTGACTCCGAACGCCAGTTGGGACGAATTCAATAGCCTCTATGCTGGCTTCAAATCGGCTAGCGACCGTACCAAAGCTTGTGTCAAGGCGCTCCAGTCGCAGTCCCGTGATTCGAAGGTTCTCGTGATAAACTGCATGGTCCGTATTGCGAATGCTTCGCACGAAGACTACAACAGGACTAATATATCGCCCGAAGAATATGAATTTATTAAGAATGTACGCGAACAGCTGGGGCTGGGCTAGTTAAAGTTAGTCTACCGAACCACTGGGTTAGGATAAGCTTATATTATTTTACTAGATTCTAAAAATCTTAAATAATTTCTCAATAATTTACAAAAAGGAGTTTGTATGAGAAAATTAAAGCTTGTTCTAGCTATGGCGATTGCTTGCGCTTTTTTGGTTGGGTGCGCAGCTCCGCGAGCTGTGATTGATGATTCCTAGACTAGCAAACCGACTAAGGTCAAGGTTGTGTTCACGGAACCGATTATCGCCAATCTTGATGATTTGCAGGATGACCTGCCGGATTATTACAATAAGTTCTCTGAATGGTACAAAACTGAATTAGAAAATAATTTGGGAGAACAGACTTCTGGTGTTCGCTATTCGGTACAGAAAATTTCTAGCGATAATATCAGAATTAATCCGGCTCCTCTAAATAACGAGAATATTAAAGTCCCGAGTGTGACAGAAATGAGTAATTCTGCGGATATCTATCTTGTGCTGGATGATATTTGGATTGGCAGAACTACGAAAATGTCGACATGCTCTAATGGAATGACGACTTATTCTTGCCCGCAAAACTACTTTACGGCAAAGGGCATATATGCTTATTATGATGTGAAGAGTGGCAAAAGAGTTGGCTATGGCGATTATGAGGCTAACTCCGGCTATTCGTTTGTCGTGTCGTTGAGCGACTGGGAAACCATCATGGAAAAAGCGGTTCGCATTGTCTTGAATAACACTCCGCTTGCAGAGTAGTTATTGTAATTACGAAAATGAAAAACGCTCCCGATGGGAGCGTTTTTTTGTGTAATTACGAGAAATTACTGTATGGGGCAAGCCCAAACCTCTTTGTTCAGGATGACGCAAAGCAATCGTTCGAGGATGATTGCTTTGCGGTGCAATCGCTACTAGCGGAGTACGATGTCGCCGTTTGCGACGAGCTTGTCGCGGAGCTTGTTGTGAGCCTTGTTGACTTCGTCGTCCGTGAGCGTACGGTCCATGGCCTGATAGGTGAGGCTATAGACCATGTTCTTCTTGCCGGCTTCAATCTTTTCACCTTCGTAGATGCTCTTGAGAGTAATCTTCGCGAGGTTCTTCGGGTTGAGAGCCTTGATGCGGGCGAGCACGTCTTCGTGAGTCATCGACTTTGCAACTTCAATAGAGATGTCGCGGGTCGAAGGCACCTGGCGGCTGAACGGCTGGAACACAATCTTCTTGTGGCTTTCGTGTTCCATCTTGTCCATGTCGGCTTCCATCACGTAAGTCTCGTAGCTGATTTCGTTGGCCTTGAGGCAGTTCGGGTGGAGTTCGCCCATCGTTCCAAGAACCGTGCCGTTGCAGACAATTTCGGCCTGCTTGCCCGGGTGGAGGAAGAGTTCTGGCTTTGCGGCGGCGCGGAATTCCACGACGAGGCCGAGACGCTTGAAGAAGCTCTGGACAAAGCCCTTGAAGGCGGCAAAGTCAATCTGCTTCGGCTTGTCGTTGAGCGGATCGGTATCAAAGTTACCGGCGATGGTGAGGGCGACGAGGTTGGATTCGTCAAAGCCCGGATCGCGTTCGTCCTTGCGAGCGCGCTTGAACTGTCCCTTTGCCACTTCGAACAGACGAACAGAACCCGGACGGTTCTTTTCGTTTTCGGCAACAGCCTTGAGAAGATTCGGGAGGAGGCTCGTCGGCACAGCACCGAGTTCTTCGGAAAGCGGGTTCAAGAGGAGAGCCGGCTTGCTGCGACGGTCGTCACTTTCTGGGCCAAAGAGGGCTTCGGTGCGGGCCTTGCTCGTGAAGCGGAGGCTCAAGCATTCGTGGAGGCCCATGGCAGAAAGTGTCTTGCGGATCTTGCGGTTCAAGACTTCAATCGGCGGGAGTTCGTTCGGCTGCATCGTGAACTTCGGCAAGCTGTATGGAATGTTGTCAAAGCCGATGAGGCGTGCAATTTCTTCGATGAGGTCGACTTCGCGTTCGAGGTCCGGGCGGAAACTCGGAATCTTGAACGTGATGGATTCGGCGTCCTTCTTCACGACTTCGAGAGCGATACCCGTGAGGTACTTTTCGACCTGGGCAGCTTCGAGTTTCATGCCGATGACTTTTTCGGCGCGGGCAATGCGGAGCGTGACAACGTTATTTTCTTTCTTGTGGTCTTCGCCAGTGTATTCGACGGAACCCTTGAGGATGCGGCCACCAGCGACTTCCTGAATCATGGCGCAAGCGTACTTGCTGTATTCGTCCTGCGTAGCAAAGTCGATTTCACGTTCGAAACGGTAGCTGGAGTCTGTAGAAATGCAGAGGCGCTTGGCCTGCTTGCGGATAACGGTCGGGTTGAACCAGGCGCTTTCGAGGAACACGTTCTTCGTGGCATCGACGATTTCGGATTCGACACCGCCCATCACGCCGGCGACGCAAGCCGGACGGTCACCGTCGCAAATCACGAGGTCGTTTTCGACGAGTTCATGTTCGGTGTGGTCGATCGTTTCAATCGTTTCGCCCTTGACGGCGCGGCGGACCTTGATCTTGTTGCCGTGGAGCTGGTCCATATCAAAGCTGTGGAGCGGCTGACCGACGTCCATCAAGATGAAGTTCGTGATGTCAACGACGTTGTTGATGCTATTCATGCCGACAGCGTGCAAGAGCTTGGCAAGCCATGCCGGAGACTTTTCAACCTTTACGTCCTTGATGACGCGGCCCACGTAGCGGGAGCAACCGCAGCCCGGAACGACTTCGAGGCTGATGGCGGCGCTTGCGTCTTCGGAATCTTCCTTGAAGTTGTAGGCGAGCGGCTTGAGCGGGCGGTTAAACTTGGCGGCGAGTTCGCGTGCAACACCGCGGTGGCTAAGAGCGTCCGGGCGGTTCGGTGTAACGTTCAGTTCGAAGCAGACGTCGTACATGCCGAGGCTTACGAACGGCGTACCTGCCGGGATGGAATCGTCGAGAACCATGATTCCACCGTGGTCGTCAGAAAGGCCGATTTCGTCTTCGGCGCAGATCATGCCGAAGCTTTCGACACCGCGAATCTTGGATTTCTTCATCTTGAGCTTGGTGCCGTCAGGGAGCGGGAGTTCTGCGCCAATCGGGGCGAGCACAACCGTCTGGCCTGCAGCGACGTTCGGGGCTCCGCAAACAACCTGGATGGTGTTCGTGCCGTCGTTCACGGTAGTGATGTGCAAGTGATCGCTATCCGGGTGCGGATCGCAAGTGAGAACCTTTGCAACGAGCAACTTGTCATAGACCTTGCCCGGTTCTTCCATGCCTTCAACTTCGAGACCGATGGAGGTGAGCGCCTTTGCGACATCTTCCGCAGATTCCGGAAGGTCAACGTGACGTCTAAGCCAATTCAAAGAAACTTTCATTTTATTACCCTTTGTGGCTCGAAACTTGCAGTTTTTGTCCTTGCGGCTGGTGTCGCGGGGGTGTGCGAATTTCGTGCCTGCTTAAATTTTCGGCGGTAAATATAGAAAAAATGAAACTTGGATTAATATGTTTCGCAGTAGGGAATATCTTCAAAGGAAGCTGCAACTTCTTCTTTCTTGAAGTGATTGAACAATAGGACTTCGTTTTTCGAGAATAGTTCGTCGTTTTTCAGGAATGAAATGGCGATTTTGCAGAAGCCTTTTTGAGGGACAACGACCCCGTGTTTTTCTTTTAGGGTGAGCGTAGTTTCCGTGAGTCCGCAAGAAAATCTGTAATACTCTAAATCTGCTTTTCCAGGTTCAATGTAGGCCGAAAAGAGGTTGTCCTGTTCGCTAGTCCATGTGGGTTTGACGATGACTCTTTCTCCACCGAGCTTGATTTGCTGTTGGTATCCGCCACTGCAGAATCCGACTGGCTGGCGGAAAACTCCGATAATACCGGATTTCTGTTCGAATGTTTCTTTCTTAGAAACAGAAAGGGACTGGGCGCAAGATGTCATGAGAACGCATGCGCTTAGAATTCCAAGTAGCTTCAGGTATTTCATTTACTCCTCGTAAGGCTTTGTTGCTGTTAAAACTGGTTGGCCCGGCTTGCGAAAAATTCGAAATCTTCGGGCGTCGTGAGCTTGTCGTTTGCGGATTCGCCTTTCACGATATAGACGGACTCGCCAAAGAATTCGAGGATGCTTGCTTCATCGGTTGGCGTGAAGTTCAGCGGTTCCTTTTCGATGCGGGCGTAGAGGCTCTTGAGCAAATCGATGCGGGCTGCTTGCGGTGTCTGTGCAAGCCAAACTTTGTTGCGGTCAATGGTGCTTTCGACACGACCATTGCTTGCAATCTTGATGGTGTCGATTGCGGGCTTGGCAACGAGGCAACTTCCTTGATTGACGAGCGTTTCGCAGACATCGCGGATAATCTTTTCGCTAATGAACGGGCGTGCTACATCGTGGACGAGCACGTATTCAGCGCCGCTAGTGAGCGCGTTCACTCCGTTTTGCACGGACTGCCAGCGTTCTTTCCCGCCAACGACAATTCTTAGTTTGTTTAAATTATTCCCGTATCCGGTTCCAAATGCGGGACTCAAACGGCTAAAAATATCTTTTTCAAAGTAGTCTTTCCAATCGGCTGGGACGGCAATCACAACTTCAGCGATTTCTTCCATATTGAGGAAGGTTTCGAGGCTGTATTGGTAAACCGGTTTTCCGCCAAGTTGCATCAATTGCTTGGGAATTGCCCCGCCCATGCGCTTGCCGAGGCCGCCTGCGGGGAGAACTGCTGCGAATTTTCCAAAAAGTAATGAATTAGACATATTTAAAAAATAGAAAGATTTGTGATTTAGGTCACCGTGTTTAAAATGTAAGAACTAAAAAGTTTTTTGAATGTAGAGAAAGTTTTTACCTTTGGCTTTGAGTGTGTATATGGGAGATAAAATGGATTTTAGAGAATTAAAACCCCGAAATCGAACCCGCATGGCTGTGGCTGCCTGCTTGGGTGGCTTTATTGGGGCGCATAATTTTTTGCTTTCGAACAGTGTTTCGGGAAGCATCAAAATTTATTTAACCCTTGTTGCCGTTATTGCTCCTCATCATGTCAGTTTAAGCCTTGCGGCTGTAAACCTTGCTTGGATTTTGTTTGATTTGTGGCAAATATGCTTTGTGAGCACTTTGCCAGAGATTCGTTTGGAAGGCAGTCGTAAAAAGGCGGTGGCTTTTGTGTTTACCTATATGGCTTTTGCGACTGCGCTTGCCGTCCTTTTATGCCAGCGCTATTTGTAGCGCCTATTTCTTGAAGCGGACTGCTGTGCCGTAGGCGATAATTTCTGCGGCATTAGCCATTAAGGCGCTTGTGGAATAGCGAACATTCACGATGGCGTCTGCTCCAATCATGGTGGCTTCGCTGATCATGCGCTCAGTTGCCTTTTGGCGTGCTTCGTTCATCATTTCGCTGTAGCCACCGATTTCGCCACCGATAATAGTCTTGAGCCCGGCAAAGATATCACGGACAACGTTCTTCGAAAAAACGATACTCCCTTTGACAAGCTGGATCGTTTCGATTTCTTTGCCACTGATGTAGTCTGTGTTTACAATAATCATTTTTCCTCTTCATTTGCCTATTTTAAGACATTTGTCTGTTATAATATACACTTTTCAATTGTGAATGAAATTGTATATCGCAAAAACCCCTGCACTTTTAGGGTGCAGGGGTAAGGAGGGTTTGTTGAGGAAAGAATAGAATGAATTAGAAACCGAAATAAATTCCCAAATGAGGCGTGAAATTGATTCCAGAGAATACGTAATCCAACTGTGTCACCTTGGAAGCTTTGTCGTGGTCTCTGGAGTAGCCACCGATTCCGAAGGCGTTGGTTGTTATATCAATTCCAGCGAGAATACCCATGGATCCTAGAACCTGATAGCCGATAATGAAGTCTCCGCCAATGGTTGCATCAACATATATGGCGGCTGGCATAAATGTTTCATCCTCTATATAGGCTTTACCGTTAGCAAATTTTACATCGACGCCGCAAATGAAATGGAAGGCAACGATTAGATCGTTTGAAACCGGGGCAAAGCCCAACCCTAATTTCGCGTTGAGATCAAAACCTTTGAATTCGATTTTATCGTCGAAAAAGTCGTCTTTTAGGTCACCGGTAAAATAGCTTGCTCCTAAGCCAAATAATGTGGAATATCCACTTTCTTCGGTCTTGTAGCGAGTCCAACTGAGCTGGAATCCAAGGGTATTCCATTCATGTTTGTCGGATCGGACTTCCCAGGTTTCGGATTCGATGGGAAGATTAAAATTATAGCTATGAATCGTTTTGAGGTTGCGTAATTTTTGGCTAGGTGCTGGTGTCGCAACTTCTTGTGTTGTTGTTATTGTAGAATCCCCTTTTGGGGGGATTGCCGATCTTTCGGTAACTTGGGGAGTTTGCGCAAACAACGATGCGCAATACATAATAACAGAAATAGCCACAGTTTTGGAGAGCTTCGTAAACATATTTGCCTCCTTGGCTAAAATTGTGGTTTTATCATTGCTCCGTTTCTAAATATACCTCATTACTTACGAAAAACTTAAGAAAAGTTTATAGTAATATTCCAATGTAGAACGGTGGGGTAAAAAACGCATAAAACTTGACGGATTTCTGTAAATAGATTACTTTTTGTGCAGTAAAACAGATGTTCACTACAAGGCGGTTCGCATATGGAAAAAAGCCCGAAAAGCGAAAATGTTGAAAACTCCCTCGAATGGGAGCGTTCCCGCCTGGACAAGGAACAGCTTGAGGCGGTCGAGACGACCGAGGGCTATGTGCGCGTGGTGGCGGGTGCTGGGTCTGGCAAGACCCGGACGCTCACGCACCGCTATCTGTATCTCGTGAAGGAGATGGGCATTTCGCCTGCGAACATTCTCTGCGTGACGTTCACGAACAAGGCTGCTGCCGAAATGAAAAAGCGCATCCGCTCGATTCTGGGCGGCAACGACAGCGGCTACATTTCGACGTTCCACGGCTTTTGCGTGCAGTTCTTGCGCGAAGAAATCCATGTTCTGAATTACCCGAAGGAATTTATGATTTTGGACGAGGACGACCAAAAGTCGCTTTTGCGCAAGGCGTATGCGGATTTGGGGCTCTCGCTCAAGGACTTGAAAATCAGCAGTGTCCTTGATTTTGTGGGTGGCCGCAAGGCGAATGATATCGGGTATGTGTCGCTGTTTGCGGAACACTTGGCGGATGAGGAGAATGTATCGGCTGCCGGGAATGCGCCGGCGGTTGAAAACGAGAAATGCGAGCATCTGGTGGAGCTTGCGGACGAGGCTCCGGACAAGTGGATGGCGGTTTATTACCGCTATCTGTACGAGCAAAAGAAAAATTACGCGCTCGATTTTGACGATTTGATTCTGGTGACGCTATATATTTTGGAGAATTTTCCGGAAAAGCTCGACAAGTGGCGCAAGCGCATGATGTACGTGATGGTCGACGAGTACCAGGACATTGACGGTCAACAGTATCGTTTGGCGGATTTGCTTTCGAGTTACCACAAGAACCTGTTTGTGGTGGGCGACCCGGACCAGACGATTTATGGCTGGCGCGGTGCCGATATCAATCGCATTTTGGAATTTGACCAGTTCCATAAAGGCACAAAGACGATTCTGTTGCAGAACAATTACCGCTCGACGCCGAGCATTTTGAAGGTGCCGGACGCGGTCATCAAGAACAACAAGTACCGAATCGAGAAGGTCTTGAGGCCGGTCCGTGCAGGCGGCAAGACTCCTGTTTTTTACCATGCGAAGAACACGCGCGAAGAAGCAAAATGGATTGTGGAGCGCATCCAGAATGCGGTACAGAATTCTGTGAAAAATGGCGCGGGTGGTGTGCATTACAAGGATATTGCGGTTTTGTACCGTATGCATTCGCAGTCGCGCTCTGTCGAAGAGGCTCTGATGTCGGAGTCTATCCCTTATAAGGTTTATAGCGGTGTAGGCTTTTATCAGCGCAAGGAAATCAAGGATATCATTTGCTATTTGCGAATGCTTGTGTATGCCGATGACTTGTCGTTTATCCGGACGGTGAATACGCCCAAGCGCCAGTTCGGGCCGAAGAAAATGGCAATTTTGCAGGCGTTTGCGGATACGCGCAAGGTCGGACTTTACGAGGCGTTGCTTGAAATTGTGTACGAGGCGGGGCGCTTGAACGATGTGGCGCCTGATGTCACGACGCAGGCGGAACTTTCGTCGGTTGGCAATGACCATCGGAAAATCGATTTTGACTGCAAGGAATTCTTGTCGAGAAGCAATGTCGTTGAATACGTGAAGCTGATTGAAAAGTATCGCTCGCGTTATAAGGATATGCGCGTTTCGGAATTGCTTTCGAAGATGCTTCGCGAGACGAAGTACGAGGAAATGCTTCGTCTGGATGGCGATGAAGACCGCTTGGACAATCTCGCAGAACTCAAACAGGGGATTCTTGAATTCGAGAATTACTACGAAGAAGATGCTTCGCTGGATGAGTATTTGCAAAACATCGTGCTGTTCACGAATGCCGATGAAGATGTGCAGGAAAAGGACCGCGTGCAGCTCATGACGATTCACAATGCGAAGGGCCTAGAATTCCCGTATGTTTTTGTGTGCGGCTTGAACGAGGGCTTTTTCCCGGTGAAGCGCGTGCAGAACAAGATTCAGCTCGAAGAAGAACGCAGGCTTGCGTATGTGGCTTTCACGCGTGCCGAAAACGTACTTTGCCTGAGCGACGCCGAGGATGGCGTGGCGGGCGAGAGCGGGTCACGCTATCCGTCGAGATTCTTGCTCGAGATGGACATGGGCGAGCTTGATGTGGCGCGTGGATTCTCGGACGATTTGCTTTTGGCGGCACGAGATTTTATTGCAGAAGCGGACCGCAATCGCGACTTGATGAACGATTTTGATGAAGACGAGAGTCTTGGCGCGGTAAAGAAAGCGCCTACGGCAGAATTTGCGGTAGGCGATCGTGTCGTGCACAAGATTTTTGGAATCGGGACCGTCAGCGGTGTCGATAAAAAGAACTTCTGCTACGAAATTACTTTTGACAAGTTTGCGACCCCGCGCTCGATTCAGTTCGATTTCCCGCTAGTGCGTGCTTAGCTCTTTTATCGTCTGCTTCTTTGGAAGTTGTTTTCAGGACGCTCGTAACGCATCGGCTTGAGCTGCTTGATGACATCGCGGAGTTCCTTGGGGAGTGGGCAATCGAAAACTTTGTGTTCTCCTTGCCAATCGAATTCCAGGCGGCAGCTGTGCAAGAATAAGCGGTTCAGACCGAACAGCTTTTTGACTTCGCGATTGAGCGCGAAGTCGCCGTAACGCGTATCGCCGAGAAGCGGATGCCCGATGCTTGCGAAGTGGGCGCGAATCTGGTGCATGCGGCCTGTTTCGAGCTTGATTTTCACAAGATCGTAGCCTTCGTAATGCTGCTTGACGCGGTAATGCGTGATGGCTTTCTGTGCGTTTTCGTCATCTTGGCCGACGAGCATCTTGCTGCCCTTGGCGCTGTCTGTGCGCAGGAGCGATTCGCTGATGGTGCCGCGGTCTTTCTTGAGATTGCCTTTGACGAGCGCAAAGTAGAACTTGTCTACGACATGTTCACGAATCATGCGGGTGAAGTCGCGGAGCGTGTCGCCGTGGAGAGCTGCAATGATGAGGCCGGAAGTTTCTTGGTCGAGGCGGTGGGCGATGGTCGGCTTGAAATCGAGACCTTCGTTACGTCCCCATTCCCAGAGGTATTCCACGAGGCTTTCGCCTGGGCGCGTGCCGCTGCCCGGCTGGCTTGCGAGTCCCGAGGGCTTGTTCACAATCACGTAATCTTCGGTTTGTACGACGAGGTCGAGCTCGTGAGCTCCCCAGTGCGCCTGCTTTTCGGCACCTGTGAGGTGGCGGCCCCAAGTGGACTTGTTCTTGGCGAAACCTGTTGCACTTTTTGCATCGGGGCGTTGCGGGGTGGCCCCGCTCGAAGGGGTAGCGGGAGCCGCTTCGGCGGCGGAAGCGAGGGGAAGGCTTTCCCCATTTATATTCCTCTCGTCTTTCGTCTCTCGTCTCTCGTCTGATTCGCTTACGGATTTGAAGTTCTCGTAAATGTTGACCACGTCGCCTTCGACGAGCATCTGGTTTGCCTTGCCGACAACGCCGTTTACACGGACTTTCTTTTTGCGGATGACTGCGAAGAACACCGAGAGCGATTCTTCGGGGAATGCCTTGCGGAGGAAACGGTCAAGGCGCATGTTTGCAAAATTGCGATCGATAGTACGTGTAATCATTTTTAGTTACTAGTTAATGGTTTACTTGCATTTTTTGGCGTAGTGTGCAAGTCGTACGCCGTCTGCGGCACTGGTGACGATTCCGCCTGCGTAGCCAGCTCCTTCGCCGAGGACGAAGAGCCCTTGGGTGTTTACGCTTTCGAGTGTTTCGTTGTTGCGCGTGATGCGGAGCGGCGAACTGGTGCGCGTTTCGGGGGCGACAATCAGGCCTTCGTTGATGAATCCCGGAATTTTGCGGTCAAAATTTTGGAAGCCTTCGGCGAGACTTTGACAAATCGTCTTGTCCATCCAATCCCACAGATTGCTTGGCACGAGTCCGCAAGGGTAGGTGGTTTTGGGGAGCGTTTTGTCTTCGCGGTGGGCGAGGAAGTTCTTGATCGTTTGCGCGGGAGCGGCGTAAACTTTTCCGCCGACGTTGTAGGCGTCTGTTTCGATTTTTCGTTGCAAGTCGAGACCGCCAAAAAGCGAACCGCTTGAAGGAATGTCAAAGCCTTCGGCGCCTGCAGTAATTGGGACGGCGATGGCCCCGTTAGCGAATGCACCGTTGCGTCGGCTATAGCTCATGCCATTTGTCGCAAGCGTTCCCGGTTCTGAGGCACATGGCACAAGGACTCCGCCGGGGCACATGCAAAAGCTGTAGGCGCTTGAAGTCTTGTTGATTGTCGGCGTGGCGAGGAAATATTCGGCGGCTCCGGTGAGTCTTGTATCGACGTTCAGCCCGAGCTGTCGCATGTTGATGAGCGACTGCGGGTGTTCAACGCGGACGCCCATGGCGAACGCCTTGCTTTCGAGAGTCACGCCGCGAGCGTGGAGCATCTCGTAAACGCTACGTGCGGAATGCCCGACTGCAAGGACCAGCGCTTCGCACGGCTGCCAATGCGATTCCGCGATCCCTGCGCCCGCACTTGTCATTCCCGCGCATGCGGGAATCTCCCTTAGCTTGATTGCGCAAATTCGCCCATCCTTGATTTCAATATCTTCAAGGCTCGTGTTGAAATGGATATGCCCGCCGAGGCGGACAATCTCGGCGCGGACTTGACGCAACATGAGTACAAGTTTGTCTGTACCAATGTGCGGCTTTGCAAATGTGACGACGCTTTCGTCAACGCCAAAGTCTACCATGTCCTTGAGTACGGTTTCGCTGAACAGGTTGCGACTGCGGGTGTTGAGCTTGCCATCGCTGAATGCACCAGCTCCACCTTCGCCAAATAGCACGTTACTGTAGGCGTTGAACTTGCGGTCTACAAAGAATTTGCGGATGTCGCGAAAACGTTCTTCAACTTGCTTACCTTGTTCGTAGATGTCGACAGAGAACCCTTTGCGCAAAAGATGTAGCGCAGCCCAAAGACCGCTAGGCCCTGCTCCAATCACGTCCACGTGGCTTGCCATCGCTACAGTGTCTTTTAACGGTTCTGCATCGAGGCTGCGAATCTCGCGCTTGGATTCGATGAGCCCGCGGGCGTTGTTCCCCGTCGCACGGACTTTGCGCTTCAGGTCGAAAACGACATTATAGGACCAGTGCAAGTCGCCTTTGCGTCTGGAGTCCAGCGAAAAGCGTTCGACTTCGAGATTGAAGATTTCTTCGGGATTCACTCGGAGCGTCTTGGCGAGCGCAAGACGGACTTCGCCTTTTTTTTCAAGGGCGACAGCGAGTTCTCTGTAGCGATATGTAAACATGTATGCCACAAATTTAGAAATATGGCAAAAAAATAGTTTTTTGGACTTGAGATAGTGGTTTACATTTTTTTATAATTGTGAAAACCCTAAAAATGGTAGTGATATATGTTTAAAGTTGGTTTTGATAACGATGCTTATCTAAAAACTCAATCTGAAAAAATTCAAGAACGTATCTCTAAATTTGGTGGAAAACTTTATCTTGAATTTGGTGGAAAACTTTTTGATGACCATCATGCAAGTCGCGTTTTGCCGGGCTTTGCTCCTGACTCCAAAATCCGCATGCTTGAAAAGCTCAAGGATAAGGCCGAAGTCATCATCGCCATCAATGCTGGCGACATCGAAAAGAACAAAGTTCGCGGCGACTTGGGCATTACCTACGATCAGGACGTCCTTCGCCTGATTGACGCTTTCCGCGGTTATGGCCTTTACGTGAGCAGTGTGGTGCTGACCCGCTGGCAAGAACAGCCGAGTGCTGTCGCTTACCAGAAAAAGCTCGAAGGTCTCGGACTCAAGGTCTATCGCCATTATCCGATTGCCGGTTATCCGAGCAACATCCCGCTCGTGGTGAGCGATGATGGTTATGGCAAGAATGAATTTGTTGAAACTTCTCGCGAACTCGTGGTGGTAACCGCTCCGGGTCCGGGTAGTGGAAAGATGGCTGTCTGCCTCTCGCAAATTTATCATGAAAACAAGCGCGGTGTCAAGGCTGGCTATGCCAAGTTTGAAACGTTCCCGATTTGGAACATCCCGCTCAAGCACCCGGTCAACCTTGCATACGAAGCTGCAACGGCCGACTTGAACGACGTGAACATGATTGACCCGTTCCATTTGGAAGCTTACGGCAAGACGACGATTAACTACAACCGCGACGTCGAAATTTTCCCGGTGTTGAACGCTCTCTTTACGCGCATCCTCGGTGAATCTCCGTACAAGAGCCCGACGGACATGGGCGTGAACATGGCTGGCAACTGCATCGTTGATGATGCCGCTGTTTGCGAAGCCGCTAATGCTGAAATCATCCGCCGTTATTACAATACGCTTTGCCAGGTCCGCAAGGGCAATGCCGAAAAGGATCAGGTATACAAGCTTGAACTTGTGATGGAACAGGCTCACATCAGCGCTAAGGACCGCAAGGTTGCTGTCGCCGCTGTGGCAAAGGCTGAAGAAACGAACGGTCCGGCAGTCGCTATTGAACTGAACGACGGTACGATTATTACGGGCAAGACTTCTTCGCTTCTCGGTGCATCTTCTGCTATGTTGCTCGATTCTCTCAAGCACTTGGCTGGCATCCCGGACGAAGTCCGCTTGCTTTCTCCGATGGTGATTGAACCGATTCAGAACCTCAAGACGATGCAGCTTGGTCACAAGAATCCGCGCTTGCACATGGACGAAGTCCTCGTGGCTCTCTCCGTTTGCGCTCTGACGGATTACAATGCAAAGATTGCGCTCGAAAAACTTCCGGAACTCCGCCATTGCGAAGTCCACTCCAGCGTGATTCTTTCGCAGGTTGACGTTGGTGTGTTCCGCCGCCTCGGTGTGAACCTCACGTCTGAACCGAATTATCAGACGAGCAAACTCTACCACGGGTAAAGAACGTCCGCTAATCGGCGCAATACTGCGTTGCTCGCCCCCTCACGTACGTTTTAGTACGCTACGGGGGACTCGCGCCTTGTCTTGCTTGATTATCAAACGTTCTTTGTTTCGCAAAGCAAAAACTTTACTAAAGATTATCGAGAAATCGGTAGTCTTTTTCTTTTTGTTTGTATATTTAAAAAGTAATTTGATTAGAAGGATGGGTTTGAATGGCTAATGGTAAAGTTTACGATGATGTTGAAGTTCACGATATGAACGATATGCATCGTGATAGGCGTAGTGTGAAAAAGGGGGATGAACAGAATAGCGCTCCTGTTGTCTGGAAAGCGCTTTCTGTAATTATTGCTATGCTTGCGGTGGTTTACGATTTGTCTCCGATTGATGCTGTTCCCGATACGATTCCGCTGTTTGGCTGGCTTGATGATGTTGGCTTTACGGTGATGGCCGCTCTCAATGCTTATCAGCAATTTGCCAAAGATCAGAATTCCATGGTTGTTCGTCTGGCGAAGTATGTCAAGTGGATGATGGTGGCTTTTATTGTGCTGGCGGGTGTTGCCGTTGGCGGTCTTATAACGGCGATAATCGCACTCGTTACGCACTAATTATTGCATTGTCATTCCGGCCTTGAGCCGGAATCTCCATTAAGCAGCTTTCTTTGCTTGCATTCGATTCGCTTTCACAATTTCCTCCACGAAATATTGATGCACTCGTAAATTGCTATTGAGTTCTGGGTGGAACGAAATAGCGAGTTGATTCTTGTATCGCACAGCGACAATTTGATTTTGAACGGTCGCGAGAATTTGCACATCCTGGCTTGCGCGCTGTATGAGTGGCGCACGGATGAATGTCATCGGAATTTTTCCAATACCCTCGAAATTTTCTTCGGTGTAGAAGCTTCCGAGCTGTCGGCCGTAGGCGTTGCGTTCTACGGTGACGGGCGTTGTTGCAAAATACGTGTGACCGTCATTGCTCAATTTCTCGGCAAGTAGAATCAATCCTGCGCAAGTTCCCAAAGTAGGGAGTCCGCTTTCAATGCGTTCGCGTAAAGGTTCAAAAAGTCCGAGTTCCTGCAAGAGTTTTCCTTGCACGGTGCTTTCGCCGCCGGGTAAAATGAGCCCATCGAAATCTTGTTCGAGGTCTCGCAACTGGCGGATTTCAAACGTTTCAACGCCGAGCTTCTCAAGGATCTGGCGGTGCTCAGCAAATGCACCTTGTACGGCGAGTACGCCGATTTTGATGTGGTTGTTTGTTTTGTTTTCGCTCATTTACTTTCCTCGTTCAGCCATTAAAAGTGCAATTTCGTTTTCGTTGATGCCGACCATCGCTTCGCCTAAATCTTCGGAGAGCTTGGCAATGAGTTTGGCGTCCTTGTAGTTTGTGACGGCTTGCACGATCGCGGCGGCACGCTTGGCCGGATTGCCGGACTTGAAAATACCTGATCCGACGAACACGCCTTCGGCACCGAGCTGCATCATGAGGGCTGCATCGGCGGGCGTGGCAACGCCACCTGCAGCGAAGTTCACGACGGGGAGGCGCTTGTGGTCATGAACATATTTCACGAGTTCGTACGAAACTTGCAATTCCTTGGCTCGGTTGAAAAGTTCGTCTTCGCGCATGGACGAGATGCGTGCGATTTCCTGGTTCATCAGGCGGATGTGGCGGACGGCTTGCACGATGTCGCCTGTTCCCGGTTCGCCTTTGGTGCGGATCATGGAAGCGCCTTCTTCAATGCGACGGAGTGCTTCGCCAAGGTCACGGGCTCCGCAGACGAACGGCACTTTGAATTCGTGCTTATTGATATGGAATATATCGTCAGCGGGGGAGAGCACTTCGCTTTCGTCGATATAGTCAATTTCGATGGCTTCCAAAAGTTGCGCTTCGACAAAGTGACCGATGCGGCACTTGGCCATCACGGGGATGGAAACGGCGTCTTGGATGCCCTTGATCATCTTGGGGTCGCTCATGCGCGAGACTCCGCCTGCGGCGCGGATGTCGGCAGGGATGCGCTCGAGTGCCATGACGGCGGCTGCACCGGCGGCTTCTGCAATTTTTGCCTGTTCCGGGGTGGTCACATCCATGATGACTCCACCTTTAAGCATTTGGGCGAGATTCTTGTTGAGTTCGTAGCGATTTTCTGTAGACATTGGGTTCTCCTTGTTTTGAGTGTCATCCTGAGCGTGGTTCGACAGGCTCACCAACCTTAAAAGATCCCTGAGCTTGCCGAAGGGCTGCGTTAATGACTCTAGTGCTGTTTTTTTCTTGTTTTCGAGGCATAATTTACGCTTTTTATTGATATTATCAAATATTCAAATTTCTATTATTTTAATAGGTTCAGTTTAATGTCAGTTTGTGGTCAGTTTTTTCAAAAGGAAAGTTTGATAATGCAAGAACTTCGCATTGTAAAAACACTCGAAACGGTCCTCGCTCGTTATAATAATGATGTCATGCCCGATTTATTCGGGCATCGCCTTTCTCGTTAGATTAAAAGGATTTCCCTAATGCTCTCATACGATATTTCAAAAGCGGGTGATGACACTCTTTACCATTTCCTTTATCGCTCCATAAAGGACGATATTCTGTCGGGCCGTCTGGAGGCGGATGCGAAGCTTCCGTCGAAGCGTCCGTTTGCCAATGTGTTGGGCGTGAGCGTCGTGACGGTGGAAAATGCGTACGAGCAGCTTTTAGCGGAGGGCTTCATTTACTCTCTTCCGCGTAAGGGCTTTTTCGTTGCGGTGATTCAATCCAAAAATCCGCAGATTCTTCCCAAGCCTGTTCCGACCAAGCAATCCCGTGAGTCGCAACGCGTTGAAACGCCTAAGGCTCTACATTACATTGCCGATTTCGTCAATAATCAAGTAGATGCTTCGACGTTCCCGTTCTCGACGTGGGCGAAGATTACGCGAAAAGTCCTCTGCGAACAGCAAAATGAACTGCTGACTCGTTCGCCAAATTCAGGAGTCCTTGCTCTCCGAAAAGCGATCGCCAAGATGCTCTTGGAGTTCCGCGGGATGCGCGTGGATCCGGAGCAGATTGTCGTCGGTGCTGGAACAGATTGCCTTTACACTTGGCTTGTGCAACTATTGGGCTTTGATAAAAAGTACGGCGTAGAAGATCCCGGCTACAGTAAAATTTCTAAAATTTACCAAAAGCTAAATGTTGTTTGCAATTTTATCCCGCTTGATGAGCATGGCGTTCGCATAGACCAGCTTGAAGAAACTTGCACGGACGTAGTCCATCTTTCGCCATCGCACCACTTCCCGACAGGGAAGGTGATGCCTGTGAGCCGTCGCTATGAACTTTTAAGCTGGGCTGCAAAATCTAGCAACCGCTACATTGTCGAAGATGAATACGATAGCGAATTTCGCATGGTGGGCCGCCCGATACCTGCGTTGCAGAACATTGACGTGCAAGACAAGACGATTTATATAAATTCATTTTCTAAAACGCTTGCCTCTACAGTGCGTGTGGGTTATATGATTCTTCCGAAACCGCTTGCGAAAAAGTTCTGCGAAGAGTTCTCGTTTTACACTTGCACGATTTCAAATCTCGTGCAGTATGTGCTTGCAACGTTCATCAGTGGCGGACATTACGAAAAGCACATCAACCGAATGCGCAATTTTTACCGCCACCGTCGCGATACTCTGCTTGATATCATCCGTCGCAGCCCGCTTCATGACCGCGTTGAAATCGCTGAACAAGATGCAGGTTTGCACTTTATTCTAAAAGTGAAAACTACGCTTTCCGATGAAGAATTTTGCAATCGGGCTCTCGAAAAAGGCGTACGCATCGGGGCACTTTCGGATTATTACACGATGGCAACACCTTCGCAACATGAATTTGTCATCAACTATTCCTCCGTTCCCGAAAAACAGATGAAAAAGGCTATTTCTCTGCTTGAAAAAATTGTGGAATGAGATTTTCTTGCTTTGTCACCCCGGATTTATTCTCTTTGACCACTTATGCTTTGACGCTTTGCGTCAGCATCTTCGGCTCAATTATGACAGTCTGCAAGCAGCCTGTCGCGACACTCGCCTTGAATGCAACTAGCATTTATGTGGTCATGATCCGCGAATGGGGACGGGATCGCCTTTTTAAATCCTCAAATTACTTATATTTACCTCAAATGTATGGGGAGGAGATGTTTATGAAAATGTTTGCTAGGTTTTTGCCGTTCTTGCTTGTGACGGCTATGTCTGTCTTTACCGCCTGCGGTGGTGATTCTGGCAGCAATGCTGATTCAGAAGAACCGGTGTCCAGCAGTGCCGTCAAAAAATCGAGCAGTAGCAAGGCGAACTCCTCGTCAAGCAAAAAAGTTTCGTCTAGTTCTGCAAAGTCTTCTTCGTCCGCGAAATCGTCATCAAGTGCGAGTGGCTCCAAGGCCATATACGACGAGAAGAATAATACCATGAAGGACCCTCGCGACAACAAGACCTACAAAACCGTGAAAATCGGCGATCAGGTCTGGATGGCGGAAAACTTGAATTATAATTCGTGCTTTAGCTATTGCTATGGTGAAGATCCTTCATACATGCAAAATAGTAACTCTGGCTTATGCAATAAGTACGGTCGTCTTTACAAGTGGGAAGCTGCAACGGAGGCTTGCCCTGGCGGTTGGCACTTGCCCTCTAAGGACGAATTTGAAACCTTGATCCAAACAGTCGGCGGTAGCGATAATGCGGGGATAAAGCTCAAGTCTGTTGACGGCTGGAAATTTGAGAAAAAAGAAACGGTCGGAACGGATGAGTATGGTTTTTCTGCCCTCCCTGGAGGCTACAGAATGGAATATGATTTTAGTGGTTATGTCTCTCAGAATGTTAAATCGTACGATTTTATTGGTGACAAGACTGCGGCGTATTTCTGGAGTTCTACGGAAGATATTGA
This sequence comes from Fibrobacter sp. UWB16, assembly GCF_900215325.1. NCBI lineage: Bacteria > Pseudomonadati > Fibrobacterota > Fibrobacteria > Fibrobacterales > Fibrobacteraceae > Fibrobacter > Fibrobacter sp. UWB16. Next base: position 345,144 of record NZ_OCMS01000001.1, on the reverse strand, counting down.
ATCATCGACTAGGCTTGATGGCAATAGGATTCTGGTTGATCACGCGATCAGCATGTCTTTGGATAATCGTTACGCATCGGCTGATATTGGGGGCGAGCCGATGGATAATGCATTGTCCGTCCGCTGCGTTTTGGATTCCAGAACTTCGTCTAATGAAAAGTCTAGCAGTAGCAAGGCAAAGTCTTCGTCTAGTGCAAAGTCTTCTTCATCTGCGAAGTCCTCTTCATCTGCGAAATCGGGAAGCTCTGTGGCTGTGCCAAAAGGCTGCAAAACTTCAACCGAAGATAATTGCGAGTATGGCGAGCTGGTGGATGACCGCGACGGACAAACTTACAAGACTGTGAAAATCGGTGACCAGTGGTGGATGGCCCAGAATCTGAATTACAGAAGAGAGGCAAAATACAAAAACGATTATTGCTATTGTTACAATAATTCAAAAGATAATTGCGATAAGTTTGGGCGCTTATATGTATGGGATGCAGCTGCGGACGCTTGTCCCAAGGGATGGCATCTGCCTTCCACAGCGGAATGGAAAACCTTGATTGACTCAGTGGGGGGCGAAAAAGTCGCTGGCATAACACTCAAGACGAGTGACTGGATCTCCAGTGGCGAGGCAACGGATGCTTTCGGTTTTTCCGTGCTTCCTGCAGGTTTCAGGGACTGGGTCTACCAAGACGATTATTACGAGGAGGGGTATCAAGCGCTCTTTTGGAGTTCTAATGAATATGAAAACAGTAGTGGATGCGTGTATTTTCAGAGTGTGTATGATGGTGCGGATATCCGCTCTGGAAACAAAGACGACGGCTATTCTGTTCGTTGCGTGATGGATGTCGAACCTAAAATTATAGAACCCCCGGTTATTATAGTGCCCGAGGCAAAAGCCTGCAAAACAAAAACTAAAGATGAATGCGAATATGGCTCGCTAACGGACTCCCGTGATAAACAAACTTATAAAACCGTGAAGATAGGTTCGCAGATTTGGATGGCTGAGAATCTTAATTTTGAGACGGATAGTTCCTATTGCTTCAATGACTCCGCTAAGTACTGCTCCAAGTACGGTCGCCTTTACACTTGGGCCGCAGCAATGGACAGTGCTGGCGTATGGAGTGAAAACGGCAAAGGCTGCGGTTATCAAAAAACGTGTACACCCACCTATCCAGTGCAGGGGGCGTGTCCCAGTGGCTGGCATTTGCCTACGAAGGCTGAATATGATACTTTGTTTGCCGCAATTGGCGGCTCCGAGACTGCAGGTGAAAAACTCAAATCAACTTCTGGTTGGTCTGAAGGCGGTAACGGTACGGATGATTATTCCTTTTCGGCGTCGCCTGCTGGATACAGGTTTATCAATGGAATATATCCCATTTACAGCGAGATTGGCTATCTCGGGGTTTTGTGGACGTCTACAGAGGCTGAAAGCGATGAGTGGTGCGATGAGACTTGCAGAAGAGTCGTCGCGTGCAATGTGTCTTTGACAAGCTTAAACGATGATTCATTTGTGGGCAACACGGGTAAGGACAATGCATTTCCAGTCCGCTGCGTCAAAAATTAGCAAGCCGAGTGTCGCGGGAAAGCTTGCTTTCCCATGACCGAGGCGAAGCGATTTGCACTACGAAGTAGTGCAAAGACTAGCAAATCGAGTGTCGCAGAAAAGCAAAAAAGGCCGCGATTAATCGCGGTCTTCTTGATGGTGCATAGCGCGTAATTACTTGACAGATGCAGTCAGTAACTTTGTAATCGCGGACACGTATTCAGCCGGGTTCGGCAGCGGAGAACCTTCGGCAAGCAGAGCCTGGCCGTAGAGGGCCTTCGGCCAATCGCCCAAATCATCACCCGCTTCAGCCTTCTTCTTGAGCATTTCGCAAATCGGGTGCGTCGGGTTGATTTCCAAGATGCGCTTGCTCTTCGGCAAGTTCTTCTGGCCCATCGCCTTCATCATGCGTTCCATCTGGGCGCTCATGGCGTCTTCGCTGGTCACAAGGCAGCAGGGGCTATCCTTCAGGCGGCTTGACACACGGACTTCCTTGATGTCTTCGTCGAGGAGCTTCTGCAGGTTTTCGCAGAGGCCCTTGAAGATACCCTTGTTAGCTTCTTCAGCCTTCTTTTCGTCTTCGGTCTTTTCGAAATCCACGTCGCCGCGGGCGATGTCGTGGAACTTCTTGTCGCCGAATTCCTGGAGGCTAGACATCATGAATTCATCTATGCCGTCGCTCATGAGCAAGACTTCGTAGCCCTTGGCCTTGAAGGCTTCGAGCATCGGGTTGCTCTTCACGGCATTCTTGTCGCCAATGAGGTAGTAGATTTCCTTCTGGCCTTCCGGCATGCGCTTCACGTATTCGTCGAGGCCCACGAGAGCATCACCTTCCGTCTTGGTGCTTTCGAAACGGAGCAACTTCTTGAGTTCGTCAAGATGTTCCCAGTTCATGTAGAAGCCTTCCTTAAGGACCATACCGAGTTCGCGCCACCAGGCGTTGTACTTCGCGGCATCCTTGTCGGCCATGTTCTGCAAGGCGTCGAGCACCTTCTTGATGACATGCTTACGGATGTTGGTGATAATCTTGTTGTTCTGCAAGATTTCACGGGACACGTTCAGCGGCAAGTCTTCGCTATCGACCACACCGCGCACAAAGCGGAGCCAAGGCGGCAGCAAGTCCTTGCAGTCGTCCATAATAAAGACTTTCTTCACGTAGAGCTTGAGGCCGTGCAATGCGTCGTTGTGCCAAATGTTGAACGGAGCCTTCGACGGAATGTACACGAGGCTCCAGAATTCCTGTGAACCTTCAGCGTGGCTGTGACTCCAGGCAGCCGGTTCGTCAGCTTCGTGGCTGATGACGTTGTAGAAGTCCTTGTACTGTTCTTCGGTGACTTCCTTTTCGCTCTGGCGCCACAAAGCGGTCTTGTCGTTCAAACGTTCTTCGGGCTTTTCTTCAAGTTCGCCCTTGTCGTTTTTCGTTGCTTCCGGGTGGAAGTAAATGCCGTAGCTCACAAAGCCGCTATACTTCTGGACGATGTCCTTGATCTTCCATTCGCTCGCGAAATCTTCGGCGTCTTCGTCGTCCTTGAGGTAAAGCGTAATCTTGGTGCCCACCTTGTCGAGCGGTGCTTCAGAAATTTCGAAATCGCCCGTGCCTTCGGAAGCCCACAGGTAACCCTGCGTCTCGCCAGCCTTGAGCGTCAAAACTTCGACCTTCTTTGCGACCATGAACACGGAGTAGAAACCCACACCGAACTGGCCAATCAAATCGACACTGCCTTTGTCGCCATCCTTGAGGTTCTTGATGAAGTTCTTGGTGCCGCTACGGGCGATGGTGCCCAAGCAGTTGATCAAGTCTTCCTTGTTCATGCCGATACCGTTGTCTTCGACAACGAGGCGCTTGCCTTCCTTGTTCACCGAAATATCGATGCGCAACTGCGTGCCCACCGGGAGGAGGCTGGAGTTCGAGAGCGAGAGGAAACGACGCTTGTCGAGAGCATCCGCTGCGTTAGAAACAAGCTCGCGCAGGAAAATTTCCTTGTTGCTGTAAAGAGAATTGATCATCAAGTTCAGCATGTCGCGAACTTCGGTCTGGAACTCCATCTTTTCTGTTGCCATTTTAATCTCCTGTTAAATTTTTAAGCAATCCCGCAATTTTGCCGTTTCAAATTGAAACTAAAGGGCGGTTTTGTTTTGTTTCCGCGCTAGTATATGCAAGAACCGTGCCAATTGAGACGAGCGACTAGAGACGAATGAACGGGTATGCGACTATGTCATGCCGGACACCGTTCCGGCATCGCCTTGTTTTATGGTTATTGTAAATGTGACTATAAATAGGATAATGAGGGGGAGGAATCCCCCTCGCTTCTGCCGCCAGCGGCATACGCTACCCCTACTGCGGGTCTCAGACGCCGACCCGCAACGCCCGGCTTTCCCGCGCACCTGTTTAAATTGCTATTGCCAAAAAAAAAGCCTGATAAGGCTAAAATGTTGGTTACGATTTGGGAGATGTATCTCGGTATCGCTTCCAGAAATCGTCCGCAGACTTTTCGGGACTCCTAGGTAGACGGTCCCAGAGTTCTCTATTCTCGCGACGCAGATGGTGATTTACCACCATCAAGCGTACGAAACAGATGAGAACTAGGATTGAACTAATGACGTCAAAAAAACGATGTGTTTTCCATGATTAGAAATCTAACTTTTTTTTTGATGTGTAATCAAAATTCATTTTTCTATTTTATTAGAGTTTAATCTAGGAACGTCTTTTAGTATAGCGACGATGGAGGATGATAATTGAAATATTTAGGTCTTATAATCATGATTTGGTGCTTAGTTGAAATAATAAAAACAAAAAGAGCAGGAATGTGTGGATCGTATGTAACAAAAGAAAATGACCCAGCAACTTATTATGCGTATGTTGTATTTGTTGCTTTGGGCGTTATATTAGGCTTTTTTTGTGTACTTGGTTTCTTTGAATCTTAAGTTTTAACCTAGCTCAAAAAAGAGTCCCTATAAGACTTTTTTCTTTTTTTTTCTCGTAGATTTATTTTCGTTTTTTAGTTTTTATCTTATTCCAAAGAAGTATAAAAAGATTTTTTTTGAGTTCTTCTTTGCTAGGATTCTTTATCTCGATAATTATCGACCCAATTTCCATAGCTAAAGACAGTAAATATATCCCTATAAAGAAACTTTTTTCTATAAAATTTAACGGAACATTCAACAAGAATAGAGTTCCAATAAGAACAGTCAATATCAAAAAACTCACAAAATTCCTTTAGTAAAATGGATTTATTGCTTTAACATCTCTCAAAAAGAGCACCTATAAAACCTGCTTTTGAATATACCTATTTTTACAGGTTCCGTGAGCTCGTGTAATCCAATAGTTGACAAAATAAACGATTTCGCAAACAACCGATTGCAAAATTTTCAAAGTTTCACTTTTGAAAAATTTTCCGTTGTAGATTAGAACCTCCAAACTTAATGGAGGTATTATTATGACACGAGATGAATTTTTCGCCATGGTCAAGGATCTTCACGAACATCCTGAACATTTGGCGGAATATCGAAAAAACTACATGAACGTTTATCCTTTCAGCGATGGCATTTTTAAGATGCTCATGGCAAACGAAGTAAAGCCCGAGCGCACGGTAAAATTTCTGAACGCCATGCTGGATTTGAACGGAGAAAATGCCATTAAATCTTTTACCTTTGGAGTTCCCGAGAATCCCGGAGTTCTTAATGACAAGACTGCGATTTTCGACATATACGGAACTACAGAAGCGGGCAATCCAGTTCTTATTGAAGTTCAGCAGAATTTCAACACCCTTTTTGTCGATAGGCTTATCTACTACACGTCACGTGTGATTTCGAGAACCGTCAAAAAATCGCAAGATTATAACTTGCCGCACATCTACGTGCTTTCGATTTTGACCGAAAACCAGTTCCCATTGGAGAGAAATACTTACCTGCACCATTCCCAACTCGCACGAAATCGCCATTTCTTTTATGAAAAATTGGATGTTTATTTCGTGGAAGTGGAAAAATTTTTTGCAATTGATGATCGAACGGAGCCCGAACAGCGGGAAACAACAAATAGGGCGGAAATGCTTCGAATTTTCCGAGCTGTTCTCGAAGAAAAGGAGATTCCTGCAGAAAAACTGACTAGACTTCTTGACAAGGATTTTGTCAAAGATGTATCTTTGACTGGGTACACAGATGAAACTCTTTTGAATGAGGTTGACGGAATGACGAATTTACTTTACGAGAAACAAGGGGCTTACCTGCAAGGGAAAGATGATCGAGGTCGTGAAGATGCTCAACTTATGGTCGATTCCGGTATTCTGACTCCTGAAAAAGCTGCGGAGCTCTTCAAAGTTCGTAAAGAAGACATTCATCCTAGAAATGGCAAATAAAGAGTCTTGCTTAACAAGTTTCTTTTGAATACCAAATTTTTTCTAAAACAAAAACGCCCGCTCACAATCCTGTGAACGGGCGCTTTGCATATAAAGTCTATTACAGCAAAATCAATCCGAGAATGCCGACCGCCCAGACGTACCAGGCGAAGTGCTGGAACTTGCCCTTTTGGACAAAGTTCATGAGCCACTTGAGGGCTATGATTCCAAAGACAAATGCGACAATCATGCCGACCAAAAGTTCCGGGGTGAATCCGCCGGCATCAACGCATTTCAATGCCTTTTCTGGATCGAGAATCATTTTTTCGGGAGTCATGCTCTGGCACTTAATCCACTTGATGCAATCGAGGAGGGCTGCGCCGCCAACGGCCGGAATGCTCATGAGGAAACTGAATTCGCCGGCGTACTTGCGGTTCACGCCCATGAACATCATGGCGCTGATGGTCGAACCGCTACGGCTGATGCCCGGGATGCAGGCGATGCCCTGTACGGTGCCGGTCACGAGTGCGCGCCACCAGTTCATCCTGACGCCTTCGTTATTCGGGTGCTTGGCGCCGGTCGGGCCCCACTGCGATGTGAAAAGCAAAAGACCGGTGAAAAGTTCTGCAACGCAGACTGCGCGCGGGTTTTCAAACAGGCTTTCGAGTGCGTCCTTGAAACCGAGGCCGATCATGGCTGTCGGGATGCTCGCGAGAATGATATAGCCTGCTTCGCGGAGCTGGTCGCGGTCACGGCGGAGGCAACCGACGATGATGTCCGTAATCTTCTTGTGGAACACCACGAAGATCGAAAGCAGCGTGCCTGCGTGGAGCATGATATCGAAGAACATGCCTGCTTCGTTCATGCCTAAAAGTTCGTGCCCGAGCACTAAATGGCCAGAGCTGGAGATGGGGAGGAATTCGGCGAGGCCCTGCAAAAGGCCGAGAATGATAGATTCGAACATAGTAAGGTAAATGTAGTAAATTAGTTGGCTGAACTATTACTATCTTCACAACCATGTGCAAGCGTTTTCTCCTTTGTTTTCATGATTTTAGCGTCTGGAACTACCAGAAAGTGACCCCGATTCTTGAAAAACTCAAGGAATTGGTTGGAGGCCCTTTTAGCTTACTCGTGATTCCAGATACGGAAAACGCTACGGACGAAGCTGTTGAAAATTTCCGCGTGGCTCTCGTGAAGCTTAAGTCCGAAGGTTTTGAACTTGCACAGCATGGCTTTAAGCACAAGGCAGAATTCAGCCAGGGCCGCAGCTATGCGGGGCTTGTGGGCATGAACCTCACGGGTGGCGAGGCTGAATTCGCTGGGCTTTCCGAGTACGAATCGAGCCGCCTTTTGCAAGCGGCTCTAGATTCTTGGAAAAAACTATTCGCAGATGAAAACGGAAATGCGGATGCGCCAATTGCGTTTGTTCCGCCAACGTGGTTTAGTAACAAATTCTTGCCGGGTCAAGTCCGTGCAGAAAAAATGTTGTACGAAGACCGTTTTTCGCTTACGACTGCCGAAGGTGTCCGCTATGCATCGCCAGTGGCGAGCTTTGCAGGCATCCCGAAGTCAACGGAAAAGGCTGCGTTTGTCTATGCCGAAGGCATTTTGAAAATCCCGTTCGGCGTACCGCGTATTGCCGTCCATCCGGTGGATTTCCCGCGCCTGAACGACAAAATTCGTGACCTCATCCGTCTTGCGCTCGGCTGCAAGCGCCGCCTCACGCTTTATCGCGATCTTTAAAATCCCGGAACGGCAATCTCTTTTTTGATTTTGCGCTTGGAATCGTCCGTGATTTCAAGCGTAATTGTTTCGCCTGCATCGGGGAGTGCATCGCCAAGGATGATGATCTCTCTTGGTTCAGAATCGTATTCGGCGGCAATCCACTTGTTCTTGTACTTGACGTTGATGGCGTTTCCGTCTGGAATTCCGGCGTATTTAGAATAAAGCGGAATCTTAAGAGCGGATTGGTACATGCCTCCGACGAGAGTTTCTGCCCAATAGGGGAATCCGAGTGAAATACCGTCTTCATCCGAAATGTTAGCGAGATCTCTAAGTTCGTTTGTCGTAGCGCAACGGTTCTTACCTCCGGTCTGCTTTTCGAAGTAGAACCAACGGCGAGTCGTTTCGCCAAGCCAGTAGAGCGGTGCTGGATTGTCTTCGTTTTCAATACAAACGTTCCACTTGCCATAGAATTGCAATCCCTTCGGATGGAATTCGTAAAAATCAATGCTGTCGGTCTGGTTGCGCGTAACGGCGAGGACTCGTTGTGATGTGTCGCCGACAACCGGAATACCCGAAATTTTCTGTGAAATTTTAACGTTGCCTACTTTAGTATACCAGTTGATGCTGGTTTTGTATTTGCCATAGGGGTAAATTGAAATAAGTTCATTTAAGCTGCGTCCGGTACCTGTGGCGGCGGCATCTGCGCTATATCGGATGAATCTTGTTTCGGGGAACGTCTCGACGATTTTTCCAATCGGGAGCGGCTTGTTGTGGTCAAATATTTTGCAGAGGTCGTTGTTGATCACTTGCTCATCTTTATTCAGGGCTGTGAATTTGTATCCAGATTCGCAACGATAAATGTCAAGCATGCTCTTGCTCAAGAAAGTGTATAGCGGAGTGTTCTGGTATTGCGTGAGGATGATTTTCCCGTTATCCTTGCAGGACTGATGGAAGTTGAATTCGCGCTTGATGATGTGTCCGCTAAAGTCTTCGATTTCGAGCCTGTATGTGGAGATGGGACCAAGCTTTGCGTTAATGTAATGCCAGTCGCCTGCAGTGTCGGCTTCTTCGGCCCAAAGGAGCTCGTTGCGGATATCGATCATCTTTTTATAGCTGAGGGTATCCATAACTTTGCTGTAAATTTTTTCGTCGTAGCGCCACATTTCCAAACGGCGGATGGCCATTGGGTTTTCCTTGGGCTCACGGCTATAGTCGGCAATCTTGATGGCCATGGACAAGTTAAACTCGTTTTTGACGGGCGTTTCAACGCAGCCGTTACGGAGTGAGTTGTCTGTAGTGAGGGCTAGTTCATTGCCTTGCCATACGGCAACTCCGAAAATTTGCGGTGCGATGGTGTCGAGGCATTTGACGCCGAGCTGACATGGCGAAGTGATGTCGTCTTTGTTCAGGCGGACTTCAAGATGCAAATGGGGATTCCCGATGCCGGTACTTCCCGCGAATGTGAGTGTGTCGCCTTTGCGAAATCTGGTGTTCGGCTTGATGGAAATGTCGTTACTCTTGGTGGCGTACTGCTTTTGCTTGATCTGGTCTTCTATGGCAGGCGTGAAGCTGCTTTGGTGGGCGAATACCCAGGTCTTGCCGCTTTCGCCTTCGAAGAACATGACTTTACCATAACCGAATGGCGAAGTCTTGATTTCTCTGACATAACCATTTTCTGGAGCGTAGATGGGCCAGCCTTCTTCCATTTGCGTGGAGTAGTCGATGCCGGCATGGTAACGCGTGCCGCGATTTTCACCAAACGAGGATGTCAAATAAGCATCGCGTTTGAAAGGATCGTACGAAAAAGGTTCTACGTACGATTCGGAAATCAGTTCCGGTGGTGGGGCGGCTTTTTCTGAAAAATCCGTGTTGTCAAGCTTTGCTCCTCTTTGAACTGCAATGCAGTCCTCATAGGCGAATGCGTCCATCTTGGATGCGTCGCAGACGGTGTTTGAACCTGTGCCGGCAAAGCTAAAAGCACACCCGGCGGAGAGTAAGAGTGACGAAATTTTTGTAAGCCTGACCATAGTGTTGAATAAAATACAAAAATATTATTTTATAATGACAGGGTAAAAACAAAAAGACCCGCTTTTTAGCGAGTCTTTTTAGTGGAGCTAAGGAGAGTCGAACTCCTGACCTCCTGCATGCCATGCAGGCGCTCTACCAACTGAGCTATAACCCCGAGGACGCGCACAAATATAGAATGAGTTGTTGTGCGTGTCAAGGGTGCATTTTGAAAAAACTGAAATTTTTTTTCAAAATTGTTTTAAAAAAAAGAGATCCCCGCTCGGAGGCGGGGATGACATCGCGTAAAGACCGGCTTTTTGTCTATTAAGCCTTTTCGATTGTGACGGATTCGATGATTACGTCGTCGTACGGGCGGTCCATACGGTCGGTATCGACACCGGCGATCTTGTCGAGCACATCGAAGCCTTCGTAGAGCTGGCCGAATACGGAGTAACCGTCAGCCGGGCCCGGACCGCACTGTTCGTGGTCGAGGAAGTGGACGTTGTTGCCGTGAACGATGAAGAACTGGCTGCCGATAGAGTGCGGCATGGAGGTCTTTGCCCAGCTGAGAGCGCCGCGGACGTGGGTGAGACGGCTGTCGTACTTGTCGCCGATGGTAGAGCCTGGACCCTTGGCGGCGTGGCCACCGGTGCCGTTTCTACGGGTGAAGTCGCCACCCTGGATCATGAAGTCCTTGATGATGCGGTGGAACGGAGCGCCGTCGTACTTGCCCTGTTTTGCAAGTTCAATGAAGTTTGTTGCACATTCGCCGACGATTTCTTCGAAAAGGCGGAGTTTCATGGTGCCATGGTTGGTTTTCATGATGGCGATGGTTTCGCCTGCCTGCGGTTTGTCTAACTGATTAAATGCCATTTGGGGCTCCTGTAACTAGTGTTTTTTTGCCTATATATATAAAATTAAGGGGGTGTTTTACAACTCGCAGAGGCAAATAGCCCCTAAAAAAACTACATTCACCTAAAAATATGGTCAGGAAATTAATAGACTGAAGACTAACGATTAATAACTAAGACTGTTTTATGAACGATAACTGCAAAAAAGTAAGCGAGCTTCTTACAGCGCAGACGATGGAATTTGCGCTAGACGAGATGGCGGCGAAGATTGCGAAGATGCATCCGTCCGCTGACAACATGATTGTGCTCGGCATGGCTAGCCGCGGTATTCCGCTGGCAAAAAAGCTCACCGAGCGTCTTTCTCAGAAATTTGGCAAGCCCATTGAAATGGGTAGCCTCGATGCCACGTACTACCGTGACGACTTCCACTACCGCAAGAAGGTGGCGACAGAAATGCGCTTTACCGAAATGCCGGCCTCGGTAGAAGGCAAGACGGTCATCCTTGTAGATGACGTGCTTTACACGGGCCGTTCGGCCTTGGCTGCCATGCGTTCCATCTTGGACCTTGGCCGTCCTGCTGCAATCCGCCTTTGCGTGCTCGTGGACCGCGGACATCGTGAACTTCCGATCGCTCCGGATTGTGTGGGGCTTACGGTCGAAACCGCTAGGAATCAGGAAGTCCGCGTGGCGATTGAACCTATTGATAAAGAAAATTCCGTTTATCTCGTAGAAGTGGAGGCGTAAAGTGAGCGCTTTGGAAATTAAACACCTGTTTGGACTTCGTGGAGTGTCCAAGCATGATATCCGTCTGATTCTGGACCATGCAAAACAGTTCCGCGAAATTCTCGAACGCCCGGTCAAGAAGGTGCCGAGCCTCCGGGGCATGACGGTCGTGAACTTGTTCTTCGAGAACAGCACCCGTACGCGCACCAGCTTTGAACTTGCCGAAAAGCGCCTCTCCGCCGATACGGTGAACTTTGCAAGCTCGAATTCCAGCGTCAAGAAGGGCGAAACGCTCGTCGATACGCTCCGCAACATCGAAGCCATGAAGATTGACATCGTGGTCGTCCGTCACAAGGGAACGGGCGTGCCGAAGTTCCTTGCGGACAACAGCAATGCCATTATCGTGAACGCTGGCGACGGTGCCCATGAACACCCGACGCAGGCTCTCCTCGACATGCTGACGATCGAAGAAAAGCTTGGAACGCTCGAAGGCAAGAACGTGACGATCATTGGCGATATCCGCCACAGCCGTGTCGCCCGCAGTAACCTCTGGGGCATGTCCACGATGGGCGCTCACGTGACGCTCTGCGGACCTTCGACGCTTGTGCCGCGCAATACAGACCTCATGAACCATGTGACGTGGGAACCGGACGTGAAGAAGGCTGTTGCCAATGCCGACGCCATCATCGCTCTCCGCTTGCAAAAAGAACGCATGGATGACGCACTCCTCCCGAGCATGCGTGAATACCGCAATACGTTCGGCATCACGGAAGAACTCCTCGAATGCGCTAAGGACAAGGTCATCATCATGCACCCGGGTCCAATCAACCGCGGCGTGGAACTCGATTCCGATATCGCCGATGGCGAACATTCTGTAATTCTTGATCAGGTGACCAACGGTGTCGCCGTCCGTATGGCCGTTCTCTTCCTTTTGGCTGGAGGTCGCAACAATGAAAATGCGTAAACCTTGTAAGGGTCGTCTTGTGAATGTCGTTCTGAAAAATGCAAAGTTCTGGAACGGCAAGTCTTTTGAACTTCAGAGCGAAGTTCGCCTGAACGCTTGCGAAACGTCCGAAACGGTTGAATTTGACTGCAACGGTGCGCTTGTGATGCCGGCCCTCTTTGGCCTTGGCCTTGACTTTATGGAACCGCTCCGCGATGACGTCTATACGTTTGCCGATGGCTTTGATGCCATGCGCAAGGGCGGTTTTTACGGTGGCCTTTACGAAAGTGCTGCAAACCCGATTGACGATGCCGACAAGTTCACTGCAATGGTGAACCGATTCAAGTCCGAAGAACGCGGCGAAGATGCTTTCGATATCAAGTTCCTCGGTGCTTACAGCAAGGGCTTTGGCACGGATAGCTTGGCCGAAATGGTCGAGCTTGCCGAAGCAGGTGTCGCTGGTTTTGGCGACGGTAATGGCGTGATTCCGCACTCCCGCTTCCTCCGCCTCGCTATGGAATATGGCAAGATGACGGGCAAGCGCTTCTTCTTCCAGCCGATGGACAAGACGCTCCGCCACAGCGGTTGTGTGCATGAAGGCGCCTATTCCGACATGCTCGGCATGAAGGGCATTCCGCGCATTGCCGAAACGATTGCTGCTTACACGGTTCTCGAAACGGCTCGATTCCTCCAAGTGCCGGTACACTTCAAACAAGTCACCTGCGGTGAAACTCTTGAACTTGTCCGTAACGCCCGCAAGAACGGTATCGATGTCACTTGCGATGTGAACTTGTACCACTTGCTCCTGGATGATTCCTGCCTCGAAACGCTCGACTCCGCATACCATATCCTCCCGCCGATCCGCTCGGCTGCAGACCGCGAAGCCTTGTGGCAGGGTGTTGTCGATGGAACCGTCAATGCCATCAGCGTGAACCACACGCCGGTGCTCCGCCAGGATACGGTTGTGAATTTCGAAGATTCCGTGCCGGGTGCTCTTTCCTTGGAAGTCGCACTCCCTGCTATTTGGAACAAACTTGTGGCAAGTGTCGGCGAAGTTCGTGCTATCGAACTCCTTTCGACTGCTCCTGCTCGTTTGGCTGGTGCCGAATCCGCCGGCGAAAGCGTGGTGGTGCTTGCTCCGGAAAAGACGCACAAGGTTCTCGAAAGCGACTTTGCAGGCCACGTCTGCAATTCTCCGCTTACAGGTAAGGAACTCCCGTCGTCCATCCTCGCAAGCTATATCAATGGTGTATGGACTGAGCTGTAGTGAGGTCTGATGCCTAGCGAGCTTCAAGAAGTTTGGGATTTTTTCCAGAAATACATACTTCCGGTTCTTCCGTTTGTAGCGCTTGTGCTGATTGAAATGCAGCTGATGTACAACCGTCGCGAAAATGAAGTGATGTTTGGTACAGAAGCGTTCGACGAGAAGATCAAGGCGTTTGAGTTTACGCCCAAGGAAGTGCGTACTCTAGAAAAGCTGGTTCGTTCGTCCAAGTTCGAAAACAAGGACGCCGTGCTCAATTCTTCTGGACTCTTTGAAGCTGCCGTATCGGAATTTTATCGCATCCGTAATGTATTCTCTGTCCGCGATGAGACGCTTGAAGCGATTGCCGGCCTCCGGCGCAAGATGGACTTTACAGGTTCGAATCCCTTGTCCATGGTCTGCTCGACTAGGCAGTTCAATATTGGGGATAAGGTAGACTTGGAATTCGAGAATGGTCAGTCGTTTAAGCGTGCTTCGATATTCGAACGTACCGAAAAGGTTTGGAGCGTAAAGATTGACGGTTCTGCCGTTAATGCCAAGGCGCTGCAAGGCTCTCATGCGCTCATCCGCTGGACCCGTATGAATGACGCCGTATATTCAATACGGATGTCTGTTTTTGCTGCAACTCCAGACAAAGTTGTCTTTACCCACAGTGATAAACTCGATAAGGAACAGCTGCGTAAGTGGGTTCGTCAAGTTGTTGATTTCCCGGTGACGGCGACATTCCCGAACGGCGAGGTTCACTCGGGCATGCTTTATGACTTGTCTGCTGGTGGTATTCTGCTTGGCCTTACCGAAGACGTGAAACCGGACCAGCAGTTCTCCATTTCTTTTGAACTTCCGACGTTTGGCGTACAGAATGTGGATGTCAAGGTTTTGAACAACCTGGGGCACCGAAACCCCAATTTCCCCTTGTACAATTCCATCGCTGCCGTATTTACGGGCTCGTATGCCTGGACTCAGGAGCGTGTTCTTCAGTACATTTTTGAGGCAACCCGTAAGGCGAACCCGAAAAAAACGGAGTCAAATGGCGTAAATCGCGTAACAACTTAGATTTATGTGATTTAGAGTTGATTTTTCGCTTGACATTCGCTGTTTATGAAAGTAAAATTTACATAGTATTGTTTCCTATCGGAGTTTATTTTGGCTTTAGGATTGATTGCTAGAATTCGTGGAGAGCGCGAAACTGTTGGCATAGATGTTGGCCACTACAGCATCAAGTACGTTAAGGTCTATCATGATGCTAACGGTAAAAGAATTGTGCGCGAAGTGGATTTGGAACCCGTACCTGCGGGCTCCATCATCAATGGTCTTATCCAGAGACGTGATTCCGAAGATTTGACTGCAGAAAAAGGGGCGAAGAAAGAGAAGGATGGCTTCGACAAGTTGGGCGAGGCATTCTCCAAGTTGCTGCTTCGCCACCCGATTGATGAGAATGTGGATGTGGTTGCCTCGGTGAACTGCGGTGCCGGTGAAGGTGGTGTGCTCGTGGACCGCCTCTCGATCAAGGTCCCGAAAAACGGAAATGAAGCCGCCATTATTGTTCAGACTGCTCAGTCCCGTCCGCCGTTCGATGACCAGGACAACGTTCTGGACTACGAGGTTGTGTCTCGCGAAGGCGATGAGGTCAAGGTCAACGTGGTCGCTGCCAAGAGCTCGATGCTTGATTCCTGGGCTCAGTTCTTTACGCGCAAGGGCATTAGACTGTCGGCGCTGGATGTCGATATTTTTGGTCTGTTGAATTCCTTTGTGATGACGGCGTCCGAAGAGGAACGCAAGAAGACGACCGCCATCTTTAATATCGGTGATAACAAGATGAGCGTCGGTTTTATCCAGGATGGCGCCTTCCACTCTGTGCGATCCATGAATGGCGGTTCGCTAAACGTTATTATCAACAAGCTTTCTTCTAGCCTTGATATTTCTGCCGAAAAATGTCATGAAATGTTCGAAAAGAACGACCTGAAGGTTGTTGAAGGCGTTGCTATTTCTGTTCTCGAAGACGCCATGAAGGTCGCTTTCGAAGAACTCATGTCCCAGATAACCTTTGGTATCCGCTATCATTCTTCTGCGGAAGATTCCCGTCCGCTCGAAAGAATCCTGATCGGTGGCGGTGGAGCTTCTGTTCCGGGGCTTTTGGAATATATTGCCGAAAAGACCGGAATAGAAACGGCTACCGTGAACCCCTTCCGCTCTGTGGAATGCGATTCCAGCGTGGTCGACAAGGAGGGCATGTCTGTTGCCTTGTCTAACATTTACGCCCCGGCTTTGGGACTTGCAATGAGGAAGTTCTAATGGCTACGAAGAAGAATAAAGGCGCTAACAAGGCGCTTGCAATTACGATCAACCTTTTGCCTGGCGAACATCGCAAGCAGCAAAAGGACTTGACTTGGCTTACGGACCGCCGTGTGGTGTGGCCTACAGTCTTTTTCATTCTTGCAATTTTTGTGGCTTTGTTCACTTATGCATACACGCTGCAGGAGCTTTCTAGCAAGGAAGCCGAACTTCAGTCTGTGCGTGCCGCTGTGGAACGTGAACGTCCGTTGCTCAAGAAAATTAGCGAACTTGAAAAGAACCAGTCCATTATCAATACCAAGATCAATGCGCTCAAGTCTATCCAGATTAGCAAAAAGCGCTGGGTGGTGTTGTTCGAAAACATTTCCTCGGTCTTGCCTCCGAATATGTGGCTCCTGAGCGTTTCGCAGGTGAGTGAATTCAACCTCGAAATGAAGGGGACGACGTTTGACTTCTCCGAAGTGGCTGAGTACATGGTGAAGCTCGAAAAGCAGGTCAGCGTACAGAAAGTTTCGCTCGTCTCTATCTCCACGACAAAGGTTGATGGCGATGAAGCCTATAGCTTTACACTCAAGGTCGAACTCAAGAAAGACCTTGGAGAGGAGGGGTGATATGGGCAACCTTAATATTGACTTTAAAGACAAGAAGAACATATACTGCATAGTAACGATTGTTATTATCTGTTTGGCCTTGTATTCTGTTTACACGTATGTGTGGGATCCATTCCAGGTTGAATACGAAAGTTTGGAAAGCCAGAGAATCTCTGCACAGAAGGAATTGGACAAGATTAATTCCAAGAAGCATCGCGTGGCAGAACTTGAAATGCAACTGGTGCAGGCCGAAAAGGATTTCCAGAAGCTGAAGGAAATGTTCCCGGAAGAAGAAAAGGTGCCGCTGCGCTTGCAGGACCTCTATTCAGTGCTCCGCAGTTCCGGCGTGCAAATCCAGAAGTTCAATCCGGAAGGCCGTTCTGAAAGGGAACACTACATTGAAAACCGTTATTCCATTGCGGTCAATTCCGGTTATCACATGCTCGGTTACCTGTTTGCTGAAATTGCAAACTTCAATTACCCGACGGCTATTACGAACTTGAAACTTTCCCGCTATTCCGGCATCGCTGCCGAAGTGCAGAAAGCTGAAACTCACGGTTGGACTCCGATTACCATGTCGGTGAATTTCAACTTGACCACTTATACATCCAAGAAGGTTGGCAAATAATGAAATGCAAGTTCCTTCTTATGCTGTTGTCTAGTGCCGTTGCTTTGCAGGCGGCGCTGATTAAGGATGTCCGTTTTAATTGCGCAAAGAATTGCCAGATGGAATTCCAGTTTGCTTCTGACAAGAATTTGCCGACATTCTTCCAAAAATACGATAACGCCTCCAAGACGTTGCTCGTCGGTTTTTCGGAATCCGACTTTGCTCTTGGTCTTGGCAATTATGACATCGATGGCGCTTCTCCGTACGTGCGCTCCATGAGCGTTACCAAGGAGCTGTATCGCGGCATGAATTTCTTGATGATCCGCATGCCGGTGGGTGCATCGATCAATTCGGATAAAAATGCGATTGCCCTCGACAAGTCTCGCTTCCTTTTGAAGTTTGCTGGCAAGAAGGGCAATTCCTGGACTCTCTCTAAGCTTTTTGCTGCTAATAAGAAGGCTGCAGAAAAGGCGGCCCGCGAAGAAGAAAAGCGCCTTGCCGCAGAACGCAAGGCTGCCGAAAAGCAAGCTTTGTTGGACCGCAAGGCAGCTCAGGAAGAAGAAAAGCGCCTCGCTGCAGAACGCAAAGCCGCCGAAAAGAAGGCTATGCAGGAGAGAAAGGCTGCTGAAAAGGCTGCCGCCCAGATGGCGTCGGTTGTCGCACCAGAAGCAAATGCTTCTGCATTGCTTCCTGGCTTGAAGGAAATGACCGTGCTTATCGGTTCTGGCATGGAGCAGTTCCGACTGGTTGCAAATACGCGCTTGAGCATTAGCGATGTCTCGAACCCGAACCCCTCTCTTTTGATTACGGTTGCGATGAAGGGCCCTGAAAAGTCCCCGGTATTCAAGGTGAGTGCAGGTTCCCTTGTGAAGTCTGTGTTCTGGGATGCTCATGGTCTCAACATCCAGCTTTCTCCGGGAGCTCGCCCAGTTATCTTGGTGCAGGAAGGCGCCTTGATTTTGCAGACGGCTGAAAACGCAATCCGTCGCGATGGCTTTATTTTCTGGAGTGCTCGTCCGAATGGTATTTATGTGCGAGACTGGATGAAGTCTCCGGATGCCGCTCCCGAGTTCTCGGACTTCGTGAAAACCTACGAAAAGGAAAGCAAGAAGGTTGTGGCTAGTTCGCAGACATTCCACTTGCGTCCTGTTGTGCGTGAATTGATTGTCGTTGCCGATGAAACTGAACTGTATGCTTCTCCCAGTGAAAAGGCTCAGGTCTTGCAGCGTGTAGTCTTTGGTGACCGCGTAGTGAACATGGACTTGAATGGCCTTTATCGCAAGGTGCAGGTGGGCAACAAGATTGGTTATGTGAATCGCCGTGCGGTAAGCTTTACCGATGAACTTTCTGCTGTGCAGATGGAACGCCTCAAGAAGGTGGACCAGGAACGCGGTGAAATGCTCACGCAGGGGATGAAGCCTGGTGGAAGCGCCCTTGATGAACTTTATGAAGACCGCGTGACTTACAGTTCGTTTGGTCGTCGTGACCCGTTTGTTGAAATCAAGGGCTTGGTCGAAGAAGGTATCAATATCGACCAGGTTGAATTGGTGGGTATTATTTGGGAAGCCGAGGAGCCGGTGGCTATCCTCGTCGAATCCAAGAATCCGAGCGTGTCTTATACGATTAAAGAAGGCGATAAGATCATGAATGGAAAAGTTCTTAAAATTACACAAACTGATGTGCTCTTCTTGATTCAGGAATTCGGGGTGAGCCGTCGCTACTCTATGGGTCTTCCCGATAAATTTGGGGGTCAAAAGTGAAAAAGCTGACTAAAATTCTGACGATTCTTATCATGGTGGCAAGCTTTGCGACCGCGTGGGCTGCTCCTGCCGAAGGCTCTGTAGCCCCGAATAAGAAGCTATATGACTTTAACTTCGTCAATATGGACTACGAAGCCATTTTCCGCTCTGTGTCGGTGATTGCTGGCGTGGACATCTTGATTGCCCCGGATGTCAAGGGCAAAATAAGCTTGCGCGTGACCAAGAAGACCTGGCAGGAAACCTTGGACATTATTTGTAATATGAATGACCTCACGTGGGTGATTCAGGACAAGTACATTTCCATCCAGCGCTTGAGCACTTATCAGGCAAAGCAGAAAAAGCTTGCCGACGAAGAAAATCAGGCCGAACAGAATGCGCCTCTTGTCCGTAAGAACTTCCAGGTGCACCACGCCAAGGCTGATGAACTTGTCAAGGTGCTTGAAAGCATGAAGTCGAACCGCGGCAAGATTTCTGTTGTGGAACGTACGAACTCCATCATTGTTTACGATACCGAAAGTAAGATCGAACAGATGGGCAATGCTCTTGTCGAACTTGACGTTGAAACGCTCCAGATCATGATTACGGCTAAGCTTGTTGTCGTGAACAGTGAACTTGCCCGTGAACTTGGTGTGGATTGGACTGCAGCTGTGGGAACCACTACGCTTACTCCTGGTACAGCCGCTCTTGGAACTGCCGGTGCTGCCAACTCCAGCCGAATCAGTGGTGCTATCAAGTCCTTCCCGAACGGAACTTCTCCGGCTGTGGGTAAGGCAAATACCGCCATTACGGCAAGCCTCCTCGACAACAATCTCCAGATCGCCATTTCGAACTTGATGGGTGATGCTTCTACGGAAGTGCTCGCCAGCCCGCAGGTTTCTACGCTCGACAACACCGAAGCTCAGGTGTTCATGGGTGACAAGGTTTCCATCCGCGTGATTGACGATAGCGGTGAATCTTCGACCAAGATGGTGGAAACGGGTATCAAGCTCACGGTGACGCCGCATGTTTCTGGCGACAACCGCATCTTGCTCGACCTCCATCCGGAAAACAACTCCTATGGCTATGACGAAAAGGGCGAAGTCGTGATTTCGACCCAGGAAGCAAAGACCAAGGTGGTTGTGGCTGACGGTGAAACGGTTGTGATCGGTGGCCTTACCCGTAACGAAAACACCGAAAGCGAAAGCGGTATCCCGTTCCTCAAGGATATTCCGCTCTTGGGCAACCTTTTCAAGTATAGCCGCAAGTCCATCACGAAGAAGGACCTCGTGATCTTTGTGACGCCGCGCATTATCCGCAACTACATCGGCAATGTCGATATCTCTGAAAAGTCCGAAGAAACTTCCAGTGTTGCCGCTCCGGAACTAAAGCCGGTCGATGACAAGATTATGACATCTCCGGTAGTGACGGGTGAAACTCCAGATGCTCCTGTTCCTGAAAACTCTCACGACGACTGGAATCAGTAATTAACATTTGCCGGACTGTTGTCCGGCCTTTGTTTTATAAACGCGAAAACCCTGGGTTTTACCCAGGGCTTTTTTATATCATCTTTGATGCTTGGTGTATTTTTGTTATATTTGTGTGATAAAAATGTAAACTTTTAAACGTTATTATGACCATCCAAATGGAGCAAAAATGAATAAAGCTATGAGCCGTATTTTTGTGTTGTTGCTTTGCGCCGGCGCTATGTCTTGGGCTGCTGATGATACCTTTAATTTCTCTTTGAAAGGTTTTGCTACTGCAGAAACTATAGATGATATTGAATTTAAAACTCCGAATAAGTGTTTCGTTATAACCAAGCAAGAACTTATTCCTAATGGTGCTGCCGACTTGTTTGAGACATATGTTTCAGTTGATAATACGCAGCAGGGCTGTGCCGATAATAATTTGGTTAAAATCTGGAATGAAGTAAAAGACGTTAATAAAATAAAAGTTGTTTTTGACGGTGTAGGTGAATATTACATACGAAATGTAAATGGAAAAATAGGAATCACAGTAACGCGATATAAGATTGAGTTTACAGGACTTTCTTTAGAAGAAAAATGGGTGACTTTGAAGAAAGAAAAGGTATTGGAGGGCTTGTCTGCAACGCCACCAGAAGATTTCCCTGTGCCTAGACAATTCAAGTTTACTGGATGGAAACAGGACTATTCCGCCATTAATGCCGCTATTACCATTGTGGCCGATTATGAGGAACGTCGATGGTATAAATACTTCTATTTTGATTACGATGGTAGCGATTTAGGCTCTTCTGAAAAGTATTATGAAGGAGAAACTTTTGTGGCTCCGGAAGATCCTGCTCATAAAGGTCTTGTGTTTAAGGGCTGGGATAAGGATCTTAACGATATTAAATATGGGGCGAATACGATTGTGAATGCAATTTTTGAGGCCGCAGACAAACCGGTATATAGTTTTACGGTAAAGGATTTCAAGACTGCTGTGAAAGCTTCCGATGTGAATATTGAAACCCCTAATGAATGTTTTGTGGTCTCTAACCAAAAGTTTGACAAATATAATGAGTATGAATATGAAGAAGGTGATTCTGATGCCTGGTTGTATGATTTAAGCATTGCAATTGATATTGATGATAAAGAGGCGTGCAAAAATGACAGCTTAGTCAATATTTGGAAATTCCTATATGTAAAAAACGAGACGCCAGTTGTTCTTGTAAATGATTTGGATGTCAAGAAATTAAATTGGAAAATCACCTACTATAAAAATGGCGTATCATTCCCTTATCGTTGGTACCGAGTCGACTTCCTTGATTATGATGGAGCTGTATTGAAAACGGAGCGTGTCGGTTATGGTCAATCGGCGACTGCTCCGAAAGATCCTGTTCGTGAAGGGTATGAATTCAAGGGATGGGACAAGAAATTTACCTATATCGATAAGCCTAGATTTAAGGTAAATGCTGTCTACGAAGAAATTCCGATGATGGTAATTACGTTTGTTGATTTCGTTAATAAATCCGTCATTGATGAAGTTGAAGCTGTGGTGGGTAAACCAGTGACTGCTCCGAAACCGCCTACTCATGCGGGCTTGGAGTTTGTTGGCTGGAGTAGAAACTTGGATAATCTTACAGAAAATACAACTGTAGAAGCTGTGTATGCTGCTACTGCGGATCCTGAATTTGCTTATACAATTAAAGGCTTGGAGCTGGATGGGGCTATAAAGGATGTTAAAATAGGAGGCCCGAATGAGTGCTTCTTCCCTTTTTATAAAAAAATTGAATTAGATAGCAAGCTTGTTAAAGATACCTTGAAAGAAGGTAATTACTTAATGTATTTCGATATTGAAGCCTCTATTGAAGGGGACTGTGCTGATGATAGTCTGGTGAATATTTGGAAAATTGCTAATCCTCGTAAGATTAATGATGAGCTTCTTACGGTTAATGGTAATCCGGCTTATTTTGCTGGTGACAGCAAGCTTAAAGGGGAAATTCTCTATAGCTTTGAATTGAAGAATTTGAGTTCTTCGAGCTCAAGTAATGCCAAGTCTAGCTCAAGCAGTAAGGCAAATTCAAGCTCCAGTTCTGTGAAGGAGAACGCTTCGAGTTCAAGTAAAAATGTTGAAAGTTCAAGTTCTGGCAAGGCAAAGTCGAGCTCTAGTTCTGTAAAATCGAGTTCTTCTAGTAAAAAGTCTAAATCAAGTTCTTCGAATGGCAAGGCGTCGATTGCATTGAAGGGCGCTCGGCCGCAGTTCAGTGTGGCTATGGTTGGCCGCGATATCCAGGTGATGAATGCTCGCAAGGGGAGTGTCTACGCTGTATTCGACATGCAGGGGCTTGTCATCAAGTCCGGTGTTGTTGATGATGCCAACTTTAATATGACGATGAATCGTGCCGGGGCATACATTGTGCGTGTCGGCAGTGACGTCAAGCAAGTGAATGTGAAGTAAAATTTGGCGAGCGAGCTTACCGCACGACGAGTGCGGCGAGGGCGAGTTCCTGGCTCATGCGGGTCGGGCACTTGCCACTCTTGATTTCGTAATTGAGGTCGGCGAGGCGGCGCAATACGCGCACGAGGAGTGGCTTACGCCAACGGCGGCAGCATTCGGCGGCTTGGCCTTTTTTCACGAACATGTAGTAGTTCTTGCCGATCTTTTTAGCGGCTTCTTCGGGCGAGACGCCTTTTGCAGTAAGCGAGCCGTAGTTCAAAAGCGAGAGTGCGTAGTTGTACAGCGTGTTCGAAATGCGGATGGCGTCGACGCCGCTGTTCAAGAGCTCGTTTAACTTTTGGACGTAAGCCTTGGCATTCTGCATGCCGAAGAATCCTTCAATCTCATAGGTCGGGATATCGCGCTGGGAGACGACCATCGTTTTCACGAGGTCGAGCGTAATCTTTTTGCAGTCCGGAGCGTAGAGGATAATTTTCTCGACTTCTTCGCTCACGAGCTTGGTATCGTTGCCGAGCGCTTCGGCGAGGTACTGCGATGCTGCAGGCTCAATCGCCTTGTTAAAGTGCGTCGGGACAACGGCTGAAATCCAGTCGGCCATTTCGTATTGCTTCGGAACGTCGAACTTTTCGACCTTGCCTACCTTTGCGAGAGCCTTGTAGAGCTCGCTGGAGGCGAGAAGTGTTTCAAAATCGAAGAGCAACTTGCCGCTTGCTGCGTGGGGGAGCCACTTGGCAAGAGCCTTCATGTCGTCGGTCTTGAGGGCTTCGGCCTTGCGTACGACGATGACCTGTTCAGGCGAGAACATCGACACGGAATCGCACGCTTCGATGATGACATCGGAGATGGAGGCGATGTTTGTATCGGTGGCGTACAGCACCTGCTTGGCCATCGGATCTGAAATCCGGTCGCCAAGAGTCTCGGACAGGAATTTTTCAATCCGCTTGTCCTTGCTGAACTGGTCTTTGCCGATGAGCGTTACGAACATGGATTACTTGAAATCGATGATTTCGAACTGGTTCTTGCCCTTGGGCGTTACGACTTCGACCGTATCGCCGCGCTTCTTGCCCATGAGGGCGGCACCAATCGGGCTCTTGAAGCTGATCTTGCCGTTGAGGGCGTCTGCTTCTTCGGGAGAGACGAGCTGGTACACGATTTCGCGCTTGGTCTTCAGGTTCTTGGCCGTGATGGTGGCGCCGAACTTGATGGTATCGGAGTTCGCATCAAATGCTATCACCTGGGCGCGGGCGAGTTGGTCCTGGAGCTTCGGCATTTCGATGTTGTCAATAGAGGCAAGGCGCTCCTTGGCAGCATGGTATTCAGCGTTTTCGCTCAAATCGCCTTGTGCACGGGCATCAACTAATTCTTGAAGTACGCGGGGACGTTCAACATTTTTTAAATTTTCAAGGTCCTTAACGAGCTTGTCGTAAGCCTCTTGTGTAAACATGATCTTTTCCATGCTCCATAAGGTAAAAATTTTAACGGGCTTTGCGAGCCCAGAATCGCAAAGAAAGCTTCTTTTTAGGAGATACTATGTACACTGTGTTGGAAAAAGGCGGCGTTTGCTCCCCCAAGGGCTTTACCGCATCTGGAATTTGCGCCGGAATCAAGGCCAGCGGCAATGCCGATATGGCTCTTCTCAAGAGCGAAAAGGCAGCCCGCTGCTTCGCCGTTTTTACCACCAATAAGGTGAAGGCCGCTCCGGTCCTTTATGACAAGGCCGCTTTGGAACATGCCCACTTTGCATCTGCTGTGATCGTGAACAGTGGTAACGCTAACGCTTGCACGGGCGAAAAGGGTTATGCCGATGCTGAACGCATGGCTGTCCTCACGGAAGAAGCCTTGAAGCTCACGCCGAAGAGCGTGCTTGTTTGCAGCACGGGCGTGATTGGCCACTTGATGCCGATGGACAAGATCGAAGCCGGTATCCCGAAGCTCGTGGAAAAGCTCCATGAAGATGCTTCCGAAGAATTCGGCCGCGCTATCCTCACGACGGACCTTGCTCTCAAGAGCCACGCTGTGGAAATCAAGACCGAAAAGGGTGTGGTGACTATCGGTGGCGCCTGCAAGGGTTCTGGCATGATCCACCCGAACATGGCTACGATGCTTGCGTTCATCACGACAGACCTTGCTTTGCCGATTGACTTCTTTGCTGAATTCCGTGCCAACATCGCAGACTCCTTCAACGCAATTACGGTTGATGGTGACACCAGCACGAACGACACTTGCATCATGCTCGCTAACGGCATGAGCGGCATCAAGTACGAAGACCTCTCCCTCAGCGAACAGGGCGAATTCCGCGCAGCTTTGACGCTCGTGATGCAGAGCCTCGCCAAGGACATTGTCCGCGACGGTGAAGGTGCAACGAAGCTCATCGAACTCCGCATTGAAAAGGCTGAAAGCCACGAAGAAGCTCTCCGCATGGCTCGCTTCATCGGTACGTCGAACCTCGCCAAGTGCGCCATGTTCGGTGAAGACCCGAACTGGGGTCGTATCCTTAGCAGTGCTGGTTCTAGCGGCTGCAACATGGTTGCCGAACACACGGACCTCTACTTTGGTGAAGTCAAGGTTCTCGAAGGTGGCCGTCCGGTACAGCTGGATGAAAAGCAGACGGCTGCACTGCATGCCGTGGTTCGTCAGCGTGAATACAAAGTAACGCTCGTGTTGAACATTGGTCAGGCTTCTGCAAGCGCATTCACTTGCGACTTGAGCTATGGCTACGTGAAGATCAACGCAGAATATACGACCTAATCGGCTAGAGTTAATAAGAACTTTAAGAAGCCGATTATCTCGCACACACGCCTCGTTAATACGAGGCGTTTTGTGCTCACGGTACGACCCTCCTTTTCCCAATGCTAAAATGCAGAATGGAATTATAGAGTTGTCATTCCCGACTTGATCGGGAATCTCCTTTTTTAAAACTTCTCGGGTATGCTTCGGGAAGTTTTTTTTCGTCATTCAGAGAATTTTTTGATTTCAAAGAATCCAAAGATGTTTTTGGTTATATTTTATCTATCTTTTCGTATAAATTTTTGATGGAGAATGGAATGTCCAATTTGATGAAAAATGTGCTTGTTGTCGTGATGTTCTTGGCATTAATGTCTTTTGCACAAAGTGATGAAAAACAGAAGGAGCGTATTGTTTTCCATACATTTAGTATTGCGCTTCCGATGGATTGGGGCGGAACGTGGACCCAGTATAGCAATTTAGAATACGATGATGGCAGTTTTACTCGTGATCGTGATTTAAAAATGGATATGATCATGGGACTTCAATTGAAGTGGACTCGTGATTTGGTTTATCAAAATGGTTTGTCTTTTGAGGTCGGAGCAGGAATTGGTTTTATTAATTTCCCTGTGAATGAATCCAAAAAATATTCTTATTTTGATCCGTATGACCATATGAATCAGATTGATTCTCGTTTTGATTTGAATGCAAAAGTTGGATTGGGCTATGCTCCGTTTGTAAATGATTTCATATTAGCGGTACATGCTATTTTGGGTGGTGACATGAAATACTTGGGGAAAACTTATCAGATGGAGGATATCACCGACGAATATTCAACGCTGCTGTTTAATTTTGTTGGTGGTGCCGATATTGTTTTGGGGTATCGAATTACGGAACGGTTTGGAATTAATGCGGGTGTAGATGTGACTGTGAATTTGTTCGGTTTTGGAAATAGAACGAAAGAATTTAATTATCGCAACGATAATTTTGAAACAATTGATTATAAACTCAATCATGTCTTTTCTGGGTTTCAGATTGTTCCGCACGTAGGCGTTTCGCTTAAATTTTAGTAGATGTTTCCTCTAGAGAACAGAAAATTTGGTAAAATCCTGCCGCTGGGTGGGATTTTCTTGTATTTTAGTTGGAAAATATAAGGATGGAATATGGATAACTTTAATTTCTACAGCCCCACAGAATTTGTATTTGGTAAGGACCGCGAAAACGAATGCGGTGAACTCGTCAAAAAGTATGGCGGCACGAAGGTGCTGATTCATTACGGTGGGGGCTCTGCGGTGCGCTCCGGCTTGATTGACCGCGTGAAGGCATCGCTTAACGCTGCGGGCGTTTCATTTGTGGAACTCGGTGGCGTGAAGCCGAATCCGCGTGATACCTTGATTTACAAGGGCATCGAAATGGTGCGTGCAAACGATGTTGATTTCATCCTTGCTGTGGGCGGTGGCTCCGTCATTGATAGCTCGAAGGGCATTGCCGTAGGAGCTCTTTACGATGGCGATTTCTGGGACTTTTATGCGAAAAAGTTGCCGGTCACGAAGGCACTCCCGATTGGCGTGGTGCAGACGATTGCTGCCGCCGGTTCCGAAGGCAGCGGCGATTCTGTTGTGACAAAGGAAGAGGGAATGCTCAAGCGCGATATCGGTGCTGATGTGATTCGTCCGAGGTTTGCGGTGCAGAATCCGGCTTTGCTCTGCACGTTGCCTGCTTATCAGACGGCTTGCGGCATCACCGACATCATGGCTCATGTGTTTGAACGATACTTCACGAATACGCTCGAGGTCGAGACGACGGACCGCCTTTGCGAAGCGCTGCTCATCACGATGCTTAAGGAAGGCCCGCGCGCCATGGCCGAACCCGCCAATTACGAGGCTCGTGCGAACATTATGTGGGCGGGTACGGTAGCCCACAATGGCCTTGTGGGCTGTGGGCGCAGTCAGGACTGGAACAGTCACGCGATTGAACATGAACTTTCGGGACTTTATGACTGCGCCCATGGCGCGGGGCTAGCAGTTATTATGCCGGCGTGGATGGAATACGTGGTTGACCATAACGTGATGCGTTTTGCACAGATGGCAACACGTGTATTTGGCTGCCAGATGAATTTTGAAAACCCGAAAGCGACCGCCCTCGAAGGCATCAAATCGTTCCGTCGATTCTTGCATTCCATCGGCATGCCGATTAACTTTGCGGAGCTCGGCGCGAAGGAAGAAGATATCCCGACGCTTGTCGAAAAACTGAACCCGGGCGACGGCTGGGGATTCGTGCCGCTCAAGGCAAAGGACGTGACTGCGATTTATACGATTGCTGCGCATGCGACGCTTTAGTTTTTTTTCAAATTGATAAAACCCAAAAATCAAAAATATGCTACTAAATGTTGAAAAATCTCAATTTAGTAGCATGAATTTTGGATAAATTAAACAAAAATGGCTTAAAATATGAGTTTGTCTGTTCTTTTCGTGCTACTAAAACCGTTAAAATGCTAATTTTGTAGCACAAAAAAGAGACTCTTACACGAAACGATTGTAGATAAAGTAAAAAATATGCTACAAAAAAGCCTAAAAATTGATTTTAGTAGCATAAAATCGCGAAAAATGCTCTTTAGTCTTTCAAGCAGCGGAGGCTTGCGCCGAATTCGGGATTGAACTTTTCAAACTTGGCGATATCCTTATCGTGGAAGAACACGAGAACATCGCCTTCGCTTGTCCAGAAGTATGCCTTTTTACCCGCTTCGTCAAACTTGCGGTCCTTTATAGCGACATCGCTCTTGGCGAAGTGTGCGCCGCCTGCCTTTGCGCCGAATCCGAGTTCGTCCTTGCCGTTTCCGAAAATCGGAGATTCCGGCTTGATCGGATCCCAACCGTAGCCTGCCTTGAGCGCGACACCCGGCTTTTTACCGGCCACTTTCAAGAGCTTTTGCCATTCGGCCTTGCTCGGCATATGGAATCCTTCGAGGCAAGCCTTTTGTGCGTTTTGGAAATCGTAGAGACGTCCCCAGTGGTTACATTGTGAACAAATTGCACCGGAGGCGGTGGCGAAGTTCATGTTTTCTGCAGTCCAGAGCTGGTCGCCAATGACAATCCATTCATAGGAGATGCCGTCACGCGGATCCTTGTAGCTTCCGCTTGTAGCAGGGCTTCCGTCTTCGTTATATGTTTCGCCGAACGCAACTTGCTTATTTTGCTTGTATTCTGCCTTTGTTGCAACCTTGCCGTTCTTGTGGTAACGGATAACCGTTCCTTCGACGTAGCCGTTCACGTACGGGAGTTCCGTCTGGAGCGTGCCGTCCTTGTAGTATTCCTTGGTCACACCTTCGCGGCGGTCATTCACGTAATTGGATTCTCGCTTGAGCGTACCGTCATCGTAGTATTCCTTTTCGATGCCTTCCTTCTTGTCGTTGACATAGGTGGCTTCGAAGCGGACGTTTCCGTTCGGGTATTTTTCAACACGAACATCGTCGCAGGCGGTAAAAGCAATGGAGCTTGCCGCAATGAATAAGATGGCAGGTAGTTTCATACGATCCTCCTTAGAGTGTGATTTTTCCCGCGGTGGCGAGTAATCCGATTAAGTACAACATCCCGTCATAGTAACGCCAAAAACGATAGGGCACGGAGAGCGCTGCAAGACGTCTGACAAACGGCGTAATGCGTGGGTCATCGAACGGGAGTACTTGCGTTGCGGCGGCATTCATGGCGATAAGCCCCGGCGTCGCGTTTCTGCCTTGGTGCGGGTACGGACCTCCGTCGACGGAGTAGTCAGAAAGGTACGGCGTGCAGTTCTGGAAAAAGTGCAAGATGCGTTCGCAAATTTCTTTTTCGCTTTCGTGTCCGTGGAAGATGGCATAGTCGAGGCTCAAGTTGAGCGCAACGCGCCATGCGTCTCCGCTAAAGTTGTTGCTTTCGGGGAACCAGGGCATGGCCTTTGGAGTGCCGTCGTATTCGGCATAGTCAGCGCAAAGACCGGTGACCGGGTGTGCCGCCTTCTGCAAAAATTCAATGCTTGCCTGTGCGACTTCAAGCCAGGATTCGTCGTTCGTAGCTTCGGCGAACATGCGGTAGAACGCCATCGTGTGGTAGCTCGGGTCGGTAAAGTCGTTGCCGAGAACGGGGGAGAACTTGATGAGCTTGCGTTCCGGATCGATAATCGGGCCTACAAGTTCGTTCTGCGGTTTGTACTTAATATCATGGATGAGCTCTTTGGCATCGTTGAGGAGGTCTTCGCGGTTGAATCTCTTTGCAGCGATAAGGAGGGCTGCTGCAAAGTATTCTTCGCTATCAGGAGCTGCGCCTGGGTCCATCATGGAAAAGTCGGTCGTGTTGACTTGCCATGAAAAATACCCTTTGTGCGGACCATCGTTGTTGCGGACAAAGCGCTTGGAAAAGTTCCAGAGCTTGTCGAACGTGACTTCGTGGTCGGTCAGCGCGGCAATGAACATGCCATAGCTCATGCCTTCAGAACGGATGTCGTCGTGCCCAATGTCGATGATGTATGCCATATCGTCGGACGCTTCAAAATAGATGCGCTCGTCGATCGGATCGCCCTCAAAAAGTTTGCTATAGGCATTCTGAATAAGCTGGTCCGCAAAATTGGGACCATATCCAGCTTCAACAAATAAATCTCGCGTCGGGTAGCGTTGCAACATCGTCCTGGTATCCAAAATCATTAATTATTACGTGTTTTAAAATAAATAAAATCGTATATTAATGTTGAGGTTATTATGGCTGATATATTGATTTTGGGGCATGGACCGGCCGGTGTCTCGGCTGCCCTTTATGGTCTTCGTGCTGGACTTGAGGTTCAGCTTGTGGGTAAGGATGTAGGCGCGCTTGCAAAGGCTCACAAAATTGAAAATTATTTTGGTCTTGAAAAACCACTCACGGGAGCTGAACTTGCCGAAGTCGGTAAGAAACAGGCGCTTGCTCTTGGTGCGCAAATCGTGGATGATGAGGTAACGGACCTCATGTTTGACGGTTTTGGGTTTGTCGCGACGGGCTTGAATGGTACGTATCGCGGAAAGGTTTGCGTGATGGCAACAGGCTCTGCCCGCAAAAAGACTCCGCTCCCAGGAATGGCCGAGATGGAGGGCCACGGCGTGAGCTATTGCGCTGTTTGCGATGCTTTCTTTTATCGTAAAAAGGATGTGGCAGTGCTTGGTTCGGGCGAGTATGCGTTGCACGAAGCGACTGAACTTTTGTCTGTAGTCAACAGCGTGACGCTCTTGACGAACGGTGCTGAGCTCACAGCGAAATTCCCTGAAAGCGTGAAGATTGAAACCCGCAAGATTACGGGGCTCAAGGGCGCTGGGCAATTTGAAGGCGTGAAGTTTGACGATGGCCTTGAAGCCAATTTTGACGGCTTGTTTGTGGCTATGGGTAGTGCGAATGCAACGGATTTGGCTTTGAAAGCTGGCGCTGCGTTCGATGCTGGAAAGCTTGTGCTCGATAAGGATTTCCAGACTACTGTTCCAGGACTCTTTGCTGCAGGCGACTGCACGGGTGGTACGCTCCAGGTGGCTGTTGCCGTTGGCGAAGGCGCTATTGCGGGTCTCGCTGCAATTAAGTACCTGAGAGAACATAGGGAGTAAGGCGCGCTGAAAATGCGTCGCATTACGCTTCTCACAAATCCTGACGTCTGCAATTTGCGTTGTCCGCTGTGTTTTTTGAACCAGCGGGCTTTGCATAATTGTAATGCGCGGAGTGCTGAGAATGGTAACGGGGATTGCCCGCCGGATAATGGTAGGGAACGCTTTTTTTATTGTAATAAGGAGCGCCGCGCGTTTGGCATGGGCGAAATGCCTTTCGAAGTTGCACGGGCGGCGATCGAAAAGTATGCTGCGGAGCGGGATGCTTCGGGCAAACGCTTGTTACGAGAAGTAATCCCTTCGACGATGGGTGAACCTCTACTTTATTCTCATTTTGATGAACTGCTGAAGCTTTGTCGTGCGATGGGGCTTCCGTTGAATTTGACAACGAACGGAACATTCCCAGGAAAGTGGGGAAGTGATGCGGCGATGGAACTTCTGTTGCTTTCGTGCCGCGATATCAAAGTAAGCTATTTGGCATCGGAACAGTTTGATGGCTGGAAAGCGAACGTTGAAAAGTTAGTTCGGGTGCGCGATAGACTGCGTGAGAATGCTGATGCTGACTGCGCGGATGTTGATGCTTGTTGCACGAAAGTTGATTGCGCGAGGACTGTGAACGCGAAATGCGCGGGAATTGCAAAATCGAGAGTCGCGACGGTCTCGCTGCAAGTGACACTGCACAAGAAAAATTTGCAGGATGTGCCGGAGTTGGTGTCGTGGGCTTCTGCGATTGGAATTGATAGGATTAAGTGGAATAAAGTGGTGCTGTTGAGCGTCGCTTCGCAAGAGCTCCGTGAAATGTATGCGCTAGATGATGCGCTGCTAGAGTCTTTGCGCAATGAGTTCCGGTCGGGAGAGTTTTCTGCTTCGAATGTGAAGCATGAAGGAAGTTTGTTTTTTAAGAATTGTGCTGACCAGTGCGCTGTTGGCGGTAAGTGCGAATCATGTCCTTTTGCAGATGAAGTTTGGGTTTGGCCAGACGGTCATGAGGACCATTGCCCGAATCCGGAAAGACGGTGGGTAGGCGAGAGATCGGAATAGCGAGATGTTGAAACAGTCTTGCTATAATCAGTAGGTGCGAGATAAGATAAAATCCTCACCTGCGTTTCGGATTTTACCCTTCGGGTTACGCCTTGCGGCGTAATCTCTAAATTGCCCATTGTTCGCTTCGCTCTCGGGGCGATTTAGTCGAACTCACTTCGTGAGTTCTTTATCTCGCAGAATTTCAGATATAAAAAGAAAACCACCCTTGTGGGTGGTTCTCTTTTTATCGGAATAGCGAGATTCGAACTCACGACCTCTTGCTCCCGAAGCAAGCGCTCTACCAGGCTGAGCTATATTCCGTTTTGTTTTTGTCTTGACGCTTCGTCGTTGACGCGCACAATTATAGTTAATTTCGATTGACTTTTAAAGGGGTAAGGGCAAAAAAAGTGAAATTTTTTTCATTATTTCTTCTTTTTTGCAACTTGCGGGCGCGGCTTGCCGATTTTCATGATGCTGGAACCGGCGTTGTCGGGTTCAACCTTGTAGAAAACGACTCGATTTTTCCATTCGGAACGGACTTTGCGGTCGATGATGCGCTTGACGTTGCCGTATTCCGGGTTGCCTCCGCCGTGAATCACGCGTAAAACGCTGAGACCTGCGATGAGAAGGTCGTCAATGCGACGCTCAACGGCTTCGGCTGCTTCTTCGGAGGTAAGGCCGTGAAGGTCTATTTCATCTTCGGGGTTCGGCATTTCCCAGGCGGCGGGATTGCGGCGCATTTTCTTGCCGCGTGTGGCGCGTTGCGGTCTTGCTTCGGCTTCAGCCTCGGCCTGGATTTCGGCAAGTTCGTCCTTGTCTTCCATTTGGTGGTTCTTGATCCACTCTAACTGAAATTCTTCTTCGGCATTTAAAGGCATTGTAAATCTCTTTTTGACGCTAAATATAAAAAAAGCTTCATGCAAACTGTGTAAGGCGATCCCGGAACGGAGTCCGGGATGACAGATCGGGGTGACATTGCGTTTGGCATTGTTTTTAGAGTGTTGCAATGAAGTTCCCGTGGTAATTCCAGCTCCACTGTTCGGGGTGCTCGGCAATCCACGTTTCGACTTCGCGCGCGATTCCCGTGACGAGCGGGCTGTTGTCGATTGTTGCGTTTGCGCGTTCGTCGCTTGAGCCTGCGTGCGTTCCGCATGTTGGGGCGCTTATGGTGTTCTGGTTGATGTGCGGTGGCTTGTGTGTTACGTCGTACTTTGGCGGGTAATATTTTTCGAAGCGGATGACGATGCGCTTCTTTTCGCTCCACGTGCGGAATGTGACGATTCCTGCTCCCATCTCGTTTATTTTTTGCGGGAGGCGCAAGTAGAGTGTGCTGGGGCGACCGAATAGCGAGACTGTGTTCCCTTTGGTATGCTTGCCTTGGTCGATGACCATCGCTAAAATGCCTTTAGTGCGGAATAGTTCGCGGATAAGGCAACCTGTTTCGTCGGGATGATATTCGGTCAGGTGCGGGTCGCTGCGGAGGTCTTTGAGGACTTCGCGGAATGCGATGTCGCCGACGGAATCTGTAATGAGGTGTACGTGTTCGCTGTAGCGGCAAAGAGCGCGGTGCAAAAGTTCGAATGCACCCTGGTGTATGCTGATGCCAGCGATGGGGGCGTTTTGTTTAGCACATTCAGCGATGGCGCCCTGGATGATGTGTTCGTTTTCGTACACGATTCGCTTTTCAACGCTTTTGATATGTGCGAGTCCGCGGTAGGATTCAAGCGCATTCCAGAAAATGCCTTTGAATGTGTCGCGCGCATTTATTGTTGCAAGCGCATCTGGGTTCGGACTTTTCATATTGCGCGGCATTTTGTTTGTATCGTCGCTTTTCCGTATAACGTATTCCTTTGCGGCTGCCAAGTGCTTTTCAACGCGCCCGTAGGCGCGCTTCTTGTGCAAAACCTTGTAAATCGGGAAAACGACTGCAAAAAATGCCGAATAGAATATGTTCGGCAAACATAATAAGGTATGTAGAAAAATTCTATATAAAGTTTTTCTCACAATGTCATGCCCGATTTAGTCGGGCATCTCCTTTTGCTGAAATGGAGATTCCCGCTTTCGCGGGAATGACAGGCTGACGCCTGGTTAATCCTCTTCAAATTCCAGGATGTTTCTTCCGAGTTCGCGGTCGAAGATGCTCTGCTTGAGGCCTTCGCCAGCGTAGCTAATCGTCGGCGAAATTTCGTATAACTTCTTCTCATCAATTTTGACGTGCGCCTTGCGGAGCCATTCGCGGTGAAGCTTGCCAATCATGATGCGAGCCGTCTTCGGAGAATCGTTGCCTTCGGCGTTCTTGACCGGGCTGAATTCTTCTTCGCGCACGACGCCGAACGGGAGCATGGAACCGAGCTGCGGGAATGCGTCAAAGAGGAACTGTTCAAACTTGAAGCACTTTTCGATGCCGCAAACGGTTTTGCGGGCGGTATGCCACGGAAGTTTGCTTGTCTGCAACTTGCGAAGTCCGCTGATTTTAAACAAGTGAATCGCGATGTTGCCGCCATCGAACGTGAGGCTGCCATCTGCATTCGTCATGTCGCGGAAGTTTTCCGGAAGGTCGCTGTATTCGACAACGCCTGGCTTCTTGTTCTGGAAGGCGAAAATGCCGACTTTTTCGTTCGGACCAGCCTTGTGGACGACCTTCGATGCGCTGAGAATCGTGCCTTTTTCGGCGAGGGCGCCAATGAATGCCGGGTCGCAAATGCGGCAGAGGGCGTTATCGACGCTGTAGAGGAACACGTATTGCACGCCGCGTTCCACAAGCCAAGCGAGCGTTCCGCTCTGGGCGAGGGCGCGGAAGCAACCGCCGTTTCCATCGGGCACAAGCGCCAAATGGTCTTCGCCATCGCGGACAGCCTTGCCGTCTGCGGTGAGGGCGCAAATCGTTCCCTGCTGGAAGAATCGGATATCTTCGCGGTTTAATCCAAAGAAATTGTTTTCGTTGAAAAAGTTGACCGTCGCTTCGTGGTTCAGGGGGCTTGTCATGATGCACCACGGGATGGCGTGACCCACGCGGGCGCCCAAATTGCGCAAACGTTCGGCCTGCAACTGGAACAAACTTTTGTGGCTTGGGAGACCGATATCGAACATGCCCTTCGGACCATCGAAACCGAGACGAGAACCTTGACCGCCTGCTACGAGGAATGCGGCAACTTTGCCTTGACCGAGGAGAATTTCACCTGTTTCTTTCCAGAAGTCGTAACGGAGATCGTCTGTTGCAAGTTTCCACGGCATCGGAGTGAGGTCGGCAGAAACGTTGTCGCTCAAGCTGGCGGCGGATTTTTCGGCATGCAAAGCCTTGAGTTCTTGCCAGTCCTGGCTCAAAATATCGCGTTCCAAATTTGCGTGGGCATCACCCGTCAAGGATTCCAAATGTTGGGCCAGTTCTTGCTGACCTGCTGCGTTCAAAGTTTCGATAATATTCATGCGATGTAATATAATAAAAAGGAGATGCCCGCTTACTTCGACTGCGCTCAGCACAGGCTCCGGCGGGCATGACAAGTTCTGTATTTGCGGTTGGGGCTTTCCTAGTAACTATTAACTGATAACTAGTAACTGCGGCGAAGCCGCATACTATCTAATACCGAAGAACACGACCATGCTAAAGATGAGGGCGAAGATGCTCACGAGGTGCATGCGCCACACAATCTTGGAGTTCATGAGCGGCTTGCTCGGGAAGCGTCCGTCCCACTTCTTTTGGTAGTGGTGGTGGAGCGGGGCGCAAAGGAAAATGCGCTTGCCGGTGCCGGTCGTTCTCTTGGTAATCTTGAACCATGTAATTTGCATCAAAACAGAGCAAGCTTCGGCGATGATGATGATGCATACGATGGGGAGGAAGAGTCCTGCCTGCACCAAGATGAACATGATGCCGATGGCTGCGCCGAAGCCGACGGAACCTGCGTCACCCATGTAGATTTCAGCCGGAGGGCTATTGAACCACAGGTATGCGAGCAGTGCGCCTGCGATGGCGGTGGCGAGCGGGAAGAGTTCGTCGCAGCCGGGGAGGTACGGCACGCTCAAGTACTGGCTAAAGATGAAGTTGCCACTCACGTAAGCGACGAGTCCAACGAACACCATGCTGGTGAGGATTGGTACAGAAACGAGGCTGTCGAGACCGTCCGTGAAGTTTGTACCGTTAGCGGATGCGGCGATGACAAACGTCATGAAGGCAACGAAAATCCAGTTGGGAAGATGAATCTGGAATACGTCAATCGGGCAGAACGGAATGGTCAAATCGCCCTTGAGTTCGGGGATAAACTTGTAGCAGAAAACGGCGACGACAAAGCTAAACAAGAAGTAGAGGAAAAGTCTAAGAGAGCTGGAAATGCCGTCCGCCTTGTCCATGTATTCGGCGGCTTTGAGCTTGCCTTGGTTCACGAGGCGCTTGGCGCGGACCTTGGCCATATCGTCGGTGGCGCCCACGGCGCTGAACAGTGCCAAAATCACGAGAGTCGAGATGGTGTAGCCGTTCATCTGGCAAACGAGCAGTGAAACAATTTCAACGACAATCACGAGGAGGAGGCCACCCATAATCGGAGGAGATTTTGTCTTTCCGTCCTTGTCGAAATCGCTCGTGGCGTCCAATCTCTGCAAGAAGCGTATGTACTTCGGCATGAAGAAGAGCACCAGGATGATGGAAAGCATGGCGGCAACACCCGCACGGAACAGACGACCGTCAAAAAGGTCAATGTTTGTTGTTTGATATAGCCAGTGGCAAAGCATGTTTGACTAGTGATTAGTGGTTAGTAAACAGTGGTTAGGAAATATGAGATAAAAATAACGGGTTCACAAAACGAGATGGACTCCGTAAAGATAAAATATTGTAGTTATGTTGGCTAGGAATTGTAAAAAATTCTAGATTTTAGAATATGAGTGAAATGGATATCGAATGCCCGCATTGCGGAACAAAATTTAAGGTCCAAATAGACGGAGACTTCTCGAATATGATGGTGTTTCCGTGTGCTAGATGCCAGACCCCCTTGATGTGCTATCATGGGGAAGTATCTGAGTTAGACCGCGAAGAGTTCTCGAAATTGCGTGAAAAACTTTCGAAGGTTTTGAACGTCGTGATGCGCCAGGATGGCACGGTTGGCGAGGTGGCCAATGCACTCAAAAAGCTTGTCGATGTCTCGAATGCACGTGCCGACGAACGTGAGCAAAATCACACTTCAATTACGGATGATGAACTTGACGCATTGCAAAAAGACCTTGCAGACCTCGACGTGGACGCTTTCTTGAGTAAACTGTAATGCTTGAATTTTTTATCGCTGCGCTTGTCATTGGGATTGCTCCTGGACCAGATAACCTTTTTGTGCTTGCCCAGAGCGCTACCTACGGGGCGCGTCTTGGTTTTTGCATTATTCTTGGGCTTTGCACAGGAATTGCCATACATACTTGCCTGCTTGTGGCGGGCGTTTCGGCGTTGATTGCGGCTAGCCCGACGGCGTTTTTCGTCATCCAGTGCCTTGGCGCGGCATATCTGCTCCATCTCGCGTACAAGAGTTTCGGGGTGAAAGCCGGCGTTGTTAAGATGGATGGAGATTCCCGGTCGGGGCTGGGAATGACAAGTGCGCGTAGCCTTTACATGCGTGGCATTATCATGAATCTCACGAACCCGAAGGTGATTCTTTTTGTGCTTTCGCTGATTCCGCCGGCGGTGCGCTTGGACCGTCCAATCCACCCGAGCTTGCAGATGGCCATTTTCGGCGGTGAATTTATCTTGGCAACGATGATTGTATTTGGGAGCATTGCGCTTTTAGCAGGAACAGTGAAGAAGTTCCTTTTGACATCGCCGAAGGCGAACCGCAATCTGAACTGGTTCAGCGGTGCGGTGTTCGTTTTCTTGGCTGTTGCCTTGTTTATGGTATAAAAAACGCGCGTTTTATCGCGCGTCCCTTTTTAAAGCTGTTCTTGGATGACTTTCAATAGCTTTGCAATCGTTTCTTCGGGAGAGTCCTTGGAGCTTGCGCCAGCAGCACGGACGTGACCGCCTCCGCCAAATGCTCCTGCAACTTTGTTGACATCGACAACGTAATTGCTGCGCAGGCTGATCTTGTATTCGCCGTTGACTGGATAGAGAAATATGGCGACTTCAGTGCCGGTGACTTCGCGCAAGGTGTCGATGACACTGCTGAGTTCAACCGGAGTCACTGAATAGCGGTCCATGTCTTCGGGCGTGATGTAGCTGTAGACGACTTTTCCGTCGAGGGCGAGTTTGCTGCTCATCATCACATAGCCTGTTACGAGTGTCTGGGTATACGTTCTCGTGTAGTACGTCTCGTTGATGATGCGCGTGAAGTCGATGCCTTTTTCAAGCAAGTCGCCAATGACCGTCATCGTCTTGTGGCCTGTGCTGCTGAACTTGAAGGCTCCTGTGTCATGCACGATGCCGAGGTACAAACATTCTGCGGTTGCCTTGCTGACTTTGCTCGGGTCGAGTAAAAAGTAGAGGACTTCGCATGCGGAACTTGCCTTTGCATCCACGTAATTGACGTCGCAGAGATTCTGCGGATTGCTGACGTGGTGGTCGATGTTGCAAGTCTTTTTAGCTGCTTTGAGGCAGCTTTCGCCGTTTGCGCCGATTCGGTCGAATGTGGATGAATCCAAAAGGAATGCCAAATCGAACGAGCCAAACTCATCGCTGTAAAATTCGTTAATTTCGTTGGAATTGGAGAGAATCTTGTAGTTTTCCGGGAAGCGTTCCAAGAAAATGCGGACTTTCGTAGTCGGGTAGTTGTCGCAGATGTAGTTGTAAAGACCAAGTGTAGAGCCCACGCAGTCTCCGTCAGGGCGTACGTGCCCAAAAATGGCAACACTTTTTGCTTCTTTCAGTAAATCATCGATTTGCATAAGGCTTTCCTTCTTTTTTGAAAAATGTAAATAAATATTTTGGATTGGCTAGACGGACTTTCTATATTTGCCGTGATGAAACTTTTATTTACTGATTTAGACGGCACGCTCCTCGACGACGAGAAGAATATTAGCCAGGCAGACATGGCTTCAATCCAGGCGATGATCGGGGCTGGACACAAGTTCGTGATGACGACGGGGCGCCCGCTCACAAGCGTAAAGCACATTGCCGAAAAGTACGGCTTCTTGAAGCCGGGATATTTTCTGGTCAGCTTTAATGGCGGGCTCATCTATGACTGCGGAACCGAACAGCCGATTTTGACACGCCGCATCGCTGTGGATCAGGTGAAGTTCGTCATGGACGAAGCCCACAAACGCGGAATGCACGCACACACTTATGCGGGCGATTTGGTGGTCTCGGAATACGAGACGGAACAGCTCAAAACGTATTGCCGCTTGATGAAAATGGATTATGTTGTTGTAGATGATATCCGCAATTATTATGGTGGGGGTAATGGCAATGATGGCCCCATCAATGTGGTAGTCAAGCCGCCGATCAAGGTAAACGTGATTACGCCGTTTGAACATTCGAGTCTCGTGGATTTCCGCACCGAGATGCGGACGGTTACAGCGGGCAAGCTGTTCGACGTGTTCAGCAAACCTGAAATGCTTGAGTTCTCGCACATGCTTTCGAACAAAGGCGCTGCTGTGCGCTACATGGCAGACTTCTATCACGAGCCGATTGAAAATACGATTGCCGTGGGCGATGAAGAAAACGATTGCCCGATGATCGAAGCGGCTGGTGTCGGGGTGGCTATGGCGAATGCGTCACCGGCGGCAAAGGCTGTCGCCAATTACGTGACCGAGCACGACAACAACCACTCCGGAATTACTGAAGTTATTGAGAAATTTGTGTTGTAGTCGTTAGTCAATGGTCGTTGGTTTTCGTCATGCTGAGCCGGGTTTAATGTTGTCATGCTGAGCCGGAACGGCGAAGCATCCAGTAAAGTCTTGAAACGCGACTGACGTTAGATTGTCGTTTTGCGGAGTCTCGCAATAATTTCTTCGACATCTGTAAACGCGCACATGGGGAGGCTGACGACTTTTTGGCAGGCTTCCATGGCGTTGCTGGCGCAATCTCGTGATGCACTGAGGCCTTTGAAGCATGGCTGCGTGTGCAGCGGCTGCGGGTAGTGGATGCAGTACGGAATTTCCGCGGCGTCTAGTTTTTCGATAAAGGATTTGCGGTCTTCCGCTAATACAGTGTATTGCGCATACGTGCTCATGTTGCCGTTTGCGATTTCTTGCGGCGCGATTCCCGGAACTGCGTTGAAAAACTCGCTGTACTTGCGGGCATTCTCGCTGCGTTTCTTGAGCTCGTCCTTGAAATGACGGAGCTTCACACGAAGGACTGCTGCCTGGAGGGCATCTAGTCTGCTGTTCATGCCGCAGATTTCGTGAATGTATCGCTGTTGGCTGCCGTGGTTTGCGATGAGGCGGATTTTTTGTGCAAGTTCATCGTTTGCGGTGAAGAGCGCTCCGCCGTCCCCGTAACAGCCGAGTGGCTTGGCCGGGTAAAAGCTTGTGATGGAAATGTCCCCGAACGTGCAGGCTGGGACTCCGTTTTGCGTGGCCCCGAACGCCTGTGCCGAGTCTTCGATCAGCCAAAGGCTGTTTGCGCGGGCGCATTCCTGGATTTCTGCATACGGGGCGCACTGGCCAAAGAGGTTTACCGCGATAATGCCCTTGGTCTTTGGCGTAATGAGCTTTGCGATACTTTCGGCGCTGACTTGGAGCGTTTCCGGGTCGATATCTGCAAATTTCGGGATGCCTCCGAGGCGCATCACGCATTCGGCGGGGGCGATAAAGGTAAAGTCTGGAACGATGACTTCGTCTTCCGGTTGAAGCCCTAGGGCGAGGAGGGCGATTGTTAATGCGTCCGTTCCGCTACCGCAGGTGATGGCGTGCTTTGCGCCTGTGAATTCCGCAAGTTCAGATTCCAGCGCTTGTACGACTGGTCCTCCGATAAAGCAACCGCTGTCGAGGACATCCTGTTCGGCTTGCTTAAATTCGGATAAATAGGCTTCGCGCTGTGCACGTACATTGATAAACGGAATCATGGTGTGCAATTTAGCATTTTCCCGCCCCTTGACAACTTTTAAACTTTTACTATCTTTGTGCTAACATTTTTTAAGTAGGTTTTCACCCGGAGATTTTAAGGTGCCTCAACACAAGTCTTGCAAAAAGCGTTTGCTCCAGGCCGAAAAGGCCAACGCAATGAACCGTTCCACCCGTAGCGCTATCCGTGCTAGCCTCAAGGTTATCCGCACTGCTGCTACGAAAGCCGCTGCCCTCGAAGAAATGCCGAAGCTCTTCAGCATGCTCGACAAGGCTGCCGTTTCTCACCGCGCTGGTTTCTGCGCCAACCGTGCTGCCAACTACAAGGCCAAGGTTGCTAAGGTCATCAACGGCC
This sequence comes from Fibrobacter sp. UWB16, assembly GCF_900215325.1. NCBI lineage: Bacteria > Pseudomonadati > Fibrobacterota > Fibrobacteria > Fibrobacterales > Fibrobacteraceae > Fibrobacter > Fibrobacter sp. UWB16. The sequence goes on along the minus strand of NZ_OCMS01000001.1, from coordinate 303,964 downwards.
TCGCTTAATTAAAGTCTTTTACAAGGTTTTAAGCAAAATGAACCGATATGCCAATGGTGTATCGGGTTGTTTTGTCATATACAGCTTTTTTAGATTGAATTGCGAAAAAAAAAGTGATATAGAATACTCTCGATTAGACGAAAAATTGTGATTTTGGTTAAAAAAAGCCAAAAAAAGAAAATATTTTTTTTGTTACGATTCTTTTTTACTAGATTAAGTATTGGGTTTCAAGGAATTATAATGTCGTCTATTAATTTTGCTACAAGAGAAATTAGTTGTAAGGTCGTTTACTATGGTCCTGGTTTAAGTGGTAAAACCACGAATTTGCAGGTTATCCATCAGAAAATGCCTCAAGACAAGCGCACGGACATGGTTTCGCTCGCAACAGAAGGTGATCGAACCTTGTTCTTTGACTTTTTGCCTTTGAATTTGGGTGACATTAAGGGTTTTAAGACCCGTTTCCAGCTTTATACTGTTCCTGGTCAGGTTTATTACAACAGCACCCGTAAGCTTGTTCTTCGCGGTGTCGATGGGATTGTCTTTGTAGCAGACTCCCAGCGTTCCCGTCAGGCCGAAAACTTGGAAAGTCTCCAGAACCTGCGTCAGAACTTGCAGGACTACGGCATGAACTTGGACGACATTCCGTTCGTGTTGCAGTACAACAAGCGCGATATGGAGAACGTCTTTACACTGGATGAAATGAACGAAATGCTCAATCCAGAAAAGAAGCTCCAGTTCTTCCCGGCGACAGCCCATAATGGCAAGGGTGTCGTGACGACGCTCAAGACGATTGCCATGTTAGTCATCGAAAAGTTTAATGTGAAGCAGGGATTCTTGCGCAAAGCCGCCGTGAATGCCGGTGCCGCAGCCCCTGCAAGTGATGCTCCGGCCGAGAATGCGGATGCTAAACCGCAGGCCGCATCTGCTGCCCCGCAGCAGCCGACGTCCCCGTTCCGTATGCCGTCGTTTGCCGCCAAGCCGCAGGCAAACATGGCGAACTCCGGCGGTGCCGGTTCTGGCTTGTTCCAGAAGGGGGCCATGTCTTCGCCGTTCGCACGTCCGCGCGTGTCGACCGCCGTACCTAGAATGCCCACGTTTGGCAGGTCGGTCGATAAACCTGCACAGACGGATGATGATGAAATTGTTTTACGTCCGTACAAACCGAAAGACAAGTAAATCTAAAATCTGTGGTGTAATATGAGCGATTATACAATTTATTCTGATGATGCTAACAAAGTGCGTCGCTTGATGATGGCCTACCAGGCCAGTGTCAAGTGCGAATATGTTGTTCTTTGCCATCGTGATGGAAACATCATTGCCGAAGTCGGTTCCCTTGGATCTGACCTTGATGCAACGCCCCTTGCGGTTTTGAGTATCGCCGCGTTTGACTCTTCCCGTCAGATTGGGGTGATGCTTGGCGGCGAAAAGTTCCAGTCCGTATCGTTTACGGGCGAGAACCGTTCCGTTTATATTTCTCCAGTGGACCAGTCGCTTTTGCTTGTGCAGGTCTTTAACGGAGGAAGACTCCCGAACCGTATTGAAGACTTTAACCGCTTGCTGGTCGAAAAGCTGGAGGACGCCGTTCCTGCGTTTACGCAGAATACGAGCAGTCTTGTTCGTTAGGAGGTGCTTGTGGCAGGTCGGTTTCCGCCACTGCGAAACTTGCGTAAGACGACTGTCTTGGCGATAGTCGTTTTTCTTGGTTTCTTTGTCCACCGCTTTGTCATGTTCTTTATCGATGACGAAGTTAGTTTTACCGACAATTCCGATATTGAGCTTTCGCCTGCGAATAGTGTCGTTTGCCGCCATATTGTGAATGGGGAGCCGTTTGGCGCCGATAGCGTGTTCGAAGAGAATACGAGACTTTACGTTTTTTCGTCTATTACAAATTCTGCACGTTATCAGGAAGATACCCTGTTCCACATCTGGTTCTTGGGTATTGATACAATCTTTGTAGAATCCTGCAACCTTACGGGGGACGTTTGCAGCTCGATGCTTGCTTCGGACTTGGTCGAACTTGGCGAATGGAGTGTCGATTTGGTGGCAGGCCGTAAGTTGCTTGCGAGCAGGCAGTTCCGCGTGGTGACCCCTTCCCGGTAATTTTGTATGCGGTCTATTCCTTGTCTGGGCCTGCTGTTTGCCAGCTTAGCCTTTGCGTTGGATGTGGATTCGCTCCCGGTCTGGGATCCTTCAATTCTTGAAAGAAATGCTTTAGAAAATGCGCCGGATGCGACGAGTCCTGTTGCGACTATGAATGCGCCGGAGGCCGAAGATTCATCGCGTGCAGAAATCGAGACGCACGGTTACAAGACGATGCAGGTGACTGTGGGTGATGGTGGAACGCAGGTCGATCAGGAATTGCGACTCTCGATTCAGGGGCGCCTCACGGATAGCGTTTATATTGATGCTCTTTTGTCGGATGTGGACCGCAAGGCTGGGGACCAGACGACTGCAACGCTCCAGGAAGTGGACCAGATTTATTTTCGGGTGGAATCTCCGTATGCGATGTTGCATTTGGGCGATTTGACGTGGACGGACAATTCGATGGGACTTACGTCGTTTAGCCGTTCGACGCTTGGTGCAATGGCGACGCTTCGCTATCATGGCTCCGAGGTGAGTGGCGCGTGGGGCACGGACGAGGTGACGCGTTATTCGCGCTCGTTCAGCGGTGTGCAGGGGCAGCGCGAAGGTTATCATCTCGATGAATCGGGCGGTTTCATTTCGGTAGTGCCGAATTCCGAAAGAGTCTGGTTGAATGGTGTAGAGCTTGTGCGAAACCGCGATTACGAAGTGAATTATGCGGGTGGCCTTTTAGATTTTAAGAACGGGATTATTCCGGGCTCGGATGATGATGTCCGTGTGGAATACGATGCGTACTTGGATAACGATATTTATACGATGTATGCGGCCCGAGGAAGTTTGCGGTTTGAAAATGTGTTTTTTGATGTGTCGGGATTCCATTTGGAAAATGATGTGGACCGCATGCGAAAAAGCACGCTCGATAGCGCCGATTACGAACGCTTGAAAAACGACTGGGGCGGAGAATTGAAAGATTCTTTGGACCAGGATTTGCACCGCCCGAAAATGTCGGAACGCTTGGGAGCACGCCTCCGCCTACAGGCGGAACATCGGTTTTACGCCGATGTCGAACTCGGGCTCAATCGCATGGATTCGAATACAGTTTCAAAACACGTCGGTGGCCCGAGTGGGCGTGCGTTCAGATGGCTTGTGACTACAGACTCGACGCAGAACATGAATGCGTTCCCGGTGTCGCTCTCGGTCCATGGAAATTACGTTCAGGAAGGCTTTGCCATTTCTGAATTTAGCGGGAGTGAACGTGATTGGAATTCGTATGCGCTCCGCAATGAATGGGACTTGGACAGTGCGCTTTTGAAGGGCGACTTGCGCTATGACGAACTTGCGCTCCGGATACGCTTGGGCAAGGATTGGTTTGGAACGGCCAAGTGGGGATACCGCCGTGGCGATGATGAACGCTGGAATTCTTCGCGTTCGGAGTTTATGCTTGTGCATCGCGGTTTGGACGCAACAAGTGAATTTACGGCAGCCTATGTTTCAAGTACACAGGAAGTGGACCGGAAACGTTATCAGGGCACATTCTCTTCGGAATTTTTGCGCGGATTCTTTAGGCCGTTTGGCAGTGGCGATGTGCGCTATTCTGTGCGCGATTCGCTTGGCTGTAAGACGGAACGCGGTTATGCAAAGACTGCTGTTGGTGCTACATTGAATGATGACTTGTGGAATGTGAAGGAGGCTGTTGGAACGCTCACCGTGCGCAAACACGATATCTCGGGCCGTGCGGACGGGCATGCGGAATATTCCCGCGATGAGGACTGGCGCGATTCCGTGAATCTCGTGACATGGACGCAGTCGGCTGAGGCGAACTTCCGGAAGTTTAACCTTTCGCACTTGTTGCAGTATTCGCATGCTGTGACGGATTCTCTGGGCGCCTCGGATTCTTGGGTGGGCGACTTGACGACGAACTTTGGTGGTGACGATATGGGCGTGCAAGGCTCTGTCGCGTACCGTTTCGGTATGACTTCGGAGCAGACTTACACGGCCATTTACAAGGCGGTCGCAAAGGGCACGGGCGATGTGCGTTACGATAGCCTTACGGGCTCTTTTATCGAAGGCGTCGATAACGGTGACTTTGTCTATGAAGGCATGGGCCGTAACGATTCCGTGGGTGCCGTACTTTCGTCAAATGCGACGTTTGAAGCCTCTTTGGAATGGAACCCGGGAGTTTCGCTTGGAATTTCGCAAGGGCTGTTGCGCGATATCACTTTGAGTGCATCGTATCACTCCGAAGCCGAAGATACAACGGGTAAAAAGATTTATTTCCCTCCGGTTTATCCGGCGGCCTTGCGTCGCGTGACGGCGGGAACTGTTTCGTGGGATGCAAGCCTTGCCTGGGAGCATCCGTCAGGAATTTCGGCATCGTATAACCCGAGTGCAAGTTTCGAAAAGAAGATGTCTTCAATCGGGTATTTTCAGGATATGTTTGATCATAAGTTGTCTGCCGGATTTAATATAAACGATAATCACTATGTAGGAGTCGATAATACTTTTGAAAAAGTTCATTTGAGTGCCTTGCAAAAACTAGACTGGAACATTTGGGAAATCACGGGACGCTACACTTGGAAGTTTCCGGCGGGCTTTAGCTTGATGCCTCGTGTGCGCTACAGGGAAGGTTCGGGCGAAGACGATATGGAAGAACATTTCGGGGCGCATCTTTGGGAAGAGGAACTGCGTGTCGGTTTTGAAAAAGAGGGCGTTGTCGATGCTCATGTGTCATTTGCGTCAATCCAGATGGATACGCATGATGGTGTGATTCCGTATCAGATGATGTCTGGTTTTGGTGATGGTATTACGTACCGACTTGAGGCGATGGCTTCGGTAGAGGTGAATAACTTCTTGTCGCTTTCGCTCCGCTATGTCTTGCGCTTTGGCGATGCTGAAGAAAATGTGTTCCAAAAACTGGCCACCGAGGCGAAGGCGTATTTCTAGTATGAAGTTGTGGTGGCGAAATATTTTGTACGTTGTGACGGTGCTCTTGTTGGGCGCAGTTTTGTGCCATGCGTCCGAGTGCCGTATTGAACGCGTGGAATGGGTGGGGGAGCATAGCGAGTTTGAAGAGCTTTCGATGAATGATGTTGTCGGGGCACCTTGTGGTTCCTGGCGTGCGGCAAAGCAGAAACTGTTGCGCTATTATGAGGACCGTGGGTTTGTTGGTGCTAAATTGGATGTCGCAGTGGACAGTGCTGGCGTCATGCGTTGCGAGTTTGTACGTGGCAGCGCGTGGGTGTGGGCTAGTTCGGAAAACCTTGATTCGGGAGCGACTGATGCTGAAGTCTTTGCTCAATTGACTGGGCTTGAAATTGGCGAAAAAGTTTCGCTTTCGGACTTGGAGCGCTCGGAGCGCAAGCTTTCGCGTTTGGGCTATTACGAAAAGACTGCCGATGTGCGCTTGTTCCGCGATCCTGTGCGCAACCGCATTATTCCGGCGTATTCCATGCGGGCGGCTCCGATTTCTGCAGCCGAAGGATTCCTCACGTATTCGAGCGATGAGAATGTCTGGGAAGGTAAGATCAATCTCGAATTGTTCAACATCTTGGGGACGGGGCGCGATTTGCAGATGGAGGGCTATTCGCAGAGCGATTCTAGACGGCTAGAAGGCTCGTATCGCGAACGCTTTATCTTTGGGACGGCCTGGGATGTGCTTGTGCGCGGGTTCTTTGAAGATGATTCGCTGTCACGCGATTCGCGTTTGGAACTTGGCGTGTCGCGAAATGTGGGCTTTAACTTTGATGTGGCGGTATTCGTGGGCATTGGCAATGACGAGAAAAGTTCGACGTTTGAACTTTCGTACGTGTCGTTTGACCGGAGCGTTTTGCCTCGGAGCGGAACGTCGTTTGATTTGTCTCTGGCGTGGATGATGGACCGCCCGGATTCGCTTGATAGCTATTTGCGTTTGCAATCATCGCTTGTGTATTACGTGCCTTTGTGGAAGAACTTTATTGTGCGTTATTCGGCGGCGGCCGGTGCGTTGCTCCCGTCGGGGGGCTCGTTTGCACGCGAGGACTTGTTTAGCTTGGGCGGCATCAATTCGTTCAAGGGGATGATGTATGGCTTTATGCGGACGCGCGCATACGGATTTTCGCAGGCGGCTTTTTTATGGCAAGATGGCTACGATTTGTCGATTGAGCTTTTCTACCAGCCGGGGATCTATAGGCGGATGAAACCGTTCCACGGGTGGGCGCGCGAGCACGATTATGGCATCGGGTTTACGCAGTACCGCAAGGCCTGGAGCTTTAGCATTTACTATGCGCTCCGCAATGGGTGCGATTACCTAGACGGTGTGCTTGGCTTTGGCGTGAAGACGCTGTTTTAGAAAAAACTTTTGAAAAAAGCAAAAAAAGTACGTCATGCGGGCGGGGCCCCAGCTCGGAGTTGCGAAGGCCGCACGGGCCCCTCCCTGCACCCTCCCCATCCTTGGCCGACGCTTTGTTCTCACTCTGTTAATCATTCGGTTCATTTTTATAGAACATCTCACTAACAGCAATAATAATTGCATCCAATATGTGCGATTACCTAGACGGCGTCCTCGGCTTTGGCGTGAAGACGCTTTTCTAGAGTCTCGGGACGCGGACTTTGTCGCCGGCGTTGAGGTGCTCGAGCATGACGCCCGGGTTCACGGACTGGAGTGCCGAGAGCACGTAGAAGCGGGGAAGGTTTTGCGTGCCTGCACCATACGTTCTGCGGAGGAGCTTGAACAGGTCTTCGCCGTCGTTAGCGGAAACGACCTTGTAAAGGCTCTTGTTCGAGGGGTCGGACTGCAAGGCGGAGAGCGCGTTCGAGAACTTGGCAACGAAATTTTCGGCGTTGTTGCTCGGTTTGGAAGCTTCGGCGGTTTGCTTGACCTGTTTGGGCGGCTTGCTGAGCCCGGATTTGCGGCTCGTGCTCTTTCCGGTGACTGACGGCGGGAGCTTGAATGTCGGCGCCTTGAAGGCGTTCATCTTGAGGCTCACGTCGGCGGTGTCTTTGCCTTTTTTGACCGGTTCGAGCTTCAAAATGGAGTCCAGCGAGGCGATGTAGTTGCTGTCGGGCCATTCTTCGAGCACCATGCGCTTGTTCACCTCGACGATTTTTATGGTCGGGTGGTCGTTTTCGCAAGCAATTAAAAGTAATGGAATGAGCAACAATAAAGATTTCATGCTATAAAAAATACTAAAAATGAGGTTGCAACTTGCCAAAATCCTAAAAAACAACTAAATTTTGGCTCTCAACAATTACTTCACAGGAAGTTTTATAATGAAAGAAGGTATCCACCCTAATTATCAACCGGTCGTGTTCGTCGATGCGAATACGGGTAAAGAATACATCACCCGCTCCACGAAGTCTTCCGCCGAAAAGAAGACTATCGATGGTGTTGAATATAACGTGATTTCCTTGGAAATCACTGCTGATACCCATCCGTTCTGGACGGGCAAGCAGCATCGCGTGGATACGGCTGGCCGTATCGACAGCTTCAACAAGCGCTATGGCGGCGGTGCTAACATCACCTCTGCAAAGCGTAAGACTCGCAAGGCTGCTCCGGTCAAGGCTGAAGAAGAAGCTTAATCTTCTTAAATTTTGGGGCCTCCCTAACTAGGGAGGCTTTTCTCTTATTTAACCCTGAGGACGCAAAATGAAAAAACTTAGCATTTGTGCCGCTGCCATCATCGCTCTTGCTATGACGGCTTGCGATAACGGTAAGACTGGTACCATCGAAGGTGAAGTCCGTGATGCTTTCACCAACAAGCCGTTGGAAATGCCGACTGTCGGTATGGACTCCACGATTTACACCACTCTTTCCAAGAAGTACGAATTCAACCAGGAACTCCGCAAGGGCAAGTTCAAGTTCGTCAAGGTTCCGGTTGGCGCTTATAGAGTTTATGCTGGTCGTTCCAAGTATGTGAAGACCCGTATGAAGATTGAAACGACGGAACAGAATCCGAACGCTTCTCTCATTCTTTACATTTACAGCGCCCAGGTTGATCCGGGTCTGTACCAGGGTACTCCGGAAGGCCCGCTCAAGATCGATAACAAGTGGGTGGTCTACTCCACGAACTGCGATGAATCTATCGCTGGTTACCGTTTGACCATGCCGCAGCAGCAGGCTGGTGATGCAAAAGCAAGCCTTGCTGAAAAGATTGGTGTCAAGAAGAAAGGCAAGAAGGGCAAGAAGGCTAAGAAGGCCGCTCCGGTCGCTCAGGTCGCAGCTGCTGTGACGAACCTCCCGGATCCGCGTGTTGTCGATGGCAAGCTTGAAGTGTTCTACCACAACTCTTCTTCCGTGTCTACCGCAATCACGGCTAAGACCTATCCGGCAGTTGTCGCTCCGATCGCTTCTCACAAGGACTGCAAGGGCTTTGGCGCAGGCGAAACGAAGGGCGTGTTCCCGGTCAAGGACAAGGCAACCGATCTCAAGGTCGAATACGTTGCTGAAAACCTCTTCAAGATCTCTGGCAACCTCCCGAAGGGCAAGCAGATTATTCAGCTTTCCCAGGACGGAAAGACTCTCCAGACTTATTACTTCGAAGCCAAGTAATTCGGAATACGTTTGAAATTAAAAGACGCTCGGTTCTTGGAACCGGGCGTTTTTTTTGCAAATCATAAAAATTTTACAATAAAAATGTGGGCCGAAATCGCGAAAAATGCGTGTTAATATAATGGGTAGGGGATGTTCCTTACCATTATAAGGACATGCAAATGGCTAATGAAACTATCAAAAATGAAACATTTTTAGGGGATACTCGCGAGTTTTGCGAACGGCAAAAACTTGAGGAAATTAAGAAACAAAAATACCTTGACCCGCTTTACGATGCCGCTTTCAAGGCGTTCTTGAGCGACGAACAGGCTCTCGTCAGCTTTTTGAACGGGGTATTCCACTTGGGGGGCGATAACAAAATCAAGTCTGTCACGGTCAAAAATACTGAAATCAACATTATCTTTCCGCAGGTCAAAACGTTCAGACTGGATATTCGTGCGAAAACCGCGAACGGGTTTTGCATCAATGTGGAGATGCAAAAGGCTAAGCCTCTTCATTTTGTAGAGCGGGTATTGCTTCAACATAGTGCGTTTTTGCTCCAAAGCAAGTACGAATTGGACCAAGAAACTTTTGCGGGACAGTCTACTAATCTCTCCGATGCGGAACGTGCAGAGCGTGAATCTCGTCGCTATGAAATCCCACCGACTTTTGCCATCTGGATTTGCGATTTTGCCATCCAACAGCAGGATGACTATCGCGGCACTTGGGCCATTCGCAACGATAAGGGCTTGACGATTTCCGATAAGGTTAAGTATATTATATATGACTTGACTAGGTTTGACAGGTCTGAGGAGCAAGTTGAGACCGATGAGGATCGCTGGCTATTTTTGCTGAAACACGCAGGTAGCGCCCTATCACTCCCGGATTTTGGCGATGAGACTATTGCGAAGGCAATTCATCGAATCTTGGTTGACAATGCTTCGGAAGCGCTTTTAAGAGAACAGGTAAAGAGTATGGTTTTGACGGAAGAAGAACAGGATTATCTCGCCTGGATTAAGATGAAAGGAGTTAATTTGGGTGCCGATAAAAAGGCGCGCGAGATGGCAACGAAAATGCTGTTGAAAAACGAACCTATTGGTAAAATTATTGAATATACAGAACTTTCTGAAGCTGACATTGGGGCGATTAAATCGGAAATCGATCAAAAGTAATTAACGAAAAGCCGGCGAAGCCGGCTTTTCGTTTTATCAAAACTTAACTGGATGGGGGCTGGATGCAAGATTTCACTGGATCCTTCACGGCTTACGCCGTTCAGGATGACGAGAAGCGGAGCCGTTCAGGATGACGAGAAGTGGTTATGCCCCAGCAGCCTCTAATCGCTGCACATGGCAGTAGGCTAATTCCTTAGTTTTCTCGTCGCGGAGGTGCAGGCTGGAGCCTTCGCAGTAGCGCCAGTACTTGCAGGTCTTGCAGTCGCCAATTTTGGCCCAGTTGCGGTCGCGCATCACCTGGTAGCGGTTCTGCCACACGTCCCAAATGTCGTCCTTGTAGATGTTTCCTTGGATGTAGTCGCCGCGCAAGCTCGGGCAAGCCGAGATGCTTCCGTCGCAAAGCACGGAAGAGACGTTTACGCCGGCGCGGCAGAAGAACGGGTAGTTGCGTGCGTCTTTCTCGTAGCTGCCGAGGAATCCTTCGCAGCCGTAATTCACGTTGATCACGTTCATCGATTTTACTTCGCGGATGAAGTCGAACACTTGGCGGAATTCCTGGTTCGTGAGCTGGAACAGCGGATTGTCCTTGGCGCGGCCTTTCGGGAATACGGTCGCAATGCGCCAGCGCTTTACGCCGATTTTCAAAAGCAGGTCGAGAATCTTCGGGAGTTCCTTGAGGTTTTCGCGGTTCACGCAGGTCATCACGTCGAAAGTGAGTCCTTGCGTGTGGGCAGCCATGTCGATGGCGCGGAGGGCGCGTTCAAAGCTATGCGGGTCGCCGCGGAAATGGTTGTGGCTTGCTTCGAGACCATCGAGGCTGATCGTGAGCGAACGCAGCCCCGCGTTCAAAAGGCGCGTGTAGCGCTCGGGAGTCATTGCAAGACCGTTCGTGACCATGCCCCAGGGGTAGCCGCGTTTTTTGATTTCTTGGCCGCATTCTTCGAGGTCCGGGCGCATGAGTGGTTCGCCGCCGGTAATCACCACGATAAAGTGCTTCGGGTCGATGTGCGGGGCGAGCTTGTCGAGCACGGCCATAAAGTCTTCGCGGGGCATGTCGGGGATGGCGTCTTTGACGCAGTCGCTACCGCAGTGCAAACAGTGCAAGTTGCAGCGGAGCGTGCATTCCCAGAAAAAGTACGTGAGCGGGTGCGCCTTGATTTCGTTGTGGCGGTAAAGACGATAAGCTTCAAGAGCGAGTTTCTTTTTAAGCGAAAGTTGCATAAATCCTAATAATTTTCTTTGGTATAATATTTCTTGTCGAAATCTTTTTTGGTGTAGGTTGTTTTTTCGCCTTGCTTGTTGGTGCAATCCATATTGGTGTCGCCTTCGGTTCTGCGGCAAGTAACTCCGTCATTGCAGGTGTATTTGTAAGTGCATTTTGAATCTACACCGTATTCGGGGCACATGGCGTCAAAATCGCAAACCGTCAGATCCGTGTTTGGGTTTGATGTTGCAAGGCATTCTTTGACGGTCTGCTCGATTTTCTTCAACTTGTCTTCGTAAATCTTTTGGCATTCCTCGTCTAGCGCGGGCTTGTTCCTTTCCCATTCCTCTTTCATTTTCAGGTAATCGAGGTATTCCTGAGTGGGGCGGGTCGTGCCGTCGCTGCAAACTTCGTCTGTGTGGAGCCTGACCGGAGCGCCGTATAGAGCAACAAACCTGTCGAGTTCCTGGCGCAATTTGGCAAGGCACTGCGGGACTGTTTGCAATGTATTTTGGATGCTGTCGATTATGCTGACGCCTGCACGTTTTGCCTTTTCTTCTGCATTCATCTTGGCGATGTCGGCGGAAAAGGAGGGCTGGTAATACGTTATGAGCGAATCTCCGGGCGTGCAAGTTACTTCGCCTGCGCTGGAGCTTGACGAAACGCTTTCGCTTGAACTAGACGATTCTGAACTTGAAGATGCGACTGTTTCGCTGGAACTGGATTCGCCGAGGCTAGAACTAGATTCGACGGCGCTGCTGGAGCTTGGCGCGTTAGAACTAGAGCTCTCGTCGTTGCTGCTGGAGCTGGATTCGATGCCCGAATCGTTGTCGCATGGGCAACCTGATTCCGTGACGCTGTCGCCGTTACACCCCGCCCAAAAGAAGGCGGTAGTCGTGAGTAAAAGATTTTTCCAATGCTTGCGAATGTTCATTCTGGTTCCTTTACATTGTATTTTTCTTTAAAATCATCTTCGGTGTATGTCGTTTCGTGCTCTTGTTTGTCATAGCAAGTCACGTCGGTTTGGCCTTCGTCCTTGTAGCAAGATACGCCATCATCGCAATTGTAATAATAGGTACACGGGTCGCGCCTGTAAAAGGTACACTTGGTCGAGTCATGAGATTGGTAATCTTCTGGGTTCTCGCAAACGTAAAAATCAATTCCATATTCTGGACAGGCTCCACCTGAAAAGGTGCAGGTTGCTTTTACTTCGCTTGAAGCAGCGTTGTCACTGCAGCCATTCCAGAAAAATGCTGCGATGGCGAGAAAAATTTTTTTCCAGTGCTTGTAGAACATTTTTAGTTTCCTTGCGATTCCGAATCTAGGCCGTCATTGATTTTCTTGTAGATTTTTCTGAAGCTGCTATCGTCGTAGACGATTCCGTCGTTGCATTCGTAAAATTTTGCGGGGTAATACGGAATGCCGTAATCGAGACAAACCTGTGTAAGTTCGCCGTGTATAGTGTCGGTAACGCAACCGCCATCGTAATAGGGATCTTTGACGATGGTTTGTTTTTCAGTGCAGGTGTATCCGTTTTCGCAAGTGACCGTAGAATCGTTTTCAGAGGTGACTTCGCAATCCATTTGTGGCACGCCGTAGGCGGGCATAGGCAATGGTTCGGAACTGCTTGATATTTTATCTTCGCTGCTGGAGCTTGAGTTTTGTATTTCTGAACTGCTGGAATATTGTGGAGGGGCGCCGTAAAGGGGCGGTTCCACCGTGGTGGAACTCGTGTCGCAACTGGCCCAGAAAAATCCGGTGATTGCAAGTGAAATCTTTTTCCAGTGTTTGTAAAACATTTTTAACTCCTCATGCCCTCTAAGGGCTCACACTCCTATAAATATATACAAAATAAGTCTCAAAATGCTCCAAAACGGCGATAAAACTCGTGTGCCGAATACTTTTTGTTGCATCTGTTGCATATAGGCTTGCTATAAGGTGTTTTGGTCGAAAATTCGCCCTGCCGCGTTCGTATTTTGCGTATAAAAGTTATATTTAGGGCACTATGAAAAAAGAAACGTTAGGAAGGGACGGTGTAAAGCCTAAGTCTTTGTATCAGTCCTTTATGGAATGGAAGAATTCCCTTCATTGGGATAAACCTCAGAATATCATGTTGGTGGTTACGGCAACCGTGCTCGTATCTGCCTTCCTCGTCTTTAACAACTTATCCGTGGCCTATGCACGCCGTTGGGATATCGAGTGGGGTTATTACTCGATTCTTGTAACGTTCCTGCTACTTGTGGCGGGTATTGTTGTCAATGCTCCGTTTGTTGCAAAACATATTCGCGGCTACTTGCCGAGCGGCAAGAGCTTTTGCGGGCTTGCGCTTTTGCTCATCGTGTTCTCGGTATTCATTTTCGGGAACATCGGCAATTCGCACCGTGTTTTGAGTGACGAGACGAGCTGGGAATCGATGGGCCTCCAGATGTATTTCCAGCATACAGGCGGTGTCTGTAACGAAGGCGTCTGGACGGATGGCGTTCTCGATTGCAAGACCGAAGTGAACAACTTCAAGGGCAAGGCTCTTGGATTTGTCTATTCGCTTGTATTTAACTTCATGGAACCGAATCGCGATTCGGCGCTGATGGTGAACTATCCGTTCTACATCTTGAGCTTGATTGCGTTCTTCCTTGCGCTTAGCAAGTGGTTCAAGAGCGATAAGCTTGCGCTTGCGGCGACGGCGTTCTTGGGTGGCATGCCGATTTACCTGTTGCAGTCGCGCTCGGCATCGACCGAAGTCCTCTACATCCTTTTGCTTGCGGTACTCATGGCATGGTATGCGTTTGTGCCGACGAACAAGGTCACGTGGAAGCATTTCCTTTTGACGGTTCCGTTGCTTGGATTCTTTGCACAGACTCGTCAGGAAACCGTTTTTGCGTTTATCCCGTTTGCACTTTACTATTACCGCTATTTCCTTGAAAAGTCCTATCGCTTGCCGGCGTTTGTTGCGGCTGTCATTGCGGTGAGCTGGCCTTCGATCAACACGATGGCTGCGTATCGCGGTTACGATTTCCAGGGCGGTACGCATGCGGCGCACTCGTTTGAAAACTTGTGGTTCAATCTCAAGACGAATATCGAAGTGATGATGAACCTCAAGCCGGATGCTGCGTTTGGCGGTATCATGGAAAATCCGTTCTACACGACATTTACCGTGATTTTGCTTTTGGCGACGGCTTGGCTTTTGTTCCGAATGATTTATTCTCGTCGTTACGTGCGCGGGTTCATTCTGGGCATCACGTTCTGCATGCAGATTTTCGTGATTCTTTTGAACGTGTCCGGTACGTTTACGATTGACATCAACCAGCGTTATGTGCTTGTGGCGCTCCCGCTATTTGCGCTTTTGATGGCGCTTGGCCTTTATGATGCGCTCGTGTTTACGACGAAGATGAAAAGTGATGCGGCTGCAAAAATTGTGGCCGGTGTGGCTTGCCTCTTGTCTGTCGGGTTGATGGTTTACCATGCCCCGAGCTACAAGGCGAACATGCTTTATTACAAGAACAAGCTCCTCACCGAAGAAGACTTCTTGAATACGGAGCTTGCAAAGTATCCGAAAAATTCTGTGTTCATTTACGCAAGACCTTGGCAGATGCTTGCTTCGGGACATACCTCGTTTAGCGAAAACACTTTCAAGAACTGGAGTACCGAAACATTTGCTGAATGGTTGCAGAAGTCTGGCGGCAATATTTATCTCGTGCGTGGTCAGGATGGCTATGGCTCGGTGAACCGCAATAGCCGCGTGGTCGGGTTCAAGACGACGGATCAGATTGACGATATTCTCAGCAATTACAAAAATGAACGTGTGCTGATGGAAGCTCGCTTGTTCGGCTATGGTCTTGCTATTTACAAGATTATTTCGAAGAAGGGCGTGTCGCATTACGCACAGAACTTCATGGTGACCGAAGAATCGAACGGCATGATTGTGGCGAACAAGCTGTTCCCGGAATCGATTGCTTGCGACTACAAGTTGAATGACAAGGATCAGGGCGAAATGCTCGTGTCGAACAAAGCGGATACGCTGGTCTTGGATTCTTCGAAGATTCGCGCCGGCATGAACCGCGTTGTACTGAGCTGCTCGATGCCGGACGGAGATACGCTTGTGACGTATCGCGACTTCTTTGTCGATGGCGAGAATGTGGCGCTTTTGTCCAAAATGAAGATGGGCAAGTTCTTCCAGGAATGGGGCGAACCGCAGATGAACACGACGGTTGAACATCATAAGCTCACAATCGATGGTGAACCGTTCCGCTACGGTATTGGTAGCCACGCCAATTCGGCTATTGAATTCCCGCTTTCTCGTAATTACGACTGGCTGAATGTGGTTATCGGCCTTGACGATGAAAGTGCTTGCGGTGATGGCGCCTTCTTTGTGGTTGAAGCGGATGGACGTGAAATTTACCATTCCAAGAAGCTTTATACGACCGATAAGGAACGCTTGAAACTCGACGTCAAGGGCGCAAAGTCGATTAATTTGCGTGTACTGATGGGCAAGGATAAGGACTGCGACCACGGCGACTGGGCTCATGCCTGGCTTGAGGCTGAAAAGTGAAAGTCCTTGTAGCTCCGCTGGATTGGGGACTTGGGCATGCAACTCGTTGCGTGCCTGTTGTCCGCGAATTCTTGCGGGCGGGCGCCGAGGTGGAACTTGCTGTAGTCAAGGCGAACGCAAACTTTTTCCGTGAAGTTTTCCCGGATTTGCGCCAACGCTTGGCTCCGAGCTACAACATTGTCTACCCGAAGCACGGCTACAATATGGCGCTTTGGCTGCTCAAAAACAGTGTGCACTTGAATGCCGTGATGCGTTACGAACACCACTTTGCCGAAGAGATGGTCGACCGTCATGGCTATGATGTGTTGTTCTCGGACAATCGTTTTGCGTTCTATTCCAAGAGGGCTTATAGTATTTACATGACGCACCAGCGCAGGATTGCGTTCCCGCGGGCGTTTGCGGCGTTTGAACGTATTGGTGTGATGTGGCATGCGAACATCATGCGCAAGTTCGATGAAGTCTGGGTGCCGGATTTGGAAATTTATCCGGGCTATGCGGGTTCTCTTTCGCATTCGGGGGCCACTCCGGGCGATAAGCCGATGCGTTACGTTGGGACGCTTTCGAGATTCTCGGACTGGGATGCAGGCGAGAATGCTGGGAATGCGCTTGGGAGTGCGCTTGGAAATGTGCCGGCGCCGGTCGATCTGGAGCGTGACGTGGACTTGATGAGTGTGTCGGAGTTTATGGCGCACTCGGCGAACGTGGAATGGAACGCAGCTTCAGAAGAGCGTGCTTCTGGAAAGCAAATTTTTGGAATGCGTGCTCTTGGATTGCGCGCGGCCTACAAGGTCGTGGCAGTGGTGTCGGGTGTAGAACCTGCGCGTACGCAATTCGAGCAGCAACTGCGCGAAGCGTTGCAACAGATTCCTGGTCAGCACATGATGATTCTCGGGAAGCCTTCGGTGGAGCAAAAAACGTGGACCGAAGGGAATATCGAGTTCCACACGCACTTGGCAACGAACGATTTCGCCGAAGCCGTGAAACGTGCCGATTTTGTGGTGAGCCGAGGTGGTTATAGCACCGTGATGGACATGGCGGAACTTGGCGCAAAATGTATCTTTGTACCGACGCCAGGACAATTTGAGCAGATTGTCCTCGCTCATGATTTGTCGAAGGCGGGCTATGCCGTTGAAATTCCGGCAGATGAACTTTCTGCCGAAACGCTTACAAGCGCTTTCGAAAAGTCCGTGAAAATGCCGAAAGTCGCAAAGCAAAATTTGCTTCACGATGCGGTTGAAGATGTTGTTCGAAAATTTAAAGAGAGGTCGATATGAACCAGTTCGTTTTAGCTTTCCCGATTCCCGTTGCTGTTGATGAACCGTTTGCCATTACCGAAACGGTTCAGGTGAATGCGGATACCAAGACGTTGATGATTCCTGGTTGCAGCGTGCAGTTCAATGTGGTTCGCCAGGGCGCATCTGCCGACCTCTTGGAAATTTTCAAGGAACGCAATGATTTGACGGAAGACGAAGAGAAGGCTATTGTTGATCACAAGTCGCTCTTGTTCTTGCTCGGGAACGTAAAGACGATGGACGATGTTGAAATGGTGAACTCCGCCATTTTGAAGGTTATCAACGCGAAGGCCGCGGGCGTTTATATGCAGCAGTCTGGCACGGCATGGACCGCGAAGGCTTTTGAAGAACAGTTTGGCGATTGCGATTATCCGATGGATCCGTGGATCAACATTCTCGATTCTGGCGATTCGCTTTACACGCTTGGCTTGGCTGTGTTTACGTTGCCAGACTTGTGCATCTCGAATACGATTGAAGACCCGGAAGAAGCTCTCTTGATGGCTGCTGATAGCTTGTTTGGCGATGGCATCCCGGCAAAGTCTGGAAGCATCATTGACTGGGGCGAGGGCGAAAAATACGTGCTCCGTCAAGAAACGAAGACGCTCTTCTCCAAAGATGCCCCTGAGTACAACAAGCAGGGCGTTCTGAGAATCGTGAAGAAGTGAATTCAGTAGACGGTAGACCGTAGAAAGTAGGAAGGATTTGTCATTCCCGATGCCTGTCCTCGCTTGACGGGGATAATCGGGAATCTCCTTTTCAAAAAGAATGGGAGATGCCCGCTTTCGCAGGCATGACAAAGTCAATAAAAGGGGAGCTTATGGCTAATGTTTTAAAGTTTGAATCGATTGATAATGCGCGACAGCTCGGCGGAATTCCGGCGGGTGGTTCTCGTGTCAAGCACAATTTGCTCTTTCGCAGTAGCAACTTGTCCAAGGCCTCGGACCATGATTTGCACCGCCTGCGTGATGATTTTGGCGTTCATCTGGTGATTGATTTGCGCTCTGACTTTGAATACATGCAAAAGCCGGACAAGCTCCTTGATGGAATGGATTCCGCTTTGATTCCTGTTTTGGATGATTCCATGCATGGCGATGCTTTCAACAAGGACCAGGTGGTGCCTGCGACGGGCGTGGACTTTATGGAATTCCTTTTTGGCATTGCGCGCCATCCGATTGCAAATACGTTAAAGGATAAACTCTATAATTATTTTGTCGATAGCGATTATGCTAGCTCGCAGTATGCGAAAGTTTTTGAAACGATTCGTGCGCAAAAGGGGTCGCCTGTTTTGTGGCACTGTACTTCGGGCAAGGACCGCTGTGGCTTTTGCTCGGCGTTGATGCTCGCCGCTCTCGGTGCCGACGATAACGCTATTCTAGACGATTACGCGGAATCCGAAAACTCGTACCGCAAGCCGCTTGAAGCAATGACTGCCAAAGGTCGTGAATCGGGAATGACGGAAGAGCAACTCGACATTCTGCATTTCTTGGTGAGTGTCAAGCGCGAGTATCTTGAAATTCCGCTCAAGCGCATCAATGCGGAATACGGATCGCTATTGAATTTTATCACGCAGCGGATGCATGTGCCTTCCGCTACCATTGACGCACTCCGGGAATACTATTTGGAGTAATTGTTGCATCTTCGTCATTCCGAACATTCCGCACTCTCGTCACCCTGAGCAATCTACTCGCTTCGTCATTCCGAACGAAGTGAGGAATCCAGTCATTTCTCGTTTCGCAATACAAGACTTTACTGGATTCTTCACGGCTTCGCCGTTCAGAATGACGTTATACAAGACTTTACTGGATGTTTCGCGACTTTGTCGCTCAACATGACGCAAAAAGAAAAACGCAGGCCCGAAGGTCTGCGCGTTTTTATTATCACATTCTTGTTTATGCGATAGAGTCGAGCGGTCTCCGTGAGCAACAAACTCCTCGTATTAACGAGGAGTGGTTGCGAGAGCGAGGCGAAATCACATTCTTGCTTATGCGATAGAGCCGAGCGGTCTCTTACAGTTCCGGCTGCTTGCCGGTGAGGCGCACGAAGATTTCTTCGTACTTGGCGAGCGTGTTCTTCACGACGTCTGCCGGAATTTCCGGACCCGGGTAGGTCTTGCCCCAGTCGAGTGTTTCGAGCCAGTCGCGAACGTACTGCTTGTCGAAACTTTCCTGGTTCTTGCCTACCTGGTACTTGTCTGCGGGCCAGTAGCGGCTGGAGTCCGGAGTGAGAACTTCGTCGATGAGGATGGTTTCGCCGTCGATTTCACCGAATTCGAACTTGGTGTCGGCAAGGATGATGCCCTTGCTTGCGGCGTAGTCGCGGGCCTTCGTGTAGATGTCGAGGGACATGTCACGGAGAGTCGTTGCAACCTTTTCGCCTACGATATCGAAAGTCTGTTCGAAGCTGATGTTTTCGTCGTGGCCTACGTCCGGCTTGGTGCTCGGCGTGTAGAGCGGTTTTTCCAGCTTCTGGCAGAGCTGCAGGCCTTCCGGGAGAACATGGCCGCAGATCTTACCGGTCTTCTGGTAGTCCTTCCAGCCAGAACCGACGATGTAACCGCGCACGATGCATTCGACGGAGTGGCGGTGAGCCTTCTTCACGATCATGGAACGGCCGCGGAGGTAGTCGGCGTGCTTCTTGAGCACGGCCGGGTATTCGTTCACGTCGGCGGTGATGAGGTGGTTCTTCATGCCGAGGTGCTGGAACCAGAACAGCGAAAGCTGGTTGAGGATTTTGCCCTTACCAGGAATCGGGGTGGGGAGCACCACGTCAAAAGCGGAAAGACGGTCGCTAGCGACCATCAGGAAGCTGTCGCCGAGGTCGTACATGTCACGTACTTTACCCTGGTGGAACAGCGGAACTTCGGTAATGGGAGTATCAAATTTTAAGCTCATAGTGCAAGCAAATGTAGAAAAAGTAGCTGTTTGTAGCTAGTTCCGAGTGGCTAGAAATAAGAAAAAAAGTGATATTAGGACTGATTCTTTTTTATATTGAATCCAAAAGAGGTGAAAATGGATTTCTTGCGGATTTTGATTTTGTATGCGTATACGCTTTTTGTGTCCTTTCTCTTGATTGTCCTGATTGGATTGCTTTATAAAACAAAGACGAAAAAGGCTATTGTTCGTGTGACGTCTAGGGTGCTCGTGTATTTGTATAGCATATTTTCTTTGAGCACTGTCGCGGCTTCGGATCGTTTTATGGGGTTGAATGGTGATGAGGTCGTCCATAGTATCATTTGCATGATTATCTATATGGCAGCGTTGTTGTACGCGGTTGCCAAGAACGACCCGAATGCGCATAAAAAGGTTGAATTGCATCTTTAAACAAAGATAGCAGTGCTAAAAAGCCTCCCTTCGGGGAGGCTTTCATGCTTTTAAGCTTTTGGAGAATTCTTGATTTCCATTTTCTTGTGGTACATGCTTTCGTCAGCGCGCTTGAATACATTGTCGACGGTATCGCCGGGCTTGTATTCTGCCATGCCATAAGCGACAGAATAGCGTTCCCAAGGCTTGCGTGACTTGTTGTTTCGAGTCTTTTTAAATTCCGATTCGATAACTTTAATTAACTTGTCCTTGTTCTTGTAATCGCTGTTTTGCAACAAGACGACAAATTCGTCGCCACCGACTCTGTAAATGGGGGATTGCTTATAAATGTTGCAGAATATATGGCAACAGCCTAAAATGTATTTGTCTCCGCAGTCGTGGCCATAGTGGTCATTGACGTCCTTGAGGTCGTTGAGGTCTATCATGACAAAGCCAAATGTTGTGCTGCCCTTTTCGATTTGTTCCTGCAAAGTATCCTTCATCTTGTCGTAGGCGACCTTGCTGTTGACGTGGGTTAACGAGTCCTTGAAGGCAAGCTGCGTCATGTCTTCGGCTTGTTCCTGGGCGGAACGCGCCTGTTCTTCGCCTTCTAAAAGACCTTGTACGTAAGTGCGCATGTCCTGCGACATCTGTGAAATGGCGTTCGAAAGCGATTCGACTTCGTTGTCGGTGTGGATGTCCGGTGCATCGAAGATAAGCTCGTCGGGTGACTTTTTGCCGCGGCTCTTCTCGGCAAAATGACGGGCGCTCTTTTCGAGTTCAAGAATTGGCCCGGTCACGTTGCGACGCAACCAGATAATCAAAATCAGCGCGAATAGCAAGCCTAAACCGAGTGAGAGTACAACGTTATAGACAACGTAGCTGTTGACTGTCTTGTGGAGTTCGGCGATGGAAACGTCCGCGCAGATGACGCCAAAATGCACACCTAACGAATTGACGTATGGTTTACAGGCGGTGTAGGCGGGGCCCCATTCGGAATCTTCTTCGAAGTATGAAATTTCATCCTTCGTCATGGCCTTGGCGAATTTTCGAATTTCAGAAAGTTCATACGCGTCAGTTGGTTCCAGTAACTTCATGTCTTCTTCGCCACGTTCACGTTCAGCCTTGCTTGTGGCCGAGCAGATATTGTACATGGAATCGTTACGCACGAAAAGGGAGTAGAGGTAGAACAGTTCGAAGTCGTCGACCATGCCGTTGAGCAGCTGTTGCACATCGTTGTATTTTTCGGTCTTTTGGCCGGTGATGGTGTTTTGGTAAAGGTCGTCGAGGTCTATGCGGTTGGTGGCGTAGTTCAGGATGTTGCTGAGCTTGTCATCGTAACGTTTGTAAAGCGACTGAGAGTAGGTGAGGTAGGCCTGGATCGAAAGCAAAAAGCACATGAATGCAATAAAGACGGCGCTACCAAGAATAAGACTTCTATGAATCGTTTTCTTATGAGTCATTTCGTTCTCCTTCGAGGTAAAAAATAAATCTTTAGGAGCAAAATGGATATCTAAATGCGAAAAAAGCGTTCCAATCCGGAACGCTTTTCTTGATTGTTAAGGGCGATTCCCGCTCGGTGGCGGGAATGACAACTTGAGTTTACTTGTACAAGAGAGCGAATACCATGCCCGGACGGAAGTACTTACCAGCGGTGTACTTGAGTGCCGTGCTGTGGAGGAGCGTGAAGAGTTCGTTCACATCGACCTTGTTGCTCTTGGCAATGGCGCCGAATGATTTTGTGAAGGCAGCGAGATTGCGCGGGAGCTTCGGGCTGATGCGGGAGTCGGCGAGGAGAGCGCCCTTCTTCAAGAGTTCCTTGTGCATCTTGTCGGCGGCAGTTGCGCTGAGGCCGAACTTTGCAACGAGTGCTTCCGGGTGGAGACGGCAAGAACCGTTGAATCCTTCCGGTGCAGCGAACGGAACGCGAGCTTCGTCATAGAGGTTTCCGATCATGGAATCGGCGAGCACGGAGGCTTCCTTTTCCAAACCGTGGAACATCATGGCGGTCATGATGCTGTACTGGATGCCAATCCAAACGTCGTGAGCCTGGAAGTTGAATTCATCCAGCGGAGAACCATCCTTACGGACAAGGTTTGCGGCACCGATGAGCGGGCTGTTGGCCTTATAGTTCGTATTGAAAATTCTGAGCAAGTTAGACTTGGCCTTGGCGCTGTCGGTGATCGGTTCGAGGTCGAGCAAGCGGAGGTAGGTATCGGCAAGCATCGTATCGGCGAACACATCGTCGCAGTCGTTGGCAATCTTTGCTTCCCAGCTCTTGGTGAAGGCTTCCTTGCACTGAGCCGTAATCCAAGCCTTCTTGAGGCCGCGGAGTTCGTTCTTGGAGAGGTCTTCGCCGTCCGGGATTTCGCCTGCGCAGAGCCATTCGTTAATAGCCTTGACGCCAGCGTTCGGATCTTCCGGGAGTTCCAGGGAGACCTTCACGGCTTCGCGGAGTTCAGCGTACTTTTCGACGTTCAAGTCCTTCATTTCCATCGGGGTCACGAAGAAGCGGAAGTAGCCTTCGTTTTCGTCCCAGAGAGATTCCGTGAATTCCTTGTTGGCGGCTTCGGACTTGGCGTTCCACTTGGCGGCCTGATCGTTATCGCCGAGGAGTTCTGCAATCTTAGCGGCAGCGCGGAGGCCTGCAATCCAGAGGGAACCGCAGTAAACGGAGATGCCGTAGCTGCAGAGGTTGTCGAACGTATCGTCCGTACCGTGCGTGAGCGGGAAGTTTTCGCCCGGGTTCACCATCTTTTCGAGGTATTCCATTGCGGCGTAAACTGCTTCCTTGCAATCTGCGAGGCTCTGCATGTCTTTCGTCTTGTGGTAGTGACGGTAGACCATGAGCACGTATT
Organism: Fibrobacter sp. UWB16; assembly: GCF_900215325.1. Lineage (NCBI taxonomy): Bacteria > Pseudomonadati > Fibrobacterota > Fibrobacteria > Fibrobacterales > Fibrobacteraceae > Fibrobacter > Fibrobacter sp. UWB16. Next base: position 281,006 of record NZ_OCMS01000001.1, on the reverse strand, counting down.
TCGGAGCGAGGTCCTTCCATTCCTTCACGTTGTGCCAGTCGTAGGCATCCGGTTCGGCGTCGAAGGGGCTACCGAGGTCGTGAATCACAGCGCCACGGACAGCGCGCGGGCCTTCGAGCTTCGGGTCCGGGAGGTCGGCGTAGGGGAGGTTCACAAATTCGTGGTGGCGACGACGGTTTTCGTTCACGGCGAGGATGGCATCGCCAAAGAGCTTCATCACAACGCCATCGAGGCGCGGCATGAGGGCGAGCAAGCTAAAGCTGCCGTAGAAGTAAACGTCGAGAGAGTTGAAGAACGGATAGTCGGCGCATTCACGAACGAGGAAGCGGTCTTCCTTGTCCCACACGGTGGCTTCGGCGAGGAAGCTGAGCGTGTTGATGGCGAGGCTCTTGAATTCAGCCTGCTTGGCGGCAGTCTTGTAGAGCTTTGCAACCGGCTTCTTCGGAACAAGGTTTTCAAATGCCTTGAGGCGATCATCGAAAGTCTTGTCGGCAGCGAGAGCTTCCGTAAGGAGGGCGACTACGCGGCCGTATGCTTCCGGGTAGAATGCGGTGTACTTCTTGGCGGAAGTGAGCTTGTTCAGCTTGATTTCCGGGAAGTCGAGCACCATGTTGAACTGGAAACTGACCTTCTGCTTCGGCTTGAGGACTGCGGTAACGGCGATGGCGCCGGCAATCGTTTCACGACCGCTGTAGACGTTCTTGACCCAGGAGTTTGCAACGCGACCGCTCTGGAGTGCTGCCTTCAAGACGGACTTGGCGTCATCCTGATAGAACATCGGCTTCACGGAAACATTGAGGTTGTCCTTCTTGTTCCAAGCCACGCTCACGCCCATGCAACCGTTGAAGTCGCTTTCGGCGAGAGCCTTTTCGTTATAAAATTCGATACCGCGAACAGAGCGGCCATCTTCGAGTTCCTTGTCGAACTGTACACCCTTCGGGAAACGTGCTGCCGGAACGAGAACAAAGCTAGAGTCCTGAACGCCCTGGCGATCCTTCTTGGCCATGTAGCCCGTGATGCTGTCCTGAATCTGGACAATCGTCACTTCGCGGGTTTCCTTGGTGTTGTTTTCGAGCGTAAAGACGGTAGCGTTCACCGGGAGGCTGGAGAGGCGTTCGTCGCCCGGAGTCACATAGCTAGACTGCGTCTTGGTGATGGCGACACCCTTGCCTTCATAAACAGTTTCGCTAACCGGATAGAGGGCGGTGTACTTCATCTTTGCTGCGTCATAGCCCGGCTGGCCGAGGAATTCGCTGTCGTTTGTCCAAGCGGCGGTGAGAGCGCCTTCGCGGGCTGCCTTTTCGCCAACCATGCCGTCGAAGAAGTCGATGAGTACGGCGCGGTTGATGGCGGCGGTGTCCTTGCCTGCTGCGATCAAAGCCTGGGTGCGGTCGCTGAACTGGATGTGCCAGCGTTCAAAAGCGGCCTTGTTCGTTTCGAAGAAAGTCTTGTCGGCGAGAACCTTGTTGAGCTTGGCTTCGGCCTTCTTCTGGTCCTTCATGTCGGCGTCGCTGAAAACGCGTGCGCCGCTCTCGTCGAGGAGCGGGAAGTTGTTGTTGTAAATGCCGAATGCGGCGAAGTTGCCAATCACGAGCGCGGCCTTTGCGCTGAGCACAGCTTCCTTGAAGAAGAAGTTGTTGAAGCGGAGGTCAGACGGCTTTTCGGTGCGAACCTGAACACCCGGCATCACGTTCATCACGGGAGTCGTGCCTGCAGGCGTTGCGGTAAACGTAGAACCAATACCACCCACTGCAATACCTGTCGTCGAAGGCGTGGTAGAAAGCGGAGTGTACCAGGGCTGGATAAATTCCACTGCGAGGCCCGGGGTCATCAATTTTTGAACGGTTCCGGCTTGTTTTGCACCGGCGAGATAATCTTTAATGCTCATAATGAGATCCGATATTTAAAGGTTTATACGGGAGGAAAGATAGTAATTAGACGAAAGACGAGTGCGTCATCCTGACGCCGAAGGCGGAAGACAACCTCGAAAGGCGAGTGTTGCAGCCATGCTTGCATGGATATAACCGAGCCGAAGAGGTTGGGGCTTGCCCCATCTAGTAAAGTCTTGTATTGAGAAACGAGAAATAACTGGATTCCTCACTTCGTTCGGAATGACGAGTGTGAAACAAGAAATAACTGGGTCCTTCGTCACGTTGTTCCTCAGGACGACGTAGAATTTTCACTCTTTTTACATGAAATGTTTTTGATTTGAATTATTTTTAGGATATGACTAAGTTGATTGCACATATGCTTCCCGGCGTTTTCCTCATCGTCGTGTTTTCCCTGTTGAAAGCTTACGTTATCCCAGCCCACGTGACTTTTGAATCGTGGTTTGTCTACGTCAATTTTTTAGTCTGGGTTGTCTGCATAACGGTCCCGTGCGTCATCTATTATCTCCGCACCCCGCCCGGAATTGACCACAAATAGTTATATTTGGCCCATGTTTAAAATTGGCGTCATGGCTTCCGGCGGTGGAAGCAACTTCAAAGCGATTATTGATCACATTGGCGAGGGTGACCTCGAAGCCCAGTGCAAGTTTTTGATTACGAACAACGCGGGTTGTGGTGCTGTGCATCATGCCGAAGAATTCGGAATCCCGGTGCATCACATTTCGGGTAAGACTCATCCGGATCAGGCGGCGTTCGAAGCGGCTATGCTTGAAGTTCTCGACAAGTACAATGTAGACCTTTTGATTTTGGCGGGCTACATGAAGGCGCTCCCGCTTTGCATGCTCAAGCGTATGCCGGATCGCATTTTGAACATTCATCCGTCGCTTTTGCCGAAGTTTGGCGGTAAAGGTTTCTTTGGACATCACGTTCATGAGGCTGTGCTTGCCGCGCACGAAACGGAATCGGGCCCGACGGTGCATCTCGTCAGTGAAGAAATTGACCGCGGTCGCATCTTGGCGCAGACCAAGGTTCCTGTGATGCCGGACGATACAGCCGATACGCTTGCCGCCCGCGTCCTCGTGCAAGAACACGCTTTGTACTGGAAGACTATTCGCGACTACGCCAAGTCGCTGGGTTTGCGTTAATGTCATCCTGAGAGCTTCTTGAACCGCGTCATGTTGAGAGGCTAAGCCTCGAAACATCCAGTGAAGTCTTGTATTGCGAAACGAGAAATGACTGGATTTCTCACTTCGTTCGAAATGACGGAGAAGCGGAATGTAACTGGACCCTTCGCTATGCTCAGGGTGACGAGTGCGAGATGTTCAGAATGACGAATGCTAATCGCAGAAAATGACGATGAAGCGTTTTGTGTTGCTCCTACATTATCTAATTTTTGGCTTATGAAATTCAAACTGCCCGCATTCCTTGAAAACATTGAATCCCCGGTAGAAGGGGAGGTGGCGCTGCGCAAGTTCGCGGCTAATCCTCTCGCGTTTGGCGGTGACTTGGACTTGTTTTCTGCGGGTGCGAATGGTGCGCTTTCTGGAAACGCTGCGGAAAATTCCGCAATTGTCGTGGGCATTGACGAAGTTGGGCGTGGACCGCTCGCGGGTCCTGTTGTGGCTTGTGCTGCGGTGCTCAAGTCGCCCGATGCACTCTTGACGCTGAACGATTCCAAAAAGCTTTCTCGCCCAAAGCGCGAAGCGATGTTTGATGCGGTTAAGGACGCCTGTGCATGCTATGCGATTGCAAGTGCTAGCGTCGAAGAAATTGACGAGATCAACATTCTTGAAGCGGACTTCTTGGCGATGCGCCGTGCCTTGCAAGCGCTTGGGTTCCCGGGCTTGAACGAAACTGCCCCCGAAATCCCCATCGAAGTCAAAGGCTCTTTGAAAGATGCCGCAAATGTCATCCTGAATGAAGCGCAGCGAAATGAAGGATCCAGTAACGGTTTCCCTAAAATCCTCATTGCTGTCGATGGCAATCTCAAAATCGATAAGATGCCGCAAGACATCCAGATGCCCATCGTCAAAGGCGATGGCCGCATCGCAAGCATCTCGGCAGCCTCGATTCTCGCGAAAGTATTCCGTGACCGCTATATGGATAAATTAGAAGAACTTTATCCGGGTTACGGCTTCGACAAACACGCCGGTTACGGCACCAAGGCTCATCTCGACGCCATCCGCCGCCAAGGCTTCACACCAGCCCACCGCAAAAGCTTCCACCCCAAAAGCTTGTAACGTTTTCTATTGCGTCATCCTGAGGGCTGAAAGCCCGAAGGATCCAGTAAAGTCTTGTGCTGCGTCATTCTGACGCCGAAGCGTTTAGCGTCATGTTGAGAGGCGTAGCCTCGAAACATCCAGTAAAGTCTTGTGTTGTGATACGAGAAATAACTGGATTCTTCGCTGCGCTCAGGGTGACGAGTGTGTGATACGAGAAATAACTGGATTTCTCACTTCGTTTGAAATGACGGAGAAGCGGTAATAGAATGACGAGAGCGCGGAATGTTTTGGCTGTCATTCTGACGCCGAAGCGTTTAGCGTCATGTTGAGAGGCGTAGCCTCGAAACATCCAGTGAAGTCTTGTGTTGTGAAACGAGAAATAACTGGATTTCTCACTTCGTTCGAAATGACGGAGAAGCGGTAATAGAATGACGAGAGTGCGGAATGTTTTGGCCGTCATTCTGACGCCGAAGCGTTTAGCGTCATGTTGAGAGGCATAGCCTCGAAACATCCAGTAAAGTCTTGTATTGCGAAACGAGAAATAACTGGATTTCTCACTTCGTTCGAAATGACGGAGAATCGGTAATAGAATGACGAGAATGCAATGTAAGAAATAACTGGATTCTTCGCTACGCTCAGAATGACGAGAATGCGATGCAAGATATAACTGGGTCCTTCGTCACTTCGTTCCTTAGAATGATGGAGATGCATAACGAAGAAGCTAGATTACTGCAATTCGTAGAAAAGGTCGTTCCAGTGTGGATTTATAGATTCTATTAGCGCAATTTTCTTTTTTCGGTTCCATCCTTTTAGTTCTTTTTCGCGTTGGATTGCTAAACGTATATCGTTGTATTCTTCGAAGTATCCTAGTTTGTCTACTCCGTATTGCTGGGTAAATCCTGGGATTTGCTTTTCTTTGTGTTCTGTAACTCGTCTAATAATATTATTCGTTACGCCTACGTACAAGGTGCCGTTTCTTTCGCTGAAGAGAATGTATGTGTAGCTTTTTTGTTCCATAAGGAGGAAAATACACAAAAGCAAGTAGGGGAGGCAAGAGGGCTCTTTTTTATGGCGTCATTCAGAGGGCTGTGCCCGTTGCGTCATTCTGACGCTGAAGCGTTTAGCGTCATGTTGAGAGGCGTAGCCTCGAAACATCCAGTAAAGTCTTGTATTGCGAAACGAGAAATGACTGGATCCTTCGCTGCGCTCAGGGTGACGAGAGCGCGGAATGTTTTGGCTGTCATTCTGACGCCGAAGCGTTTAGCGTCATGTTGAGAGGCGTAGCCTCGAAACATCCAGTAAAGTTTTGTGTTGTGATACAAGAAATGACTGGATTCTTCGCTACGCTCAGAATGACGAGAATGCGATGCAAGAAATGACTGGATTCTTTGCTACGCTCAGAATGACGAGAATGCGATGCAAGATATAACTGGGTCCTTCGTCACTTCGTTCCTTAGAATGATGGAGATGCATAACGAAGAAGCTAGATTACTGCAATTCGTAGAAAAGATCGTTCCAGTGTGGATTTATAGATTCTATTAGCGCAATTTTCTTTTTTCGGTTCCATCCTTTTAGTTCTTTTTCGCGTTGGATTGCTAAACGTATATCGTTGTATTCTTCGAAGTATCCTAGTTTGTCTACTCCGTATTGCTGGGTAAATCCTGGGATTTGCTTTTCTTTGTGTTCTGTAACTCGTCTAATAATATTATTCGTTACGCCTACGTACAAGGTGCCGTTTCTTTCGCTGAAGAGAATGTATGTGTAGCTTTTTTGTTCCATAAGGAGGAAAATACACAAAAGCAAGTAGGGGAGGCAAGAGGGCTCTTTTTTATGGCGTCATTCAGAGGGTTGTGCCCGTTGCGTCATTCTGACGCCGAAGCGTTTAGCGTCATGTTGAGAGGCGTAGCCTCGAAACATCCAGTAAAGTCTTGTATTGCGAAACGAGAAATAACTGGATTTCTCACTTCGTTCGAAATGACGGAGAAGCGGTAATAGAATGACGAGAGTGCGAAATGTTTTGGCTGTCATTCTGACGCTGAAGCGTTTAGCGTCATGTTGAGAGGCATAGCCTCGAAACATCCAGTAAAGTCTTGTGTTGTGATACGAGATATAACTGGACCCTTCGCTGCGCTCAGGGTGACGAGAGCGCGGAATGTTTTGGCTGTCATTCTGACGCCGAAGCGTTTAGCGTCATGTTGAGAGGCATAGCCTCGAAACAACCAGTGAAGTCTTGTATTGCGAAACGAGAAATAACTGGACCCTTCGCTGCGCTCAGGGTGACGAGAACGCGGAATGTTCAGAATGACGGAGACGCAGAATGTGACTTGGGTCCTTCAGCCCTACTGGCTTCAGGACGACGAAGATGAAAAAAAAGAAGACCAGCCTTTCGGTTGGTCTTCTCTTCTGCGGGTGCCAGGACTCGAACCTGGAGCCTTTTGGTTCGTAGCCAAACGCTCTATCCAGTTGGGCTACATCCGCGTTTTGTTTTTGTTGTCTTCTCTCGTTGACGGGTCCAAATATAGAATAATCGAGAATTATGTCAAGGGTAAAGGGCGAAAAAAGTGAAAATTTTTGCGAAATAAGCTTTTTGTACGCTTTTTGCGACTCTTGCGCGGTTCCGGGCGCATTTTCAATCGCATTTTCAGCATTTTTAATCACTTCCCGGCGCATTCCCAGCTGCATTTTTCGCATTTCCGGCCTCATTTTCCCCTAATTTCCTTCGCTCTGGTTTGAACAACTTTTACCATTTAGCTATTTTTGTCCCCAAACTTTTTTAGTGTGACTTAAAATGGATAAGTTCAAATCATTCATGAAGATTTTAGGCGCGGCCATCGTCAAGTATGGTTCCCTCGTTTGGCTGAAAATTTGGAGCGTGGTGAAGATTGCCTTTGCCAACAAGATTTTCCGCTGGTTCTTTATTTTCATGTGCCCGATTTTCGTGGCGTTTATCGCTGCGCTGGCCGTCTACATTCATTATTCGCCGGAACTGCCGTCGCTTACGCAGCTCGAGCAGATTAATCCGCGACTCGTGACGAACATTTACGACAAGGATGGCCAAATTGCGCATGAATACTTCGTGGAACGCCGCGAATGGACGTCCATCGACTCGATTCCATTGAATGCGATCCATGCCGTGATGGCGACCGAAGACCGTGCGTTCTACAAGCACTGGGGCATGAACGTTTGGGCGATTCCGTCTGCGCTTATCGAAAGTGCCGTCTCGGGCAACAAGCTCCGCGGTGCATCGACCTTGACGCAGCAGCTCACCAAGCTCCTCTTCCTCACGCCGGAACGCTCGCTTTCCCGTAAGATCAAGGAAATGATGACGGCTATCCGCATCGAACAGACCTACACGAAGGAAGAAATTCTCGAATTCTACATGAACGAAGTTTACCTCGCTGGCGGTAACTACGGTTTCCAGGCGGCAGGCAAGTACTACTTCGGCAAGCCGCTCGATAGCCTTTCTATCCCGGAATACGCTGTGCTCGCAGGCATGTTGCAGCGCCCCGAAACGTACCGCCCTGACCGTCATCCGAAGGCTTCCAAGCGCCGTCGTAACACCGTGCTCTATGCTATGCGCGATGCCGGCTATATCACGAACGAGGAATACCGCAAGTATATTGAAGAGCCGATTGTGCTCGCCAAGAAAGAAGATGTGACCGGAACGGGCCTTTATTTCTTCGAAGAAATACGCAAGTACATGGAAAAGAAGTACGGTGAAAATTCGCTCTATGCCGATGGCGTGTCCGTCTATAGTACGATTGATCCGGAAATCCAGGCCTTCCTTGATAGTGTCGCCTATGCCCAGGTCGAGCGCGTCCGTCGCCGCATCAAGTACCGCGCTACCCGCAGGCTCCAGCTTACCAAGAAGTACGACATGCCCGAAGATAGCGTTGTCGCGCATTTCGACAGCGTCTACACGCTCTTCAAAAAGGATTACCTTGCCGCTGATACGGTCCGCAACAAGCGTGGCCAGTATGCCCGTTTCCCGGACAGTATCCGTTATCATCATGCAGAAGTAGCCGCAATTATTATTGAGAATGAGACTGGTGCAATCCGCGCCATGGTGGGCGGTAGCGACTTCAACAAGTCCAAGTGGAACCGTGCCGTGCAGTCTTTGCGCCAGCCGGGTTCTTCGTTCAAGCCGATCGTCTATTCGACCGCAATGGACAACGGCGCTAGCCCCTGCGACTCTGTGAATGACCAGCCGGTGACGATTCCGGATCCGGATGACAAGAACCCGAACAAGGTTTGGCGCCCGGGTAACTTCGAACATGACTTCGAAGGCATGATGACGCTCCGTCGCGCTCTGTACAAGTCCAAGAACCTTCCTGCTATTTTGACCGGTATGAAATACGGTCTCAGCAACGTGGTGAACTACGCTCGCAAGTTCGGCATCAAGCGCGCTCCGTTGCAGGCGGTTCCGAGCTTGGCTCTCGGTTCCGTGGGTGCAACGCTTATGGAAATGACGTCTGCTTACACGGTGTTCCCGAACGGCGGTAACCGCATCGAGCCGTACATGATTGAATCTATCGTGGACCGCAATGGTGAAGTGGTGGAGAAGAATTCCAAGGTCGAACACGAGGTCTTGCGCCCGGCATCGGCTTACTTGATGGTCGATATGCTCAAGGACGTGAACGTTCGCGGTACGGCCGGCCGTGTGTGGGCTTCTGGTTTCCGCCACCCGAGTGGCGGTAAGACGGGTACGACGAACGATTACACGGATACGTGGTACATCGGCTTCACGAAGCAGTATACGATGGGCGTGTGGGTCGGTTCTGATACGCCGGGGACTATGGGTGCCGGTCATACGGGTACCGAAGACGCTCTCCCGATTTGGATGGCGACGATGGCCAAGTTGCACAAGGATTTGCCGAAGCTCCCGTTCCCGGTTCCGCCTGGCGTGATTAGCCGTGGCATCTGCAACCACACGGGCCTTATCGCTGGTGAGTTCTGCTCTGAAAAGACTTACTGCCTCTACACGGCGGGCTACGGCCCGACGGAACGTTGCGACGGCAACCATTTCTCGTCGCAGACAAAGTCTGCGGATAACGCTACGTTGTTCAGTAACAAGGGTGTTGTCGAGAACAACCGCTACGAAGCCCCGCAGCCCAAGAAGAAAGGGAAGGGCAAGGACGCTGCTCCGCCACCCAAGCGCAACACGAGAAAGATGTTCTAGCGATTGGCTGTTGGTCGTTAGTCTTTGGTTATTAGATGAAATTTAAAGGAGCCTGCGCGGCTCCTTTTTTGCATCGTCGTCCTGAACAAAGTGAAGGACCCAGTTAAGTCTTGTATTGCGAAAACGAGAAATGACTGGACCCTTCGCTACGCTCAGGGTGACGGGGATGCATCGCGCTCAGGGTGACGCGAGTAAGCATCGTCATTCCGATGGGCGAAGCCCAGAGGAATCCAGTCAATTCTTGATGAGTACAGTAACTGGATCTTTCGTCACTACGTTCCTCAAGATGACGTCTTGATGAGTACAGTAACTGGATCTTTCGTCACTACGTTCCTCAAGATGACGTCTTGATGAGTACAGTAACTGGATCCTTCGTCACTGCGTTCCTCAGGATGACGTTTGAAGGGGGCTTCTGGATGACGTAGGGAGGGGTGACAGCTTGGATTAGAAAATCCAGTAGTTGTAGCTTACGCCGAGGGCAGTTTCGTTCTCGCGGATGGTGAGTTTTATTCCGAGTTCATTGTTCTCGGTTATATTGTACGATGCACCGGCGGTAAAGTCGAACTCAGCATGATAAGCGTGATACTCATGATTCACATAATGGGTGTCGCTGTGTTCCATGTTAAATTGCGTTCCGGCCTGAACATTAATTTTATCGATGAATGTGTAGCCGACGCTTAAAGGAATGCCGAAGTGTCCACGTTTTAAATAATAATGATTGTCGACTAAGGGCTTGTTTTTGTATTGCGCAAAAGCACCTCCAGCAACAATTCCCGTCTGCACAAATAAATCCGCTACAACCGTTTTTCTGATGATGGCGCCTAGTTGCCCTCTAAGTCCAATGTCGGAATCCTCAAAGCCAATCTGCGAATCTGAGATTCCATCGCCATCAGCCCAAAGCCACCCGAATTCGCCGTACGGGGCTATCTTGAACGGGAGCGCGTTTGCCGCGGTGGCAGTGGCTAGCGCAAAAATAGGTATAAAGTATTTCAGTTTCATAATCGCTCCTTTTATCCTGAAAATACACAAATTCAAGGCGATGAAAAATGTTTTTTTTGCGTCATTCCGAACAACGTGAGGTATCCAGTGAATTCTTGTAATGCGATATCAAGACTTTACTGGATCTTTCGTCACTACGTTCCTCAAGATGACGAGAATGCTGCGCTCAGAATGACGGTGAATCAAAAAAAATCCCGAGCTCGTGAGAGTCGGGATTTTTAGTGGAGTTAGAATATGAAATTCTAGCGGCCTAGATCGCGCACATTTGTCATTAGACATTTGCGCACTTGGCGGTTGATTACATCATGCCACCCATGCCCATGGACGGATCCATAGCCGGAGCTGCCGGAGCCTTCGGTTCCTTCTTTTCGGTGATCACGCAGTCAGTCGTGAGAATCATCGAAGCGATGGAGGAGGCGTTCTTGAGAGCCGTGCGGGTCACCTTAGCCGGGTCAATGACACCAGCCTTGATGAGGTCTTCGTAAGTGTCGGTCTTAGCGTTGTAGCCAAAGCCGTCCTTGCCTTCCTTGACCTTGTTCACAACCACAGAACCTTCGAGGCCAGCGTTCTGGACAATCTGGCGGAGCGGTTCTTCGATAGCGCGGCGGATGATGGCAGCACCAGTCTTTTGGTCGGCATTGTCGAACTGGAGAGCGTCGATAGCCTTTTCTGCGCGGATGAGAGCAACGCCACCACCCGGAACGATACCTTCTTCGACAGCGGCACGAGTTGCGTGCATAGCGTCGTCGACGCGGTCCTTCTTTTCCTTCATTTCAACTTCGGTAGCAGCACCGACCTTGATCACAGCAACGCCACCGGCGAGCTTTGCCAAGCGTTCCTGGAGCTTTTCACGGTCATAGTCGCTCGTGGTAGCTTCGATCTGCTTCTTGATCTGAGCGATACGGCCCTTGATAGAAGCGGCGTCGCCAGCACCTTCGACGATCGTGGTGTTGTCCTTCGTGATGGTGATGGACTTTGCCTTACCGAGAACGGTAACCGGAGCATCTTCGAGCTTAGCACCCGTGTCTTCGGAGACGAGCATACCGCCAGTGAGGATTGCGATATCTTCGAGCATGGCCTTACGACGGTCGCCAAAGCCCGGAGCCTTAACGGCAGCAACCTTCAATGTGCCGCGCATCTTGTTCACAACGAGCGTTGCGAGAGCTTCGCCATCGACGTCTTCGGCGATGATGAGGAGAGACTTGCCCTGCTTTGCAACGTGTTCGAGCATCGGGAGCAAATCCTTCATGGTAGAAATCTTCTTGTCGTACAAGAGAATGTACGGATTTTCGAGAGCGACTTCCATGCTGTCCGTGTTCGTGACGAAGTACGGAGAGAGGTAGCCACGGTCGAACTGCATACCTTCGACAACGTCGAGGACAGTTTCAGCAGTCTTGGATTCTTCGATGGTGATGACGCCATCGTTGCCGACCTTTTCCATAGCGTTGGCGAGGAGTTCGCCAATTTCCGGGTCGTTGTTGGCAGAAATCGTTGCGACCTGGGCGATGTGTTCCTTGCCGTTGATCTTCACGGCCATCTTGCCGACTTCCTTGATCACAGCTTCGACAGCAGCGTCCATACCGCGCTTGATGTCCATCGGGTTTGCACCAGCAGCGACGTTCTTGAGGCCTTCGCGAGTGATTGCCTGAGCGAGAACGGTTGCAGTCGTGGTGCCGTCACCAGCAGCGTCAGAAGTCTTGTTGGCGACTTCCTTGGCCATCTGAGCGCCGAGATTTTCGTATGCGTCTTCGAGTTCGACTTCCTTAGCGACAGAAACGCCGTCCTTAGTGACGTTCGGAGCACCGAAGGAACGTGCGATCATCACATTACGGCCCTTAGGACCGAGAGTAACCTTAACTGCATTGGCGAGCTTGTCAACGCCCTTCATGAGGGATTCGCGAGCTGCTACATCAAACTTCAATTGCTTTGCCATTTTTGTATTTCCTTTTTAAAATTCTTTTTGTATTAGAGCGTTGCGATAACGTCGGATTCCTTGACGATGAGGTAGTTTTCGCCGTCGACGGTGACTTCGGTACCGCTGTACTTGCCGTAGAGCACCACGTCGCCAACCTTGACTTCCATAGCGACGACTTCGCCCTTATCGTTCTTGCGACCCGGACCTACGGCCACGACCTTGCCCTGCATCGGCTTTTCTTTTGCATTATCCGGAATGAAAAGACCGGAGGAGGTCTTCTGTTCGGCTTCGGCCGGCTTGACAACGATTCGATCTGCTAAAGGCTTAATCATTTTACTTATCCTCTTTTGGGCAACGCCCTTGTTAAATTGGTTGGTCCACGAACATTCGAGCTGTTCCAAATTGGACCATTTTCTTGTTCGACCCTTTTAAAGCAATTTCCGTGCCAAAACCGGATTCCTCGCGCAAAAACGGGAATTTGGGATGATTTGGGGGTGTTGTGTATTGAAATGAAACTCGAGTGTTTAAAAATGAAACTTTACTAAAGCGCTTTTTTAAAAATTGATTTTTACAGTGATTTTACAAAAAGCAGAGGTTGAATTGGCTGAAAAAAGCGTGTTAACTAATAGGGAAGGGTGCAATATCTTAAAAAAGGAAAACTCATGTATAACAACGCCAACCAATCGACAAAAAAGTACATTGTCAGGAATGAACAGGGCGAAGAATTCTTGCTGCCCAAATATGCGGCGATTTTCCGCATTTTGATGGACGACAAAGATACCATTCGCGACGTTCTTAATAGCTTGCTTCAGCTGGATCCCGACCACGGGATTGTTGACCTAGAATACGAATTTGAGAAGCCTATTGACATCTTCATGCCGGAAAACGACCCTGCGCGTCTCGATGTATGGGTGCGAACTAAGGACAACCGATATCTTAACATTGAAATGCAAAACAAGGTCCACTCGTTCTTTTTTGACCGCATGCAACTCTATAATTCGTACCTTACGCTGCGCGGTAAGTATGAATTTAATCGTTCGCCATACTTCCAGGGCCTATCAGAAGAGGATCGCAAGTATCGCTATTATGAGCTTCCGGAAACGGTGTCTATTTGGCTCTGCAATGATTCGGTCCTCAGATCGAAGGATATCTATAAGGATGTTTGGTCCACTTACAGTGAATATGAAGTCAAGTCGGGGAACGCACACCCCATTTCGCGGAAAAATAGGTATATTGTAGTAGACTTGCCCAACTTTTTGCGGTTGCGTAAGGGCGTGAAAACTCGCGAGGATTTCTGGCTCCGGCTTATCTCGCGAGGGCCGCTTCAGGTTCCCGAGACGGAAGACCCGATTTTTGTGAATGCTCGTGAACGTTTGCGCGTAAGCCGCATGAAACCAGAACTTTTGAAAGCATTGGAGGCTAGCATGTTTGACCATCATGAATACGAGGCACTTGAAGCCGAAGCCTTCCTTAAGGGCCAAGCAAAAGGTAAAGAAAGTGAACGCAAAAAAAATGATGCGGACAATGCGGCCCGTGATTCCAAGAGAGCTGATTTTCTGCGTTCGCAGAACGTGCCGGACAGTGTGATTGCGAAAATGCTTGCCCTGAAATAGCAAAAGAATTTCTCCAAAGCCCTATGTGCCCGGATCCTCTGGATTCGGGTGTTTTGCATTGGCATTATGTCGGCGAAATCGGCTAACAGGGAGAAAAATTATTATGCGAAATTTTTCGCATCGAAAATTTTCGCATGTTGTTTTGCTTAAAAACGCGGTCTGGAATCCGCAGTTTTTGATAAAAATGAGGATTGTATTCAGCAAAAATAGCGAAAATTGTTGATTTTGTTCCGCAAAAGCCTTCCCAACAGCTTGTCGTCAAGGCCCTCAACTCAAAAAAGTAAGTATTCTGTCATTAAATGTGCAGAATCCCTACAAAATTACAATAATATTACTTATATTTGCTACAATTAGTTCCACGTCCGGCCGGACAAGGGATAGCGGTGGTCGCTATGTGCAAACGATGGCCGGAGTAACCCCGAGGTTGCGGTAATCCATGACGCGTTTCGAGAAGAAGGTCTGGCTCTCTAGCCCAACGATGCACGGCGACGAAATCAAGTACGTCACCGAGGCTTACGAAACCAACTGGATGAGCACCGTTGGCGCGAACATCAACGAGGTCGAAAGGCTCGCCGCCGAGAAGGTCGGCTGCAAGTACGCCGTTGCGCTCTCCGCAGGCACGGCCGCACTCCACCTCTGCACAAAGCTCGCTGGCGAAGCGCTCTACGGCATGCCCAAGGCCGGCACCGGGGCGCTCCAAAACCACAAGGTGTTCTGCAGCGACATGACGTTTGACGCTACCGTGAACCCCATCGCTTACGAGAACGGCGAGGCCGTGTTCATCGACACCGAATACAAGACCTGGAACATGGACCCGGTCGCCCTCGAAAAGGCTTTCGAAATTTACCCGGATGTGCGCCTGGTGGTACTCGTGCACCTCTACGGAACCCCGGCCCGCGTTGACGAAATCCGCACCATCTGCCAAAAGCACAATGCCCTCCTCATCGAAGACGCCGCCGAAAGCTTTGGCGCAAGCTACAAGGGCAAGCAGACAGGCAACTTTGGCGACTACAGCGCCATCAGCTTCAACGGAAACAAGATTATCACCGGCTCCAGCGGCGGCATGTTCCTTACCGACAGCAAGGACGACGCCGAGAAGGTACGCAAGTGGAGCACCCAGAGCCGCGAGGCCGCCCCGTGGTACCAGCACGAGGAAATCGGCTACAACTACCGCATGAGCAACGTCATCGCTGGTGTGGTACGCGGCCAGATGCCCTACCTCGAAGAGCACATCGCGCAGAAAAAGGCCATCTATATGCGTTACAAGGAAGGCCTGAAGGGACTCCCGGTGCAGATGAACCCCTACGATGCCGAGAACAGCGAACCGAACTTTTGGCTCAGCTGCCTGATCATCGACAAGTGTGCCATGTGCAAGCAGGTCCGCGGCGAAACCGAAGCTTTGTACATTCATGAAAAAGGCAAAAGCTGCCCGACGGAAATTCTCGAGCGCATCGCCGCCATGAACGCCGAAGGCCGACCCATCTGGAAACCGATGCACATGCAGCCCATGTACATGAGCCACGCCTTTGTCACCGCTAACGGAAACGGACGCGCCCGCACGAACGCCTACATCGCAGGCGAAACCCGCGACGTGGGTGCCGATATCTTTGCCCGCGGACTCTGCCTCCCGAGCGACAACAAGATGACCCCCGAACAGCAGGATGCCATCATCCAGACCATCAAGGAATGCTTCGAGTAATGTACGCTCGTTTCTTCAAACGCCCACTCGACTTTTTCTGTGCTTTGGCAGCCATTCTCTGCCTGAGTCCGGTTCTCGCTGTGCTTACAGTCCTCGGCGCAATCAAGATGAAGGGTAACCCGTTCTTTACGCAACCGCGCCCGGGCCTTAACGAGAAAATCTTCAAGCTCATCAAGTTCCGCACAATGACGAACGAGAAGGATGCCAACGGCAACTTGCTCCCGGATGACAAGCGATTGACCGCCTACGGAAAGTTCCTCCGCAGCACCAGCCTCGACGAATTACCGGAACTGTTCAACATCCTCAAAGGTGATATGGCTGTAATAGGGCCGAGACCCCTGTTAGTTCAGTATTTGCCGTATTACACAGAAACCGAAAAACATCGCCATGATGTGCGTCCCGGACTCAGTGGACTTGCGCAGATTAACGGAAGAAACTTTGTTAAATGGGACCAAAGATTTGCTTTAGATGTTCAATATGTCAACAATATCTCTTTTTTGGGTGATTTAAAAATCATTCTAAAAACAATCAAAAAGGCTCTTTGTCGTGAAGATGTTGCTCCGAATTCGGAGTCTGCTGATGAAGAATATCTTGATGTTGTTAGAGGTGGGGGGACGAGTAAATGAATTGTTTGCAAACGCCCTATTTCTTGATCAACAAAGATTTTCTCGATGACGAATTGCTGAAGCTGAAAAATGCGCTTCAATCGTCTTGGGGAAACTACATCATCGGCTATTCCTACAAAACGAATGCATTTCCTTGGGTAATCAACTATTTCAAAAAAAATGGTTGTTACGCAGAGGTTGTTTCTGATGATGAATATAATTTGGCTAAGTCAATTGGGGCCAATAAAATCATTTACAACGGTATAGCAAAGTCAAAAGAAACTTTTATTGAAGCTGTTAAAAACAACTCCATTGTAAACATTGATTCTGAATACGAAATTGATTGGCTTGACGAATTGGAAAAAGGTCGTTATTCGGTAGGAATTCGTGTCAACTTTGATTTAGAATCCAAGTGCCCGGGGCAAACTCAATGTGGCGAAGATGGTGAACGTTTTGGTTTTTGCTACGAAAATGGTGAACTGAAACGTGCTATTGACAAAATCCAGGCTAAAGGCATCAAAATCTCGGGATTGCATCTCCACAAAAGTTCCAAGACTCGGTTACCCGACATTTATAAAGCCATTGCGGATGCAGCTGTTGAAATTACCGATAAATACGAATTGAATTTGGATTATGTGGATATTGGCGGAGGTTTTTTTGGTGGTTTAGCATCAAAGCCTCAGTTCATAGAATATTTCAGCACGGTTTCTGCAATATTAAGGCGCAACTTCAATCCAAAGAAAACTGTTTTGGTTGTTGAACCAGGAATGGCTCTGATCGGAGCTGCCGTTGATTACTATACAACTGTCAAGGATGTAAAAAAAACGATCAGAAACATGTTTGTTGTGACCGATGGAAGCCGCACGCAAATAGATCCCTTGATGACCAAGAGTTCATACTTCAAAGACATTGTTCGCAATGGGAATGAAAAAAGAACTGAACTTAATCGACAGATTATTTGTGGCTTTACTTGCATGGAACATGATCGTATGTTTGAGGTGAAGAATGAGCAAGAGCTTCTCCCTAATGATCAGATTATTTACCACAAAGTCGGCGCCTATACAATGTGTCTTTCTCCTCTTTTTATAAAATGGTTCCCTTCCGTTTATGTAAAAGACGGCCCCAAAATTTCAAAAGTTCGTGATAAATGGACCGATATCGAATATAAAAGCCGTACCATTGGAGACGAAAAATAATGAATATGTTAATTCTTTCTGCTGGCACCCGCAATAAGGTTATCCAGTATTTCAAGAAAACCTTTAAGGATGGCAAGATTGTCGCTACCGATTGCAGTGAAATTGCACCTGCACTTTATGAGGCTGATAAGTATTATATTGTTCCTCGCATTACAGCTGACGGATATCTTGATGTTATTCTTGATATTTGTAAGAAGGAAAAGATTGAGGGCGTTCTTTCTCTGATTGACCCTGAATTAAACCTTCTTGCTAAAAATCATAAGCTTTTTGACGATGCCGGAGTTAAAATCATTGGTTCTAATTTTGAACTCTGCGAACGTAGCCTTGATAAATTCAAGATGTATAATTGGTTGAAGGAACATGGCTATAACTGCGCAAAATCCTATATGGATCGTGAAGCTTTTTATGCTGACTTGACAAAGGGCGAAATTAAGTATCCGGTTTTCGTAAAACCCGCCTGCGGAAGTGCAAGTATAGCGATTTCTAAAGCGTGCGATAAGGAAACAGTTGATTTGCTATGCACTCATTCCGAAGGAATGATGATTCAGGAATTTTTGCATGGTCAGGAAATTGGCGCAGATGTGTACATTGACATGATCAGCAAGAAAGTTGTATCGATTTTCACAAAGAAAAAGATTGTGATGCGCGCCGGAGAAACAGACAAGGCAGTCTCTTTTAAAGATCCCGAATTATTCGCCTTGGTAAAAAAATTTGCGGAAGAAAGCGGCTTCACAGGTCAAATTGACATTGACATTTTCGATATTGATGGTAAATACTACATCTCTGAGGTAAACCCCCGTTTTGGTGGCGGCTATCCCCATGCATTTGAGTGTGGATGTAATCATATGGCTCTGATTGAAAACAACCTCAAGGGTATTGAGAATAAAGAGAATATAGGCAACTACGAAGACGGTGTCTATATGATGAAGTACAACGAAATTGCAATAAAGAGATAAAAGATCACAAAATGAAATTTGATTCTTTATTACAACAAGTCCCCCTTATGTTGGCATTAACCATTATGTGGTTGATTGCGTTGTTCGTCATATTTTGGGCTATGGTCGGTTATCCGATATCGTTAGTAATATTAAATAAAATATTTAAAAGAGAAACTAAGAAAGATTGCGCATATGAACCAACTGTGACCGTTATGGTTGTGGCTCATAATGAGGAAAAAGTTATAGAACAAAAACTTCAAAACCTTCTTGAGGTTGATTATCCGCAAGAAAAAATAGAGTTTTTGGTTGCTTCTGATTTTTCGACCGATAAGACCAATGATATTGTCGAGTCTTTCATTGCCAAGCATCCAGAACGCAAGATTCGTATTCATAAGACGGTAAATCATTATGGGAAAACGAATGCTCAGAATGAAGCGCAAGAATTATGTAATACAGAAATCCTTGTGATGACTGATGCAAATGCGATATTTGAATCCTGTGCGGTCAAAGAACTGGTTTCTTACTTTACGGATTCATCCATTGCATATGTTTCTGGCCAACTTCGGTATATGAACACCGAGGGGAGTGATACCGCAAATTCCGAAGGTTTTTACTGGAAACTTGATTTGATGTGTCGAAATATAGAGAGCAAATTACAGACAATTACTGCGGGAAATGGCGCTATATATGCCGTAAGGAACGAGTATTATGTAAAAGTCTCTCCGATAGAGTGTCATGACTCTAGTTTTCCTTTTATTTTTGCTCTGGAAAAGAAGAAATCTCTATACAATCCTAATGCAATCGCCTATGAAAAAGCAGGTGAGGTAAATGAGGATGAGTTTAAGAGAAAAGTCCGTATGAACCGAGACATTCTTACGGGCATATGCCCCAAAATGCGTGTGTTTAATGTATTTTCTTACCATTGGTTTACATACTTTTATTTTGGACATAGAACCTGCCGATATCTTCTTTGGTTGATGCATCTCTTGGTTCTTGCGATTAACATTCCATTAGCGATTTGGGGTGGGATTCCTTGGCTAGTTTTATTAGGATTGCAGATACTATTTTATTTGATTGCTTTAATAGGATGGGTAACAAAGTCTGGCAATAGATTGACTAGGACTGTGTTTTATTATTGCATGACTGTTATGGCGCAATGGAAAGGTGTAATAAACATTATTACAGGTAAATCAAAACCTGTTTGGGAAAAGGCCGAAAGCACAAGATGAAAACAAAATACCTTTTTTGGGGGTGATGTTTATGTTTTTTTATTTGAATAGCGATAAGAATATATTTGTTGACGAAGCAATAAAAACAAACGGGAGAATTATTGCACTTTTTCTTTTTCAATATTCTTTGACTATTCCTGTGATGATTTTTGTCAATCCAACAATAGTTTCTGGAATTTCCAGTATAATTTTAGTGTCTTATTCATTGTACAGGAATATAAAATCTATAATTAACAATAATTCTATTTTTTTGCTTATGTTTATTTTTTTTGCTACTTTTGTTAATTCTATTATAAATGGTACTGACCCCTTTTCTATATTGCCTTTCTATTTTTATTTTCTCCCAATTTTTTTTATTTTTTTATTTAATTTCGATTTTTTTGAATTCCTTAGGTTTGGGTTTGTTTTAGCAATTATTAATTTTTTTGTCATTTGCTGGACCCCCTTTTTCGGAGGTACAAACTACATGCGTTTTGGCTACGGGATGCTAGTTTCTGTGGTTTTTCTTTATGAGATCATTTCTAGTTATAAAAAAACAATCCTGAAAAAAAAATGGATTTTTTTAAGTTACATATTGTTTGCAATATCTTTAATTGAAATGATCATTTACGGAGCTAGAGGAGCTTTGGTTTCATTTGTTTTACTCTTTGCAATTGATAGATTTATTATACATCGAAAATTTATTTTTTTCAACATAATAAGCGTTGGATTATTTTTTCTCATTTATAGCAATATTTTGAATATTTTAACATGGTTTCAAAAAATTATTAATATATTCGGCGGTCGAGCTTATGCAATTGACAAAATACGATTGCAAATAGCACAGGGGTTTGCAGAAGCTTCATCAGGACGAGATGATGTTTACATGAGATCTATTGATTGTATCAAGGAAAATTTTCTTTTTGGACGAGGGATTGATTTGCTAGGTGATGGGGCGTATGTTCATAATATTTTTTTGCAAGTTTTTCAAGATTTAGGTTTTTTTGCGTTCTTAGTACTAATTATATTCTTATTTAGCATTCTCATTTATTTTTTTAAAAATGATGCAAATGAAGAAAAAAATATTCTTGCCATCTTTTTTTCCATTTCCATAGGACGACTTTTATTTTCATCTATTTTATGGAAGAGACCTGAATTTTGGATGCTAGCTTTTTTTTACTTTAGCTTATTTTACTCTTGTCGAAGGAATATGTTTTATTTGTACAAAAAAACATATTCCACAAAAGACTAATAGTTTTTAAGGTGTACTATACTTAGAAATAAAGGAATGCAAATATAATGAAAATTCTTCATATCTGCAGCATTAACGGAAATCCTTTTAGTGGAATCAATATAGTTGTACCCCAACATGTGATGGCGCAAAAAACAACTTGTGATGTTGCTGTTTTAAATTTACATTCTAAAAAAATAGATTGCGATGTTAAACAATTGCATATCGAAGATTTGTATTCTGGTAAATTTAATCCTGATATTGTTTTATTTCATGGGGTATATTTCTTATCTTATGTAAAAATAAGTCGATTCTTAAAAAAAATAAATATTCCATATGTTGTTATCCCCCATTGCTCATTAACAAAAGTTTCTCTAGCTCAAAAGCGAATTAAAAAGTTTTTTGCAATTAGAATCTTTTTTTCTTCTTTTTTAAAGGGGGCTTCCGCAATACAGTTTCTAACAGATAAAGAAAAAGAAACCTCTATTTATTCGAACAAAGGTTTTGTCTGTGGAAATGGAGTTGCAATTCCCTCATTAACAAAAAAAAAATTTGGAGAAAAAAGTGAAAAAAAATTTATTTATGTAGGTCGTTTAGATGTTTTTCATAAAGGAATTGATATTTTACTAGATGCTATTGAGTTAGAAAAAAAATATTTAAAGGAACATCATTTTATATTGAACATATATGGGCCAAAACAAAAACAGTCTCTTCATAATGGAGAAGATGCTCAAAAAGAGATAAGGGATATGATTTTCAAAAGGAATATTAGTCAACTAGTAACTGTACATGATGCAATATATGGAGAAAAAAAAATAGAAGCTTTATTAAATAGTGATTTTTTTATTCAAACTTCACGATTTGAAGGTTTACCATTAGGAATCCTCGAAGCCTTGTCTTTAGGATTACCTTGTATAGTAACAGAAGGAACCAATACCGTAGATTTTATTAACAAATATAAAGCTGGTTGGGGCGTTGAAACAAATCCTCAAAAAGTTGCCGAGGCAATCAAATTTGCAATAAATGTAGATTCTGAAGATCAATTAAAAGAAATGTCTTCTGCTGCAATGCGATTGATTTCAGAAGAATTTACTTGGAATAAAATTGCAGAAAAAGAAATATCTGAATACAAAAGGTACATCTAAATGATTCCTAAAATTATTCATTACTGTTGGTTTGGCGGAAAGCCTCTGCCTAAAGAAGCTTTAAAATGTATCGAAAGTTGGAAAAAATATTGTCCAGATTATGAAATTAAACAGTGGAATGAATCTAATGTTGATTTTTCTGATTGTAAATATGCTATAGAAGCATATAATGAAAAAAAATGGGCTTTTGTTAGTGATTATGTAAGGTTCAAAATTTTATATGAACAAGGCGGTCTCTATTTTGATACAGATGTGGAATTAGTCAAGCCTATAGAATCTATTGTTTCAAAAGGAGCTTTTATGGGCTGTCAAAATAGTTGTGCCGTAAACGAGGCTAATGGGGGAGTTAATCCTGGGCTGGGCTTAGGAGTTGCTCCAGGGCTGGGCTTATATCGAGAAATCTTAGATTTATATAAGACTCTGCACTTTATAAACGCTACGGATACTGCAAAACTTAAAACTGTAGTTGAATATACGACTGAATTATTGCAAAAACATGGTTTGAAGAATATTGATGAAGTACAATTTATAGAAGGGGTGTACATTTATCCAAAAGAATATTTTCAGCCAATGGATCTATCTACAGGAAAAATACATATAACGGACAAAACAGTTTCAATACATCACTATTCAGGTAGTTGGTGTAATAAAAAGAATAGACTCCGAGGAAAAATTTATCAGTTCCTATATCGAAATTTTGGCGGAAACTTTGCGGATTTTGTTAGAAGAAAATTTGGAACCAAACAAAAGTGAATTTTTAAATCCATATTGTTATTTTTTTGTTTAATGATGAATCATCCTAACATAAGTGTCATTGTCGCTGTGTATCAAGCTGAAAATTTCATTCGGCGTTGCTTAGATTGCTTACAGCGACAGACTTTAAAAAATTTTGAAGTTCTTTTGGTCGATGATGGCTCTTTTGATCAGTCTGGAGCTATTTGTGATGAATATGCCGCACATGATTGTCGTTTTAAAACAATCCATAAAGGAAATGGTGGCGTAGCAACAGCAAGACAAGTTGGATTTGATAATGCCAAGGGTGATTTCTTTATTCACGTTGATCCTGACGACTGGGTTGATTCAACGATGCTTGAAGAACTTTTGAAAAAAGCTTTGATTGATGATGCTGATGTTGTGATTTGTGACTACTATTTAGAAAGTGGGAAACAGCGAAAATATTACAAGCAAGAACCAACAAAATTAAATCATGATGCCTATTTTTATGATTTAGTAAATGAAAAGTTGCATGGGGCCTGTTGGAATAAATTAGTTCGCACAGAATGCTTTCGAAAATATGGTATAAAATTCGATTTGAATATGAATTATTGCGAAGACCTTTTTGTCAATTTAAAATTAGCTGAAAAACCTGTAAAAATTTCCTATTTACCAAAAGCTTTTTATCATTATTATCAAAATGTAAATCACAATAGTTTAATTCAACAGCATTCTATGAAGAGATTAAATTCTTTAAAAAACATTATCTCTTGGCTTGAACAAAAAAAAGATCCTTTTGTCGAAAATGGAGTTGCTGAATTAAAAAAGAGTTCCAAATGGACCGCTTTTTTAATTTGCGAATTTACCGATAGTGATTTTAAGGGCCTTTACCCTGAAGTGAATAAATTATTCAATTTCAATTTGCATACTTTGGGTCATTGGGAATTTTTTATCACTATTGCTTTGTTCTTTTCTTTGCCTTTTGCCAGAAGACTATTTAAAGCGAAGGTGTGTATAACAACTATGTGGAATCAGTAAAATGAAAAAAGTGGTGATTGTTACACTCCCATTACAGAGTAATTATGGTGGTTTGCTTCAGAATTTTGCGTTGCATAATTTTATAAAAAAAAATGGATATACTTGTCAAACGATTGATTTTCTTATGGTGCCTCGCATTTCTTTTTTCTCTTTTTTTAAATATAGCCTGAAATCCTTATTTTTGCTATTTATTCCTAGTAAACGTCGGAAATTTCTTAGATTTTCATGTAAAGGTTTTCGTTCTTGTTGGGCAAATGATTTTGCTTGCAAATGGCTAAAGTTGACAGCAAAATGCTTCAAGTACAACGAAAGTATGTTGGATGAATCCTATGCAATTATTGTTGGAAGTGACCAAGTTTGGCGTCCAAAGTATAATTATCGAATTGAAGACATGTTTCTCAAGTTTGCTGAAAAAAAGTCAATTAAGCGCATCGCTTATGCGGCATCGTTTGGGGTTGATGAATGGGAATATACACCTAGACAAACCAAAATTTGTGCAGGTCTCGCTAAAAAATTTCATGCAATCAGTGTTCGCGAAGAATCTGGCGTGATGTTGTGCAAAGAAAAACTTGGCGTGGATGCAGCATGGGTTTTAGACCCGACACTGTTGCTATCGAAAGACGATTATCTACCGATTTGCGAAGAGATTCCTGTTTGCGCCGATAAATATCTTGCGGTTTATGTGCTGGATGAAAATAAAGAGATTTCGGCAACTTATGAAAAAGAGGCTGCTTCACGCGGATTGGTTGTAAAAAAATTCCATGCAGATTCAAAATCGACTCTGACTGTTCCCGAATGGTTAGCCATGTTCCGTGACGCATCTTATGTAGTCACGGATTCCTTCCATGGAACGGTTTTCTCGATAATCTTTGGGAAAGAATTCAAGTGCATATATAATAAGGACCGTGGTTCCGCACGATTTGATTCGCTGCTCAAATTATACGAGTCCGGCAAGCTAGACGAAATGCGTGAATTTTCGTTGAACTGGCTTAAATCCGCTTTGGAAAAATAAATTATGCCAGAATATAAGACATCCGCATCGCAAATAACAAAAAATGCTCTATTTTTGTATTGCCGCCAAATAATTATTATGGCGGTTGGTTTGTTGACGGTGCGTATTACATTAAGCATTTTAGGAATTGTAGACTATGGTGTAAATAATGTAGTTGCAGGTACAGTATCCATGTTTGCGTTTCTTTCCGGCTCATTGGCGAGCGGTTCGCAACGTTTTTTTTCATTCTATATTGGTTCTGGAGAAAAAGATAAGTTAAGTGATTCGTTTAAGGGAACATTTTCTATTTATGTGATTTTCACATTGATAATTTTTGTCTTACAAGAAATTGTCGGTCTTTGGTTGTTGAACAACAAACTGGTTATTCCCCCTGATAGAATGTTTGCTGCGCAATGTATATTTCAAATGGCAATTTTGGGTTCTTGTGCGAGCTTAATGACGGCTCCATATATGGCTTCTGTTATAGCTCATGAAAATATGAAAGTTTTTGCACAAGTTGGAATTATTGAAGTTGTCCTAAAATTACTCATTGTTTTTTTGTTGTACATTTCTCCAGCTGACAAACTGATTACATACGGATTTTTGTATATGTTAATCAATCTAGGGATGATGCTATTTTATCAAATGTATACATTCAAAAAATATGATGAATGCAGGTCGTCTTTTTTATGGAGAAAAGATTTAATAAAGGAACTTTTGTCGTTTAATGGATGGAATTGTTTTGGAAGCTTTGCTTGGATGATGAAAAATCAAGGGCTATCTATTATGCTAAATACATTCTTTGGACCTATTGTTAATGCGGCTCAACAGATAGGAACACAAATAAGAAGTATCAGCGCTAGCTTTTCTCAAAATTTCAGTATGGCAACAAAGCCTCAAATTATAAAGTCTTATGCTGCAAAAGATTATGACAGGACTCTTGATTTAGTGTTTAAAACCGCAAAAATAAATTTCTTTTTAATGTATGTAATCACATTACCGGCTTGCTTTAGTTTGGATTATCTTTTGGATTTATGGCTTGTAGATGTTCCGCAATACGCTGTTGTTATATGTCAGTTATTGCTGATTGAAAATCTTGTTGAGACATCTTCGTTACCATTTGCAGTAGTCAATCAAGCAACTGGCAAAATTGCTTTGTATCAATTCCTTATAGGTGTTGTAGGTCTTTTAAACATCCCTTTTGCATACATTGCGTGTTGCAATGGTTGCGAACCTAAAATTGCCTTTTTAATAGGGGTTATATTGCAGTTGTGCATTGCTGCTATTAGAATCATTTTTGTTCAACGAGTGTTTCCGAAATCTTTCTTTAAAATTATAGGACAAATTTATATTCCCTGTTCGTTAATAGTGGTGATTTCTTATTTTACAAGTCATCTGCTTTGGATTCCAATCACGTCTTTTATGGTGTTCACAATTGAAACATTGTGCCAAGTGCTGTTAGTTTTGCTTCTGTCTTATTTTATTGGCCTAAATAAAAATGAACGAGTGTTTTGTATTTCGTTAGTTAAAAAGAAATTGAAAAAGGTGTAGTATATGAGAATTTCAAATATTCAAAAAGAATATAAAGATGGCTTTGCATATTTAACCGTAGATGTAAAAGCGGAATATACTCAAAAAAATAAGTTGTGGTTTTCTGTACCACAGGAATTTGAATCGTTCTTGACGGACGATGTATATGATGCGTTCCTTGTGGCTGCAATATATCCTGCAATGTATTATAATGAGCCTGTTGAAATAGACGGAAATGTGTCTCCTCGTCTTTTCTTCAATGTTACATATTACATACAAAATGTTGTAAAATCATATCGCCAAAAAATGCATTATGTATCTGTAACGGCAAATGGATTTGGCTCTCCCCAAAAAGTAGAAGATGGTGTGGGGACAGGTTTTTCTGCAGGAGTAGATTCGTTCACTACATTTGTAGATCATTTTGTAAAAGAGAAAAATCCTGATTTTAAGATTTCGGCATTGTTTTTCTTTAACGTTGGTAGCCATGGTGGTGGCGGTGAAAAGGCAAGAAAAAAATATATTGAGCGTTATAACCTTTTGAAGGATTTCCCAAAGCAAGTTGGACTACCTTATATACCGCTTGACTCGAATCTGTTTGACTTTTATTTGGACTATTGGGAATACGATGCAGGTCTATTTTGTCGAGCCTCTGCTATATTGGTTTTTCAAAGAAAAATAAGCAAATATTATTTATCTAGCGATTATTCATATAAAGAGATAATGTACAATGCATTTAATCCATATGTTTCTAGTCTTTCAGGAATAACAGAAACTTTTATGAATCCAATGTTGAGCACAGAGTCTCTAGATATAATCACAGATGGCGCTCAGTACACAAGAACAGAAAAAACAGAATTAATTGCGGACTATCCACCTGTAAGGGATTTCTTAAATGTTTGTGTTGACCACTGGAATAATCAAGAAACTGCAAAAAATTGTGGTGTTTGTGGAAAATGTTTGCGCACACTTGTTGCTTTGGAATCTTTGGGAAAATTAGAGCTATTTCGAAAAGTTTTCGACATTGAGTTGTATAAGAAAAAGGCATATTGGTATAAATGTTTTTTAAGTGCGAACAGAAATAAATCTATTTATAACAGGGATAATTATGATTTTGCGAAACTTCATGGAATTAGGATGCCATCTTTGATAGAAGCTCATGTGAGATTAATTCCATCACATGTAAAAGGGTTGATTAGAAAAATCTTGAAAAAAATAGGCGTGTAAAATGTCGTTGAAACAATATATTCTGCGTGGAATTCGTTGGATTGTTAGAGGTGTACCTGAAAAGAATTTTACAGCCTCCATTTCCTATTTATCGCCAAATAATCGCTTAATAGGAAAGAAAATCATCGTTACAGGTGGTGGCAGAGGTCTTGGGTTTGCTATGGCAAAAAAGTTTGTTGCGGAAGGGGCTTCTGTTTTGATAGCTGGCCGCAACGAAGATACCTTAAAAAAATCAGCGGATGAAATCGGCTGCCAATATTTACCCCTTGATGTTTCTAATCCAAATACGTTTGAGTTTTTTATGAATCAAGCAAATCAAATGCTTGGTGGTGTAAATTGTATCGTAAACAATGCGGGGATATCGTTACACGAAAGCACTTTTTTTGATGTAACTTCAGAAACATTTGATAAGCAAGTCAATACAAATTTAAAGGGTGGCTTTTTTCTGACTCAAAAATTCGTTGAAATTCTAAAAAAAGAACAACGAACAGGAACCGTTCTTTTTACATCGTCTGAAACTGGCGACACAATGGATTTTAGACCATATGGATTTACAAAGGCCGCTGTAAATAGTATGGTTCAAGGTCTTGCTTATCTTTTTTCTAAGGACGGAATTCGGGTGAATGCTGTTGCCCCTGGTGTGACCACTTCGGATATGACTGGATTTAAGGCCGATGGCAACTTATACGAGCCAGGAAGTTCTATAGAACGGGTTTATCTTCCTGAGGAAGTCGCTGAAACGGCTTGTTTTTTGCTTTCTGATGCTGCAGGGTGTGTCTCAGGACAAATTATAACTTGCAATAATGCAAAAACTGTTAATGCACGCTGGAAATAAAGAGGTCTTATGGAACAGAAGTATTATACCGTTGAAAGAAATGTTCAGATTGTAATTTCCTTGCTTAAGGCTCATGGTATCCGCAAGGTGATTGCTTCTCCGGGAACAACAAATATGACATTTGTTGGGAGTATCCAGAATGACCCTTTTTTTGAAATATATTCGTCGGTAGATGAACGATCGGCTGCTTATTTGGCGTGTGGAATGGCTGAAGAAAGTAGAGAACCCGTTGTAATTAGTTGCACCGGCGCGACTGCATCAAGAAACTACATGTCCGGATTGACAGAGGCTTATTACAGAAAATTGCCTGTTTTGGCGATAACATCTCATCGTGGAACACAGGCGATAGGTCACTTAATTGATCAGCAGATTGATCGTAGGCAAATTCCTAATGACATTGCTATGGATAGTGTAACGGTGCCTTTGGTCAAGGACTCGACCGATGAAAAGTTCTGTGTTGTTGAAGCGAGTAAAGCCATATTGGCGTTGAAGCAAAATGGTGGTGGTCCTGCACATATAAACTTGTTTACAGCGTATAACCCAGATTTTTCTGTAAAGGAATTGCCGCCGGTAAGGGTTATTAGACGGTTCACGAAGAAAGATGTGCTGCCTGAAATTTCTGGATTTGAACGGATTGCTATTTTTGTTGGTTCTCATCATAATTTCACGGCAGAAGAGAATGCTGCTATAGATAAGTTCTGCGCAACTCATGACGCAGTTGTGTTTACCGACCATACTAGCGGATATCGCGGAAAGTATGAAGTCAATTTTCCTTTGGTATGCTGCCAAAAGAATTATCGGTCACCTTTAGCCAATGTTGATTTGCTTATCCATATTGGTGAAGTAAGCGGTTGTTATAGAATTAACCCTACAAAATCCGTATGGCGTGTAAGTGAAGATGGCGCACTTCGTGATACATTTGGAAAATTGACAAATGTATTCCAAATGTCTGAAAAAGAGTTCTTTGAATATTATAGCAAAGACGAAGCTTCTGAAACGCGTTACTTGAAAGCGTGTCAAGAAGAGTATCAAAAGATTCTTGATCAAATGCCCGAAATTCCATTTGGAAACATTTGGATGGCAAAACAGATGGCTCCCAAATTGCCTATAGGCTGCGAATTGCACATGGGCATTTTTAATAGTCTGCGTTCATGGAATTTTTTCCCGTTGCCCGAAGGAATCTATTCAAAATGCAATGTGGGCGGTTTTGGTATTGATGGAGGCGTTTCTTCGATGATGGGAGCGTCGCTTGCCAATCCCAACAAATTGTTTGTTGGTGTTTTTGGGGAGTTGGCTTTCTTCTATGATATGAATGTTGCCGCAAATAGGCATATCGGTAAGAATGTCCGTTTGATGGTTGTTAATAATGGTCGCGGTACTGAATTCCGTAATTATGACCATCCTTGCTATATTTTTGGTGAAGAAGCCGACCCGTATATGGCAGCCGCAGGACACTTCGGAAACAAATCTTTTGATTTGTTAAAACATTATGCTACTGATCTTGGATACGAGTATTTGTCAGCGTCAAATAAAGAAGAATTCTTAAAAGTTGTTGATCGCTTTTTGACGCCAGAGATTACGGATAAGCCGATGATTCTGGAGGCATTCACTGACACGCAAGATGAAAGTGATGCTTTGGAAACAGTGATGAATTATATGGTTGATTCCAAGATGGTCATGAAAAATGAGGTAAAGAACCTTGCGAAGAATATGCTTGGGCAGAAGGGAATAAATTTTCTAAAGAAGGCGATGGGGAGATGATTTTGTAAAAAGAATAGGTAGTTGCGCTAAGGTGCAACCATCTAACCTTAGCATTGAAAAATCTGGTTTGTTAAATAAATTATTTATTTGATTTGAAAAAGACTTTAGGATCAAAGCTTTCTGTGTAAGCTTCCCCATAATGGGTTGCTGACACCTCCGCCTTCTGCCTGATGGCAGCCTCGACTTCAGAGTCGTCCTTGACCCATTCGTAATAGAAATACGACTTGTGGATTCCCATCAGTTTGCACGCCCGAGTGATGCTGACATGGAATTTCGCGGCTATTTCGCCCGCCATTTCCTTGCTGGCTTCGGGCGCTAGAGTGATTATTCCGGCGTACTTTAAGCCACGAGTCCGGAAAACGTCAGCACGAAGGTCGTGAAGATCATCCAGAGCTACACCGGCATCGTCGACAAGATGGTGTGGAGAAAAGGGTAGAGCTGAGATGCTGGTTTTAAAACAGAAAGGTCCCTCGAAAAAGGGACCTTTCTTTGTATATAAATTGAATGCAGAATTGATATAAAACTGATTGGCTTTTAGCAGTTCGCGATGATTTGCCTTTCGACATGCGAAGAGGTAATGCTCTCGTTGTCCCACATGATGCAGTCTTTCAAGGTGGCGTCCATGATAGTGCAGTTGTTGCCTATGGTCACATTCGGGCCTATGGTGCTGTTCTCGATGATGACGTTGTCGCCGATGAAGCAGGGCTGTATGATTGTTACGTTTTGGTTGTTGTGCGGGCTTTGTTTCACGCGGTTCTGCAAAAGCCAGGTGTTCGTTTGAATAAGTGTTTCAGGGAGCCCGCAGTCGAGCCATTCTTGTACGGGGGCCGTGCTGAACTTGCAACTTTGTTCTATCATCATCTGGAGTGCGTCGGTCAGCTGGAATTCTCCGCGGGTGCGGATGCCGTTGTCCATCAGGTATTGGAGCGATTTCTTGAGCTCCTTGACGTCCTTGATGTAGTAGATGCCGACAAGGGCTTCGTCACTCACGAACTTCTGCGGCTTTTCTACGAGGCGTTCGATACGGCCATCGTTGTCGGTTACCGCGACCCCGAAACGGCGTGGGTCCTTGACCTTGTAGGTGTAAAGGATGTTCTCTGTGGCGTTGGCAAGGGCTTGGATGTCGGCTTTGAATAGTGTGTCGCCGAGGATTATAAGAATCGGCTCGTCGTCTTCGACATAGGGGAGGGCTAGGCTTATGGCATGGCCGAGTCCTTGCGGGTCGTTTTGGAGAACGGTGCGTGTACGGCCCCATTCAGGTTTGCCTTTGAGATAATCGTCGATAGCTTCGGCCTTGTAGCCGGTAATGAAGATGCTTTCCGTAGCCTTGAGTGGGAGCGTATCTGCGACAATCCAGTCTATGATTGTCCTACCGCCAACGGGCAGGAGACACTTAGGCAGATTGTTGGTGTATGGGCGCATGCGTTCGCCCTTGCCTGCAACCGGCAGAATAATCTTCATTTTCATTCCTTCTTATTCGGAGCACATCCCTAACGTACTTTCTTCACAAATGTAATAAAATGTAAGCAATTTGTAAAGTTTTGGAGAGGGAATATGTATGGCTATATGGAATGAGTTAGACTGGATTCAGAAAAAAAATTTTGTAACACAACAGCATTAATTTGCTTTCGCTATAAAACGTTTGAAGTTATTTCTGAAATAAGTATTGACTTTATTACTTGATTTGATTAAATTGAGTAAGTGTAATTTTGTGCAATGGTGCAAATGTTCACTGTATTGATTTGAATTGGATGCGCAAACTTGACAATAGAAGGCGAGTTGAATAGGTTTAGCTAAATGGCTCAGGTTGATTTACTAGGAAGAACACAATTTGTAGATATGCTTGAAATGATTGTCTCTAACAAGGTCAATCAGTTGGCTGGTTGCTCCTTGGCTATTGATGGCAAATGGGGTTGTGGCAAGTCGTTCATCATAAAGATGCTAGAAGAAAGATTGAAAGGCCGTGGGTATTTTGTAGTTCATTACAATTGTTGGCAGAATGATTACTACGAAGAACCTTTGGAGGCTATTCTTTCTGTTTTAGTTGATGCGCTAAATGGCTTGCAATCGTCTGAAGCTATTCAGGATGGTAAAAAGAAGAAAACTCTTGAAATCGCTCTAGGCTTTTTCAAGTCTATTTCGTTCATGATTGCCAAGAATAAACTTGGCGTAGACTTTAAAGAAATAGGAGTTGATCTTGAACAGCTCAAAAAGGATGTGGGAGAAACTTTATCTAAAGACAAAGCTGAATTGCTGACTAAGGATTTTGATTCTAATCAGTTGTTGAAAAAATCCATAGAGATTATTTACCAGTTGTTGCTGGAAATCAAATTGGAATTCAGGGGAGTTGTCCTTGTTGTTGATGAATTAGATAGGTGCATTCCTGAATATGCTATAAAGGTCCTTGAACGCTTGCACCATATTTGCTACGATACTGAGAACGATTTGTTCCAATTTATTCAAATTGCAGCAATAAACCGGGAAGAACTTTGTGATGGCATTTCGAAAATGTACGGGCGAGGGTATATGACTTCCAACGCAATTGTTACATCGGGGCCGGACACATATTCGTCGAAGAACTACTTTGATAAAAAGGGCTCGTTTTCTTTTGGCAATTACTATCTGCAAAAATTTATCCAGATGATTATTCCTGTCCCGCCAGGGAAATCGAGCCAAACTGCATTGCCCATTTTGAATGGCCTAGAAAAGTATTTTGAAGTACTGAATGAATCTCAAATGCGATTATTGCATGATCTGTTTGAAATGGCTTTTGGTGAAGTTTCTATTCGAATCCGTGAGCAATTGGTTGCGTTTACTAATGTTGCTCATCAAATTACCCTTGAAATCGGGGCTGCCGACGGAATTGACCGAATTAAGCCGAGTTTGACAGTCTTGTGTGTAGAGCTGCTGGACTGTTTTTGCCGTGCAATTACGATGTCTTCTTTGCCGGAAATAAAGATGGAGTACGAACGGAATCAATATGCAATTGGATATCCTAGCTATAAAGTGTGCGATATAGGAATGTGTTCTTTAAAAATAAAATGCAAAGCGCAGCTTGTGAATAATTCTGATTCTTTTGAAAAAGACATTTTTGAAACTTTTAAAACAGGATATCGTATTTGTGTGGAGAATGAAGATAAATTGTTTCCGAAAATGGGACTTCATGTTCCTGATATCCTTGAAGATATGAAATTGGAAAAAATAGAAGAAAAAAAATATGTATTTGATATGGATAATCCCAAAGCAGAAGTTCTTTGGTTTTATTTAAGCAAGGATGATAAACTTGAGCCTGCAAACGGAAAGACGCCTCCAGAAGATGATATTAGATTTGTAAAAGCTTTTAGAAGAACGTTAGACATAATTGCTCCTGCTTAATTTGAATTGTAAATGAGGCTAATATGTATATTCGTAAAATCATTCTTCAGAATTTCAAACGTTATAGAACGTTAGAAATGACTTTTAATGCAGACATTTTGCTATAGTGAGAAGTATAGGTTGGACAATACGCCAAAATTGGAAATGTTTGAGGTTTAATATGATCAGTTTTATTAAAGGTAATACCATTATTTTCGTGAGCTTCTTACTTGCGATTATTGTTATTGGACTGTATATTCAAACGAAAAATGTGGTGGAATGGTTTCCTCATGCTGACGAATGGTTTCAAGTCCTTTTTCAATTGTCGATTGGTTTCGTTGTTAGTTTTATATTTTATGTTACACAAGTGTATCTTCCTCGTAGAAAGTCTATTGCGAGGATAAATCAGTGCATTTGTGCTAGAATACAGGATATAGTTTCGTGGATGAATGACGTTTTTGTACGGCTTGGTAAACTGTATGTTATTGACTTTGATGAAAAAAAATTGACAAGTGAATGTTGTATGAGTATTTTACATTCGATGCGTGTTGATGATCGCATC
Source organism: Fibrobacter sp. UWB16 (assembly GCF_900215325.1). Lineage (NCBI taxonomy): Bacteria > Pseudomonadati > Fibrobacterota > Fibrobacteria > Fibrobacterales > Fibrobacteraceae > Fibrobacter > Fibrobacter sp. UWB16. The sequence goes on along the minus strand of NZ_OCMS01000001.1, from coordinate 247,158 downwards.
CAATTAATAAATCCATCTAGATTGAATTTAGGGTATGTTGATCAAGAGGCTTGTTATACCATTAGAGAGTGGTTGACGGAATGTGTAGGCAATATTGAGCTTAATATTGATAAATTGCTAAAGTATTATTCTCCTTATATTACTCCAGAATTGATGGATGCAGCGGAGCGAATATGCAAGTCTACGGTACACCACAATATGGTAAGAATGATTTTTAAAATGAAAAATCCTCCATCATTCAAAGGTTTAAATGAAGATATTTTCTTTAAGCCTTATTTACATCTAATGAAGGAATTGGATAAAACTAGGAATCAATATTTGTAGTTTTTTAATATGCCTGAGTTACAGAAAATAATTGAAAAGTTGACTAACGATTTCCAAGAAATTGCGAGGGCGTATATGGCTTGCTTTGGGTGTAAAAAATTATCAAGTCGAAAAGACTCTATTCTGTGTTGGCTTTTATTTGCGATACATTTAATTGAGCCTAAAGAGCGTGTGGTTCATTATAGTAAAGGTTTTTGGAATCGTGCGCCTAAAAATTATTGGCTTAGTATCAATCGTTTGGCTGATAAATTTAAATATGGGTGTGATGTTAATCCGTTCTTATCGAAATCGTTGAAAAATGCTATGTTGGATAAAAGGGCGGATTTGTTGTGGACGGATTGGGAAATACATCATTTTCATCTAAATGAAGAAGTTTCTGTGGATTCAGATTATTCAAAAAGATCAGATTATGTTTTATTCGCTATTGTTGGTGACGATTTTGTTTGTTTTTTGGATGTGAAAAAACATCCTCCTCTTGGAAGTCCTGATTATGCTGATTCTGAATTGTATGGGATCATTTGTGATTCTTGGCCTAATTTGATTGATGATTTAAAGAACTTTGCTCCCGATAAGGATTGGTCAAAAGAAGAAATTCTTCAATTCCGCAAACAAGGATTGAATGTTTGCTATTCGCATAATGGTAAGGTTTTGGCTTTGGGAGGAAATTTCGTTGCGGGTGGTAAACCTATTCGTTCTATAATCTTGAGGGACAAGATTCATTTTGAAATAAGGAAATTGTCAGAACGCATAATAGAATGTACTGAAAAACAATATAAGAACTTTAGTGAGAATGATTTCTCTTTGAAAATGGACTCGGATGGTTTGAAGTTGTGTTTTACATTAGAAAATTCTTGCGCACCATTGTCTTCACCAACGATAAATGAATTTTTTAACAAGAAATGGTTGGTTGCAAAGTTGCGTAAAAATGAATATAAGCATTGTGAAAATTGATTTTTCTTGTATTTTGCGTTAGGGATTGAAGCCCGTAGGGCCGGGAGGGCCGCTCGTATCAAGCGCTTGGCCCTCTAGGCGGGGAAACTGTGGGGTTACGCCACGGTTTCGTGCCGCGAAAGTCCGCCCCTGCGCAGCAGGGAAACGCCCGAATACTTCCGCGCCCCGAAATCATCCGCCTCGCGGCTGTCATCGACAAGTGCCGCAAGTACTTTGATTGCGTTCTCGCGCATACCGGCCAAAACTACGATTACAACCTGAACGGCGTGTTCTTCAAGGACTTGAGCCTCAAGGATCCCGAAGTTTACATGGATGCCGTCGGTGACGACCTCGGAGCAACCGTGGGTAACATCATCAATTGCAGCTACAAGCTTATGGTCGCTTGCAAACCGGACGCATTGCTGATTCTCGGCGACACCAACAGCTGCCTTTCGGCCATCGCCGCAAAGCGCTTGCACATCCCGATTTTCCACATGGAGGCGGGCAACCGCTGCAAGGATGAATGCCTGCCCGAAGAGACCAACCGCCGCATCGTGGACATCATTAGCGACGTGAACATGGCCTATTCCGAACACGCTCGCCGCTACCTCGCTGACTGCGGCTTGCCCAAGGAACGCACGTACGTGACTGGTAGCCCCATGGCCGAAGTTCTGCACAAGAACCTCGCACAAATCGAAGCGAGCGACATCCACGCCCGCCTCGGTCTCGAAAAGGGCAAGTACATTCTGCTCAGCGCCCACCGCGAAGAGAACATCGACACCGAGAAAAACTTCACGAGCCTCTTTACCGCCATCAATAAAATGGCCGAAAAGTACGACATGCCGATTCTGTACAGTTGCCACCCGCGCAGCCGTAACCGCCTTGCCGCCTCGGGTTTCAAGCTCGACAAGCGCGTGATTCAGCACGAACCGCTCGGATTCCACGACTACAACTGCTTGCAGATGAACGCCTTCGCCGTCGTAAGCGACAGCGGCACGCTCCCCGAAGAAAGCTCCTTCTTCACAAGCGTCGGCCACCCGTTCCCGGCAATCTGCATCCGCACCAGCACGGAACGCCCCGAAGCACTTGACAAGGCCTGCTTCTTCATCGCCGGCATCGACGAAAAGTCCCTCTTGCAGGCTGTTGACACCGCAGTCACGATGAACACCAACGGCGACTACGGCATCCCCGTGCCCGACTACATCGAAGAAAACGTCTCCACGAAGGTCGTAAAGATCATCCAGAGCTACACCGGCATCGTCAACAAGATGGTGTGGAGGAAGTTCTAGAATCGTTTTTGAAAAGCGAAAAATGATATGAAAATGTCCTGCGGAAGCGGGACAATCTTTTTGTGTATAGAGGGGGATAAAAGAAAAGCCTGACAAAAATCAGGCTTGATGAAAAAGTGGTTGTTTCCAAAATGGAAACAACCACTCCGTACGGAGCTATTGTTGGTAAAGAATCCTATACAAGTGTGGCAACTATAAAGAAATTCTTTATAGTTCAATATGATGGCTGGAATATCGCTAATATGTATGAAAAATCGTATTTTGACACTTTGTGTCAAAATGATTTATTATTTTTTATTGGGTAACATCAGGATTCAACCATGCAAAAGCTTACAATAAAGAATTTTGGACCAATCAAGTCGGCCTCTTTGGATTTCAAAAGGGTCAATGTCCTTATTGGTCCTCAGAGTTCGGGTAAGAGCACTATCCTCAAAATTGCCAGTTTCTGCAATTGGGTTGAAAAGAAAATCCAGTTGACGCAGGTTCCTGGCGATTGGATGAATCCTGATGTGGTCAGAGATCAATTAATTACATTCCACAAGCTTGACGACTATGCTCTGCCAGGTGCCGAGATTTATTATAAGTCGGATACTTTACAGATTGAGATCAAGTTTGACAAAAAACTACTTATTGGTATTCATTTTGAATGGACCAATAAGCGTTGGAGTTTTAAGCGTACAAAAAATACCTATATTCCGGCTGAGAGGAATATTGTCGCGTCAATCCCGAATTGGCTCGATGTAAACTTCGATAAGTTTAATAATATCCGCAATTACATGGCAGAATGGGATGTCGCCCGCAAAAATTTTGACCGTAACCACAAGTTGGATATTTTGGACATGGGTGTTTCGTATTTCTATAACGATGCGGACAAGTCGGACCATGTTTCCATGAATGGTAAACAGCTGAAATTTTCGAACGCATCAAGTGGCTTGCAGTCCTTGATTCCGCAGTATGCCCTTTTGTCGTACCTGTTCGATATTTCGCTTAAGTCCGAGCCAGCGAGCCTCAGAAAGATGCAAACAGACCTGATGCTTAAGGATCTCATTGAGCAAGACTTAAAGTTGAAGAAAATGGGGATTGCCGATAACTATCTAAAAAATTGCGGTGTAAAGGTTTTCCTTGAAGAACCGGAACAAAATCTGTTCCCTATGGCGCAGTATGGGCTTGTGAAATGGTTCGCTCGCAAGTTGAATGGCAACTTGTGCAATACTTTGTTTGTTAGTACGCATAGCCCGTATATACTTTCGGCTTTAAATAACCTGATTCAAGCGCGCGATTCTGCTGTAAAGGATGATTCTGCTAGGCGAAAGGTGGAAAAGATTGTTGGCCAAAGCGACTTTATAAACTTCGAAGATGTTCGTGTTTACGGAGTGAGTAATGGTCGTGTCAAAAGTTTGCTCGATCGTGAAAATCGCTTGATTGCGCAGTCGTTCTTGGATTCTGTTTCTGTAGATATTTCTAACGAATTTAGCCAATTGCTTGAAGTATGAATAAAGCGAATGAATCTTTGAATGTATGGGCTAATTCTTTGCCTTCTGGATCTTGGTGCTCAACCAAGGATTCTAATATCAAGTTTGAAGAACAGAAAAGCAAGATTACATTTGTCAATAAGTCAAAAAAGTCTTGTTTGAAGGTTGATGTCGATGGGGGCGTGATTCTTTCAAATACTCGTTCTGCCCGGTGTGACAAGTTGTTGGTTGAAAAATCAGCCCCCTTGTTTTGCTTTGTTGAATTGAAAGGTGGCGATATTGAACATGCCATAGAACAACTGGAAGCGTCTCTCAAAAATCCAAAATTGAATCCTGAGTGTTCTCAACGGAAGCTGGCGTTTGTTGTTGGCAAAAATCATTTTCCTGCATCATCGCCGTTGATTCAAAAGGGCATGAAAAAAATCAGTTCCCTGAACGCAAGACTGATTGTTGCGAATACGCCCGCATCATATTCGCTGTAAATCTCCGTCTTTGGCAAGAAGATAATACTGTTTGGGGCGACAGATGTGGCTTGTTGTGTCTTCTTAAGTTCAGTAAATGATATATATTCTAACAATGTTGTTAATCAATCGGGAGCTGACTAATGGATGAATTTGATCAAATGATTGCCGAATTCATAGAAGGCAAACGAAAAAATGCCCAAGATCCAGATATTCTTGATCGAAGCAAGATGATTGGTGACATTTCAGAGATGATAAGTCATCGGCTTTATTCGAAAGAGCCTATGTCGTTGGCTGTCATGGGTATGTGGGGTGTGGGTAAGACTTTTATTCTGAACGAAATTGAAAAGAAATTTTCAAGCAAGTGCATCATATTCCATTACGATTGCTGGAAAAACGACTATTATGAAGAACCCCTTGTGGGAATTTTATCTGTTATTGTTGGACAGTTAAATACAATTGAGTCTCAAAATCCCGATAAACAACAAGACCACTACTATGCCTTGATGAAGCAATTTATCGTTCAATTGTCTCAGTGTGTAACTCAACATTTTGCTGTGGCTGATATAGTGAATATTGGAAATATTTTCGCTTTGATTAAGGATAAAGTGAAACAAAAGAAAGCTGTTGAATTAAAGCCATGGAAATCCTTGGCATCGATTTCTGATATAATTGAGACGATAAATAATTTGCTCTGTGGTTATATGGCTTACGAAGGTAAAAAGATTCTGTTTGTCGTGGATGAATTGGATCGGTGTTTGCCTGATTATTCTCTCAAGGTCTTGAATCGGCTTCATCATATATGCAATGAAACTCCTTTAATTCAGGTTGTTGCTATAAACGATAGGGAATTGAAAGCTAACATAAATGGACTCTATGCAAGGGATGACGAAGAAGACGAAACATTTGCTAAATCATACCTTCAAAGGTTTTTTACCGATTTCTACAGGATTCCAGTCGGTGATTCGCGAGAATTGATAAAGCTCTGCTGGAAAGATTTCGGTAAGTATTTCTACAACCGTATGGACGATGATTTTTTCAGCCTTTTTCTTGGAGCTGTTCTAAACAATTCTAATTATACCATACGCGAAAAGAAGATGATTTTGAATCTTTTCCGTAATTATCATATTCAAACTTTAGGTTCTTCAAAAGAGAAATATCCTTATGAACTGGCTTGTGCGGAAATTCTGGAAATGATTAGGCTATTTTTCAACTTGGAACAGGATTGGGAATGGGAGAATGATTGTGTTGCAGTTCCTTTGCCTAACTTGGATGAAGATGCTGATGAAGAATTGCTGATGACGGATACTTCTTCAAAAAATGGGCCTAATCTTTATACGCTGTCTGTTGGCGCTCCACATTCGATTTTCAATGAAAAGATTGAACCTGTGAAGAATTTCTTTTTGCAAGAGTGCAAGCGGAAGTACGAGTCAATTGAAAATGGAACTCTTGCAAAGGAAACTATTACATCTAGCGATTTTGTTATTGCTTTTTTTCAAAAATGTATGGAACTTCCTGGAGAAGAAACTGATTCCGATATGTCAACCATTATTGAAAAATTGAAATCAGACGAAAAATTCAAGAAAGTCTTTGGATTCTTTGAGTCTTTTAGGAATAAAATTTGTGTTTAATAACCTTTGCTTAGGGTAAAAAATTGATTACTGGTGGTATGGGTGGATCTCGTGACACAAACAGCTGCCACCCGCGCAGCCGTAACCGCCTCGCCGCCTCGGGCTTCAAGCTCGATAAGCGCGTGATTCAGCACGAACCGCTCGGATTCCACGATTACAACTGCTTGCAGATGAACGCATTCGCCGTCGTGAGCGACAGCGGCACGCTCCCCGAAGAAAGCTCCTTCTTCACAAGCGTCGGCCACCCGTTCCCGGCAATCTGCATCCGCACCAGCACAGAACGCCCCGAAGCGCTTGACAAGGCCTGCTTCTTCATCGCTGGCATCGACGAAAAGTCCCTCTTGCAGGCCGTCGACACAGCCGTCACGATGAACACCAACGGCGACTACGTCATCCCCGTGCCCGACTACATCGAAGAAAACGTCTCGACCAAGGTCGTGAAGATTATCCAGAGCTACACCGGCATCGTCAACAAGATGGTGTGGAGGAAGGGGTAGAATCGTTTTTGAAAAGCGTAAATGCAAGGATGTCCCGTGGAAGCGGGACATTTCTTTTTTTTGAATTTTATTTTACAAACCTTGCAATCGAAGGGTTGCAAGGTCGTTGATTTTAGTATCTACATTTGTAATTCAAAAGCTCGAAAAGGCTAGGATTTCATCATAGCTATTTTTGGCGGGCTTGTATTGTTGTTTTGATTAATGTATATTTCGCTAGAAGGTAAATCATGGCTACATCGAGCATAAAAAAGAACTTTAACGTGGTTGGGACCAAACAATTGGAGTCCTTCGTTAAGGCTGTGGATCGCTCTTTGAAGGCCCCTGTTTCTGTCAGTCGTGTTAAGGCTGATGTTCTAAGCGGAGTTTACAGTTTGAAAAAACTTACTCTCCTTAGAAAGAAACATGGCTTCTAAATCCTATTTTGTTGTAAATATCATGGAGTATCTCTGCGGGGCTCCAATAGAAGAGCTCTTGTCGGATCTCTGTACCCTCTACGAGTGTCCTTTGAATAAGGATGTTGAGGGCTTTTTGAAAAAATCGGCAGTCGAATTCGCTAAAAAGCATCAGGCTGTGAGCTATCTGGTCTTTTCGCAAAAGAATGGTGCGTTTTTGGGATATTTCTCATTGGCAATAAAGACTATTTCCGTAAAGGCTCAGAATGTGTCACGGACTGTTCAACGGAAACTTTCAAGAATAAGCTCTTTGGACGATGGTGAGTATAATATTCCTGCGTACCTTATAGCCCAGCTTGGAAAAAATTTTCAGCAAGGGCTTAACGACTCAATTACAGGAAACGATTTGTTGTTCTTGGCCATGGAGCAAATTTTACACCTCCAGCATGGCGTGGGTGGAGTTCTTTGCGTTCTGGAGTGTGAAAACAAGAAAAAACTTCTAGATTTTTATTGTACGCAGAACAATTTTGTCGAGTTTGGAACAAGGAAGACAAAATCGACGCAAAAAGAACTTTTGCAATTGTTGAAGACGATTTGAAATATTGTCAGACATTGAAGAAAACGTCTCAATCAAAGTTGCAAGAATTATAAATCTTATTTTACGAAATTTTGCAACCTATGGGTTGCAATGTCCTCGATTTTAGTATCTACCTTTGTAATTCAAAAAATAAAGGCGGTGTATTATGTGGATGAGTACAAGAGGCAGTTTGCTACTTTTTAAGTTCTTTATGAAGATAAAAAAGGTGTTGTAAAAAAATAAGAAAACTTAATGTTGCGTTTTTTATATAAAAAATATTCTGTTTTGGAATTTTATATTGGCTTTTATTTTTAATTTTTGTATTTTTTATTCCAAAACGGAATAAAATACAAGAGGGAAAATGAATTAAGAGGAATCTTTATGCTGCGAGCAGAACATGTTTGGGAATACTGTTTCGCCCCATGCTTTTCAAAATCCACAGCGGATCGTATTAGTAGAAAATACCCGCATGAGTTTGAAAACACATTGAAAAATCTAGACACCTATAAAAAGACTCTAGATGAAGGTGTCTCTTTAGAACAGGCGAAAAGAGTGCTTCCTTTTGTGCATAACGAGAAAAATGGATTGCTTGCAATAGACCAAAGACCACCCAAAGGTGGTTTTCAGCTCCGCTTGTATATCTATCCCAATGTACTTAATCATGTTATTTTCATAACGTCGATTGGGGACAAACAATCGCAGCAAAGCGATATCAAAACAGGACATCAATTCATTCAAACTCTTTAGTTTACTTATTCAACCCAATCTCAGGAGATCAACATGGAAAAAAATCTTACAACCATATCCGATTTAATGAATGAAATGGGGGTTGAAAAAAAGATCGCAAAAGAAACGACCGAGCATATAAAAAATCATAGTATAAGCCAAAATCTGACCATTTTACGAGCCAAGGCTGATTTATCGCAGTCTGAAATGGCAAAAAAAATGAATACATCGCAATCGTTCATTTCTAAACTTGAAAGCGCTAGCAACGATCAGATAAAAGTTGACGATATGTGTTCTTATCTCGCAACTCTAGGTTACGAGACTACAATTACAATTTCTAAACCTCAAAATATCGCTCAAAAAATAAAAGGAACATATAGTCAACTTGTCAACTTGGTAAAAGAACTTCAAAAATATGCTGTTGACGATGATTGCATTTTAGAAGGAATTGCGAGTTTCGAAACTGAGGCTGCGCATAATATGCTGAATTTAGCATCGATGCTTATAGAAAGTTCTTCTGCAAAATTGGAAAAGATTCATCCGGCAGATGAACCAAAAATCGTTCTTGACAATATATCAATCAACCGTAAGGAAAAAGATTTAGTTTTAGCTTAATGGTTCCAATAATGTATAGTTCGTTTTGACGAACTATAAGTCATTTACTAATATGGGGAAGCTTACAACTGGACGGAGCCTGAAAAGCGCGAAAAAACAAACCGGGCTGAGATGCTTCGAATTTTCCGAGCTGTTTTGGAAGAAAAGGAAATTCCTGCTGAGAAACTAAAGAGACTACTTGACAAAGATTTCATCAAAGATGTATCTTTGGCAGGGTACACTGACTGAAACGCTAATTCTTTATCTCGATATTCTTGTAAGCTTTATTTTACGTAATTTTGCAACCTATGGGTTGCAATGCCGTCAATTTTAGTATCTACATTTGTAATTCAAAAAAATTAAAGGCGGTGTATTATGTGGATGAGTACAAGAGGCAGTTTGCTACTCTTTAAGTTCTTGATGAAGATAAAAAAGGTGTTGTAAAAAAGCGTCTGAAACGAATCGATAAGTTGTTCGTGAAATGATTCTGTTGAATTTTTTACTTATAAAGAAATTTATTAGGCGCATTCTGAAACGATAAAAAAGCAGACAAATAAATTTGTCTGCTTTATAATTAATATTTTATATAAACTTGTTACTTCTGGATGCACCTGACGGAGAAGGCGTTGTTCTCTTCGATGGCTCGTTCCGCATAACGTTCGTTGTAACCGCCGATGGTCACGAAGTTCGCAATGTAGGTCGTTTCTTCGGTGGCTGTCCAGAAAAATGCGGACTTGTCCATGTCTTCGTAGGCGAAGTGTGTGTCGCTTTTGCCAGACGCGTTGAATGATGCTTTGGTTTCTTCGCAGTACGGGCTCCACATTTCGTTGTTGCCGAAGCAGATTCTCTGGCCTGCCTGCTTGACTCTAAAGCCGTTCTTCTTGCTTGCGCCGAGGTACTTGCTCAAGAAATTCCAGTCTTTGCGGTCGGGGAGTTTCCAGCCGGTGGGGCATGCCTTCATGGCAGCTTTCCACGTGTAGAGGCGACCGTACTTGTGGCAGTTTTCCTTGTCATCGTTGTAGCAGTAGCTACCCTTGGTCGTCTTGTAGGTGAGGTTTTCGGCGAGCCAGTTGTGGTTGCCTATTTTCACAATCTTGTAGGTGTGGCCGTCGCGCGGGTCCTTGAACTTTTTCGCGGAGGCTTTTTTGGAGGGGGCGGCTGCGGCGATGCAGGCTGCCAAAAGCATAAATACTAAACCAATTCTCATGGCGACAAATTTAGAAATTTTCATGATGGAATATTTTGTTATCTTGTGAAATGAAGAGGATTTAAAGTTGCTTATTGAAGATGTAAAAAATTCGATTGCCGATGCCGGTTTTCGCGATGGCGAAAAGATGCCCTCTGTGCGCAAAATGGCGGAGCGTCTTGGCCTTTCTGTCAATACGGTTCATCGCGCTTACAAGATTTTGGCTCAAGAAAAGCTTGTGCAGCTCGTTCATGGCAAGGGCTGTTTTTGGGGCACGGCTCCGTCGTTCGAGGTGAAAGCCGAAGAGAGTGTGTATTCAGTGGTCGAGCGTCAGTTCCAGAACGATTTGGACAGCGGGTATCTGAATGCCTTTGATGAACTCCCTTCGTGCAAGGAACTCTCGAACCGTTACAATGTTTCGCTTTACATTGTCAAAAAGTTTTTGATGCAAAAGTGTGCGCAAGGGATTTTGCGCCATGTGGGGCACCGCTTTTTCTTTAGCGAAGAGCGCCCTGTCGAAAAGTCGAATTACATTTTGTTTGTGCATCGTTCGGATGAATTCGGCCGCTTGAAAATTGAGTCCGAACGCGAATCCGATGTGTTCCGTACGTTTGCGCAGATTGCCGCAGAACAGAAAATTGCGGTGAAGTTTATCGGGTATCACGAAGCTTCGAACCTGTTCTATTTGTCGTCGGGCGAAACGTTTGTTGTAAAAAATGATACTCACTGCTTGGGCGTTTTCCTCTCGACGTGGCTGGTGGATGATGCGGCGAAGTTGTTCGCACATTTTGCATCGTTCAAGAATCCGATTTCGGTCTGGTGGGAATACGCTCCGGATGTGATTCCGGTGATTGCCCGCAATAAAAAGAAGTGGGCTTTCTACAACGTGGCTTTTGGCAAGGAAGCGGGCGTGATTGTCGGGCGTTACCTCAAGAGCAAGGATATGGGACCTGTTCATTACCTCTCGCCGTACCATGCTAGTTTTTGGTCGAAGGCTCGCTTACAAGGCTTGCTGGATGCGGGGACGGATGTGATTCCACTTGTCGATGAACGCTATGCGTCTCCGTTTGACTTGGCGGATGCGGCTGCACACGATGGCGTTGAGCGCCAGGTGCTTTTGGACAACATTTTGGAATCGCTTTTGAAGAATGCGACTTTGAATAAATTTGTGTGTTCAAATGACTGGGTGGCGGCTTCGTTGATTGATTACTTCAAGGCGAAAAAGTTGCCGGCGCCGTATGTGGTGGGCTTTGACGATACGATTGAAAGTTACCGCTACGTGTTTGATTCGTTTGCATTCAATGTCGGGACAATGGTGAAAGAGGCAATTTACCACATTGTCGCGCCGACCATATATGCAGAACAGCGGCGTCAAATGCAGACGCCGCTAGGAAGAGTTGTCGAGAAACACTAGTTTTTACAGAATCACCGTCATTCCGAACGAATGCTTCTTCGTCACCCTGAGCGTAGCGAAGGGTCCAGTAAAGTCTCGTTACGCAATACAAGACTTTACTGGATGGGGCAAGCCCCAACCTCTTCGGCTCGGTTATATCCATGCAAGCATGGCTGCAACACTCGCCTTTCGAGGTTGTCTTCCACCTTCGGTGTCAGGATGACGTAATGCAATAAGAATCAAGCGTTAAACTTGCCAGAGCAGGCGAGGAGCCCGAGCATATACAGGAGTCCGTCGTAGTAGCGCCAGAGTCCGGTCGGGATTTCCATATTCCAGAGGTCTTCGGCGAACGGCTTGATAAGCGGATCGCCTGCGGGGAGTGCAACTGTCGATGCTGCGTTCATGGCAATCAGGCCGCCCGTAGCAGGCCTTGCCTCGCGCGGGAACGCGCTCCCGTCGACACGCATGTCGGCGAGATACGGGCGACGCCCGTGGAGGTAACCGAGAATTTTGCGGACTGCGGAAACTTCCCATTCGCTCACGTCGGTACGTTCGCCCTTGTCTTGCAATTTCGCAGCGTCAAGACCGATGTTCCACACGACTCGCCAAGCGTCTCCGCAGAAGCAATCGCTTTCCGGGTGCCAAGGCGTTTTCTTCGGTGTTCCGTCAAATTCACTGTAGTCGGCGGCAAGTCCCGTGACCGGGTGGCAAGCCTTTTTCAAGTAAGCAACGCTGTTGTCTGCAATCTTGTTCCAAATTGCATCGCCGCTGGCTTCGCCGTACATTCTGTAGAAGGCGACCGTGTTGTAGCTCGGGTCGGTGTAATCGTTCCCTTTCATGGGTGAAAATCGCACGAGTCCTGCGTTCACGTCCATCATCGTGTACACATCGCCAGCTTGCGGCTTGTGTGCCATGTCGTTGATGAGCTCGACGGCGTCGCGCTTGTATTGTTCGTTTTTGAAAATCTTGGCGGCGTATAAGAGCGCTGCGGCAAAGTATTCTTCGCCATCCGGAGCGGCACCTGGGTCCATCATCGAAAAGTCAGCGGTCGAGACTTGCCAGGAGTAATAACCGGCGAGGTCGCCTTCGGTGTTTTTCATGTGCGTCTTGGCGAATTTCCAGAGCTTGTCGAAAAGGTCCTGCTTGCCGAGGAGTGCGGCAACCGTCATGCCGTAGCTCATGCCTTCGGAGCGGATGTCGTTGTGGCCGATATCCACGATGTACGCCATGTCATTGCCTTTGTCAAAGCAAATGCGTTCGTTTTCGCGGTCGCCTTCGAACAGTTGCGTGAAAGCCTTGTTGAGTTTTGCCTCGATTTCGGCGGGAGTCTTACCAATTTCTTCAAAAATGTTTCTCATGGCATCTAAAATAGAAATGTATTGGGCTCCCGTCCTGTTTTGTAGATGAAATAATTTAAAAGTGTTGCGAGTGTTTCTTGGACGGCTTGGAAAATTGTGGCATTTGCGAAAACAAAATTTGAATAAAATTGAAAATGTCATGATTTGACATTTTACAATTCTATATTCATAAAAAATGATTAATCCCGTTTTTTCAAGCGTGTAGACGGGGAAGGAGAAAAAAATGAATGATGTATTAAATGGCTGCGTTGATATATGGCTAGATGAAATGGTTCCTTGCCTCAAGGATTTGGAAACCGGATCAATTGAAGAAACTTTCGTTTTTAAAATAGAAAGTCGTTCTGTTCTTAGAAAATATAATTCGTCCAATGGTTGGGGAATTGATTGGGTTAAAGTCCCTTTAAATGTTGATGTGTTTGCTCTTGCTTTAAAGAGAAATAATGAAGTACAGGGACTTATTGCGCTAAAAAAGGATTCTGATATTCGAGCCGTGTATTTGCATTGGGCTTGTACGGCGCCTAGAAATAACATATATTTATTTGGAAAGAAAAAGTATAGTGGTGTCGGAGGTCATCTTTTTGCTATTGCTGTAGATATGTCTTTTAAATGTGGCTTTGATGGATTTGTTTACGGTTTTGCTCTTAATAGGGAGCTTTTGAATCACTATATTGAGTTTCTCGGATGTTCTTTCGTTGGTATTCTTCATCCGTATCATTTTTTGATAGAACCTAGTGCTGCCCAAAAGCTTTTGGAGAATTACACTTATGAGTGGAATTGAAAAAAAGACCATGAATTTAGCGGATATTCAAAGCGAATATTTGGGTTTCCCGAATCCTTATAAAGATGCTCCATCTTGTAGGTATGATCATCGTGCGCTTGTCGCATATGCCCAAAAAGTTGGCAAGTCTATAAATGATTTGTCTTACGAAGAAAAACTTGCTTTTATAATAAAATAAAAAAACGCCCGCATTTCTGCGAGCGTCTTTAAAAGCTTGAGTCTTGTTGGCTCTAAGCGGCTTACTACCTGGAGTAGTATTCCACGACGAGCTGTTCTTCGAGCTTGACCGGGATCTGGTCGCGGAGCGGAAGCTTCACGAGAGTACCCTGCATCTTGCCGAGATCGACAGACAAGTATTCCGGAGCGGCAGCTGCAGAAGCGATTGCTTCCTTGATCTGCACGTGTTCCTTGGACTGTTCACGAACAGCGATCACGTCGCCAGCCTTGATGAGGCGGCTCGGAGAGAAGCTACGAACACCGTTCACAGTGAAGTGACCGTGTGCAACGTACTGACGAGCAGCGAAGATCGTACGGGCAAAACCCATGCGGTAGACAACTGCGTCAAGACGAGTTTCGAGCAAGATCATCAGGTTATCACCTGCAGAACCTTCACGACGGTTAGCTTCCTTGTATGCCTTGGCAAGCTGAGCTTCGGAAATGTTGTAGGTGAAACGAAGACGCTGCTTTTCGACCAACTGCTGCTTGTAAACGGAAGCAGACTTCTTGCGGGTCTGACCATGCTGGCCAGGTGCGAAGTTGCGGCGGTCGAGAGCCTTTTGAGTCTTCTGAGAAACGGCAACGCCGAGAGAGCGTGCTACTTTACCTTTAGGTCCGCGGAAGGAGGACATATTTACCTCTTTGAGGAAGCTCTTTGGTTACGCTCGCAAGTTGGCAGAGCTTGGCACGACATGCGAGATTTGGACTTCAAATTTAGTCAAATGTTCACTACTTGTCAACAGAATCTAGGCATTTCTCGAAGACGAAGGGGTTGTGGTCACCCTGGACCTTGAAAATGCGGCGGTCGCGCTCGCATTCGCGCTCGGTGACGGGGTACATTTTGTCCCAGGCTTCGAAAAGTTTGCGGTCTTGCTTGGAGAGGTTGATGTTGTAGGTCTTTTCCATGTAGAAATGCACGCGGGCGATTAAGCCTCGGACTTCTTTGCGGGGTTGGACCTTCTTGTCCTTGAAATCGACGATAGTTTCGCACTCGCCGTACATGGGGACCGGGTTGTTCGTCCACTGGCTGAACATGAAGTTGCTGCGGTCTCCGTTCACTTCGCCAATGGCGGGGTAGAGGTTGTGGAGGTCGCCTTCCATGATCTTGAATGTGGTGTCGTTTGCGCTGCAGTTCTTGCGGCCGCCGTCACGCCAGCAGGGGAGGTGTTGCCCCATGTTGTGGGCGGTCACGATGTGTTCCCACTCGATGCGCTTGGTGCGATCAAGGCTTTTGCGGTTGGGGTTTTCACGCGGCTTGTAGTTGCAGGTGCTAAAGTCCACGTGTTTTTTGTCGAGATAGCGGCAACCGCAGTAGATGGTTTCCTGAAGTTCGCCGTAGTAGATGCGCCTCATCTGCTTGCCTGCATCGCGGTAGTTGTAGTGACGAGGTGATGCCTCGGGATCGACTTTCGCAAACGAAAAAGTTGCGAAAACGCAAAGAATCAAAGCGACAGCGCTTGCTGAAACTTTCATATAATTAACCCTTGATTTAAAATTAAAGCACGTAAAATGTAATCAATTATGTAGGTGTCAGGGAGCAGGTTACTGGTATCAGGGGATAGTAAATTGTCATCCTGGAGCCAGGCGTAGCCGACGCGATAGGATCCACTGCGTTTATGGACTCTATCGGCTTTACAAGCCTCCAGAGTGACAGAGTCTACATCACTCAAGTCTCATCGCTCGTTGCTCGTAGCTCACTGTTCCTAACCACCAACCACTAACCACCAACCACTAAACTCTCGTCTTTTCTATATTATAGATCATGATTCAGAACGGATTGGAATATTTGAATTCCCGCCTCATATTCGGGATGATGCCGGGTCTTGCTTCTACCCGTAAACTTTGCGAAGCTCTCGGAAATCCTCAAAAAAAGTTTAAGACGATTCATGTTGTTGGCACGAACGGCAAGGGCTCGACGAGCTATTACTTGTCGGGTGTTTTGCAGGCGCACGGCCTCAAGACGGGGCTTTATACGAGCCCGCACTTGGTGAGCATGCGTGAACGCATCCGTGTGAACGATTTGCCGATTGACGATGAATCTCTTGACCGTTTGATTATGCAGGTCAAGGCCGCTGCCGAAGAAACGCAAGTGGAACCGACGTTTTTTGAAGTGCTGACGATTGTCGCATTCCTCTATTACGCAGAACAGAACATCGATGTTGCGGTCTTGGAAGCGGGCATGGGCGGTCGCTTGGACAGCACTGCCGTTGCCGATGGCGAATTGATTGTGCTTACGAGCATCGGGCTGGAGCACACGGAAGTTCTCGGTAGCACGGAATCTGCAATCCTCAAGGAAAAAATGGGTGTGGCGGGTTCCGCACAAAGTATTCTTTCGAATGGTCATAGCAAGACTTTTGTCTTGGGTGGCTTGAATGATGCTTTGATTGCTGAAGCCAAAATTTTTGCGGCTTCGCACGGATGCTTGTGCGTTGTTCCCGAAATCCGTAACGATATTGAACTCCCGAATTTAGGACAACATTACATTGAAAACGCAAGCCTTTCGCTTAAGGCTGCGGAATTATTTTTACAACGTATATCGAACAGTGATAAGGAGATTCCCGCTTTCGCGGGAATGACAAATCCGAGTGTGTACGATGATGCGCTTGCACTTAAGACTCTTGCGACGCGCTCCTGGGCGGGCCGTATGCAAAAGCTTATCGATGCAAACGGCGTGACAAAGTTTATTCTAGATGGTGCGCACAATTCCCATGCAGTCCGCCGTCTGGTCGAGACGCTTGATAAGTATTACCCGAATCAGAAGTTCCATTGCGTGTTTGGAGCGCTCCGCGACAAGGATGTGGGCGAGATGCTCAAGCTCATGGCGCCGCACGTGAGCGCTTGGCATATCACGCGTACGCCGTATCCGCGATTCCGCGAACTCATTGATTTGCAGGGCGAGCTTGAAAAGCTTGGACTGCATGTCGCGAGTGCGGGCGAGTTTTCCCTTGAGTATCTCAATGAAGTTTGTGCGAGCGTCACGGACGGTTCGCCGGTGCTCATTACAGGTAGTCTTTATATGATTGGGGCGACTGTGCAGGCGCTTAAGGATGTTTTTGATGGGCTCGCGTTCTTCCGAGGCATGGAGCCCACGACGAACGAACACCGCTAAATAAAATTTGACTGGATCCTTCGGGGCGAAGCCCCTCAGGATGACGGAGCATCGTCATTCCGAGCGTAGCGAGGAATCCAGTGAAGTCTTGAAAAAAAAACATTGGCTTAGCCAATGTCTTTTTGCTTGAAATTTAAGATGGAAGATTATTCCATTTCATCAAGTTCGGCGTAAGCCTTTTCAGCAGCGGCGCGAATCTTTTCAGCTTCTTCCTTCTTTTCTTGCTGTTCGAGCATCTTGATGTATTCGGAGACGAGGTCAGAGTCGAGCGTCATCACGCCGTAAACCTTGAACTTGCCATCGGCTGTGGTTTCAACCTTGACGTCGTTGAGCGTTGCACCATTGAGGCGCTGGTTCACAGAGGTCTTGGACGTGCTCTGGAAGTGTTCGGCAATTTCGTCGCTCACATCTTCCTTGAAGTTCTTGACAAGAGCCTTGGTTTGAGCATCGATAGACTTGGCGAGGTCTACGCGAGCGTTCTGGTCGGCCTTTTCGTAAGCAATCTGTTCATCTGCGGATTCGCCGATGCCGATGCCAGCCGGAATGTGCTGCTTGAGGTAGCTCTTCTTCTGCATCTGCATTTCGATGAGGAGGCTAGCTTGCTTTTCTTGCGGGGTCTGCGGCGGGTTGCTTGAGCAGCCAGCGAAAAGTGCTGCAAGAGCGAAACATGCGATGAGTTTTTTCATTGTTTTCTCCTTGGAATTAAAAATCCATTACATTGTTTTGTGCTTTTAATATACAAAAAATATCATGCAAAGAAGTAGTTTTGCAGCATTTGTCAAAAAAAGTGTTGTTAAACGTTTTCTGTTTACTTTGGGTTATGTTTTTTTGTATTATAATATAGTACGTATATTTTTGTAAAATTTTTTTGGAGGTTGTCTTGAACAATACTGTACCTATACTGCAGATGATCACGCAGTCCGATATTGTAACCATGATTATTCTCGGGATTCTCGCTTTTATGTCGCTGGGTTCCTGGGGCATCATCATCGTGAAGTTCTTTAAGCATAAATCGAATTTGCGTGCCAATGCCAAGTTCTTTAAGGATTTCTGCAAGCTCAAGCATTTCTCTGAACTCCAAAAACTTTGTACCGTCTCTAGCGATAGCGCACTCCGCCTGTTGAGCGTCGAGGTCTTGAACGAAGTATCCAAGTTCAAGGGTAAAGTAACTTACGAATCTATTCAGCATCGTTCCTCCTTACTCGAAGATGCTATCCAGCGTTCGATTGAAGGAATCCGCATGGGTGAGGACCGCTATTTGACTTTCCTTGCCACGAGCTCTAACTTGGCTCCGTTCTTTGGCTTGCTCGGTACGGTTTGGGGCATCATGATTGCGTTCTTCCAGATTGGTCATCATGGTTCTGCGGATTTGACTGTTGTCGCTCCGGGTATCGCTATGGCGCTTATCACCACGGTGGCTGGCCTTGTTGTGGCTATCCCTGCCTCTGCCGGGTACAATTACTTTACCTCTAAAAATGGAAGTAACGAAACTTCTTATTACAACTTTGGATCGCAAGTATTGAGTTTGTTCAAGAGAGGGGACATGCTCGCTGTTGAAGGAGTTGCCGAGGAGGAAGCGTGAAACGCAGCCGCCGTAAGGACTTAAAGCAGGAACTTAACCTCACGAACATGATTGACATCGTGTTCGCAATCTTGATTGTGTTTATTTTGTGTGCACCGTTGATGAGCCAGGGCGTGAAGGTCAATCTCCCGCAGGTCAAGGCTCCGACGATGGAACAGCAGAAACTATTGAAAGTTTCCATCACCAAGAACCTCGAAATTTTCATCGCCGATATGCAGGTGGATATGGAAAGTTTCGAGAGCATTTTCAAGTCGCTGTGGAATGGCGAAATGGCTGTGGTCATCAATTCGGACGAAGCTGTAAGTTACGGCTTTGTGATGAAGGTGGTGACGCAGGTGCAAAAGCTCGGTGTAACGAAGCTCGGTTTCTTGACAATGACCCCAAAAGACGAACTGGTAAATGAAAAGAAATAGGGACCATATCCAATATTTCGAGACGGAAAACGATGGATCTTTGCTCAAGATCATCGTGTGTGCTGTCGTGTTTCATTTGGCGGTTGTCGGGACTTTGATTGGTTTGCACAATATTGATTTGAGCAAGCCTGCCGAAGAAATTCCCGTGTTCGAGATGGTGCAAGTCGATGAACCGGTAAAGCAGCCGGTGGCACACGCCCCGAAGCCGGAACCAGAACCGCAGCAAGCGCCGAAGGTGGAACCGCCGCCTCCGCAACCGCCCGAACCGGTGCCAGAAACAGCCCCTGAACCGGAACCCGCTCCAGAGCCGACTCCTGTAAAAACGCTTGAGCCGGAAGCTCCGCAAGTTCCCGAAGAGCCTGCTCCCGAAGTTAAGCCCGATACGCCGGAACCTGTGCCTGTGCCGGAACCCAAGTCCGAAGAAAAGAAGCCGGAAGAAAAGGTCGAAAAGCCGAAGCCGGTCGAGAAGCCTGTTGAAAAACCGGTCGAAAAGGTCGCGAAGAAAACGGTAGAAAAGAAGAACGTCGAAAAGAAGCCTGCGAAAAAGCCGAAGGATGATGACGACTTTGATATTGATGATTTGAACTTGCAAAAGTCGTTTGAATTGCCGAGCCTCAAGGCGGTCAATCCGATTGATATGGACCCGCTGATGCAGGTGTTCCTGGAACGCGCAAAGGCAAAAATCATGAGCAATTTCAACCCGCCGAACGGACTGACGATTGATCGTGATGCAAAGACGACGGTGCAGTTCTCGGTGGAACGCTCGGGTGCGATTACTAGCGTGTTCCTCAAACGGTCTTCGTCGAACAGTGCGTGGGACCACTTGTCGATGCGTGCGGTGAAAATTTCGAAGTTGCCGGAACTCCCGCCGACGTACAAGGGTTCAAGTCTTGTGTTGCAGTTTAACTTTACGCCGAACTAGAAAATAACTATGAATAAAATAAAATTGCTTTTTGTGTTTGTGGCGATGGCGCTTGCGGTGCCTGCGTTTGCGGCGATTGATACGATTGCTGTAGATGTGGGTATTTCGGTATTCCAGACGATGCCGATTGGCGTTGTGCCTTTTGAAGAGAATGGAAACATCAAGTGGGCAAACGAAGCTCCGCATTTGATTTTGACGCGTGATGCAAACCTCACGGGGCGTTTTGAAGCCGTGAGCTCGGACAAGTTTGACTTGGTGCTTTTTAGCAAGAAACGCGCTCGCCAGTACGTGACCGGCATTGCAACCAAGCTCCCGAATGGAAAAATCAAGCTCGATTGCTATCTGTATGCGTCCGAGACGAAGGATGTGTTGCTTGGCGAAAGCTATACCGTGAAGCCTTTCGACGTGCGTCAGGCGGTGCATTCGTTCTTTGACAAGGTTGTTTATCGCTTGTTCGGGGAACGCGGGGTTGCTTCGACGAAGCTTGCTTACGTCTCGAAAATCGATGGCATGAAGCAGGTCGTGATTTCGGATTACGATGGTTTCTCTCGTCGCCAGATTACGCGTGACTCTTCAATCAACATGATGCCGGTTTGGCAGAAAGGCAACAAGGGCCTTGTGTATGTGAACTTCCGCAAGCAACGCCCGAACCTTTACGCCATCACGTTTGGCGGCAAGGAAACCCCACTTTTTACGCAGTTCAAGCAGACGTTTAGCCCGGCTGTGAATCCGAAAACGGGTGAACTCCTTTTCTCCGTGACGGAAGGTGCTAAGACGGAACTTTATCGCGGCGACATGAAGACGGGTTCTGCGCAGAAGTTCTTGCACTTGAAATCGAATCAGGTGAGCCCTTCTTGGAGCCCGTTTGCAAGCGAAGTGCTCTTTACGAGTGACCGTGGCGGCTCTCCGCAGGTGTACGCGGTAGGGAAGGATGGCACGGATGTGCGCCGCATTACGTACATGGGGCATTACAATGAACGCGCAAGCTGGTCTCCGGATGGGGATCGCATTGTCTACACGTCGATGGATGATGGCAAGATGAACATTTATACTTGCGCTCTTGATGGTACGGATATTATCCAGCTGACCTCGAACGCAGGGAATAACGAACACCCGACTTGGTCGCCCGATGGCAAGTTGATTGCATTTGCAAGTGACCGCGGTGGCAATTATCAAATTTATATTATGCGTAAAGACGGAAGTGGCGTGACTCGTATTACGAATGGTGTTGAAAATACATCGCCGACTTGGTCCTGGTTCTTTGACGATAAGAAATTTAAATAGAGGAGTGAATTATGGGTAAGGTAATTAAACTCGCTTTGATGGGTACGGCTGTTGCACTCTTTGCTTGGGGCTGCAGCAAGGAAAAGCCAGAAACGGATCCGCAACCGCAAACGGCGCCGGAAGCTCCTGCGGATTCGACGTTGAACCTTGATGCGCTTGTGGCAGATACGCTGAGCGCGGATTCTTTGGCACGCTTGGAAGCGGAACGCCTTGAAGCAGAACGTGCACGCTTGGAAGAATTGATCAACCGCATCATGCTCGAAGATGTTTACTTTGACTATGACCGCTCCGAATTGACGGAAAATGCAAAGCGCTTGCTCGCGCAAGTGGCTGAAATTTTGGTCAACGAAAATCGCTTTATCGTGACGGTCGAAGGCCATACGGATGCTCGCGGCACTGAAGACTACAACATTTCTTTGGGCGCTCGCCGATCGACCGTGGTGCGTGAGTTCTTGATTGCATACGGCGTGGATGCGAACAGGCTCGTTTCAGTGAGCTATGGCAAGGAACGCCCGAAGGTGCAGGGAACTGACGAGACGGCGTATTCCAAGAACCGCAGAGCGCATTTCCGTGTGTCTATTGATCAGTAGTTTGGGGAGAACTTTATCGTGAATTTGAAGTCTTTATCTCTCGGTGTTGTTTTGGCATCTTTTGTGCTTTCGGGATGCAGTAGCATTACGATGTTGCGTACAAAAGAAATGCGGGCGGTCGGTGATGATGTCATTGCCAAAAATGATTCGTCGTACAAGGCTCTTTCTGCTGAAAATGCATCACTCCGTGCAGAACTCGATAGCGTGAAGGCGCAGCTTGAGGCTTCTGCGGTGGCGCAAAAGCGCTTGCAGGCCGAAGTGACGGTGCTTTCGAATCGCATGAGCGAAGAAACGGTCCGCCGCGATACGCGTCAGGAAGAAATCATTTACCGCTTGGATTTGCTCCTCGGCAAGTCTGACAAGATTTTGGCAAAGAAGGTCGTGGTGAACAATGGCGTGGCTAGCGCTGTGATGGAACCGGACGCCAATGCCGAAAAGATGATTGAAGCGGAAACGATGTTCAATGCCGCTCATTCGGATTATCACCGTGGCGAATACAAGCTTGCGTACAACGGCTTTAAGCAGGTCTATGAACTTGTGAAAAAGGGCGAAATGGCAGAAGGGGCTCTCTACTGGATGTCTCTTTGCTTGATTGAAGCGAATCAGGCGGCTAAAGCGAAGACGCTCCTCACGAATCTCGTAGATTCCAATCCGAATGGGATGAAGGCTTGCGCGGGCATGTATAAGCTTGCTTCAATTTACGGCAATGAATGCAATCTGGACCGTAAAAAGCAGTATTTGCAGATGATTCTTTCGAACAATACGTGTGCTTCGACTCCGGAACTGGAGCAGGCGGCAATTTCATTGCAGGAAATGCTCGACTTTAGGTCTCCGGACGGGCGCTCGGCAACGGAGATTTGTAGAGAGCAGATGCGATAAAAACATCTCGTCGTTCTGAGGGGCTATGCCCCGAAGGACCCAGTCAAGTCTTATTTTGCATTGACGAGATATGACTGGACCCTTCGGCTTCGCCTCAGGATGACGCTGAGGAAAATGTCTTCAGGGTGACGTTAAAAAAAGCCGGCTGGAAGCCGGCTTTTGTGCGTTTGGGATGACGCAATTTTTTAATCGTCGCGGGCGTCCGGGTTGAAACGCTTGACTGTTGCACCGATCTTAGCCATCTTAGCTTCGAAATCTTCGTAACCGCGGTCGAGGTGGTAAATGCGGCTGATGGTTGTTTCACCTTCGGCGATGAGCCCTGCGAGAACGAGAGCTGCACTGGCGCGGAGGTCAGAACCCATGATGTCAGCACCTTCAAGCGGGAGGCCTCCCTTGATGGTAGCCGTGTTGCCGTTCAGCTGGATGGAGGCTCCCAAACGTTCGAGCTCTGCGACATGCTTAAAGCGGTCGTTGTAAACCGTGTCTTGCACGAGGCTGTTCCCTGGAATGGAGAGGAGCGTTGCCATGAACGGTGCCTGCATATCGGTCGGGAATCCCGGGAATGGGAGCGTGACGAGGCTCATCGGCTTGAGTTCCTGCTGGCGGGCATCGACTTCGGCCCAGTCGGCACCGACGTTCACCTTGCAGCCGATTTCGCGGAAGGCGTCGAGCGTAGAGGCGATGTGTTCCGGGATGATGCGCGTGACCTTGACGCGGCCGCGCGTGATGGCGGCGGCGCAGAGGAATGTGCCTGCTTCAATGCGGTCCGGGATGGTGACGCCTGTACCCGGGCGGAGCGATTCAACACCTTGGACGGTGAGGGTGCGCGTGCCGCGGCCCTGAATCTTTGCGCCCATGCTCGTGAGGAAGTCGATGAGGTTATCAATTTCTGGTTCGAGGGCGGCATTCTGCAAGACGCTTACGCCCTTCGCAAGTGTTGCTGCCATCAAGACGTTGACTGTTGCGCCGACGCTAGAAATCGGGAAGTTGAAGTTACCGCCGGGGAGGCGGCCTTCGCATGTGGCTTCGACGTAACCGTGAGTGACGGTAATCTTTGCACCGAGTGCTTCGAGACCTTTGAGGTGAAGATCCACGGGGCGCGGGCCCCAGGCGCATCCGCCGGGGAGCGAGACGCGGCAGCGACCGAATCTGGCGACGAGAGGGCCGAGCACGTAGAAGCTTGCGCGCATGGTCTTCACGAGTTCGTACGGTGCTTCGAGATGGTCTACACCGCGGGTGTCGATTCTCAGAACGTGGCTTCCACCGTTGATGTGGCAACCGATCACGCGGAGCACATCGGACATGGTCTTCATGTCTTTCAAGTGCGGAACGTTTGTGATTTCAGAAACGCCATCGGCGAGGAGTGCTGCTGCCATGACGGCAAGCACGGCGTTTTTGGCACCAGAAATTTCAACTTCACCATTGACCGGTGCTTTAACTTGCGGAACGATAAACTGATCCATATAAATTAAACCTCTTTATTTTCTTTTTGTTCGATGGCATTATGAACGACACGAGTCTGTGCGATAAAGTCGTGTAGCGCTCTCTTTTGCGGATCGATAAGGACAATCAGGTAACCCAGACCATAAAAAATGAGTGTCGCTTGCGTGACGATGCTTGCCACAAAGCGGAAAATCGAGAATGCCCACGAGAGCTTTTCGCCATTTGCCATTTCAACATGAATGCGCAAAAGCTTTTTGCCTGGCGTGGCGCCCCAAACCGCATGGAAAACGATAAAGTAAATTGCCTGTACAACGCTCCAAATCGTAAAGAACGTGGACATTCCGGGGAGTTCGAGCGCCTTGGAAACGAGTTCCGTGGAGGCGGGGTTGTCGATGTACTGGTTTACGATTTCGGAAACGGCGTTCAGGTCCAGCATTCCTGCCAAACTCATGACGTAAAGGAACAACGCACCGACAACAGAAAGAATTAAGTTGTCTATAATAAAGGCGTTAGCGCGTACAAAAAATCCTGCGTAGCGTTTGCGGTTTAGTTTGCTCTGGAGAAGCGTTTCAATCGTCTGCTTGAGGAGTTCTTCTTCGGTTGGCTCTGGGGGTTCGCTTGCTTCGGGAAAATCCTTCCATGCTTTCCAATTAGCTTCGCCGGTGTGCCAGACTAAAGTTTCGTCTTTTATCTTGCCTTCGTTGACAAAATCTCTAATTTCATCGATAGAATAAGGACCTTGACGCCTATCCCCGTCGGTGATTGATGTGTCGATATAAAACCATTTCATGTTGTGGAATAATTTAGTAAAAAGTTCGCAAGCCGAATTTTCGAAAAAATCCTAAATTTACAGGTTATGATGATGTTTAAAATTGGTCAGCGCTACGTGAGCCAAGCCGAACCTACCCTGGGGCTTGGTATTGTATCTGAAGTTCAGGGCCGTACTGTTAAAATTTTGTTCCCGTCTATCGGTCAAGCTCGTATTTACAGGACCGATGAAGCTCCGATTGAACGTTTTGTTTTGCAAGTAGGTGAAACCGTCAAGAGTGAAAAGGGTGTCTCCTTCGTGGTGGACTCCGTTCGCGAAGATGCGGGTATCATGGTTTATGTCGGGCGTAATGGCAAAGAGATGAAGGAATCCGAGCTGAGCTCGAAGATTTCGACCGCTCGACCGGCTGTGCTGTTTAAGGCCTTGGCCGATGACGAAGTTTGCTCGTCGCGTGATTTTTTGCGTCATGAAGATGCGATGGAAATGTATTACAAGTGGACGTCTTCGCCGGTTCGCGGCATGATTGGCCCGCGTGTGAACATGATCCCGCACCAGTATTACCTTTGCTACCGCGCATGCTCTAGCTCTACGCTCCCGAGGCTTATGCTTTCGGACGAAGTGGGCTTGGGTAAGACGATTGAAGCGGGCATGATTTGGCATGCTCTCAAGTCGAGAGGCCGCATCCAGCGTACGCTCGTGATTGTTCCGGAAACGCTGAAGCACCAGTGGATGATTGAAATGAAGCGCCGTTTCAACCAACTCTTTACGCTGGTGGACGAAGGCTACATCCGTGGTTTGTTTGTGGGTGTCGCGAAAGATGAAACGAAGCCCAATCCGTTCATGCAGAGTAACGACATCATTGTGTCCATCGACTTTTTGATGGCACAGCCTGCATTGATCGAAGACCTTTTGAAGACGAACTGGGATATGACCATCATCGATGAAGCCCACCATCTGGTGTGCGAGGATGGTTTTACGAGCCACGAGTACATGCTCGCAAATAGGGTGATTGGTCGCTCTAAGGGCGTGTTGCTTTTGACCGGTACGCCCTTGCAGCTTCATCCGGAATCGCAGTTCAACCGCCTCAAGATGCTGGACCCGGTGCGCTTTGCCGATTACAACGATTTTATCAAGGATCAGGAAACTTACCTCAAGCTTGTGCGAGATTTAAATAAGCTCCCGACCGACCCGAACCACCACATGAGCTGGGACGACTTGTACGAATGCGTCCCGAAGAACTCGCAGATCCGTCCTTGGCTGGAACAGGAAAATTCAAAGTCCATGACTGCAGGCGAATGGATGCGCCGCATTGTCGATGGCATGGGTACGGGTTCTGTGGTGTTCCGCAATACGCGTAAGGGCGTGGGCGGATTCCCGAAGCGTGTGCTCGATGAAATCCCGCTTGAACCGAATCCGGCTTACCGTGAAATGGTGGACGTTGCTGCCGATCGCGACTTGGAAGCATCGACCGACATTCAAGAAAATGGCCTCCTCTGCACGAGGTTCTCCGACGCATGGGCGATGGATGAACGTTTTGTGTGGCTCAAGGGGTTCCTCAAGGAATACAAGAACGAAAAGGTTTTGCTGATTTGCGAATCGATCCAGGTCGTGCAGGCGCTTGAAACTTTGCTCCTCGAATTCTTGGGTGAAGGTGCGTTTGTGATGTTCCACGAAGACATGAGCATCATGGCTCGTGACAAGGCTGCGGCAAACTTCAGCAAGCCTGATGGCGCTAACTTGCTCATCGCTTCTGAAATTGGTTCTGAAGGCCGTAACTTCCAGTTCTCGCATCACTTGGTGCTGTTTGACTTGCCGCTTGATGCCGCTCTCGTGGAACAGCGTATTGGCCGCTTGGACCGCATTGGTCAGGACAAGGACATCATCATCCACGTGCCGTACGTGAAGGGCTCGGGTCAGGAAGTGATGTTCCGCTGGTACAACGAAGGCTTGAATTCGTTTGGCGCTCCGCTCATGAGCGGTGGTGAACTCTTCCTCAAGTACACGGAATCGCTGATTGAAGCTTTGGCAACGCCGCGCGCTAGCCTTGAAAATTTTGTGAAGAACGTCATCCCGCAGGTCAAGAAAGATTGCGAACAGATGCGTAAGCATATTGAAAACGGCCGTGACCGCTTGCTCGAATTCAACTCCCGCAATCCAGAAAAGGCTAAGGAAATCACAGACGAAATTCGTGAACTTGATGCCGAACCGGAACTCAAGAATCTCGTGTTTGATTCTTTGATGAATCGCGGACTCGATGTTGAAAAGAGCTCTGTGCAGGATTGCTTCCTTATCACGATGGGACCGCAAGTTGAAGCGGGCTCTGTGCCGGGCATGCCTGATTTGGCAATGGCTGCGGCTACTGCTGGTGGCGGTGGACGCGTGAATAGCCAAACGGATTTGTGTGGCGAAGGTAGTGGAGAAGGTGACGGCGACGGTCGCGTGAGCGGTGGCACTTGCATGACGGTCACGTTTGATCGCGATGTTGCGATGACGCACGACGATATTGAATTTATCAGCTTGGACCATCCGCTGGCTCAAGGCGTGTTCGATTACGAAACGGGTATGGGGCGCGGAACGGTTTCTTGCGCCATTTGGCCGAACTCCGGTTTGCGCGGGCTCATGATGCAGTACAACTTTGCTGTGGAACTCCCGGTGTCCGAAGAATGGGGCTGTGCCGATATCGCAGGGCCGAAGTATTTCAAGGTGCTCGTGAATGCGAAGGGCGAAAACATGTCCGGACATTTCGATGCGCTTTCGAATGCGGCGCTCAAGGATGTTGGTGTTCCGCAGGGAAATGCGGCTGTCGATATGACGCTCCGTTACTTTGCTAAGGATGGCTTGGCAAAGGCTCGCTTGATTGTTTCTGAACAGGCTAAGAAGTATGCAGAAGAAGCGGCAAATGCCGTGGAAGCTCGTTCGGAACAGGAATACCAGCGCATGAATCATTTGCTCTCGATGCGTGGCAAGGCGGGTACGAGCGAAGCTTTGAAGCAGCTCCGCAAGAATGTACAGGAACGCAAGAAAATTGTGGCTAACCCGCAACTCCGCCTCGATGCGATTCGCCTGGTGGTGTGCAAGTAAACTATTGACTAATAACTAACGACTGAAAAATGAGTGAATTAAGAAAGAACATTTTAGATGAAGCTCGCCGCGTGGTGGTGAAGATTGGTTCTCGCATTCTCGTGGATTCCGAGCGTGGTGGCGTTCGTACGCGTTACATCCAGAAGCTCGCTGATTCCGTGGCACGCTTGATGGATGCGGGCAAGGAAGTCGTCATTGTCACGAGTGGCGCTGTGGGTACTGGCATGGCTGAATTGGGTTACGCTCAAAAGCCGACCGTGCTTGCCGAAAAGCAGGCTTGTGCTGCCGTGGGTCAGATTGACCTCATGTACGCTTATCGCGAAATGTTCCGCTGGGTGCAACTTTCCGTTGGCCAGATTCTCTTGTCTGCAGAAGACTTCCGTGATCGTGCGCGTTACAAGAATTTGCAGAACACCATCAAGGCAATGCTTGCCCGTAAGATTGTTCCGATCATTAACGAGAACGACTCCTTGGCTGTCGCCGAAATCAAGGTGGGCGATAACGACAAGCTCTCGAGCGATGTGGCGCTCTTCCTTGATGCAGACTTGCTCCTCATCTTTACGGATGAAGACGGCTTGTTCGATGACAATCCGAAGAAGAATCCGAACGCTCGCTTGTTGAACTTTGTTCCTGAAATCACGCCTGCGATTTTGGCATTGGCCGGAAAGCCTGGCGAGGCCGGGTCCGCCGTCAGTACCGGCGGCATGAGGAGCAAGCTCGAAGCCATTCGCAATGTGACGAAGAGTGGCGCGAATGCATTCCTCGCTAGCGGTATGAAGGTACTCCCGCATCAGGTGTTCTTTGAAAATGCAACAGGTACATTGTTCGCAGGTTCCAAGAAAAAGCTCAATAGCCGTCAGCGTTGGCTGAGCTTCATTACGACGCCGCGTGGAAGCGTGATTGTCGATGAAGGCGGCGTGAAGGCTTTGCGTGAAAATCATTCGAGCTTGTTGCCGGTGGGCGTGATTGCGGTACAGAAGCATTTTGACAAGGGCGACTTGATTGAAGTCCAGGATGAAAAGAAGAATCCTGTGGCTCGCGGTGTTGCTGGTTTCGATAGCGAAACGCTCAAGCTTGTGCTCCGCAAAAAAACTGCCCAGGTGCACGAAGTCCTTGGCAAGAATGTTCCTGATGAACTTATCCACAAGAACGACTTGGTTGTATTCTAACTAGGTGACTTTAGACCGCTTTAGACAAAAGGATCAAACGTATGGCTGAAGATCAGAATGTCGAAGAACTGGCCGAAGAATCGGCGGAACTCCCGAAAGTTGAAAGTAGGGAAGACCTGGCTCGCATTATACAGGCGCTCGTCTTTGCGTCTCCGGATGTCGTGACGCTCAAGAAGCTTCGCGAAATTCTCGGCGATTTTTTGGATGCTCGTTCTGTAGCGGATGCGCTCATTACCGCGAACGATTCTTTGAACAAAATTCAGTCTCCGTTTGAAATTGTGGAACAGGCGGGCGGTTACCGCTTTAGAACACGTGCAAAGTATTATCCGTGGGTGCGCAAACTCTTCCCGGAAGCAAATGCCCGCAGGCTCAGCCAGGCTGCTCTTGAAACGCTTGCCGTGATTGCTTACCAGCAGCCGATTACGAAGGCTGCGATTGAACAGGTTCGTGGCGTTTCGTCTGCGGATGGTCCGATCCGTAACTTGCTTGACAAAGGCTTTATTACTTTGGGCGCTCGCGCTGAAACGGTTGGTAACCCTTATACTTACGTGACTACGCAGGAATTTTTGAAATACTTTGGTATCAATCGCATTCCTGAAGACTTGCCGCGTTTGCGCGAATTCAGTGAACTTTTGGAAGCGGGCGCTCTGGTGCCGCAGTACTCTAAGCCTGATAACGCTCCGGAAGAACCGACTCCGCTCGAAGAATCGACTGACCAGATTGAATTGTCTATGGGAGATGCTTAATGGCCGTTACTCCGTTGATGCAGCAATATTACGAAATCAAGAAAGAAAATCCTGGCTGCATTTTGTTTTTCCGCATGGGCGACTTCTTTGAACTTTTTGAAGATGACGCTGTAATCGCCTCGAAAATTTTAGGTTTAACGCTCACGAGCCGCAATAACGGCGCCTCCGGTGCAACGCCTTTGTGCGGATTCCCGCACCACGCTGCCGAACGCTACGTGCCCAAGATGGTGGCCGCCGGCTACCGCATCGCCATTTGCGAACAGGTCGAAGACCCGAAACTCGCGAAGGGTATTGTCAAGCGCGACATTGTTGAAATCATCAGCGCCGGCACGGCGATGAACGAAGAAAACCTCAACGCAAAAGAGGCAAACTACCTTTGCGCTTATGTGCCTGCGACAAGCGATGATGGCAAGGGCGGAAACGGGGATGTGGCCGCGTTTGCGATTGCCGATGTGACGACGGGTTATTTGGCGACGTGCCGTAGCAGTGTGCAGGCTTTTGAATGCGAATTCAGCCGCCGTATGCCCAAGGAAATTGTGATTCCCGAAGGGACGACGATCCCAGCGGCGATTATGGACTTGATCAAGGCGGAAAACGTCTTGGTCACTGAACTCCCTGCTATTTTGTTTGCAGAAGACCAGGCAAAGGATGTGCTGTTTACGCACTTCAAGGTTGAAGCGCTTGATGGCCTTGGCTTGGATGGTCGTGTTTTTGAAACGTCCGTGACGGGCGCTTTGCTCCAGTATTTGATCAACCAGAAAAAGTCCGAACTGTCGCACTTTACGACGCTCGAGATTTTGAATCTGGACGATTACATGACGCTCGACCCGAGCACGCTCCGCAATTTGGAACTCGTGCGTCCGTTGAATGCTGACGATTATTCCAGCACGCTTTGCTCGGTGCTCGATTTTACGGTGACGGCAATGGGGGGGCGTACGCTCAAGGATTGGGTGAGCCATCCGTTGATTGCTGTGGACCGCATCCGCGAACGCGAAGAAGCGGTGGGCGAACTTGTCCAGAATCCTGTGGCGCTTGACGAACTCAAGGAATCGCTCACGTCGATTCTCGATATGGAACGCTTGATGGGCCGCGTCGGTAGCGGTCGTGCAAATGCGCGTGACCTCGCGGGAATGGGACGTTCTCTTTCGCAGGCATCAAAGGTCGCTGACGTTTTGGAAGGCTTGCATGCGCCGCTTTTTGAAGGTCTACGCGAAACGTTGAATGCAGCAAAGGGCCGTGGCGAAGACTTGCTCAAGTACTTCAATGATGACTTGCCGATGACCGTGCGCGAAGGCGGAATGATCCGCCCGGGGGCAAGTGCAGAACTTGATGCAATGAACGAGGACATCAAGGAACGCCGCGAATGGATTGCTTCGTTGGAAGGTCGCGAACGCGAACGCCTCGGAATCCCGTCATTGAAAGTCGGTTACAACCGCGTGTTCGGTTATTACATCGAAATCACGAAGGCGCAGATGGCAAAGGCCACGCAGCCGATTCCGGACGAGTATATCCGCAAGCAGACAACGGTGAACGGCGAACGCTATATCACGCCTGAGATGAAGGAATGCGAATCCGTCATCAGCAATGCCGAAGTCAACATCCATGCGTTGGAATACAAGATTTTCTGCGAACTTCGCGAACGCGTGAACAGCTGGCGCGCCGAGCTCCAGGGCATTGCCGATGCAATTGCTCGAGTCGATAGCTTGTACAGCTTTGCCCGCGCGGCCCGCAAGTACAATTACGTTTGCCCGGAAGTTTTTGAAGGAACGGGTATTGAAATTCGCGGCGGTTTCCATCCGGTGATTGTTGCGGTGAACCCCGATTTGAACTTTGTCCCGAACGATGTGACGCTCTCGCCGGACGGAACGCGACTGATGCTCATTACTGGCCCGAACATGGCCGGTAAATCGACGTACTTGCGCCAGACGGGGCTTATTGTGCTCATGGCGCAGATTGGTTGCTTTGTACCGGCTGAAAGTGCTCGCATTGGCGTAGTGGACCGCATCTTTACACGTGTGGGCGCTAGCGACCGCTTGAGCCGTGGCCTCAGTACGTTCATGGTCGAGATGATCGAAACGGCGAACATCTTGCGCAATGCGACTCCGCATAGCCTTGTGCTGCTCGATGAAATTGGTCGCGGTACGAGTACGTTTGACGGCCTTTCGATTGCGTGGGCGATTGTCGAAACGCTCCACAGCGAACCCGCTCGTATGGCGCTTACGCTGTTTGCAACGCACTATCACGAATTGACGGGGCTTGTGGAATCGCTGGAACACGCTGGCAATTTCCAGGTCGCCGTGCAGGAAAAGGGCGACAAGCTCACGTTCTTGCATAAGATTCTCGAAGGCGCTTGCGATTCGAGCTATGGTATTCACGTGGCCGAGATGGCGGGGCTCCCACCTAACGTGGTGCGCCGAGCTCGCAAGATTTTGCTCCGTTTGGAAAAGCAGAAGATTGACCCGAGTGACGAGGCGCAAAACAAGAAAATCAAGGCGCAGCCGCAGATGGACTTGTTTGCACCGCCAGACGAAAACACGCTTTTGCTCAAGGATGAAATTCGCAGGCTCAAGCCCGAAGAAATGACTCCGATGCAGGCGCTGCAGCGCCTCATGGACCTGAAGGAAAATTACGGAAAATAGCAATTAGTCAATAGTCAATGGTCTTTAGATAAATGCGGTGAAACTGCAATAATAAAACTACTGACTAATGACTAAGAACTAACAACTAAAATATGATCGATTTCGCGGCTTTAATGAACTTTGCTTTTGAGAATCGGCTCTACGAGTCCGAGGTTCATGGCATTGAGCATTGGCATCAGGTGGAGTACAATGGTCTCCTCCTGGCGAAAAAGACTGGCGCCGACATTGATGTGGTGCGCTTGTTTGCGATTTTCCATGATTCGCAGCGTTTGGATGATGCTTACGACCGAGAACATGGCGCTCGTGGCGCAGAATTTGCACAGCGCTGTCGTGAAGAAAAGCGCTTTGAGCTGGACGATGAGCGCTTTGGCTGGCTCTATGATGCGTGCCGCCTCCACACGATTCAGCCGCGTACGGGAATTATTACGATTGACACTTGCTTTGATGCGGACCGTCTGGATTTGGGCCGCGTCGGGTTTCCGCTGGATCCCAAGAAAATGGCGACGGAATGGGGTGCAAAAATAGCCCAGAAGTCTTTGACTTCGGGCTATTCCGTATTCCACATGCGCGAGTGGATCCGCTCACTTGTGTTGTGATGTCATGCCGGACTCCGTTCTCTTTGACTACTTGCAGCTTTGCTGCTTAGTAGTCATGATCCGCGAATGGGGACGGCATCACCATACACAGTTCTAATTACAGATACTTTACTCTGCGATTGCCTGGAACGTGCAACTGATTTCGACGGCGACGTTCTTCGGGAGCGTCGAAACGCCAACAGCCGTACGTGCATGCTTTCCATTTTCTCCGAGAATCTGTACGGCAAGTTCGCTAGCGCCATTCAGCACAATCGGCTGGTCGTGAAAATCGTTTGCGGACTGCACAAAACCCTGGATCTGAACGAGGCGGAGTGTTTCGCCGGCTTTCAACTGCGTGAGGGCTGCGGCAATGTTGTTCAAGAAGCAAATCTGTGCCGCTTCCTTAGCTTTTTCCACAGAAATCTGGTTCGGAACAATACCGGTAAAGGCGGAAAAGTCTCCCTTCACAGACGGCAACTGCCCAGAAACAATAATCGTATCGCCAAAGCGCGTTGCCGGAACATAAGCGGCAACCGGTGCGGGGCAGGCGGGGAGCGTCAGCCCCAATTCTTGGAATTTAGAGACAATTTGACTCATGTAATCTCCTTGTTTTTGCGCCTTTAATATACAATAATTGAGATGCATTTGGGGCGTTTATGGCCCGCAATTTAAAATGCCCGCACGTTTTTGCGTGCGGATATATTCTAAGGCTATTGGTGGTGCTTATAAAAAAGGTGATGCCCCGTCGGTGCGGGGCATGACACAGATGCGCAGCAGGCATCTCGAATTGTAACTGGATCCTTCGTCCCTTTGGTCCTCAGGATGACATTTAAGATTTGCCTACTGCGGCGCGGCGGTCGCGATTACTTCTTTTCGACTAATTCCGTGGCGAGCTTCTTCATTCCGTTGAAGTCCCACTTGCCACTGCCGAGCTTCGGGATGGCTTCAACGCAGAACACGGAACCCGGCTGCATGAGTGGCGGAATGCCCGACTTGCGGAGGCTTCTCGAGATTTCTTCGGTGTCAAGCGTTGCGTCGCCCTTGACGAGGAGCACGATGCGTTCGCCCTTGACTGAATCCGGAACTGCGGTAATGGCGAATTCATGTTCGCCCATGATGCCCGTTTCTGCAATGCGGAGTTCCACAGCGGTAAGCGAAATCATTTCGCCGCCGAGCTTTGCAAAGCGGCTGTAGCGGCCGAGAATCTTGACGAAGCCGTCTTCGGTGATGGTACACTTGTCTCCGGTCTTGTACCAGCGACGCCCATCGACTTCAAAAATGACGGCATCAGTTTTAGCTTCATCGCGGAGGTAACCCTTCATGACTTGCGGGCCTGTGATGACGAGCATGCCTTCTTCACCTGGAGCCAAGAATTCGTTTGTCTCGGGGTTAATAATGGCGCCTGTTGAACCCGGGACGACCATGCCGATGCTCGTGTGGTCGCAGCACTTTTCCATCGTCAAGAAGTCGTCCAGCAAAACGTTCGGGGCGTTGAGCGTGGCAAGCGGCGTGAGTTCCGTGCAACCGTAACCTTCGTAAATGTCCTTGCCGAACTTGAGCTTGAACGTTTCGCGCATTTCGGGGCGGAGCTTTTCGGCACCGGCAATCACGTAGCGCAAAGAGTCGAGGCACATAGGGTGTACCCAGCGGTTGATGGCGATGGCGCGGAGGAACGTCGGGGTGCCCATGAGGATGGTTGCCTTGTATTCGGCGCATACGCGGGCAAGAGTCTTGATGTCGGTCGGGTCGGGGCAGAGCACCATCGGCACACCGTCCAAAAGCGGCATCATGAATGTCATCGTAAAGCCAAACGAATGGAACAGCGGGAGGAGCGATGTCATCACGTCGGTGCGGCAAAGCCTGATGACGTGGTCTCCTTGCTGGGCGTTGGAAATCACGTTCTTGTGCGTGAGTTCTACACCCTTCGGCGTACCTTCAGAACCGGAACTGAACAAGATAACGGCATCATCGGTTAACTTAGACGTGGTGAACCAGAAATCTCTCAAAAGTTTCTTGGGGAACGTTAAGACGATGAACGATTCGAGCAGACGGCAGAATGTGCTGATTTTCTGTTCTTCTTCGTCGATGTAGAACATCTGGCATTTTTCGGCAAGCTGCTTGAAGTCGGCGTTCTTGCCGCAGAGCTTGTCAAAGAAGGCTCGGGACGTGACAATTGTCGAAAGTTCAGCCTTGTCAATGCAGCCGATAAGCGTGTCGACGGGCGAGGTGTAGTTCAAGTTGACCGTCGTCTTTCCGCAACCGAGGATGGACATAATGCCGAGGGCTGCGTCGCGGCTTGTGGGGAGCATGAAGCCTACATTCTGGTCATTCTTGGTGAGCGACTTGATTTTTTTGCCGAAGTAGTGGCAGAGGCGAATCATCTCGTAGCCGTTCACGTGGCGGCCGGCGGGATCAATCAAAATCGGGCGGGAACGGCGCTTGCGCATTGCACGGTACCAGAGCGGAATGATACTTGCGGAATGGTCCATAGCCATGTTCCAAATATCCGTGCCCAAGTTTTGCAGATCCTTGCGGATGACGTTTTCGGGCGTGGTGGCGGGCATGGCCTTGCCAAAGCCTACGCTGATGACGCGGTTGAAATACTGCGGACGGTTCACGCATTCGGAGGCGTGGCTGTAGCGGCTGCCCCAGAGACCTTGTATGTAGAACGGGACGAGCTGAGCGTTAGTGCCTTCAATTGCCTTGCTGTAGTCGAGCGAGAACTTGGAAACAAATGGCGTCTTGGAAACTTCGCCTTCGGGGAAGATGACCACCGCTTCGCCCTTCAATAGCGCTTCGTGGATTTTTTCCATGGCTTCGCTGGGGTCGCGGCGGTTGATGTTGATGACCGACTTGCCGTGAGAGAACCAGCGCAAGTACCAATCTGCAAACGTGTTCCTGTTGCTTGCGATGAGGAGCGTGCGCGGAGATGCCATCTGGAGCACGGCCCAGTCGATGAAGCTAAAGTGCGGACCCACCAAAAGGAGCGGGCCGGATTCGGGCATGTTCTGGATGCCGTGGACCTTGACCTTATAGCGGAACACGTATGAGAATGCAAAGCGGAGCCCTGCGCGGAGGAGCGTCATCGGGGTGCGCTTGAGCGTGAACACGAACGTGAGGGCTAGGATTACGGCGAGGAAGAACATCTGCTTGTGGAGGCTGAGTTCGGTCATGAGGAAGAGGATGACTTGGAAGCCGAGCAAGATGAACAGGAAGCTCATCTGGATCATGAACGAGACGGCGTGGAT
Organism: Fibrobacter sp. UWB16; assembly: GCF_900215325.1. Lineage (NCBI taxonomy): Bacteria > Pseudomonadati > Fibrobacterota > Fibrobacteria > Fibrobacterales > Fibrobacteraceae > Fibrobacter > Fibrobacter sp. UWB16. Next base: position 210,885 of record NZ_OCMS01000001.1, on the reverse strand, counting down.
GCGGCCCGAGGTGTCAGGGCGCGTGACGTTCTGGATGACCGTGCGGAGGACAACGAATGCGGAGCCTGCCCAGAAGGCGATGAATGCGTAGAGGAACGCAAGGACGTACTGGTTATTGATGAACGGCGTAACAATCATCGTGATAGAAGAGGCAATGGCGGCAAGCGGGATAAGGCCTGTTTCTACGAAGTTCTTGGAAGACTTTGCGGCACTGATGGCACCAATGATGTAGCCGATTCCGGTGAAGATGAACGTCCACTGGAAAAGTGTCGTGCTTTGCGTGCCCGTCATGTTCTGCGAAATCATGATGAGGAACTGCGTCACGCTCCAGAAAGCGGCAATACCGAGCATCGAGAGCTTGAGCATCGGGTTCGACCAGGTCGAAGAGAAATTACGCATGGGGGAGCGAAGCTTCACGAACTTGTTCGGCTTGCATACGCGGATGCAGAACGACGAAATCGCAGCGAAAAGTCCAACAGCCGAGAGGATGAACGGGAGGAGCGAGTAGCTAATGGTTGAGCTGTCGTTCGGGCTGTAGTCAAATGTGAGGAAGGATATAATCGTGATGCCGAGCGCCATGAAAATCAAGTGCTTGGCGTTGATTTTCACGAGGTCGTTCCCGTCGGTGATTTCTTTCATGAGGCCGATTTTGGCCGGATTGAAAATCGAGAGGAAAATGCCGTACAGGAACAGGAATGCAAACGCGCCAAAGTCGAGTCTATCGCCAAAGAAGAATGCGATGAGCAAAACGGAGATAGCCATGCCGATGGAGGTCCAACCCATGACCTTGCTCTTGGGAAAACGGCCGGCGAAGTAACTTGCCACATGCATCATGATGATGCTCGGCGAGAACATGGCGAACTGGAGTAGTAGGCTCAGCCAGAAAAACCTAGCGCCTTCGGAGTTGAAGGTTATCCATCTTTGGAAATGGATGAATAAACCCAGTTGCATAAAAGATGTTAAAAATACAGCTATGTAATAGGGAACTTCGCCAGGGCAAGTAGTACGTTTCATATAGGTTGTTTAGTATAAAAAGTTATTATAAAGTTGGGGTAAATATAGTAATGATTAGTGGGGGTATAAAAAAGAGATGCCCGCGCGGTGGCGGGCATGACAGAGCCGAAGACAACTCAGAAGGCGAGCGTTGCAAAAATGAGTTTACTCATTTTTATAACCGAGCCAAAGAGTTGGGGCTTCAGCCCAATCCAGTAAAGTTTTACTTCTTAAACACTTTGTAGAAGCAGAAAGCGCAGAGCCCGATGATGGCGCCCCAAGCGCAAATCATGAAAACGAGTCCGCCTGTAGTGAATTCAGCGTCCATTTTTTAGCCCTCCATGTTTTCGTCAGAGTTACCGATTTCCATCTTCTTGATACTCTTGCTGCGGCCCTTTTCTGCGGGGCCTCCTTTGCGCCAGGCATAGGCTATGGCAAGGTTCAAAAGCAAGAAAAGCACGAGCAAGAATCCGCGGAATGCCCACGTGAATCCGATTTGCGGGAACGTGTGTCCGAGGAATGTGACCGTTGCGTTCGGGTCTACGTTGCTAAGCGTGATGAACGGGAGACCGTCCGTGAGTGTGAACGAAACCAAAAGCACTATCAGGTAAATCGGGCAGACGTAAAGGATAATCGGGCGGAGGAAACGCGGGAGCTTGAGAAGCGAGCCATCGTTCATGGTGGCAAAAGCTTCATTTTCGCCCGGTTCCACAACGACTTCGGCTGGGAGGTCGCCATTTTCCTGGGCTTTCTTGGCGTTGCGGCGTCCGAGCACGAGGCTAAAGAGAACCGCCTGGATCATGCCCACAAACACGATAAGGTACGTACCGCCCCAGAAGTCGAGTTCATCGACGGTGCCTGCGGCGAGGCCGAAAATAGCGGTGAGGCTACCGATAAAGGTAATCGTGCTGACCGTCGTGACGGACTTTTTACGCGTAAACTTGAGGTCGTCTTCGCAGAAGCTGATGAGCGGCTGGATGATGGAAATGGCGCTTGTGATGCCTGCAAAGAAGAGCATCGTGAACCAAACAGTCTGAAGCACGCCACCGAACGGGAGCGTTCCGAAAACGTAAGGCATCGTCTGGAATCCAAGACCGAACGTGCCGAGCTTCGCGCATTCTTCGATGTTTGCACCTGCGATGAGCACTGCCATCGGGATCACGACCGTACCACCAATAATCACTTCGGCGAAGCCGTTCGTTGCGCTTGCCGTGAGCGAAGAAAGCACGAGGTCTTCCTTTGGCTTGAGGTAGCTTGCGTAGCAGAAAATGATGGCCATACCGAGGCTCATCGTGAAGAACACCTGGCCTGCTGCCGCCATCCAGACCTTCGGGCTTGCGAGTTCTGAGAAATCCGGGTTCCACATGAAGGCAAGTCCCTTGCCGATGCCCGGGAGCGTGAGCACGCGGACCACAAGCACAAGGCCCAAAATCAAGAGGATCGGCATGCAAATTTTGTTGGCGCGTTCAATGCCCTTGCGCACACCGAACGAAAGCACAACCATGTTCGCGATAAATGTAATGAGGAAGAAGATGATGGCGACCGGGATGCCTCCGACGCAAGTCTTGAGCATAATGTAATTGCCGAAGAATTCCGTCATTTTTTCCGGACCCTGCGCGACAACGTCCATCAACGTGCCTGTTGCAGAGTAGAATGCGAATGCCAAAATCCAGGACTGGATAAATCCGTAGTAGAAAATGATGAAAATCGGCGGGAGGAGTCCGAGCGAACCCAGGTACTTTGCCCACTTCTTTTTCTTTTGGAAAATCACGTGGTAGGTACTTGGGGAGGTGCCGTAATTGTGGTAGCCTGCGTAACGGCCGAGTGTCCATTCAATCCAGGCGAGCGGAATCCCAAGGAACACAAACGCAATGAGGTAGGGGATGATGAATGCGCCGCCGCCATTGGTAGCCGCCTGCACAGGGAATCGAAGAAAATTGCCAAGACCGACTGCGGAACCTGCAACTGCGAGGATGACCCCGAGTTTGGAACCCCAGTTTTCACGATTATTTGCCATGTTCTTTTCCTAAAATTTGAGCCGAAACTCAGTGAATATCGTACTAAATTTAGTTATTCCTCGAAAAATGGCAACTTTGAAAAATGTTACGTGTGGGGGGATAAAAAAACGCAGGCTCCGGGGAGTCTGCGTTTTGCGTTAAAGGCGATAAGCGCTTACTTGTTGTTCGCGCGGATGAGGTTGAGGGCGGAGCCTGCCTTGAACCATGCCCACTGCTGTTCGTTGTAGGTGTGGCTGAGGGCGATGTTATCGACCGAGCCATCCTTGTGGTGGGCGACGAGCGTGAACTCGGAACCCGGAGCGAACTTGGTGAGGCCAACGATGTCGAACACGTCCTGTTCCTGGATCTTGTCGTAGTCGGCTGCGTTCTTGAAGGTGAGGGCGAGCATGCCCTGCTTCTTGAGGTTCGTTTCGTGAATGCGGGCGAAGCTCTTCACGATCACGGCCTTCACGCCGAGGAAGCGCGGTTCCATGGCGGCATGTTCGCGGCTGGAGCCTTCACCGTAGTTTTCGTCACCGATCACGATGGAGCCGACACCAGCTGCCTTGTACTGCTTGGCGAGTTCCGGAACTTCCTTGTAGCTGCCGTCGTTGCTGAGAACCTTGTTGGTTTCGCCGTTGAAGGCATTTACAGCGCCGATGAGCATGTTGTTCGAAATGTTTTCGAGGTGACCGCGGTAGTTGAGCCACGGACCAGCCATAGAAATGTGGTCGGTGGTGCACTTGCCCTTGGCCTTGATGAGGATCGGGGCGCCTGCGATGTCCTTGCCGTCCCAAGCGCCGAACGGGGCGAGAGCCTGGAGGCGCTTGCTGGTCGGGTTGATGGAAACTGTGATGTTGGAACCGTCAGCTGCCGGAGCCTGGTAGCCAGCGTCCTTCACGTCGAAGCCCTTCGGCGGGAGTTCGCACTGTTCCGGCGGATCGAGCTTCACAGCCTTGCCTTCGTTATTCACGAGGGTGTCGGTCATCGGGTTGAAGCGGATGTCGCCAGAGAGGGCGGCGATCACGGCCATGAGCGGGGAGGCAACGAAGGCGTGCGTGTTCGGGTTGCCGTCAGCGCGCTTTGCGAAGTTGCGGTTAAAGCTGTGGACAATCGTGTTGAGTTCTTTCTTGTCAGCACCTGCACGGTCCCAGCGGCCAATGCAAGGACCGCAAGCGTTTGTCATGATTGTTGCACCGAACTGCTTGAACAAGTCGATGAGACCATCGCGTTCGGCGGTGTAGCGAACTTGTTCGGAACCCGGGTTGATGAGAAGCGGGCACTTCGGGGTGAGACCCTTCGCGAGAGCCTGCTTGATCATGTTAGCGGCCATGTAGAGGTCTTCGTAGCTGGAGTTCGTGCAAGAACCGATGAGGGCGGCGCTCACGACCGGCGTAGATTCCGGCTTCGTTTCGGTGGCCTTGAGGGATTCTGCCATGTCGGTCACGGCGAATGCGCGGTCCGGGCTGAACGGGCCGTTGTAATGCGGGATGAGCGTGTTGAGGTCGATTTCCACAACGCGGTCGAAGTACTTTTCCGGTTCTGCTTCGACTTCCGGGTCGGCCTTGAGGTCAGCGGCAATCTTGTCGGCGGCGTCAGCGACGTCGGCACGGCCTGTTGCGCGGAGGTAACGGCTCATGGAATCGTCGTAGCTGAAGGTGGAGCAGGTAGCGCCCACTTCGGCACCCATGTTGGCAATTGTTGCCTTGCCGGTAGCGGAGAGGCTGCGTGCGCCTTCGCCGAAGTATTCGATAATGGCGTTGGTGCCACCCTTCACGGTGAGGATGCCAGCGAGCTTGAGGATGATGTCCTTGGCGGTAGCAAAGCCCTGGAGCTTGCCGGTGAGCTTCACGCCGATCATCTTCGGGTACTTGAGTTCCCACGGGAGACCGACCATAGCGTCAACAGCGTCTGCACCGCCCACGCCAATCGCGAGCATGCCGAGACCGCCAGCGTTCACGGTGTGGGAGTCGGTACCAATCATCATTCCGCCCGGGAAGGCATAGTTTTCAAGCACCACCTGGTGGATGATGCCTGCACCCGGGAGCCAGCAGTCAATGCCGTACTTGGCAGAGACGGACTGCAAGAAGTCGTACACTTCCTTGCTTTCTTCCTTGGCGCGGGGGAGGTCCTTTTCGACACCTTCGCGAGCGATAATCAAGTGGTCGCAGTGCACGGAACTCGGCACAGCCACGCGGGACTTGCCTGCAGTCGTGAACTGGAGGAGGGCCATCTGGGCGGTTGCGTCTTGCATGGCAACGCGGTCCGGGTGGAATTCGGCAAAATCAGCGCCGCGCTTGTAGGTTCTGTTTTCTGCGCCATCGATCAGGTGGCTGTAGAGAATCTTCTCGGCGAGAGTGAGCGGGCGGCCAAGCTGCTTGCGGGCAACAGCGACGCGTGCAGGAATGCGAGCGTATGTGGCCTGGATCATGTCGAAATTAAAAAGCATAGTTACCTCATGAATTTTTCGAGCGAAAAGATAGAAATTTTAAAAACAGGGAAAAGGGAAAATTTAAGCGTATTTGGGGATATGTTAACGCGACTTCTACGCAATTTCTCGAAAGTTGTAAAGGCGGGCTAGCAAATGTAATATGCGAACAAGAAATGTAATGATTATGAATAAGTTTTTAAAATGGTTGCTATAAAAATGAATTATGCAAAAGAGGCCGGATTGTCCGACCTCTTTTTGCGTTGTCACCCCGGATTAATTCCGGGGTCGCCTTTCTCGTATTAAATCCGGGCTTTACTTCCCGGCGATTTCCTTGGCTTTTGCTTCGATTTCATCGATGGCTTTTGCGCGGCCTTCGGCGGTGTCTGCGTTTGCGAGCACAATGTTCACGAATACGGAACCCGCGACTACGGCGTACACATGCTTCGAAAGCACCTTGGACTGTTCGCCATTGCGGATACCGAAACCGCCGAGAACCTTCGCGCCGTGCTTACCGACCGTGTCGATAAAGTCAAGCGTTGCTTGGTCAATCGTCGTTTCGCTTCCGGTAGTACCTGCGCGGAGTGCGGCGTAGATGTACTTGAAGCCCGCGGAAGCCATCGTTTCGAGACGTTCCTTGGTCATGCTCGGAGCGGCGACCGGGATGTTTTCGAGACCGTGCTTCTTGCAAGCTTCGGTGAGGCCTTCGTCATGGTCAAACGGAAGGTCCGGAATGATGCAAGCAGAAACACCTGCGTTCTTGCACATCTTGACAAAGTTTTCGACGCCCGGAGTAAAGGCGAGCGAGCCGTAAGTCATGATGTAAATCGGCGTCTCGGGGTGGCGTTCGTGAATCTGCTTCACGATGGCGAGGCCCTGCTTAGTGGAATAGCCTTTTTCAAGAGCGATGGTGGAGGCTGTCTGGATGGCTGGACCGTCGGCGCTCGGGTCGCTGAAGGCAAGCTGAATTTCAAGGATGTTGGCGCCACCCTTCACAAGGGCATCGGCGATGGCGATAGAAGTTTCTGCGTCCGGAAACCCGGCAATGAGATGAGACATTAAGTTCATAGTTATAATCCCGTTTTGTCATGCCCGCGAAGACGGGCATCTCCTTTTATTTGTTCATTATTTCCGCGTCGTGGATGTCTTCGTTATTGTCGAGGCGCTTGAGTTCTGCCTTTAGGAATACCTTCCACTTTTCGGGGCGGAACACCGGGCTTGTGATAAAGATGTCCTTGTCACCGCGGCCACTCATATTGATGACGAGAGCCTTGTCTTTCGGGAGTTCCTTCGCAATCTTCATAGCGGCGGCACCGGCGTGCGCACTTTCAAGCGCAAAGAGAATGCCTTCGTTACGGGCAAAGAACTTCACCGCTTCGAGAGCTTCCTTGTCGAGAATTGCCGTGAATTCCACGCGGCCAGATTCACCGAGAGCGGCGAGCTGCGGGCCAATGCCCATATAGTCGAGACCTGCCGAAATGGAGCGCGTCGGCATGGATTGACCGTCTTCGTCAATGAGGAAGCGGCTCTTGTAACCCTGCACGATGCCTTCGCGGCTTGCGTTACCCGTCATGCGGGCTGCGTTTTCGCCAACGTTCGGGCCTATGCCACCGGCTTCTGCACCAATCAAACGCACGTTTGCGTCGTTGATGAACGGCGTGAACACGCCAATGGAGTTGCTACCGCCACCCACGCAGGCGACAACCGCGGCAATGTCGATGTTGCGTTCTGCGGCCTGGCGCTTGACTTCTTCACCGATAATCGACTGGAACGTGCGAACGATATCCGGGAACGGGGCTGGGCCGAGAGCGGAACCAAGCACGTAATGAGTGTTCTTGAAATTCGTGGCCCAGTCGCGCATCGCCTCGTTCACGGCATCCTTGAGCGTGCGGCTACCGCTCGTGACCGGCACAACCTTTGCACCGTACATTTCCATGGTGGCCACGTTCGGCTGCTGACGGCGGACGTCGACTTCGCCCATGTACACGACGCATTCGAGGCCGAGCTTTGCGCAAGCGGCGGCAGTGGCGAGCCCGTGCTGACCGGCGCCTGTTTCGGCGATGATGCGGGTTTTGCCCATCTTCTTAGCGAGCAAGCACTGACCGATGGCGTTGTTGATTTTGTGGGCGCCTGTGTTGGCGAGGCCTTCCAGCTTGATGTAAATCTGAGCGCCGCCCAACAGTTCCGTTGCGGTCGGAGCGAAGTACAGCGGCGTTTCACGACCGATGTAGTCACGCTGGATGATGCGGAGTTCTTCGAGAAATTCCGGATCGTGGATGTACTTGTTGAATGCCGCTTCGAGGTCGTCGAGCGGGCGGCGGATGATTTCGGCAACGTACTTGCCGCCGAACTTGTCAAAGAAACCGTTGTTAGAAGTTGTTGAGGTCATTGTTGTTCTGTCATCCTGAGCGATGGGCGGAGCCCGAAGTCGAAGGATCTAGTTAAGGGTTAAAGTCTCTATGCCTGCTGAGGCGCTGCGAGTCCAGAAACCAAAAAAAATCGGCTTCCGGAGAGTCCCGAAAGCCTTTTACAAACACTTGATGAAATCAGCAAACCGGACTCTATTTCGTAGAGCCCCACCACCAACGGTTGAAACGGATTACTGCGTTCATCTTCATACTATAAATGTAGGAATGGAAATTTAATTTGGCAAGGGAATGGAAAAATTTTTTCGATTTTTTCTCGATATAAAAAAGGGGCTTTGGAAAATTTCACTATTTACTTATATTTACATTGACATAATTTAGAGTTCGCTCTTATTCTTGTAGTTGAAAAACGACCAAAACTTTCTAAGCAAGAGAAAAAGGGCAGACACTCACACCCTATGGTGTGGGTCGTTTGCGTTTATTTTGCTTAAGGTTTACTTGGTCGTTACCTCAACTACGATGGCGCGGACGATTCCACGCTTTTTTTGTGCGGATCGAAAACGTTTTTACGGGATGAGGTGGGCTCCATTGTTGGATTTTTTACCAATGGAGAAAAAATGAAAAGTAAACAAGTTAAATGGACTAGCCTTGTTGGCGTATTTGCCCTCGTAGGAATGTCCCTTCTTTCTGCGTGTGGTGATGACAGCGCTTCGCCGCTTGCTCCGCAGGTGAGCGGAAAGGAAAGTAGCTCCAGCAAAATTAAAAGTAGTTCTAGCGAAAAAAGAACGAGCGTTGAATCAATGTTTGAACTTGGAGCTTGTAAAAATTCAAACATTAGCGAGCGTATTTTTGTTTCTGAAGAAGTGGACTATTACACATGTTCTTATGTTGATGGTAAATATACCTGGGCTCCAGAGAAAAAAGCAAAAAGCTCAAGCAGCGTGAAATCGTCCAGCAGTATGGCAAAATCCAGTAGTTCTGCAAAATTATCGAGTAGTTCGGTAAAATCGTCAAGCAGCACTAAAGCTTATACAAATGTTTCTGATGTTTGGACAGGCAAGATGACTAAGCCATCAACAGAATTTATTGATGGAAAGTCATTCATGCTTATCTATACCGCTGAGGAATTGGCGTATTTTGCTGACCAGGTGACGAATAAGGGCGAAGAAAGACTTAATGCCAAGTTGATGCAGCATATCCGCCTTAACCCTGATAATATGGTGGATGAAAAAGGAAATTTGATTTTGCCTCAAAGTTCTTTGAATGAATGGACGCCGATTGGTGGCGGAACGGATAAAATTATGTATAAAGGAACTTTTGACGGAAATGGTTATATTGTTTCTGGCATTTATGTAAATAAGCCTGCTTATGAACGAGCTGGTTTTATTGGAACTCTTGGCGCTACGACTAAAAGCGATAGTGGACATGTAATGTTCCTTGGCATTGAAAATTCCTACATTGTTGGAGACAAATATGTTGGCGGTATTGTTGGCCGAATGAACTATGCTGAGATTCAACAGGTATTCAATCGAAAGTCTTATGTCAAAGGCTCTGATTTTGCTGGTGGTATTGTTGGTTACAAAAACTATGGATGGTTGTATTACGCCTATAATTCTGGAATGATTGTAACTCAATCTAATCGCACAGCTGGAATCGCAGGCTTTAACAATAACTCGGCTTCAACAATTAAGGTTTGTTATAATGTGGGTTTCCTGATCGCTCCGAATAACCAACGGGCTGCAGGAATTTCGAATACTACGAATTCCAATACGTATAATACTTCTGTGAATTCATTTTATCTAATCCAAGACGACCGTAAGCTGATTGCTAATGGAGCTTTGGAAAAAGAACAATATTTTATGCAAAGTGATGAATTTATTAGTACCATGAATGGCCTTGCTTTTGACAATATTTATGTTGCCGATGATGACGACATTAATGATGGTTATCCAGTGTTTAAATGGGAAAAGCCTATTATCAGATAATTGAAATACAAACGGTAAAAAATTAGGCTTCCGGCAAATCCCGGAAGCCCTTATGCTATAGTGTTGAATTTTTGAGGCAAGGGGTGGTTTTATTTTTCCTTGCCTTCGAGGTATTCCGTGATTTTTGGGACCATCAGCGACTTGCGGCTGATTTTTTCGGCGGAGAAGTAAACGCCTTCGCTGAAAAGTTCTCCGAATGCACTTTCGGCGATTTTTTTAGCGGTGGCTTCGTAATCGCCTGTAGCGTAGATGATGGTGTAGGAGCCCGATTCGATGAACGGTGTTTCGGCCGCGGTCTCCGAATCCGGATTCGGGTCGTGTCCGTCAACCTTGGCAAAGAGAATGTCGCGCTTCTTTTCTTTGGCAATTTCGGGCATCACGGCGGCGAGACGTTTAAAGAAATCCTTCTTGGTCGAATCGACATACCAGTCGTTGCTTGCGATTCCAATTTTGACGCCTTCAATTTCGTAATCCTTGTAGTCGGAGAGGAAAATTTCTTTGTCCGTCATGCCGTAGTAATCGTGCGACGCATCGTCCATTTCGCGGGAGAGCTTGGCGACGCTATCGGGGGAAAGCTTGAGCTGTTCGATGAGGCTTTTCCATGCAGACGAATCTAAAGCCGAGGATGCGACTTTGGTCAAGTTGCGCGTGTCAGAAAGGATGCCCGCCAAAAGAATCTTGGCCATGTCGTTATCGATTTTGACGTCGGCCTTTTTGTAGAGATCCCAAATGATGGTGCAGGCGGAACCGATAATTTGACGGTTCACGTAAGTGTCGGAGGTGACTTTTTCGTCAAGGTCGCCAGGAATGTGGTGGTCGATAATCTGGAGAATCTTAGCCTCTTTGACTCCTTCGACGGACTGCGCGGATTCGGCGTGGTCGGTGAGGATGAGACGCGTACCGGCTTTTACAGACGACATCTGTTCAGGAATTTTGAATCCGAATTTCTCGGCGATGTAAGCCGTTTCGCGATTGATTGGACTTACGATTTTGGCGACGGTGTTGTGCCCCAAAGCTCGCATGAGTGCAGCGTAACTCATAGCCGAAGTGACGGCATCGACATCAGGAGTCTTGTGCCCGATGACGAATGTGGTGTCGGAACCCCAGTCCAAGGCGTTGACGGTGTTTTTGAATTCTTCTCCTTCGTTGTTTGAGTCGGAAGAAGTGCTGTCGCCGCAAGCGCAGAAAAGAGCGCCCGAGAGACAGATGGATATGATGTTGTTGAAAAGAGTTTGTTTGTTCATGCCGCAGAAAATAGCTTTTTTCGCTTTTTGCGGGATTTTGTAAATTTTTATTTTTTTTTGCGGTTGCAGAGGCGCTGCAAAATGAAGATGCAAAAAATAGGCTTCCGGCACATTCCGGAAGCCATTTTATCAAACACTTGATGAAACCAGTGAATCCGTTCCGTTTTACGGGAACCCCTCCCGCAAGCGGTCTGAGTGGATTACCGATTTCACCTTTACGTATATCAATATATAATGTAAGTCGTTGATTGTCAATAGGTTACGATAACTTTTTTGTAAAAATTTAATAAGAAAATGGGCGGGTATAGAAAATGCCTATCTTGTGCATGAAAAATTTTACGAAAAAAATGGTGGATGATTTTTTGAAAAACGCGTGTTAATAAGATAGGGGCGTGTGCAAATTGCTCCAACACGTAAATAGGGGATCAAATGGACGTTCAAAATAAAAAATGTGCAGACCCGATTCTTGAAAAGCTTGGACTCGGGCGTTTTTACCATGGAGATAAACCGCTAGTTTGGATTGCTGATTCTCCGAAGTTGAATAAACTTCATGAAAATGTAGCCCCGTATAATGCCGAAGAATGCGACCTCTCGCGGTATTTTGTCAAGGAAGGTGAATTTGGACCTTACGCAAGTCTCTTGTACGACAAGACTTTTAAGAAAACGTTTTCTCCGGATACGCATCGCGGAAAACGCAATTTGCTGAACTTGCTGAATGATATGCTCGAAGGGCAGATCCCGCAAAAAATCATGGATGTGGCGTCGCTCCAGCCGGAACTCAATGATTCTGGTAGCAAGGTTTCCAAATCTTCAATCCTTGATTTGCATTGTCGCGATGAGCGGGATAATCTTATTGAAATAGAGGTGCAGATTCAGCGGGAAACGAATTTTTTGAAGCGTTTGGTGTTTTATTCAAGTCAGATGATTGTGCAACAGGGTGAACCCGGTCCCGATTGGGATTACGATGTCAAGCCTGTCTATGTGATTTCTTTTGCCCGATTTCGGGTGTTCGATGATAATCGGCCACTTCACCGTGCCGGAATTCTCGATTATGTAACCGCCGAACGGCTAATTGACAGTGCCAATTTCACGATTATCGAGCTTCCGAAGGTTACGAGGATGATTCGCAAAAGTGATTCGGAGGTCGCCAAGTGGCTGTTCATTTTTCGCTATTTGGACCGCTTGAAGGAGCTTCCTCCTGCTCTGAAAACGGAAAAGTTCGAGGGCTTGCTTCCGTTTGCCGAACTAGCTAGATTTAATAAAAAAGAACTCAAAAGGTACAGGTATATTATGCACTTGAAATGGGACAGATATGCACAACAGTTGGCATTTGTAGAGGATAACCCTGATTTCGTCAAGCAAATCGAGGATAAAGCTGTTGAAAAGGCATTAAACCTTGTTGAACGAATGCAAAAGAAGGGGGCTTCAATGGCTAAAATCCGAGCCTCTTTAGGCCTTTCGAATAATTCCAGGTAGGCTCATTTTAGTCCTAGAACTATGTCAAATTCATGGATGAAAGATTTTGAAATAGAAATAGAAACAAGTAAAAAGCCTATCCTGTAGGATAGGCTTTACTTGTAATTGCGATTTCTTGAAAGTTATTTTGCGGCGAATTCCGCAAACAGCGCTTTCATCTTGTCGTGATTCTTGATGCCGGGGGCGTCTTCGATGCCGCTAGATACGTCGATGAGTTCGGGGTGGAACTTTTCGCAGAGGGTGGCGACATTTTCAGGATTGATGCCGCCGGCGAGCCAGAGCGGGGCTCCGTTTGCTTTTTCACGGAGGAGCGATTCGGGGATGGTCTTGCCGGAGCCGCCGGGGATGCCTTCGACCTTGGCGTCCAGCAAAATGCGGGGCTCGCCGTTCTTGCGGAGACTTGCGACGTAATCGAAATCTTCGGGGGCGCCTACGCGGGCTGCGCAGTAGTAGGGGAGGGCTGCGCTGCAAGATTCCGCGAGTGCGTCGGAATTGTGCGGATCAACGCCGTGGAATTGTACGGCATCGAGCACGCCTTCTTGGGCGAGCTTGATGGCGGTTTTGCCTTCGACGGAATTCGGGTCGGTTATCACGCCAACGAGTAGTGGTTCGACAGGCTCACCAACCTTATTTAGGTCCCTGAGCTTGTCGAAGGGCTCAGGATGACACATGCTGATTTTTGCGGCGAAGTTTCGCACGAATTCTTCGGTGGTGAGTCTCTTGGTGGTGCTGAACACGAAACCGAGCATGTCGGCGCCGAGTTCGGCGGCGAGGAGACCGTCTTCTTCGCGGGTGATGCCGCAGATTTTCACGAGCGGGCGGCGCGCATCTTGTGGGCGCGCATCTTGTGATGAGGCGGCGCGAGTCTCGTTATTGGCAAATTTGCGTTCGGCGAATTTCTTCCAGAACTGTCCGCGGGCGTTTTCGCATCCGCTTTCGAATGCGCTGACCACGTCTTTGGCGAGCGGCGGATTCTTGGCGACGGCTTCGCCGACGAGAATCCCTGTGAATCCGAGATTGCGGGCGTATGTCGCATCGGCGGCGCTCAGAATGCCCGATTCAAAAACGGCTTTGGCGGGGAGTTTGCTGCGGACGCTTGCGGGAATCAGCGGGTCTGTGTGGAATGTGGCGAGGTCGCGGGAATTGACGCCTGCGACGATCGTCTTGGCGGCTGCATCTCCGAGAGCGGCTGTCACAACGGCAAGCTTGCGGAAATCGTCAGCTTCGCGAACTTCAACGAATGCCTGAATGCCGAACTTCTGCGCGCGCTGTGCCATCTTAACGAGCTGTTCGTCGTCGAGGATGCGGGCGATGAGTAATACGGCATCGGCGCCACAGCGGTAAGCGATGTCAATTTCGTCTTCGAATAAAAGGAAATCTTTGCGGAGAACAGCGCAAGTGTGCAAGCCCTGCTGACGGCGGCGTTCCATCAAGTCCGCTACGGCAATCAAGTCACGGAGCGAGCCCTTGAAAAAGTTCATTTCGGTCAGCACGGAGACCGCTTGAGCGTGTGCTTCGGCGTAAGTCGTGGCAAGTTCCACTGGATTCAAGTCCGGTGCGATGTCTCCCTTGGATGGCGAAGCCCTCTTGACCTCAAGGATGGCTCCTGCATTACCCAAAAATTCAGTATGACCAACGCGACGCGCCTCGGGAATATCAATGTTGAAATTCAGCCCAAGTCTATCGATGTCTTCGCGGCGCATCCGCACGATTTTTTGCAAAATATCTTCGCTCATAATTCCTCTACGCCAATTGTAGAAAAATTTAAGGCATGTTCAAAAGAAAGTTGGTCTTAGTTGGAGTAATTGTTGTTGGGGTGTTTTGTTCCGTATGGAACTTTTCGTCCCAAAAGAAAAATGTGCGTATTTCAAAAATATGTTTGTATCACTTTTTTTACGATTGTGCCGGAGCTACTTTTATAGAAAAAATGGGGTGATATATGAAAACATTGAAATTATCAAACATCGTTTGGTGCGCAGCTCTAACGCTTTGCGCCTGTGGTGATAGTAGCGTAGATTCTACGGGTATTGTTGCCCCGAATGCTGCTGAATCAGATTCTGCCGGTGAAACTACGGTGGTCTCTAATCCGGAATCATCTTCGGCTAGTCAAAGCTCTACGACCGAAGAAGTCGTTATTGAACAAGTGGCTTCGGATCCTGTAATGGTTTCCGAAATTTCTGGTGATCCGGTTATTACTTTTACCAACGCATCCGTTTCGGTCTCGAATGACAATGGTTGCATTGCTCAAAATGAAAAGACCATTACCATCAGCTGCCAAGGAAATTACCAGCTTACCGGCAGTTCGAACGACAACCAAATAATCGTTAACGCTGGGAGTACAGACAATGTTTATCTGTACTTGAATGGTTTGCAACTTGCAAGCGCCTCTGACGCTCCAATTTATGTTCAAAATGCGAACAAGGTATTTTTATTGTTGGTGGATGGGACAAAGAATACTCTTGAAGATGCTTCTACCCGCACGAAATCTTATACAAAGTCTAACGGTTCCAGCGACACGACAAATGCGACTATCTATGCCAAGGATGACTTGACAATCAAGGGTAGCGGCGCGTTAACCGTAACCGGAAACTACAACAACGGAATTCATTGCAGCAACGATTTGCGCATTCGTGATTTGCCCGAAATTACAGTCAAAGCCAAAAATCACGCCATCAAGGGCAAGGGCTCTGTAAATATTGAGGGCGGTTATTTTGAACTGACGGCAACAAATGGCGACGGAATCAAGAGCGACGAGGGCGACGACGAAGGTGTAGTCACGGAAGAAAAGGGAATTGTGGTCATCACTGGCGGTGAGTTTAACATCAATGCTGGCGATGATGGGCTCCATTCCAACATGAACATTTATTTTAACGGTGGACGCACGACGATTTCTGCGGGCGATGACGGCATCCATGCCGATTCAACATTGCGCATTTCTGACGGATCCATCAACATCACCAAGGCTGTCGAAGGTATTGAAGCGTTCTACATCAGGGCAGAAGGCGGAAAGACGGCGACGGTTGCAAGCGATGATGCTTGGAATGCGGCGGGAGGCTCGGCTGATGCCAACTCAACGAGTGGTTCTCAGTGGGGTGGCCGCGGCGGCCCGACTGGCATGATGAGCGGCTCCAAGGGTTATATCATTATCAGTGGCGGTTACCATTACCTCTATGCGGCGGGTAACGATATTGATGTGCTTGATGCCAATGGAACGGCAACAATGAGCGGAGGCGTTTTGCTCCTTGAAATCGGTTCTAGCGGAAGGTCTAGCGCAATGTTTGCTCCGGGAAATCAGGGCGGAAACAGGGGTGGCTCAGGCTCTTGCTCCACGAATACGGCTGGTGGGCTTATTGATACGGACAATGGATTTAGCATCAATGGTGGTGTGTTGCTTGGTTTCGGAAGCCAAACCGAAGAGTATCCTTATTGCACTGCTACAAGCTACACGGCTGGTACGGCGTATGGTTCTAGCAAAGCCGCTTTCAAGCCTAGCTCTTCTGGTAGCATGATTATTTATGGTGGCGAAGTCAGCTCTGTGTCCCAGGTAGATGTGAGCGGCATGACCGAAGTTACCCTCCCGAATGGCATGACCTACTACGAAAAATAGCCTTTCCCTTGAATTTCCTCCTAAACACTAAAGGCTTGCTCCTTAGGGGGCAAGCCTTTCCTGCTGGGTGATCGTAATTGATTTTTCGGTTAAAACGGAGTTGTCTATAGAGGACACTTTGAGTTGTGTGGGGCTCTTTTTTGATGCGTTTTCTGGTTCGGCGGCTTAAATTTAAAGAAAAAAGGGATGTTTTATGAATTATTTGTTCTCTAAATCGATTGGTGCTGTAGCTACATTTGCGGCTATGGCTGTGACAACGGCTGCGATTCCTGCGTTTGCGGTGACTTCGCCGGATTTTCCGATGGCGGGTTTTGCCACGCAGAATGGCGGCACTACGGGCGGCAAGGGCTACTCCGAGGTCACGGTCGACAACGTGAACGACCTCAAGAGCTACGCCAAGGCGGGCAACAAGATTATCTACGTGAAGCCGGGTACGTACATGGGTCCGGTGGAAGTCGGTAGCAACGTGACGATTTACGGTTACCAGGGCGCCATTATCGCGCAGCCTACTTCGGGCAGTGCCATGAAGCTGAGCGGCTCGAAGAACGTCATCATCCGCAACCTGAAATTCAAGGGTGTGGGCGCACACGATGACGATGACGAAGATTGCCTCCAGGTGAATCACGAATCGAAGAATGTGTGGATTGACCACGTGGATGTCTACGACGGTCACGACGGCAACTTGGATATTACCAACGCCTCGGACTTTGTGACGATTTCGTGGACCAAGTTCAGCTACACTTCGGCATCGAGTGGTCATCAGTTCAGCAACCTGATTGGTAACAGCAAGACAAAGACGAGCGACCGCGGACACCTGAATGTGACGATTCACCATACGTGGTGGGCTGACGGCGTGGTCGAACGCATGCCGCGTGTGCGTTTTGGCAAGGTACATGTGGCGAACAACCTCTTCGATAGCAAGAATGCGAGCTATTGCGTGCGAGCCGCTATCGAGGCGGACATCCGCATCGAAAGGAACGTGTTCATTGGCGTGCAGAAGGCGCTTGACTTGTACACGAGCGATGGAGCCATTACGGCGGCGCAAATGATTGAAAATTACGAAGAGAACGTGAAGAAGAAGCAGGACGGTACGGGTACGGCGTTCAAGCCGAGCTATTCCATGAGCCTGACCGATGTGAGTACACAGGCAAAAGCTTACGCTTTGCGCGATTCCATTAAGTTGTACGCAGGAGCGACGCTCCCTGATCCGGGAAAATCTCAAACGGTGACGCCCGCATCTTCTTCGAGCGAAGTACAGTCTAGTTCCAGCGTGGCTGTGTCTAGTTCAAGTGTTGCGAAATCCAGTAGCAGTGTCGCACAGTCCAGCTCCTCGCAGGCTGTATCTAGTTCCTCGCAGGGGGAGGTTGTTTCTGGAATGGCGACACTTACTAAGCACGGCTCGGGTAGCGCCAAGCAACAAGTCAAGCAAGGTGAATCTATCGAAGAATTTTACTTTACTGTCGCTGGCGCCACGGGTGCGACTGTTACGGGACTCCCCGAAGGTATTGTGGGAACAATGAAGGGTAGTGATTTCTACATCTCAGGTACGGTCGCTCAAAATGCTGAAGTGGGAGCGTACAACTTTACCGTGACAACAACTGGGGCTACGACAAATGCAACTAAGAACGGAACTATTACGGTTATTGGTGCAAATGGAGAGGTTGCAGAGTCTAGCTCTAGTAAAGTCGAATCAAGCTCTAGCTCGGAGCAGGGCACGACTTCGTTGAATGTCGCTACGGTTGCTCCGCATTTCAATGTTTCTGTCAACGGTCGAGTTCTTACCGTACAAGGTGCTACGCAGGCTGCGTATCTCCTGGATGCCCAGGGCAGGCTGATTACAAAAGTTCAGTCCTTGGGGAGCGAAAGCTCGATAACCGTTCCTCGTGCGGGCATGTACCTCTTGCGAGTCGGTCATGAAACGCGACGCATAACTGTTCGATAATCTTATCTTAAAATAAATTGAAAACCCGTGCTCGTCCGAGTGCGGGTTTTGTCCTTTTTACTTCCTACTAACCACTGTTTACTAACCACTTCCTACTAAATAATATAGTACCACTCGTCGCTTTGCTGGAGCTCTTCTGTCTTGTGCTTGCTATTGGTGGTTGAAACGTAATCCATTTCAAGATTCTTGAGGCTGACACGAGTGTTGGCCTCGATGGATCGCGTGATGAAGGCGTTGCCGCCGATAATTGCGTTTTCGCCAACAATGGTATCTCCGCCGAGAATGGATGCTCCCGCGTAAATAGTGACGTTGTCTTGAATGGTGGGGTGACGCTTTTTGCCGGAGAGCTTTTGTCCGCCGCGAGTAGAAAGTGCGCCAAGTGTGACGCCTTGGTAAATTTTGACGTTCTTGCCGATGACTGCGGTTTCGCCAATCACAATGCCTGTGCCGTGATCAATAAAGAAGTATTTGCCGATTGTTGCACCCGGATGGATGTCGATGCCCGTTTTGGAATGGGCATATTCGGTCATGAGTCGCGGGAGAACCGGAACGTGTAAAAGATAAAGTTCGTGGGCGATGCGGTAAATGGTTGTCGCCATGAGACCGGGGTAGGCGAGGATAATCTCGTCAAGGCAACCGGCAGCAGGGTCGCCGTCAAAAGCGGCGTGTAAATCGGTTTCCAAGAATTCGCGAATTTGCGGAATCTTGGCGAAGAATTCCTTACAAATTCTATAGCTTTCAATTTTGCGCTCGTCCGAGGTCATGGAACCGCGCAATTTGCAGTAATCTAGCGCAATTGCCACCTGTTTGTGGAGGTGGTAGAACGTATCTTCGATAAGAACTGCAAAGCTATTTTTAGGGTTGTAAATCTTATGCGAACGATCTCTGAAGTGTCCGGGATAAACGACTCGAATCAGATTTTGCAAAATCGTCTGGATCTCGGCCTGGTCGGGTCGATTGTAAATATCGATATTGTCGATATGCTTGCCGCGATTGTAATCGTCGAAAATAATTTGTACGGCTTTTTCAACTTCAGATTCTTGGATTAATTCGTGCATAAGTCAAATTTGTTGAAAGAGTATTACGGCGTTCACTTCGACAAGCTCAGTGAACTTGTTTAGGTCCCTGAGCCTGCCGAAGGGCCGTCTTTGTCTAATCTACGCGAATGTCTTCAACGCTCTTACGAGGGCGTCGATGTCATCCGGTGAGTTGTACAATGCGAGAGTGGGTCGCACGGTACTTTCGTAGCCGAAATGGCGGAGAACCGGCTGAGCGCAGTGATGCCCGGTGCGCACGGCAACGCCGTATGCGTCGAGTCTCTTGCCCACTTCTTCGTCGGAATAACCGTCGAGCTTGAAGGCAAGCGCAGAAGCCTTGTTGAGTGCGGTTCCCACAAGGTGGAGACCCTTGACAGTCTTCAATTCCTTGAGGCCGTACTGCAACAGTTCATGTTCCCAGCGGAATACGCAGGGCATCCCGATTTCGGAGAGGTACTGGAGGGCTGCACCGAGGCCAACAGCGTCGGCGATGCTTCCGGTACCAGCTTCGAACTTGTTCGGAATTCCGTTGTAAATTGTGCGTTCAAACGTTACGTCCGCAATCATGTTGCCGCCGCCATGGTACGGGCGGGCCGCTTCGAGCAATTCCTTCTTGCCATAGACAACGCCGATGCCGGTCGGAGCGAACACCTTGTGTCCAGAGAACACGAAGAAGTCTGCGTCGAGGGCTGCAACATTCACCGGGATGTGAGCGATGGACTGGGCACCGTCAATGAGGATTCTCACGCCGTGTCTATGAGCAATGGCAATGAGTTCTTCAATCGGGGTCACAGTGCCGAGCACGTTTGAAACATGCGTCACGGAAACGAACTTGGTACGCTTCGTGAACAAAGCTTCGTAATCGTGGAGCTTGAGCTGACCGGTAGAATCGCACGGAATCACCTTGATAATCGCACCTGTTTCTTCGGCAATGAGCTGCCAAGGAACGATGTTGGCGTGATGTTCCAAGATGGAGACGATGATTTCGTCACCCGGCTGGAGCGTCGGCTTCACGTAGGCATTTGCAACCAAGTTAATGGCTTCTGTTGTACCGCGTACGAAAACAACTTCCTGAGAAGACGGAGCTCCGATAAAGTCACGAACAATGTTGCGTGCATTTTCGTAGGCGTCTGTCGATGCAGCCGCGAGCGTGTGAGCGCCACGGTGCACGTTGGAGTTTTCGTTTTCGTAGTAGTACTTGAGGCGGTCAATGACGACCTGCGGGCGCTGCGTCGTTGCACCGTTATCGAGCCAAACGAGCGGATGGCCGTTGATCTGCTTCGAAAGAATCGGGAAGTCAGAACGGATCTGGGCAAGCGTCTTGGAACCGATGCGGATGGAATCGTTGCGAGAATTTGCGCCGCTGTTTGCAGAACTCGTCTTCACGGAATCGCCACCGAGGGACGTCGGAGCGTCGATTGGGCGCGCGTTCTGGGCAGCCTGCGTCTTGGACACGACCTTCGGGGAGTAACCCTGAGCCGGTGCGGGGGCTGTCGGAATATCGCTCAGCTGCGATGCAAACTGCGATTCGGGAACCGCAGGGGCTTCGACCGTGTTGAGCCAGGTGTCTGTAGAACTTCCGCCATAGGCAAACGGAGCCGAGGATGTCGGCTGGTCGCCATAGGTCGCAAAGGGGTGTTCCCAGTCGAAGGCTGGAGTCTGGCTGATGGCTGCGGCACCCTGAGCTGCACTGACGCCCTGAGCGGCAGATGCATTCTGCGCTTCGGGAGCGGCGGGGGTTGCTGCATATGCGCTATCCGTCAAATCCGGAAAATACGCATTTGCCAATTGCTCCAGTTCAGCCGCATTGGGAACTCCAGCGAGTTCTTCCAGCGATCTGGTTTCTGGATTATTCGTAGTCATAGTATTCGCCAACCTCGACATCTTCTAACACGGCGATAGCGTCGTCTGCGAGAATTGCGGCAGAGCAGTACAGAGACAAGAGGTAAGATGCAACGCCCTTGTTGTCGATACCGCGGAAACGCACAGAGAGGCCACGGGAGTGTTCGTTCTTGAGACCGGCCTGGAAGAGACCGATAACGCCGCGCTTGGCTTCGCCAGTACGGACGAGGAGAATGTTGGTCTTGCCACCCTGAGACTTCGGGTTCTTCACGCCATCGACAAGGAGCTTGTCGGTCGGAACGAGAGGAATGCCGCGCCAGGTGAGGAATCTGCTACCGGCGAGGTCTACAACGACAGGCGGCACGCCACGGCGGGTGCATTCACGGGCGAATGCGGCAATAGCACGCGGGTGGGCGAGGAAGAAGGACGGTTCCTTCCAAACCTTGGAGATGAGTTCGTCGAGATCGTCCGGAGTCGGGCGGCCGTCGGCACGGAGCGGCTGGATGCGTTGAGAGTCAGCGATGTTTTTCAAGAGACCGTAGTCATCGTTGTTGATGAGCTGGCTTTCCTGACGTTCGCGGAGAGATTCGATAGCGAGACCGAGCTGTTCCTGAACCTGATCATACGGGGAGCTGTAAACGTCTTCGATAGCGGTGTTGACGTTGATGATCGTGGAGATGGAGTTGAGCTTGTATTCGCGCGGTTCGGTTTCGTATTCGACGTAGCCTTCCGGGATAATGTCAGACTTCTTGGTAGCGCTGCAAAGAACGTCGAGCGGTGTCTGGCCTTCGACGACCTTGTTCACGCGGAAAAGACCGGTTTCGAGACCCTTGAATTCAAGGAACTTGGTGAGCCACTTGGGCGTGAGCGCGCCAAATTGCGGCTTGGTCTTGGTGACGTTCGCCAGGTTGTAAGCGGCCTTGGCGCCGAGGGCATTAATGCCCGTGTTCTTTTCTGCTTCATTTGCCATAATGGTTTACCTCTTATTGTTAGTTGTGTTTAAAACTATTTTCCTAGTATTTAGATGTGAATGTTAGAAAATAATAAGCTTATTTTGTTGTTACGAGAATCTGCCCTTGTCGAAAAATTTTTTTGACATAGCTTTTCCCTATTCAATGCCCTACGTTATAACCAAGCGCCTTCGTGCGAGAACATGATGTCCTTCATTGCGTCGATACCGCCTTTTAGGTTGTACAAAGGACCGGTGTAACCCGCTTCGCGCAAGGTGTTGATGGCAAGTTCGCTACGCTTGCCTTGTTTACAAATGAAAATCGTATCCTTATTTGGATCGAGTTCCTTTTGTCTGCGAACGAGCTGTCCGATAGGAATCACGATGGCGTTCGGGAATCGCAAAATCGCGCGTTCGTGCGGCTCGCGGACGTCAACAATTGTGATGTCGTCGCCGTTGTCGATGCGCTTGGCGAGTTCTTCGGGCGTGAATCCCTCCACAGGCGTTTCGTTTGTGGTCTTCAATCCGCAAAGGTCTTCGTAGTCGATATCTTCGACGTTTGTGATTGTCGGATTGTTACCGCAAATCGGGCAATGGCAATCGTGTTCGACCTTGAAAATTCTCGAAGATAAGTACAAACTATCCACGTGGAGAATTTTGCCGTTCAGGTGTTCTCCGATTCCCAAGATGAGCTTGAGCGCTTCGTTTGCCTGGATGCTGCCGATGATTCCCGGGAGCGGGCTGATGGCGCCGCCTTCTGCGCAGGAGGGGATGAGCCCTGCTGGCGGAGGGGATGGGTATTGGCAACGCAAGCATGGACCGCCATCCAAGTTGAAAATGCCGACTTGGCCTTCGAACTGGTAAATCGCGCCGAACACAAGCGGAATGCCGTGCAGAGCGCAAGCGTCGTTGATCAGGTAGCGAGTCTTGTAGTTGTCCGTGCAGTCAATAACGAGATCGTAGCCTTCAATTTCGGCTTCGATGTTCGATGCGTCGAGCTGTTCCTTGACGGCTTCAAAGACGATATTCTTGTTGATGTTTTTGACTTTGTCCTTTGCAGAGGCGACCTTCGGACGCTTGACGTCGCGTGTGCCGTGCAATACCTGGCTTTGCAAGTTTTCGAGCGAGACTTCGTCGAAGTCGATGGCCTTGATGGTGCCAACGCCTGCGGCGGCGAGATACTGGATCACCGGAGAGCCGAGTGCGCCAACGCCAATGACGACGACTTTTGCGGCCTTGATGCGCTTTTGGCCCTTGACGCCGATGTCTTTGAGCATCAGGTGCTTGCCGAAGCGTTCAATTTCGCTATCGTCAAAAGCGACTTCCTTGCGTCTTTCGTCAGAAATCAAGCTTTCGACGTGTTTGCTTTGCGATTCTTCAATCGGTGCGCCGCCTGCGATGGCGGGCAAAAGCAAAATTTCGGAATCGTCTTCAAGTGTGGCGTCCCAGAGTGTATCGACGTTCAAATTCTTGCCGTTGAGGTAGATCTTGATGAAACTTCTGAGCTTGTTGTTTTCATCAAAAAGGACTTTTTCTCCTTCTGGATAAGTACTTATTAAATTGGCGAGAGCCTTTCTAACCGTGTTTTCGGGGACGCTGACTTGCGCGTTTTTCCCGAAGAAATTCCTAAGGGTTGCTGATATATAAATTCTCACTTTTTTCTCCGTACATTAAAAAGTGGTTGTTCCGTACAAATTTTCCCACAATAGTTGTAGGATTTTTTCGTGCTGAAATATAGAACGTAAAAACGCGTTTGTCCAATACTTAATTTTTATGCGGACTTATTGATTTTTTCTATAACAGATAGCTGTTGGTCTGTGGTCAATAGTTTATGGTTATTAGTCATTGGTCAATATTCATTAGTTATTGCTATTGAGTGGCGGCATCGCCTTCTTGTAGCTTTTCACATCCACGACTTCGCCGTTTTGTACGGACATGATGACGTATTCGAGGCCGGGGACCATGTATTTTTCGTCTTCTTTGGAGAGAATGGCGGGGCAGTCGGGGTGTGAATGGTAAATGCCGACAATTTCAAGACCGCGCGTTTCAAGTTCTTGTTCCAAGTGGTAAAGGTATAGCGGGTCTATTTTGAAGTGGACTGCTTTTTGCCCTTGAAACTGGTTCTCGGCTTCGCGAATTTCGGTCACTTCGATTTCGCTCTGTTCGGACTTTTTACCCACCAAAATACCACAGCATTCGTTCGGATATGCTTTTTTGGCTGCTAAAACCATTTGTTCATAAATGTTTTTACTATATTTGGCCATCATTAAAATTTCCCCTATAAAAAAGCGCCCCCGGAATCGGAATTTCAGAAGGATCCCAGGGGCGCCGTTTGTACGGAGACCTTTACCCGATCACCAAGCCTTCGTTCGTGGCATTGTCGCCTTCGATATGGAACGAATTGAGCACCGGATTTTCACGATCCATCAGCGAAAGAATCAAGTAGCTAGCCTTGCTGTCGAAAGCGAGGCGCTTGTCTTCTTGCGACGGGCGCGACGGGGACTCGGGGTGGGAATGCCAGTTACCAAGCGGGGATAGGCCGTTTTGGCGCATATCCTTGATGGCGGCTAAGTGTTCCTTAGGGTCAAGCGAAAAGTGCTCATTGGAATGGTCAATATTCGTGAGCAGGTAAACCTTTTCAATATGCTTGTCGTTCCCCTCAATTTTCCCGGCAATCAGCCCGCAAGCCTCTTCGGGGAGGTTCTTCTGGGCATGCTCCAGGATTTTTTGATAATCATCTTTTGAAATTGTAATCATTGAAATTCCTTTTTTTGTTGCTTGTCATTCCACTTCGTGGCTTGATTTTGCGGCTCAGCTATGCCAAAACTCAAGCGTTTTGTCGCAACATTCGCCTTGTTTGTCATTCCCGGCTCCGACCGGGAATCTCCTTCTTGTGTTGAAAGGGTGATGCCCGATTAAATCGGGCATGGCACTTCCTACTGTCAACTTCCTACTTCCGACTCGCTTAGTGCTTCATCTCACAGACGGCTTGTTCGTAGTCGATCAGATGGTCAATCGTCGGGTGGTCACCGCAGACTGCGCAATCCTTCGTGTTTGTCGGGAGCTTGATCTTGCGGAATTCCATCGTGAGCGCATTGTAGGTGAGCAAGTAGCCCGTGAGCAAATTGCCAACACCGAGAATGTACTTGACGGCTTCCATCGCCTGCAAACTACCGATAACACCGCCCATAGCGCCGATCACGCCTGCCTGCTTGCAAGTCGGCACGGCATCTTTCGGAGGGGGTTCCTTGAAGACGCAGCGGTAGCACGGACCTTGACCCGGAACGTACGTCATGAGCTGCCCCTGGAAGCGGATAATGCCCGCGTGAGAGAACGGCTTCTTGGCCATGACGCAAGCGTCGTTGATGAGGAACTTTGCCGGGAAGTTGTCGGTTCCATCAATGATAAAATCGTAATCCTTGATGAGGTCCATGATGTTGTCGCTAGTGACGAACGTGTGGTACGTAATCACCTTGACATCCGGATTCATCGCTTCCATCGTTTCCTTGGCGGACTGCACCTTGGGCTTGCCCACATCCTTTGTGGCGTGGATAATCTGGCGCTGCAAATTGGAAAGGTCAACGACGTCTGCATCGGCAATGCCGATGGTGCCAACGCCAGCAGCGGCGAGGTACATAGCGACAGGAGCACCGAGGCCACCTGCGCCAATGACGAGCACCTTGGCGTTCAAAAGCTTCTTCTGGCCCTTTGCACCCACTTCCTTGAGGATGATGTGGCGGGAATAGCGTTCGAGTTGTTCGTTAGTAAAAGCCATTACTGACCACCTCCCATGAAGTAGAGGAATTCGACGTTGTCGCCGTCTTTGAGAGCGGTGGTTGCGAAATTGTTGTTTTCAACAAATTCATCGTTCAGGGAAACGGTCACGTACTGCGGCGTTTCGACCTTTTCTTGTTCAATGAGTTGAGCAACGGTGAGGCCGTCATTAAATTCTTTCTTGTTTCCTGCAACAGTAATAAACATGTTTGAAATTCCTTTTTTGTTTAAATTGTTTTCGCTGTCATCCCGGATTTATTCCGGGATCGCCTTTTGGGGCTAATCCCCGACTTTTTTCACAAAGAGCGTAAAGGTTCCGTCCTGATTGTCGTTGAGCTTGAGGATTTCGTGACCTTCTTCCTTGAGGCTACGCGGCACATTTTGCACCGGTTCGCCGTCGTTCAGACGGATTGCGAGAATCTGACCTTCGTCAAGTTCTTCGATAGCGACTTTAGCCTTGACAAATGTAGTGGGGCATTTGACGTCGGTGACGTCGACGGTATCGTCTACTTTAATTTCTTCTGACATTTTTTATCTCCGTACTTTAATTTTGATGCTAAATATAGAACGCGTTTTTTAACTTGTCCAATACTTAATTTTTATGCTGAGTTATTGAAATTTTTTATAGGTTACTCGCGGATTCTTCGACTACGCTGCGCTTCGCTCAGAATGACACCTTTTGGGGCTGTCCTTCTACGAAATCTGCTTTATAGCTTGTTCGAAATCTTCCTTGAGGTCGGCAATATCTTCAATGCCTACGCTGATGCGGATCGAGCCTTCGAACACGCCTGCGTTTTCTTTTTGCAGTTTGGTACTGTGCGTGAAAATCGTGCTATCCGGGTGGATGACGAGTGTGCGCAAGTCGCCAATGTTCGTGGCTATTGTAGCGTATTTCAAGTTGTTGATGAGCTTGAAAGCCTTTTCCTTGGAGCCTGCGTCAATCGAGATGATGGCGCCGCCCTTGCCGTTAAACTGCTTTTGAACGAGATCGTAATAGGGATTGCCCTTCAATGCGGGGTAGTTGACCTTGATGCCTTCGAAACCCTGCAAAAATTCAGCGAGTTGCAAGGCGTTATCGCAAAGGCGTTCCATGCGGAGTCCGAGAGTTTCAAGCCCGAGCGAGTTCAGGAATGCGGTAGCGGGGGCGAGACAACAACCAATATTGCGCCAGACGCCGTTGCGGAGCTTTGCGAGATAAGCGAACTTGCTAAAGCGCTTGTATTCTTCCAAGCCCTTGTATTTGGTGTAATCCCACTTGAATTTTCCGCTATCGACGATGATGCCGCTGATGGCACTGCCGTTTCCGTTGATGTACTTGGAAGAGGAGTGGACAACGATATCTGCGCCAAAGTCAAAAGGATGGACAAGGTAAGGAGTTGCCGTCGTGCTGTCGACAATCAGCGGGACGCCTGCTTCGTGTGCGACATCTGCAACGCTTTGAATATCAACGACATTGAGTTTCGGGTTGCCGATAAGTTCTGTAAAAACTGCCTTGGTCTTATCGCTCAGTTGCGAACGAACGCTCTCAGCGGTAACTTCTGTGACGTAACGGGTTTTAATGCCGAATGCTTCCAAATCGTGGAACAAGTCGATCGTGCCGCCAAACAGCGCTGTACTTGCAATAACTTCGTCGCCGGACTGCAAAATGTTCAAGAGCGACATCGTCACGGCAGCCATGCCCGACGAGCAGGCTATGGCGCCAATGCCCTTTTCAAGAGATGCAATGCGCCTTTCGAAAGAATCTGTCGTGGGGTTTCCAATGCGCGTATATGCAAAACCCGGAGCCCTATTGTTAAAAACAGCTTCGAGTTTCTCTGCGGATTCTTGCGAAAATGCACTGACTTGATAAATAGGGGTAAGCGTAGAGCCGGTACTTCGTTCACTTTCAAAATTATGATGCAATAAAGTCGTATTAAAATCCATTCAACATTCTCCGTACATAATCCTATAAATTTTGTGGGTAAATATAGAACGCAAATGTGCAATTGTCCAATACTAATTTTATATGGCTTTTAATAGGTATTTTCTATAGGAAAGGGGCGTTTTGCTGTTATAAAAAAGCCTCGTTCAGTTATTGAACGAGGTGCTTCTATAACTAGGATTTTGTTACTTTATTTGCGCTTTGAAATGCTTAATTTTTCTCGTAAATCTGGTCGAAAATCCCATACTCGGAAAAGTGCGTCTTCTGTGCATTTTCCCAACCGCCAAAATGCTCAATCGTAATCAGATTGACATTCTGATCGAATTCTTTGTACTCGTCAAGAATCGCCTTGTTTGTCGGACGGTAATGATGCTTTGCCGCAACATGCTGCGCTTCGTCAGAGTATAGATAATTTAGGTATTCCGTCGCAAGTTTGCGCGTGTTGCGTTTGTCTACAATCTTATCTACAATCGCGACAGAAGGCTCTGCCAAAATGCTCACACTCGGCATCACGATTTCGTAATCCTTGGGGTAGTCCTTGAGCGAAAGGAATGCCTCGTTTTCCCAAGAAAGCAGCACATCGCCCTTGCGCTCTTCAATGAACGTATTTGTAGAACCGCGCGCCCCCGAAGCGAGGTCAAGAACATTCTGGTATAGCTTCTTCATGAATCCCTTGATTTGCGCTTCGTCGCCGTTGAACTGCTTTTCTGCATAAGCCCAGGCCGCGAGATAATTCCAGCGCGCACCGCCCGAAGTTTTGGGATCTGGCGTGATGATGCCGATGCCGTCCTTGACGAGATCGTTCCAGTCCTTGATTTTCTTGGGATTCCCCTTGCGCACGAGAAACACAATCGTCGAAGTGTAAGGAGCGCTGTTGTGCGGAAATTCCTTGACCCAGCCGTTTTCAATAAGCCCTGCGTCACGGACGATGTTCACGTCGTATTCCAGCGCGAGCGTGACCACATCCGCTTCAAGCCCGTTCACCACCTCAAGCGCCTGCTTGCCCGAACCGCCATGAAACTGCGTAATTTTCACATCCTTGCCGGTCGCCTCTTTCCAATGCTTCATAAAAATATGATTGTAATTGGAATAGAATTCACGAGTCGGGTCGTAAGACACGTTGACAAGCGTGTTGTTCTCAACCTCGGGAGCCTTTTCCGAAGAGCAACCGAAAAAACAACCCGCGCCCGCCACCAGCGCCACCGCAAAAACTGTCTTGAAAAAATGCAGATTCATAGTGAAATTCCTTCTTATTGAGAATGATAGTAATATTTTATTCCCAATAATTTGTTACTTCAAAAAGAAAATGCTATATCAGACTACTATTTCACAATCCCAATGGCGCAATACAGTAGCGAGAGTCCCATAAGTGTATAGAATATTCTGTGGTGCTTTTTGAAAAGCCCTTGCAGTAAAACGCCTGCGAAAAGCCACGCCAAATTGCAGATGGGGCCTGTAAACGGCAATAGTATGCCGAACAGCAGCAGGTGCGGAAAATCTTGGTGGTAGGGGAGAATGTAGGTTGTGATTGCCGTGAGGCAGAACACCATGATTTTAACGTTTGTGAGTTGCACGAAAAGACCTGTGCGGAAACTACCGGTTGTGCGGCTGTTGCGGATTTCTTCGAGTGGCTTGAACGCTTGAATTAAAAGGCTGATTGCCAAATATGCAATGTAAATTGCTCCGACGAAAGCAAATACCCGGATGAAATTTTCAAATGCACTACTGATAAAATAAACTATAAAAACAGATACTAGCGAGACGATTGTGTATCCGGTGAAAAGTCCGTACCATTGCTTTATGGCGGCGCTTTTCCCGCTCCCCATCGCTACCGAGAGAGAACAGAGGTTCGCGGGTCCCGGGGTAATTCCCGAGACGAATGCGTATAGTAAAAAAGAAAGTGCAACTTCTAATGACACTAAGCGACCTGTTCGATGATTATTCGTCTTTGCTTTCTACAGCCCATGTGAAGCCTGCGTTTTCGATTTGGCGGAATGTGGCTTCCAAGCTTTGACCGCCTTCGGTGAGGTAACCCGAAGCGAAAATGGAATCGGCGACTTTGAAGAGTTCCTTTTCGTGTCCTTTGAAATAGACTTCGCGACCGGCGGCGCAGCGGATGTCCGATTTCGGGAGCAATAGACGGGTTAGGCAAAGGATTTTGAAGCCGTATTCGAATGTGAGCCCGGAAATGTCGAGGTTGGCGAGGCGTGTGCCTTTGACCGGCAACAAAAAGTTTATGGGGACGGATTCTGGATTGATGGCGACCAAGTCAAAAAGCATATCGACCACGTCTTCTTTGGTTTCTCCCATGCCGATGATGCCGCCACAGCAAATTTCAAAGCCGATGTTCTGCAACATGCGAATGTTTTGGATGCGTCGCTCGTATGTGTGGGTGCTGCAAATCTCGGGGTAAAAACGGCGGCTCGTATTCAAGTTGTGGTTGATACGATCAAGGCCTGCCGCCTTTAAAATGCGGGCTTGATGTTCTGTCAAGAATCCGATGGAACAGCAAATGTGCGTGCCCGATTTCTTCATGTGCGCAATGCGTTCGGCGAGTTCTTCAATTTCTTTGTCTGTGAAACCCATGCCCGAAAGCCCGATGCAATGCCGAGACAGGTGAAATTCATCAACAAGATTATTATCGCCGTACAGCTTGTCGTCCGAAACGCTTTTGTATTTTTCAATGGGCGCTTGGGAATCGCGAGATTGGGCGCAATAGGCGCAATTTTGAGTGCAGTTGCCGCTACGGACATTCGTCAAAAGCTGAATGTTGACACGGTTGCCTTTGTATTTAGTGCGCAACTTGAATGCGGCTTCGATTAACAAATCTAGCTGGTTGTCTGGAAAATTTAAAATTTGCAAACATTCTTCGCGAGTAAGGGTTTTGCTTTCGTCCCAGTCTTTTGTCAAATAATCTGTAATTGTCATTCCTAAACTACCGTCATTGAGCTTGTTGAATTTTGGTGACAAATATAAAAGCCAAGTTAATGCTTGGCTAATACAAAAAAGCTATGGCTTGTAGGGACGTTATTCAAGAAATTGAATGCTCAATGGTGATGGTGGTGACCTTCGTGCATTGAATCCATGTGGTGTGCAGGGGGTTGAACCTCGGAAACTGCCTTCGCCTTGGGCTTGTAGCCTGCAATTCCCGGGTCAACCATCCCGAAGATCATGGCAATGTGAGAAAGCACGAGAAATGCGGCGAGTAGAAGAATAGCGTATGTCGTTCTTTTCTGCTCAACAACTTTGCGGAATAAAAGTTTCAAGTTCAAAAGTGCAAGCAATATCATCGGAATGCCCGCAAGGATGTAAGAGAATATGGCTACGACGTCAATCCATGTTCTGAATTCACCAGCAGATGCGAGCGGTATAATGACGTTTGGAATGAAATAGATTATGATTCCAAAGAATGCGACCCCCGCAAGAATCCCCGCGGTGCGATTCACTTTGGAGAGTGTCGGGTGCGCATTTGGCGATTTGAGCAGGAACAATTCCGTGATGGCGATGGTCTCTGCGAGAATGACGGGGATTGCCATGAAGAGAATCAGGTTCCAGGGAGAATTCTGCATCAGCAGATCCATATAGTGAGTAGAGTACATGTTGTATCCTTTTTGTTATGGGTTTGACTTATTCTCCATCTCGTAAAGCAATGTACAAAAAGAAATTATCAAAAGTGTTATTGAAAATTTTGATATCTAGTGCTAAGAAAAAGTGTAATTTTTTTACACATATTTTGAAAGCGTTTTGACGTCTTTACCGCTCCACGTGTAGAGTGCGAGCATGGGTTCGTGTTCGGTTTGCATGGAGTGTATGTGGTTGGATGGGTGCAGTACAAACTCTCCAGGACCGCGTACTTTTGAGATTCCGTCTAGTGTCCATATGGCGTGTCCGGACAAAATGACGTACAGTTCTGTGGCGGGGTGCAAGTGGGAGGGGTAAAAAGTGTTTTTGCCGAGGAGCGTAAAGCCGAAACAGAAATGCTCGTCGTGATAGGGCGCTTCTGGGCCGAGAATTTCTCCCCATCCCATTTGATCGGCTAAATCAGGCATGTCGGGGCGCGGCTCGTAATTGTATTTCCACGGCAAATAGGGGAGGGCGGGCTCCAAAGCTTTTAGCAAATCTGCAGTTTCAGGGTTCCCGTGCTTGATAGCTTCTCCAATGTAGCGGATTAGCGGCGAGTCGCTTTTTTCAAATTTTCCAATTGGCTTTGGAATGTCTCGGACTGCAAAATTGGCGGCTTCAAGCCCGATTTTATCGTCGATTTTGGCTCTCTTGAAAAGAAACTTTTGGGATTCTTCAATTAAATTTTGAATAACATTTTTCATAGCATCCCTATTCCACGCTAGATTTTAACACGGCGACGGTATGGCCGATGACTTCGCCTTTTTTGAATGCTTCGTATGCGGCGGTTGCGGTAAGCTTTACGGAATCGAGAGTTTTTTCAATTTCAAAAGCGCGACTGCCTGAATCTTTGACGGAAACGTTTGCAAATGCTTTTTGCAAGTCTTCAGCGCGGTAGAATCTGAACGGGCCGAGGCCAGCTTTTTCTTGTGCGGCGTATCCCGAAATCACATCTTCCGGCTCGGCTTGGACTTTCCAGGAATACGTAAAAATCTCGGAATGGAGTCCAGCCAATTCTCCGAGCTTGATGAATGCGCTGAGCGGAACGCGCCCACCAAGCGTTGAATAGACGGCTCCGTTTTGTGCCAAATAATCGCGTGCTTGCTTGAGCGCCAAGTAATGCAAGTCAAGCATTTGCTCATGCACAAATTCGGGAATAGCCTCTTCGCGTTTTTCCAGATAATGGCCGCTATTGCGCTTGTCTTCAATCTTTGTGTTGCTTGCTAGCGGCACGTTGGGGAGGTTCTCGTAAATCACGTCGTAATTTCGCTTGCCGTTTTGGAGCGGTTGCAAAAGATCGCCATCGCCAAATTCAAATTCAATGTCGTTGCTTTTTAAATTGTTCCTAACGTTCTGTGCCGCGGCGGCGACAACGCTTCTTTGCAAATCCGTGAAGCCTACGCGCTTTGCTCCCAAAAGCTCAATGCCGGTCAACACGTCTATGCCGGAACCTGTGCCGATGGAAACGAATGAATCAATGTCGTGACCCAATTTTTCGCGAATCAGCTTGAATGCGGGGGCTGCAATGTAGGCGACCCAGTCGCTTTTAATGTCTTCAGTTTTCGGCAGGTAGGCGTGATCGGCAACTTCAATAGAGAGGTAATCTTTGATGCGCTTTGTCGCACCATTTAATGCAAGGTATTTATTGACATCTACAACGATACTCATTACTTACCGCCTTTGGTGCTTGCTGCAATAGCTTGTTCAAAGTCAGCGATGATGTCGCGCGGGTCTTCTATGCCAACGGATACGCGAATCATATCTTCGGGGATGCCTGCGGCGAGTCTGTCCTTCGGCGAAAGCTGCGAATGTGTGCTTGTTGCCGGGTGCAAAACGCTTGTGCGGGCGTCGCCAACGTGAACGACGAGGGCGGCGACTTTCAAAGCTTTGACAAACGAGCGGATGGCTGCTCTGCCACCCTTGAGGCCGAATGTGAGTACGCCGCTGCCGCCTCGATAATCAAAGTATTTGCGGATGCGCTTGAAATATGGGCTAGATTTGAGTCCCGGATAGCTGACCCAATTCACGGCGGGATGCTTGGACAAAAATTCAGCCAATGCGAGTGCGTTGTTGCTGTGTTGCGGCATTCGCAAATGGAGCGTTTCAAGGCCCAAATTCAAAAGGAATGCATTGAACGGGCTTAATGCGGCGCCATAATCGCGCAAGAATTGAGCACGAGCCTTTGCGATAAATGCGGCACGTCCAAATTTTTGAGTATAGGAGGTGTTTGCGTATTGCGCATCCGGTTCCACGAGGTCTGGGAACTTACCGTTTTCCCAGTTGTAATTGCCACCATCAATGACGACACCGCCGAGCGCAACGGCGTGACCATCGATGTACTTTGTGGCCGAATGAATGACAACGTTTGCGCCGAGTTTTAAAGGCTTCACGAGAAATGGCGTTGCGAGCGTGTTATCTACGAGGAAGGGAACGTCAAATTCCTTGGCGAGCTTGGAAAACTTTTCA
The DNA here is from genome assembly GCF_900215325.1 of Fibrobacter sp. UWB16. Lineage (NCBI taxonomy): Bacteria > Pseudomonadati > Fibrobacterota > Fibrobacteria > Fibrobacterales > Fibrobacteraceae > Fibrobacter > Fibrobacter sp. UWB16. Next base: position 177,237 of record NZ_OCMS01000001.1, on the reverse strand, counting down.
AAATCTAAAATGCCCAAGGCGGGATTGCCAATCGTTTCGCCGAAAATGAGCTTGGTGTTGGGGCGGAATGCTTTGCGGAGTTCTGCGATGGAATCTTCCGGGTCGATGAACGTCGTTTCAATGCCGAGCTTGGAAAGCCTTACGCTGAGCAATGTGTAGCTGCCGCCGTAAATGGTTTTGCTTGCAACAATGTGGTCGCCTGCTTTCACGAGGTTCGAAATCGCAAGGAGGACTGCGGCTTGCCCCGATGCGGTTGCAACTGCACCCACGCCGCCTTCGAGTTCCGTAATCTTGCTTTCAAATGCCGCTACGGTCGGGTTCCCTGTGCGGGTGTATTTGTTGCCTGATTGCTTGAGTGCAAAGAGGCGTTCCACTTCATCGACGTCTTCGTACTTGTAAGTCGTGGACTGGAAAATCGGGAGTACGCGTGGTTCGCCAATCTTGGGCTTCCATCCTGCCTGTAAACACTTTGTTGCAAAATTCCATTTGCTCGGATCAGTAACGTTAGCGGTATTCTTTGCAGATTCAATTTTCTTTTTTGATGTATTCTTTGTCATATTAAAAACTCCTCTTTCGCGCCAAAATATAGAACGCAACTATTACCTTGTCCAATACTAAATAAATATTGTAGGTTATAAGATTAATTTATTAGTATTGTTTAATGCTGGATTTTACTGGATCCTTCACGTTGTTCAGGATGACGAAAATCGTCTTCTACGTCAGTCCCCTAGCGGGGCTTGACTTGTTCGCCTCGGATATAGAAACATGCAAGCATGTTTCTGCATCACTCGGCTCCTACGTCATTCCCCTGCGGGGCATGACTGCTGCGGTTATCCAATACGAACGCAAGCGTTCGTGCTGTCTAACCTTGCGCGTCATTCCGAACGTAGTGAGGAATCCAGTTATCTCTCGTCTATCGAAATAAGCAATTGTCAGCAATTAGAAAAACTTATAACTCGCTGCATTTTGCATTATGACGCGCAAAAATCCGTGGACGAATGCTGTCAATCATCCCCATAAAATTCTTATATTTCGAGCCATGGCATTATCAGCAAATATTACACGCGAAGGAGCGCTTGAACTCCTTAAGAAATACAATAAGGATCCGTTCCACCTTGAACATGGCGAAATCGTAGAAAATACGATGCGTTACTTTGCTCGTGAACTAGGTTACGGCGAAGACGAAGAATTCTGGGGAATTGTCGGTCTCTTGCACGACCTTGATTTTGAATTGTGGCCGGAACAGCATTGCATCAAGGAACGTGAATTGATGCAAGAGGCGGGTCTCTCCGAAGAGCTGATTCATGCGACGACGAGCCACGGCTGGAGTATAACAGTTGATGTCAAGCCAGAACATGAAATGGAAAAAGTGCTTTATGCCGTTGACGAACTCACGGGCTTGATTGGTGCGGTCGTTTTGATGCGCCCGTCCAAAAGCGTGCAGGATTTGGAACTGAAATCCGTCTTGAAAAAGTACAAGTCCCCGAAATTTGCGGCAGGCTGCTCTCGCGAAGTCATTGAACGCGGCGCAAATATCCTTGGCTGGGAATTAAATGACCTCATCTCCCGCACGATTGCTGCGCTGAAGACTTTCAGGCCGTGATTTTTACGCCGTGATTTAGGCGGCGGACTTTTTCTTGAAAAAATTCTTGAGCCTTTTTACGCCTTCAACGCCCAAAATGGAAAGCCCGCTGTACTGAAAAGTCTTGGCAAGTCCAAAAAGTACAACCCATAACACGCCCTTGGCTTCTGCTGAAATGGGGAGTGTCATTTGCGCAAATGACAATATGTAAAAGGGAATGCAGAGCAGTAAAACGATTATACCTGTTCTGAACGAGAAACTTTGTAATTTTTTTACAATTCTGTCTTTTGTTGACACCAAAAAATTCTTCATAGCTGATATTCCTGATGCCAAAAGATATTTCTTTTTTCTACATAATCAAGGGAATTTTAAAAAAAGCAGAAAAAAGTATGATTAAAAATGACAGAAAACGCTCCGAAAAAAATCGGAGCGTCTTGTGTTTTTGGTTGTTTTGGATTGCTAAATGACGACGATTGGTTCGCGAATAGATTTGTTTTCGAGTAAGAACGCGTAGTTGCCTACGGTCACAAAGAGACGGTAAATGAATACATCGACTTTTTCGCCAACGGAAATACTAGGCTCGTCGAAAGAGCGGCGCGCGGTAAGAGTTTCTCCGTTGACGAGTACTGTGATTTCGATGCCACTCCCGCGGAATGCGACGTCAGTCACGACACCTTCTTCGGCAGAATTCTTGAATTTTTGAACTTCGTTTTTCTTGGTGACCTTGACAAATTCAGGGCGGACTATCGCTTGGTCTACATTCGGGATTGTGTCAAAGCTGTGGAACTTGTTGTAATCTTTAAAAATGCTTGGTTGTCCAAAGAACGAGGCTACAAAAGCGGTTTTGGGCTTGCTGTAAACTTCTAGTGGCTTGCCAATTTGATCGATGCGTCCTTTGTTTGTGATGATGATTTCGTCGGCGACTTCGATGGCTTCGTCCTGGTCGTGAGTCACGAAAATACTTGTGACACCGAGCTTTGCAATCATCTCCTTGAGCCAGTGGCGCAGTTCTTGGCGGACTTTCGCGTCAATGGCGGCGAATGGCTCGTCGAGCAAAAGTAACTGTGGATTTGGCGCGAGTGCGCGTGCAAATGCGACACGTTGGCGCTGGCCGCCCGAAAGTTGGCTCGGGTAGCGATTTTCGAGACCTTCAAGGCCGATGAGCTTTACCAGTTCGGCGACGCGTTCCTTGATTTCGTTTTCGGATTTCTTGAGCACGCGAAGGCCAAATGCAATGTTTTCGAAAACGGTCATGTAGCGGAATAGCGCATAACTTTGGAATACAAAGCCGATGCCGCGCTTGCTTGCTGGGACGTTGTTGATGACTTTCCCGTCGATGATGATTTCGCCGCTATCGGGATTTTCAAGTCCTGCGATCATGCGGAGTATGGTCGTCTTTCCGGAACCGCTCGGACCCAGGAGGCCGATGAGTTTGCCTTTTTCGATGCCGAAAGAAACGTTGTCTGATGCCTTGAAATTGCCAAAGTGTTTGTTGATGTTTTTTAATTCTACGTACATACAATCTCCTTTTATATTTTCTTTCGACCTCTGTATTCAATCGCGCTTCGTGCAATCAAAATGGCGATGGCTAGCATCACAAGGATTGATGAAACTGCAAAGGCGGGCACATACTGGAATTCGTTGAAGAGAATTTCTACATGCAAGGGAAGCGTATTTGTCTTTCCGCGCAAATGCCCGGAGATGACCGAGACAGCGCCGAATTCACCCATGGCACGGGCGGCGCAGAGCACCACGCCGTACAGAAATGCCCACTTGATGTGCGGAAATGTAATCTTACGGAAAATGGTCCAGCCTTTAGCGCCCATCAGTGCTGCTGCCTCTTCTTCGTCGTTTCCGCGAGCTTCCAGAACGGGAATCAATTCACGCGAAATGAATGGAAATGTGACGAAAATCGTTGCAAGAACAATGCCAGGTACGGCAAAGACTATCTTGATGTCCCAACTTTGCAATAGCGGGTAAATGGGGCTTTGGCGTCCGAACGTGAGCAAGAAGATAAGGCCTGCGATAATCGGTGAAACCGTTACCGGCAAGTCTATCAATGTCGTAAGGATTTTTTTGCCTTTGAAATGGAACTTGGTGAGTGACCATGCTGCGCTCAAGCCGAAAACGGTGTTGATGATGACCGCAAGTAAAGTCGCTTCGAGGGTGAGCCAAATGGCTTTGGTGGTGTAGTTGTCGCTAACAGCCTTTGCATAAATGTCAAATCCTTGCTTGAATGCTTCGGCGATAACTGTAATCAAGGGGAGTAAAAGCATGAGCACCACAAAGGCGATGCTTATGCCAATCAAGGACCATTTGACAATCTTTGAAGAAGTCGTTACTTTGTACATTAAGCGCCTCCTTTCAGAATTTTGGTATTTCTTGTTTGTATTAAGTTCACTAGGAAAAGCGTTACAAACGAGGCTACGAGCATGACAAGCGCAATTGTCGTCGCACTCGCGTAATCGTATTCCTGCAGTTCTGACATGATAATTAGCGGTGCAATTTCTGTTTCGAATGGCTTGTTGCCTGCGATGAAAACGACGCTGCCATATTCACCGAGGCAACGCCCGAACGCAAGCCCGAATCCCGTCAATGCGGCTGGTACGATTTCTGGGAAAATCACTTTCCAAAAAATACGGCCCCGTGATGCGCCTAGCACGCCTGCGGCTTCTTCGTATGCGGGGTCCAGTTTCTCGAGTACGGGCTGCACTGCACGTACTACAAATGGAATGCCGATAAACACGAGCGCAACCGTAATGCCGATTTGCGTAAAGGCAATTTTGATGCCGAATTTTGCAAAGAATCCGCCCACAAGGCCTGTATCTGCTGTGAGTGCCGTGAGAGCGATGCCCGCCACAGCTGTCGGCAAGGCAAATGGAAGTTCGATCATCCCGTCAATCAATCGTTTGAGTGGAAATGTGTATTTTACAAGAACCCACGCAAGAATGATGCCCATTACTGCATTGATGAGCGATGCGATAAATGCAGTTGTAAAACTCACACGAAAGCTAGAGAGCACTCGGTCGCGCGTAATGGTCTCTATAATTTCGTCAAAACTCATTTGCGCCGTAAACACCACAAGCGATGCAAGCGGAATGAGCACGACAACGCCCAAAATGGCGAGCGTGATGCCTGTAGTAAGGCCGAAACCTGGTATAACACTTCTATTTGTTCTTTTCATAATTGGGCTCAAATATAGAACGCACTTTTCAGCTTGTCCAATATTTTATTTCTAGCGTCTGTTATTAATTTTTTTTATAATAGATAAAGTAATTGCCTGATTGTATGAAAAATCCTCGCCTGTTTGTGAGCGAGGACTGTTTCTATGGAGATAGATTACTTCTTTTCGTAAATCTGGTCGAAAATGCCACCGTTGGAGAAGTGCGTTTTTTGAGCCTTATCCCAACCGCCGAAGTAGCTGATGTCAATCAGGTTCACGTTTTGGTCAAATTCCTTGTACTGGTCAAGAATGGCCTTGTTGGAAGGACGGTAGTGGTTCTTAGCTGCAATGTGCTGGCCTTCGTCGCTGTAGAGGAAGTTCAGGTATTCGGTGGCAAGTTCGCGGGTGCCGCGCTTGTCAACAACCTTGTCTACAATTGCGACAGACGGTTCTGCCAAGATGCTTACGCTAGGGATGACGATTTCGTAATCGTTGGGATAGTCCTTGAGCGAGAGGAATGCTTCGTTTTCCCAAGCGAGCAAAACATCGCCCTGGCCGTTTTCGATGAATGTCGTCGTAGAGCCGCGAGCGCCAGAAGCGAGTACGAGCACGTTCTTGTAGAGCTTCTTCACGAATTCCTTGACCTTGGCTTCGTCGCCGTTGTACTGCTTTTCGGCCCATGCCCAAGCGGCGAGATAGTTCCAGCGTGCGCCGCCAGAAGTTTTCGGGTTCGGCGTGATGACTCCGATGCCGTCTTTGACGAGGTCGCCCCAGTCCTTGAGATTCTTCGGGTTACCCTTGCGAACGAGGAAGACGATGGTGGAGGTGTAAGGAGCGCTGTTCAGCGGAAATTCCTTGACCCAGCCATCTTCGATAAGGCCTGCATCGCGCACGGCGTTCACGTCAAATTCGAGGGCGAGCGTTACAACGTCAGCTTCGAGGCCGTTGGCGACTTCCAAAGCCTGCTTGCCAGAACCGCCGTGGGACTGCGTGATTTCCACATCCTTGCCGGTCTTTTCCTTCCAGTGCTTTGCAAAGACCTGGTTGTAGTTGGCGTAGAGTTCACGCGTCGGGTCGTAAGACACGTTAGTAAGTGTTTGCTTGCCGTGTTCGTGCTTTTCTTCAGAAGAAGAGCAGGCGGTGAAAGCGATGGAGAGAAGAGCGATGGATGCTATAGTAATTTTTTTGAAATTCATGTTTAAAACCTCTTTTTGTTTAAATGTTTTGGTTGTTTTTTTAGAAACGCCCTCAGCGGAATGGATCAAAGAAGCGTGAGCTGTGCTGAGGGCGCTCGGGGATGTGCTAAGTTTTATTTGAGCGATGCAGTGAATCGTGCGGCAAGAGCAACGTCAGAAGCCTTCTTTTCACTATAGACGTTCACCTGGATTTTAGAATAATCGTTGATTTTCTTGATGAAGCTTACGGTCCATGCGATTCCATCGGCACCGGCCTGCAATTCGTCTCGGTTAGAGAGGTATTCCAATTCTGCGTACAGATTGCTCAAGAAACCTGCGGTCGGAATTTCCAAACCGACGAAGAACGGAATGTATCGCGAATCCTGAGCGTATTCAGGTTTGATGGCGTTTGCTGCCTTAAGATTTTCTTCATCACCGGTAGCGATCAAAGCGACTTCACCGTAAAGGCCAAAATTCTTTTGGAAGTAGTAGCTTGCGCGACCTGCAACGCGGTGCGTCACCTGAGCCGTATGCTGAATCGGATCAAGTGCGTTCACGCGATAGGCTGCACTCACCTTGGCGTCGCCAAACTTAAGCGTTTCTTCAAGGCGGATGTAACCCGTGTTGAACTTGGCATCATAAGTACCGAGCAAGGCGTTGAATGTGGAAATGCCGTTTTCGTGACCAAAAGCGATTGCATCATGCTGGTAATCGCGGGCGAGGAATCCACGCTTGTTGAGGGCGACATCAACATAAGTACCGAAGTTACCGCCAACACTCCAGTCAGTACGGAAACGACCGAATTGAACATTGAACTTGCCGTATTCGGTATCCCACTTGTAGTTGGCATAGTATGTATCTGCAGAAATCTTGTCGTAGTTCTTGCCTTCAATCGTATTGCCGAAAGCCGGGCTGAAAATGCGCAAGTTAATTACGGCGCTGAGATTTTCAGAGTTGTACTTTGCACCGATATTTGCACGCAAGAAGGAATTGTCGAGCGTGTTGTCGGCATCGTTGTCGTAAAGTGATTTGATTGCCTGTGCTTGAACATTTCCTGTCAGCTTAAATGTGCTTTCGTTAGCAGATTCTGCAGCAGAGCAAATGGATGATACCAGTGCTGTTGTAATCAAAATCTTGGATATTGTCTGGTTCATTCGTAACTCCTTGTTATTGTTTTTTATTGTTGTTGTGTGTTTTGTTTTTTGTGCGGCAAAATATAGAACGCGTTTTTCACTTTGTCTAATACTAAATTTTTATGCTGAGATATTGATTTTTGCTATTATGAAATTTATTTGTAATTTTTGATTATTTTATTTAAAATAAGAAATGCTCGGCGGTGTGCCGAGCATTATGGTGGTGAAGAAGCAAAAGTGATTTAGTGTAATACGACTTTGCGATATGTATTAAATGAAGCCCACTTGCGGAAGAATTCTTCGCGACCTGCGATACCTGCTTTTTCGTATTCGTTAAGCAGCTGCTTAACATCTTCGTCGGAATGGACCTTGATTTCAAAACCGCGACCGTTGATGACCGGAACGTTTCCGTAATGGTACTGGTCCGCGGCCGTGATTTCGGAGATGCGTTTGCCACGCACCTTGACGGCCACGCTGTCACGCAAGATGATGATGTCGAAATCGTCGGGGTAGTGGTAGCTTTCGCCAGCAGTCGGGATTTCGTCGCCTACAGTGTAGTGCTGCTTGATGGGCTGCTGCTTTACTACGGAAAGTGTAGCTGTATCGTAGAAGAATTCTTCGAAGATTTCTCCACGGCCATGGCGTTCACCCTGCACAAAGGCTGCCTTTTCGTTGGATTGAAGTTGCTTTTCGTAGAGCCCTTCAACAACGCCGCAAGCGGCTGTTGCATGCGTTACGATGTCAATGAGAATGAGCTCGCCAAGCGTTTTGTGCTTTTCAAAAAGATCAACGACAATGGCTTCGGCGAAAACAAGTTCGCAGACGGCAATCCCGTTTTTGGAAATGCTTTCTGTTTCTAAGTGTGCGCCTGTGTTCACGTCAATGGCATAGTCGATTTTCGTGAGTGTTCCTGGAATAATCTTTGTCCCGATTTTGACGAGGTAGTCTTTGCCTAGCGAAAGCGGCTCGTCATCCATCCACAAAAGTGACGCCTTGATTTTCTTGTAGCTACCGATGCTTGCATCTCTAGCGAGCACGCAACCTCTCGATACGTCAACTTCGCGATCAAGCGTAATCGTGACTGGTTCGCCAGCGTGAGCTTCTTTGACATTCTTGTTTGTGTAGAGAATGCTTTTGACGGATGCTTTCTCGTAACTCGGGAGGGATTTGATGACGTCTCCGACGCGAATCGTTCCAGATTCAATTTGTCCTTGAAATCCGCGGAATGTACGGTCGGGGCGGCTCACGCGCTGCACGGGCATGTAAAATCCCTTTTCTTGAGCAGTGCTTGATGTATCGACATTTTCAAGGTATTCGAGTAAAGCTGGGCCTTGATACCATGCAATGTTTTTCGATTTGATGGTAACGTTGTCGCCTTCCGTTGCCGAGAGCGGAATAACTTGGATGTTGCTCAAGGAATGAGTCTGTGCAAGTTCTGCAATTTGTACCTTGATTTTGTTGAATACCTCTTCGCTGTAACCCACAAGATCCATCTTGTTCACGGCAAAGACGAAGTGGCGGATGCCCATCAGTCTGCAAATGCGAGCGTGTCTGCGCGTCTGTACGAGAACTCCCTGCGAAGCGTCCACGAGAATCACGGCGAGGTCGGCAAATGATGCGCCCACAGCCATGTTGCGTGTGTATTCTTCATGCCCCGGTGTATCGGCAACAATAAAACTGCGATGGTCCGTTGTAAAATAGCGGTACGCGACATCTATGGTAATGCCTTGTTCGCGTTCTGCCATAAGGCCGTCGAGCAAAAGCGAATAGTCAATTTTTCCGCTGCGGCTACCGACTTTACTGTCCAATTCCAGAGCCTTTTCCTGATCGGTGTAAAGCAATTTGGAATCGTAAAGAATATGACCGATAAGGGTTGATTTTCCGTCGTCAACGCTACCGCAAGTAATAAACTTCAATAAACCTTTCATTAGAAATAGCCCTCCCTCTTGCGGCGTTCCATGCTGCCGGCGGCTTCGTTGTCAATCACGCGCGATGTTCTTTCCGAAGATACGGCGCTCAAAGTTTCGTCAATGATTTCGTCAAGTGTTGTAGCTGTTGATTCTATGCCGCCTGTAAGCGGGTAGCAACCGAGCGTGCGGAAGCGCACCGACTTGATTTCGGGCTTTTCGCCTTCACGCAAAGGGAATCGTTCGTCATCGACCATGATGATGTTGCCATCGCGTACAACGACTGGGCGTGGGGCTGCAAAGTAAAGCGGTACGATATCAATCTTTTCGCGTTTGATGTACTGCCAGATGTCCTTTTCGGTCCAGTTCGAAATCGGAAAAACGCGGATGCTTTCGCCCTTGTTGATCTTGGTGTTGTAAAGTTTCCACATTTCGGGACGCTGATTTTTCGGGTCCCAGGCGTGCGCGGAATTACGGAACGAGAAAATTCTTTCCTTCGCGCGGGACTTTTCTTCGTCGCGGCGACCACCGCCAAATGCGGCGGTAAAACCGTACTTGTTCAGCGCCTGCTTCAGAGCCTGCGTTTTCATGATGTCAGTATAGGCGGCACCATGGTCAAATGGGTTAATGCCTTGTTTGACGCCATCCTGGTTGATGTGTTCCAGCATTTCAATGCCGTACTTTTTTGCAATCCTATCGCGAAATTCAATCATTTCGCGGAATTTCCAGGTCGTATTGACGTGCAAAAACGGGAAAGGAGGCTTTTCGGGATAGAAGGCCTTCATGGCCAAATGCAACATGACGGAACTGTCCTTGCCAATGGAATAAAGCATCACCGGCTTTTCGCATTCAGCGGCGACTTCGCGGATGATGTAAATGGCTTCGGCTTCCAGCTCGTCGAGGTGTGAAAATTCGCTCACTGTGAAACTCCTAGTATTTATTTGATTCTTTAGGGTCAATGTCAATGGATTTGACGCTCCCGTCTGGGAATTCCACAATCCAGCGAATTAGACCGTTTACTTTTTCGGTATGTACCTTGCTTCCCTTGCCGCCAATGTCTTCGCCGAGGAAAAATTGGATGGCATGAACAGGGCATTCCTTGATGCACGAAGTGCAACCCCAGCAATCTTTGGGGTACTTGATAAATGCTTTTTTGTCTTCATTTATCTTGATTAGCGTGCCGGGGCATACGTCGTGGCATCTCCTGCAGCCGATACATTTGCTTTGATCAATGCTGATGCTCATAGTGCTTTTGCCCTTCTGCGGTGAGGTCACGCAAGATGATTTTGATTTCGCCGTTTTCGAGTCTTGAATTGACGTACTTGCGGAAGTTGGCGTTGTCCTTTTCGGGGTAGTCTAGGTTTTCTGCAAAACTGTGCCAACGCGTTTCGTGACGTGCCTTGAGGTGGGCAATCACGCTCTTGCAAACTGTCAGACGTTCCTTGAGTTCGTAGATGTACATCACTTCTTGCAAATCGGCTGCGCTAAGCTTGTCTGTAAGACTTTCAATTTCGTCAATTTTTTCTTTGGCGATATTGAGTTGCTTTTCGCTGTAGCCATATCCTGTCTTGATTCCGCCTGCATATTCGTCCATGGCTATTTGCATGGCATCTTCAAGTTGTTCTGTCGTGTACAGCGAGTTTTTCTGCGATAAATATGTTTCGATTTCTGCGACATGTCGGGCGATTTCTGCTTCTACGCCATTGCGAGCTCCCTGTAAGGAGGCGAGGCGATCCTCCGCTGCGTTGATATATTCTACAGCCGACTTCGCCGCAATTTCGCCTTCGGCAAGTGCGCCCGTCACATACTTTTGCGGACATCCGCCTGCAACATCGCCAGCTGCGTAAAGCCCTTCGATTGTTGTAGCGCGCTTGGTATCGACCCAGTAACCGCTTGCCGTGTGGCCGCCTACAATGTAAGGCTCCGTGCCTTCAATTTCCACATTTGCTTTGGAGGGCGTTTCGTTTTCGAGCCAGCGAATCGTTTGTGATGGAGCCATGTTTAAGTATGCCTTCAGAAGCGATTCTTCCTGTGCGGGGGTAATCCCGACAGTGCGCAAGTAGCAGGGACCTCGACCGGCTAGATTTTCGGCAACGGTTCCGTAAACGCGTTCGGAAGTTGAAATGCCGTATTTCGTTTCGTAAACTTCTCCGAGCGAATTCACCTGCTTTGCTCCAACGCCTTGCGCGAGAGTTCCCGTCGGGGCGATTGTGTCCTTGCAACGGAGCGCTATAAAACGCATCTCGAAAGTTGTCATCTCGGCACCGTGACGGATTCCCATGGCGTAGCCCGCACCCGTGTTGAATGGCGGATACCACATTTTGTGCCTTGAAAATCCTGGATTGTTCGGGCGGTAAAGCCCTGCTGCTCCGCCGGTAGCGATAATGACCGCTTTTGCTTCAATAGCATAAAACGTTCCGTTTTCAATGCCGAAACCGAAAGCTCCGTCAATGCGGTTGTCATGTACCGAAAAGTCGATGACATTCACATGATTTAGCACTTGCACAAATGGCAATTTTGCGACAGCGGCTGCAAGAATCGGCTTGATGTTTTCACCGTTAATCTTGATGTTGCGATTCCCGCGCGTGACGTATTTGCCGTCCTTGTCTTTTAAGATGACAAGTCCGAGCTTTTCCAAATGCGCTGTGACTTCATTGAACTTCTCGGAAATGGAATACAGGAGATCTTCGCGCACGATTCCATCGGCGTCTTTCTTTGCGTATTCCACGTAATCCTTTGGCGTACGGCCTTCGGTGATGTAGGCGTTCAGGGCGTTTACACCGGCTGCAAGGCAACCGCTGCGCTTGATGTTCGCCTTTTCGACGATGAGAATTTTCAAGTCTTGCGATTTGCCCGAATTCCGTGCTGCGGCTGTAATGGCTGCGTAACACCCAGCTGTTCCGCCACCGATGATTAGCAAGTCTGTTTTTATTTTTTCAATATTCATTACTTGTTATAAACTTCTCGTATTTTTTCTGCGAATACATCGCGGCCGACGCGGTCGATCGTGTACTTGAAACGTTCACCGCTCTTTCCGTTGTCTGCAAAGAATTGAATCGCAGCATCGCAAATGTCCAAGAGCTTCTGCTTGTCTTCTACAAACGGAATAATCGTTTCGCCCTTGTTGATGTTGTTGCCGAAAAGCCCGCCAAACGATACGATGTAGCCGTGAATGTGGCTCCAGGCGTCAGTGGGGCAGGACTTGTAACAACGGCCGCAGTAATTGCATTTTTCCTTGTCGAAAATGACCTTCTTGTTTTCGATCTTGATGGCCTCTTTGCGGCAAACCTTTGCGCAAAGCCCGCAACCGATGCACTTGTCTTCGAGCCAATCCACCTTGATGGCGCCCTTGATGCCCACGTCGTTTTCTTCGGCCTTGAGACAGTTGTTCTGGCAACCCGTCACACCGAATTTGAACTTGTGCGGAAGTTCTCGTGCAAAGTAACGGTCATCAAGTTCCTTGGCGATAGCGTATGTGTCAATGCAACCGCTCGGGCAAACGGCTTCACCCTGGCATGCCGTAATGGTACGCACGCGGGCTCCGCAAACGCCTGGTTCAACGCCACCCTCGGCAAGTGCGTTTTTCACATCGTCAATATTTTCAAGCTTGATGAACGGAATCTCGACGCTCTGTCTCGAAGTCAGGTGAGCGTAACCTTCGCCATATTTTTCAGCGACTTCGGCGATTTTGGCAAGCTGTGTTGCAGTGAGGTTCCCACCAACAACGCGAACGCGCAACGAGAAATTGTTCTTCTGCTTTTGGCGCATCCAGCCGCCCTTTTTAAGAGTAGAATAATCAACTGCCATAGAATGTCTCCCATTTTTGAGAAACAAATATAGAGAACGCAAAACCCTTTGTCCAATACTAAAAAAATATCGCTACTAATAGAATTACTTTATTAGTAGTTTCGTCCGACGCATTTTAAGGTACAAAAAGGAATGTCAAAATGTGTTATTGAAAAAAAGCACCCCGATTTCTCGGAGCACTTATCACAAAGGACGTTGCCTGCGCTCGCTCCCAAAGGTAGCAAGCGCGGCGGACCTCATTACGCGTTTGTAGCGACCTTCACTTCCTCAATCTTCTTGAGAACGGAGCCGTCTTCCATAGCCTTAATCGCCTTGTCGAAGCCTTCCTTGATGCTTGCAGCCTTGTTGCTGATGTAAAGCGCTGCACCGGCGTTCAGGGCGCAGGCATACTTGATGCCCGGACGGCCCTTGCCGTTCAGCACGTCGAGAGCGAGGTTGAAGTTGTCCACGCCCGTACCGCCTGCGAGGTCTTCCGGGTCCACAGCCGGGACGCCGAATTCCTTCGGGTCAATGCGGTATTCGCGATACTCGCCGTCTTCCAAGATTTCGGCAATGGTCGTCGGAACGCACGGAGAGATTTCGTCGTAGCCGTCATCGGAGATAGCGACCATCACGCGCTTGGCACCGAGGGACTTTGCAGCCTTGGTGAACGGTTCGAGAATCGACTTGCTGTAAACGCCGAGCATGAGGTATTTGGCTTCGGCCGGGTTCGTGAGGGGGCCGAGTAAATTCATGATGGTCTTCACGCCGAGTGCGCCACGAACCGGGCCTGCAAAACGCATAGCGCTGTGGTAAACCGGAGCCATGAGGAAAACAAAGTTCGTCTTGTCGATGACGCTTGCTGCTTTTTCCGGAGTCATGTCGAGCTTGAAGCCTGCAGCCGTGTAAAAGTCGGCGGCACCGGACTTGCTCGAAACAGCGCGGTTGCCGTGCTTGGCAATCTTGGCGCCACAGCTTGCTGCGATAAGGCCGGAGAGAGAGCTCACGTTGAAGCTACCCTTGCCGTCGCCACCGGTACCCACGATATCGGTGAGTTCGTCACCGCTGTACGGGAACTTGCGCTTCTTGCTGCTGAGTACCTTCGCGCAACCGGCGATTTCATCGGTCACGGGGCCCTTGCTGGAAAGTGCGGTAAGGATTGCTGCCATCTGGCGTTCGTCCATGATACCGTCCGTCAAGTCTTCCATGAACATTTCGGCGGTTTCGCGAGTCAAATCCTTGCCTGCAGTAAGCGTGTTCAGGATTCCGCGGATGTCAAGCGGTTCGCGACGGTAGTTGAGGAATGCCTTGAAGAATTCGTCGGCGCGGCCGCTAGCGATGGATTCCGGGTGGAACTGCACGCCTTCAATCGGGAGCGTCTTGTGGCGAATGCCCATGATGTCGCCGTCTGTTGCGCGGGCGGTCACTTCGAAATCGCCCGGGAGCGTAGATTCGTCGATGACCAAGCTGTGGTAACGCGTGAAGATGTTCTTCTTGCCGATGGTGCGGAAGAGACCCTTGCCATCGAGGTCGATTTCTTCGGCGATGCCGTGCTTGATGAACTTGGCCTGCACAATCTTTGCGCCAAAGGCGTAACCGATAGCCTGGTGGCCGAGGCACACGCCCAAAATCGGGAGCTTGCCTGCGAAGTGCTTGATGGCTTCGACGGAAATGCCCGCATCTTCGGGGCGGCCCGGGCCCGGGCTTACGATAAGGCGGCTCGGGTTCAGCTTTTCGATATCTGCAATGGTGCATTCGCGGCTACGGAGCACGCGGATTTCTTCGGTGGTAATCTTGGCTAATGCCTGATAAACGTTGTAAGTAAAAGAATCGTAGTTGTCGATAATGATAATCATGGTTGTAATCTCTTTTTTAAAGTTTTGGGGTGTTACGTCATTGCGAGGCTGAAAGCCGAAGCAATCTAGTTGTCACCCTCCAGTACAGCCCTGATTGCTCCGAGCTTTTCATTCGTTTCTTCAAATTCGCGGTCAGCGTTCGATGCCGCCACGATGCCACCGCCTGCCTGGAGGCTGATGGTCTTGCCCTGCTTTAAGCAGCAACGGATAGCGATGCAGAAATCCAAGTCACCGTCCGATTCAATGTAACCCACGGCGCCAGCGTAGAAGCGACGCTTGATTTTTTCGAGACCAGAAAGAATTTCAATGGCGCTGATTTTCGGAGCACCGCTCACCGTACCTGCCGGGAAGCTGGAGCGCAGCACTTCAATTGCCTTCTTGTTCTTGGAAACGCGGCCTTGCACGTCAGAGACCAAGTGGATCACGTGGCTGAACTTTTCGCATTCCATGTACTTGGTCGTTTCGACCGTACCGGCATCGCAAACGCGGCCGAGGTCGTTGCGGGCGAGGTCTACGAGCATCAAGTGTTCTGCGCGTTCCTTCGGATCGCCCTTCAAATTCTTCATCAATGCTTCGTCTTCTGCGTCATCCTTACCGCGGCGGCGGGTACCTGCAATCGGGTGGATGGTAGCGATGCCTTCACGCACACGAATCAAGCTTTCCGGCGATGCGCCGATGAACTGGTGTGTGCCGTAATCCAAGAAGAACATATACGGAGACGGGTTCACCGTACGGAGGCGGCGGTAAATGTCGAGCGCTTCGATATCGCTTGCGAATTGGATGCGGCGGGATGGCACAGCCTGAACGATGTTGCCTGCCACGATGTGCTTCTGCAATGCGGCGACCTTTTCCACGTATTCCTTGCGGGACTGTTCCAGGTCGGTCATCGTAATGCCCTTGCCGTACTGCTTTTCCGGAGCGAGGTAGCTAAAGTCGAGGTCAGCAAGGCGTGCCTTCACCTTTTCAATTGCGGCCTTCAGGTCGATCTGGTGTTCTTCGTAGTTCAGGGCGAACAAGTGAAGCTTTTCGGTGAAGTGGTCGAATACAATGTAAATGTGGCCGACTAAAAATTCAGCTTCGGGAATGTTGAGTTCATCCACCTGCGGGGCAAGGCGAATCGTATCGCAGCGGGCACAGAATTCGTAGCCGAGGTAGCCCACGCCCGAAGACGGAATAGGAATCTGGTTTGGCGGCACCGTGTTTTCTGCGGAAATCTTGAGCAAGGCGTCGAGAATATCGCCATCACCTTCTGCCAAGAATTCGCTTTCCTTGCCGTCCACGACAATGCTCACGTTCTTGTCGTTCTGGCGCAGGCGGAATCCTTCATCGACCATCAAAGTCGAGTAACGGCTACGACCGTGGTCAAAGCTTGCCGATTCGAAGATGGCCTTTGCGCCGAGCTTCTTGGCGAGTGAAAACGGGGTGTAACGTTCACCGGGGAGTGCAACGTAAATGCTGTCAGTACGCGGAGCGTAACCCGGGCGTTCGGTGATGTGAGTAATCTTAGTCATTTTAATCCTCTAGTTTTAAAACTCGTTTGCGTTTTGCAAAGGCTTTATTTCCCGGAGGATTTCGTCAATTTTCGGTAAAAAGGAAGGCCTCCGTGAGTCCGGAAGCCTTTGCCTAAAAATCTTGGGTGATTTGTAACAAATACCGGGCTCTATGTTAGAGTCCGCGCCACCAACGACGGTTGAGAGTTGCATTTGTAACAAAATTCATCATGCCACAAAAATATCAATCCAAATGACGCATGGCAAGGGGTCAGTCTAAAATTTATTGAAAAATCCTATAAACCTACTGTGAAATTGGATATTGTTATAGTTAAGCTCTATTTTTACCAGATAAATATTGAATTTTGCTATAATAAAACTTATCCCTGTGCTTGTCATTCGTCATCCTGAGCGAAGCGATATACGAGACTTGGGGCTTCAGTCCCTTAGTGGAGTTAGGTTCGGAGGAGCAGGATCCAGTGATTTCTCGAAAAACAGTTGACATTTTTCATTTAAATAACGATATATTGTTAGAACGTTAAAAGGAGTTCTTGATGATAATTGCCGTCGCCATTATTTGCGCTGTATTAGGGATCGCAATTGGTTATTTATTGGGACATAGTGCAAAAACAGAAGTTGCTGTATTGAAAAGCCAACTTGAAATGACAAAAGCCGAGGCGGCCCGAGCTTTTGAAGAGCAAAAAGCTCGCTTCGATGATATCTCGCAGCGCCTAGTTGCCGAAGCGAAAAACGCTACTGAAGAAATGCTTAAACAGCGCGAAAAGCAAATTTCGGAATCGGGCCATGCCACCATGGAACAGCTCGTGACTCCGCTCAAGGAAACCATCGCCAAGATGGAAAAGACCATGAACGACACGACGCTACAGCAGACTGCGGCGAATACCTCGCTGAAGGAAGTTCTGCAGCAATCCATCAATTCTAACAAGGCGACAAAGCAAACTGCCGATGACTTGATTCGCGCTTTCAAGCACGATAGCAAAATTCAGGGCGACTGGGGCGAATGCGTCCTCGAAGAACTGCTGCAATCGCTCGGACTCCAAAAGGGAATTCATTTTGAAACGCAATCAACACTGCGCGATGAAAAAGGCAATGTGCTCCGCGCCGAAGAGACTGGAAGCATGATGCGCCCGGATGTTATCGTCCACCTGGATACAAAAAAGGATGTCATTGTCGATTCTAAGGTTTCCATGAATGCTTTTATGGACTATGTCGCTTGCGAAGATGTGGAACAGCGGAAGCTCCTTTTGAAACGTCATATTGAAAGCCTCAAGAAGCATGTGGATGAACTTGCCAAGAAAAAGTATTCGACATACGTGAAAGCTCCGAGGGAAACCGTTGATTTTGTTATCATGTTTGTCCCTCGCTCAGCCGCTCTTTGGACGGCGCTTTCCGAGGAACCTTCTCTTTGGCGCGATTCCATGGACCGTGGAGTCTATATTGCCGACGAACAGACGCTTTTTGCCGCTCTCCGTATCGTTAAGTTGACCTGGCGCCAGGTGCAGCAGGCTCAAAACCAGCAAAAGGTCTTTGAACTTGCGAACGAAGTGCTCAAACGTGTGGGCATGTTTGTGAAAAATATGGAAGATATTGGCTCCGCCCTTGGAAAAGCTCAAGACGCTTACAATAAGGGAATGGCGAAACTCGATGATAAGGGGGCTAGCATAGTGCAATCTTGCCGCAAACTGGAACGTCTTGGTGCAAAACAAGACTCCAAAAATCCGCTCCCGCCAGACGTCGATGCTATTGAAATTCAAGAAATCGAAGAAAAGTAACTGCTTAACTTTATTTGAAAAAATCCCCGCGACTTCGGTCGCGGGGATTCTCGTCTTTAAAAGGTGATGCCCGCTCGGCGGCGGGCATGACATTGTACTAGTCGTCCAAGCAGTCGTTCATCACCTGGATGATCTTCTTCTTGTCCATGTGCTGGCCAATGAATACCAAGCGGATGATGCGGTCGCCGTACTTTTCGTCCCAAATTTTCTGGAGCTGCGGATTTTCGGCGAGGATGCGCTGCTGTTCGGCCTTGCTTTCGGCGGCGAACCAACGTCCAAAATTCTGGGCAGAGGCCTGCTTACCGGCCTGTTCGAACAAGTAGCTTTCACTGCGTTCATCGCTGAACCACAGGAGACCCTTTGTGCGGATGATGCTCGTCGGATAGTCGTCGAGGAACGCTTCGAACTTTTCGCGGTTCAGCGGACGGTGGTCTTCGAACACGAACGTGCTGATGCCATATTCGTCGCCATGCGGATGGTCCTTGTCGTGGTGGTGGCCGCAGTGGCAAACGCCATGTTCGTGGTCGCAATGGCTGTGGTCTTCGTCTTCGTGGTCGTGATGATGGTGCTCGTGCTCATCGTGGTCATCGTCATGGTCGTGGTGGTGATGTTCATGTTCGTCATGATCGTCATCATCATCGTCATCGTTGTCGTGACCTTCTTCGTTGAGCTTGATAGCCCAAGTACTCGATTCGGCAACCTTGTTGAAGTCGAACTGCTTCGTGTCGAGAATGTCCTTCATGTCGACCTTGCCGTAGTTCGTCTCGATCATCTTGGCGGTCGGCTGCAAAGCCTTCACGATGGCCTTCACGTGTTCCAAGTCGTGCTTGTTGAGCGCGTCAACCTTGTTCAAAATAATCGTGTTGCAGAATTCAATCTGCTGGATGAGCAAGTTTGCGATATCTTCTTCTTCGAGATTTTCGTCGAGGAGCTTTTCGCCACCGGCAAATTCGTCAGCGAGGCGGAGCACGTCCACAACGGCGACGATGTTGTCCAAATGGCAGGGGAGAGGTCTGCCGTCCTTGCTACGGAGCTGGCTACCTGCAAAGCTAATGGTCTGGGCTATAGGAATCGGCTCGCAGATACCGCTAGCTTCGATGAGGATGTAGTCGAACTTGCCCATTTCCAAAAGTTCGGCAATTTGTTCGATCAAGTCGGTCTTGAGCGAGCAGCAGATGCAACCGTTCGAAAGCGGGACAACCTTGCCCGAATCTTCCTTCGTGATGTTTCCGCCCTTTTCAATTAAAGTTTGGTCGATGTTCACTTCGCCAATGTCATTTACGATGACGGCGACGTGATAGCCCTGCTGATTGTTGAGAACGTAGTTGAGGAGAGTAGTTTTGCCGGCTCCCAGGTAACCGGTCAGGAGCGTTATAGGTACTGATTTCATGCGCTAAAATTTACTAAAAAAAGGATTTTTAGGCAATGTGACACGGATTACAGCTTTAGGGCGCATTCCAAATTGTACTATTAAACATCTTGCCTTTTTGTTAAATTTTTAATACATTTGTTTTTAGGGATTGAAGCGAGGGCTTTTGAGCCGAGTTTTATTCCGAAACGAGCTGCTTTGGTTTTCTACCTTTCCTTGAAGGTGGCAGATTGTAGCTTCGCTGTGCTAAATCTTTAATCAAAACAGTTCTGGGCGTCCTTCGGGACGCCTTTCTTATATGTCATGCCGGACCCCGTTCCGGCATCACCTTCTTGTATTGCGAAAAACTATAGATCCAGCGACATTTGATCTTCAGCGGGCTTTGTTGCGCTGCTCGCATCAGCGGGTGTGGCATCTTCGTTCGCGCTCTCGCTGGCATTCGCGATCTGAGCCATAAGCCATGCTTCGTCGTGTACGGGAATTCCGAGCTCGTTTGCCTTGGTGAGCTTGGAACCTGCCGCTTCGCCTGCCAAAACCCAACTCGTCTTTTTACTGACGGAACCGGAAACCTTGCCGCCATTCTCTTCGATGAGTTTGCGCGCTTCATCGCGGTCCATGTTCGGGAGCGTTCCCGTGATGACCGCCGTTTGCCCTTGGAACAATGTTTTGACAACGCCCTTGAATTCCGTCGGGAGTCCGAGCGCTACGAGTTCATCAATTTCATTGGTATAAAGCGGCGTGTGGAAAAATTCGTAAACGGATTTTCCGATGCGTTCACCGACGTCAGTCACGTTTTGCAATTCTTCGACCGTAGCTGTGCGGATTTTTTCGAGCGTGCGGAAATGCTTTGCGATGTTACGGGCACTGGTGCGGCCGACAAAGCGGATGCCGAGACCGTGCAACAGATTTTCGAGACTGCGCTGTTTTGATGCTTGGATGGCGTCAAAGACGTTTTTCGCACTCTTCTTCGCCATGCGTTCCTGCGATTCCAGGTCTTCGAGCGTAAGTCGGTAAAGGTCTGGAATGCGCTTGATTTTGCCAGTGGCGAGGAGGCTTGCGATAAGCGCCGGGCCGAGATTTTCGATGTTCATCGCTTCACGGCTCACGAAATGCTCGAACAGACATTGCACTTGTGCTTGGCAGTGCATGTTTTCGCAGCGTAAAATCACTTCGCCGTCGATGTGTGTCAGTTGCTCGCCGCATACAGGGCATTTTTCGGGAGCCACAACGGGGGAGGCCCCGGCGGGGCGCAGCTCGCGCTTGACGTCGGTGATTTTCGGGATAATCTCGCCACCCTTCTCTACGCCGACTGTGTCGCCGTAGTGCAAGTCAAGCCTTGCCACTTCGTCGAAGTTGTGGAGGGTGGCGCGCTTCACGGTCGTGCCGGCGAGGCGCACGGGTGCGAGATTGGCTACAGGCGTCACGGCACCGGTGCGGCCGACCTGGAATTCTACAGACAAAAGCGGCGTGTAAGCGCGTTCCGCCTTAAACTTGTAAGCGATGGCCCAGCGCGGGCTCTTGCTCGTGCTGCCGAGTTCTCGCTGCTGTTGCAAATCGTTCAGCTTCACGACCATGCCGTCAATGTCGAACGGGAGGCTGTCGCGGCTCGCACCAATCTTCTCAGAAATCGCCATGATTTCATCGACCGTATTGGCGGTCCAATAATCGTTCGTATGGAAACCGAGACGCTTGAGCTGCTTCAAGTTCTCTTCGTGAGTCTTGTTGTTGCTCTGCGGAATGTGGTATGCAAAAAAGCGCATCGGGCGCGTCTTGCATTCGGCAACGCTCTTGAGCTTGAGCGAGCCCGAAACCGTATTGCGGCAGTTCTGGAAAGTCTTCTTGTTTTCCAAGATGAACTGCTCGTTCAAGCGTTCAAAAGCCTCGCGTTCCATGTAGACTTCACCACGGACTTCGAACGTCCCCTGCGGAATCTCGCTCGGGTCAATCTTCAATTTCTTCGCGTCAAAATATTCAGGAATATCTGTAATCGTGAGCGCATTCAATGTCACGTCATCGCCCTGAGCGCCGTCGCCACGCGTCGCCGCCTGCTTCAGACGACCATTCTCGTAAACCACCGAAAGGCTAACCCCGTCGATCTTCCTCTCGCAAATCCACGTCGCTTTCTTGTCATTCCCGGCGCCTGTCCTCGCTTGACGGGGATGACCGGGAATCTCCCTTTCATCCTGAGCGCTGCCTTTCTCGTCATCCTGAGCGCGAATGCGCGAAGGATCCAGTGAAGTCTCGAGACTCGCGATTCCTTCTTCCGCAGCCTTCACAAACTCGCGCATTTCTTCTTCGCTGTACACGTTTGCGATGCTGAGCATCGGCACCGCATGTGCCACCTTCGCAAAATCATTCGTGAGGTCGCTACCGACCTTCTGCGTGAGCGAACCCTTCCCGCGTAGTTCCGGATACTTCGCTTCGAGAGCTTCCATCTCCTTGAGCCCAAAGTCAAAATCCTGGTCGCTCATGGGGGAGACCCCGTCCTTGTAATAAAGACGGCTAGCTTCTTCCAGTTGTTTCTTTAACTCAAAATAGCGGGTACGGTCGATTTCTTTCTGCTCACTCATGGAATGCAATATAGAAAGAGTTTGTGGTGGTCGCACCGAAGGCGCTACACAAACATCTTCACGCCAATGGCAATCAAGATAATCCCGGCGATAAATTCCGGAATCTTGGTCTGGAAACGCTTTGCCGTATGGCGTCCAATCTCAAAACCGATGACGCCCATAGCAAAGCTTGCAAAAGCAATGGCCGAGGTTGCTAAATACATGTTCACATTTACGAATGCAAAAGAAATTCCGACCGCAAAGGCATCGATGCTTGTCGCAATCGACAATAGCAGAATATTGGTTATGGATAAGTTCTTTGCTGCGATTTGCTCACCTTCTTCTTCGCCGGCGTCTCCTCGAACTGCACCCCAAATCATGCGGATTCCCAAAATGCTAAGAATCGCACAGGCAATCGGAGTGCCCACCGCATTGAACCAACGCTCGGCAAAACTGCCCAAGAAATACCCGAGAAGCGTCATGCCTCCCTGAAAAACGCCAAAACTTAGGGCTTGTAAAAATGCCCTGCTGTAACGGATGCTTGACTTGGCTAGTCCCGTAGAAACGGAAACCGCAAAACAGTCCATGGCTTCTACAATGGCGATGACAATGATTTCGATGAGAGTCATTTGTTAAAATGATTGAAATGTTATTTACTGAATTTGTAGCGACCTAAAAGATCAAAATATGTGGCCTTCGGCGAAATCTTTGGTGCTGGGCGCTGCTTGCGAATAGCGGTGGTGTATTCTTCCGGGACAATCATAAAGTATTCTTTGTAGTTGGGGCTCGTAACTTGCACCATATTGTACATTATGGAATAGCCTTTATCGTTTTTTGTGAATTCTAGCTGTGCTCGAATTTCTCCCTCGTCGTCATATTCGGTGCATTTGGAGTCATCTTGCGGGTCTATGACTGTGATGGATTTATATGTGTTTGTCTCGCCCGATTTGTATGTCGATGTGGTTTGGACAACGAGGGTGTCGTTGCTGAAGAATGTTTTTTCTACGGATACTTTGCCTGTACTTGGTTTAATGAAAGTTCTTTCTGCATAATTATCAAGAATCTTTATGATTTCTTGATTTGTCTCTGTTTGTGTAATTATTAGAGTGTCGTTGACCGTTTCTCTTGATATTTTTGCTGATGCACCGTTGTGTAAAAGAGTTAAAGTTCCTTTTTCCCAGTTAAAGGCATAAATGTATCCTGGTGTAGTCGCTTTTTGATGATACTTGAAAATTGTGTCGATGACTCCGTTCTTATAGATGTATTTTTCATCGATTTCGTAAGTCAATTCATTTTGATGTGTGGAATCCAGATAGGGCCTGTTGTTTGAGGCGAAGTAATTGTAAGCATTAATCTCGAACCAAGCCTTGGTGCAAGAATTTGCTGATGCATGAATGGCCAAAAAAGCTAGACAGAGTAGGATTTTTTTCATTTGATTCTCCTGATGTAAAAAATAAAAAAATATATTGTATGTGGAGAGACGCGAACGTTGAACAACAAAGTCGTTACTATAGTTTTTATTGGGTTGTGCTTGTTGCTCCTGCTTTCGGTAGGGGGCTCGTTTTGGGATGGTTCTATCGACCTTCTTTTGCACAATGGCGGTAACTGGAAATTCCCTAAGGCTTTGTTCATATTCTGGATCGGCATGTCGCAGGCTGGGGTCTTGCTCTCGGCTTTTTTGCTTGTCATGAAGGTGAAAATTCACCGGCGCACATCGCTTTTGTTAGAACTTGGTTCTCTTTGCAGCCTGGCCGTTGCGGTCGTTCTACCGCTGCTTTATTCTCGTTCAATCCAAATGAATAGTGATATTCATAGTGACGTTTACAGCATTGGCATTGTCGGCTTTATTTCGCTTTTGTTCTTTGTGACGCATCTTGTGGCTGCCGATTCTGCTGAAGACATGACGCTCTGCAAGGAACTGGCTAAAATCCGCCGCCCGCTGGCATGGATTATCCTCCCGACGGTGTTTTGGGTCGTCTCGGAATTTGCGTTGGATTTCGCTTGTCACGAAAATTCTGTTTGGCAGGGAGCGTTCTTCCCGCTGTACGTGGTTGCAATTGTCTTTTATATGGGGCTAGCAAGTTCAATTGCTCTCCTTTCGTTTGAAAACTATTACAACCGGTTAATTGAACGGTTCCTCCTGCTGTGCAGCTGGTTCATGTCGCTGCTTTTCCTTTGGCTTCTCCTTGTCAAAGGCGAGGGGAGCGTTTTGGCTTTTGTATTTGCCTGCGCTGTTCCGCAGTTGCTGTTCATTGCTGCGGTGCGCGAAAGCTTGTGGGGACGTGTGCTGGTGGTGGCTAGCATCTTTTTTGGCGTGATGCTCAAGTGCGACTTTGTTGTAAATCTCGACGATTTTCATTTCTTCTTGAATGCCACATTTGCAAATGTCAGTCTTATGTTTGCGTGCGGAACTTTGTTCGTGGCTCTTTTCTTTGGGGTGCGTCTATTCCTTTCAAGATTCTTTGAAAATGACGAAATCCTGATCGGCGAAGAGAGCGATAGCTCGGATGGCGAAGTTCCTGAAGCTGTTGAACGTAATTATTACTCGCCATTTTCGGCTCCGGAATTCAAGGTGGTGCGCTTGCCTGTGCTGTGTGGCGTACTCGCGGCTGTCGCTTATGGCTATTTCACTGCAGACTGGGTCAATCTTGCGGGGCCGTTTGGCGCGTACGTAAGTTGCCTCTTGGTCTGCTTGCAACCTTTTGTGCATCTAGGGTTTTCCAGAAAGCGTAGGGGAGGCGGTAAATGAGCGTCTTTGCAAATGCCGTGGCTTGCCTCTTGTGCCTGATCTTTGTGGCGTTTCTCTGGAAAATGAAGGGAATGCTCCGCATTACGCTTGTCATGTTTTTGATTGTCATGACGAGTTGCCTTTACACGGCTTTTGCGGGGAACCTGGCCATACCGACTTTGGAAAATTATCCTTTCCGCATGGTGGCTCTGACGTTCTGTGTATTTACGACGGGACTTCGCGAAAACCGCAGGCGCTTTATGGTGCTTGCTCAGACGTTCTGGCTCTGGGTAGAACTTGTCGGGAATGTTTCGCTTTACCAAGTGGGCGAAGAAGCGCCGTGGATCCGCTTGGCCGCTATTGCCGAGATAGCTCTTGGGTGTAGCTTTATGGCTCGAATTTCAAAGGAAATCGAGTTCGGGCTCATCGTTTTATGGATGGCTGTCTGGATGTTCTTTTAGTGAGTGTCTTCTAGAGGTTGATTCTGATAAGCGGCTTTGTTTGAAAGCCTCTTTTCAAAGTCTTCTCTAGTCAGGGGCTTATCGAAAATGAATCCCTGGATGATGGAGCATTTGGCGTTCTGCAAAAAGTCCAATTGCTTGGTATTTTCGACGCCTTCGGCAACGACTTCAAGATTGAGTTCGTTGATCATGTTGACCATGTTCTTGATGACAACTTCGTCGTGGTGCGTTTCGTCGCCGATATGGTCAAGGAGCGACTTGTCAAGCTTGATGACATTGACGTTCAAGTCCTTGATGGCGGCAAATGTGGAGTAGCCTGTACCAAAGTCGTCAATAGAAACAGAAATGCCGTGCTGGCGCAGCCCGTTCACGAACTTCTGCATGGCAACTTTGTCTTCAAAGTTCGATGTTTCGGTAAGCTCAATTTCAATGAACTTGCTGTCTATCCTGAACTCCTTCATGATGTTGAGGATATCTTCCGTCAGGTGCGGGTTGCTCAAATGGTGTCTAGAGAAATTGGACGAAACGCGGACCGGTTCAATGCCTGCATTTAACCAGGAACGGATGTCTTCGCAAACCTTGCGGAAAACGTAGAAGTCGAGCTTGCAGATCGAAGTTTCTTTTTCGAGAATGGGCAAAAATTCGCCAGGAGGAATAATCTCGCCATTGCGGTTCCAGCGCACAAGAGCTTCACAGCCGCAAAGCTTTTGGTCTTTGACGGATACTTTGGGCTGGTAATAGACAATGAACTCTTTGCGGTTCAGCGCTTCGCGGAAAAGCGAAGAAATCTCTTTTTCGTGGTAGGCATCCTCGAGCATCTTTTGGGTGAAGTAAACGACATCGTTTCCGGGGTGGCGTCTAGCTTCGTTCAGCGCGACAGAACTGCAGTGCATGATTTCGTTCATGGAGTCCTGGGGCTGGATATCGTAAACACCGATGCGGCTCTGGATGGTCAGCGGAATGGACGGCCCTTGTGGAACGGGAACATTTACGTTCATTGAAGACAATGCCTTGACGAACATGTCCCTGTTTTCTTTTTTCACAAGTACAAAGAAGTTGTCGCCACCGAGTCTTGCGATCATTTCGTCATCGCGGCACATCGCCATGACTACATGTGTAAAGGTGGTAATGCCCATGTCGCCCACAGCAGGGGACTTGGACTGGTTGATGTACTTGTAGTTTTTAAGGTTGATGAATAGACCGGCGAAATTGTGTAGCTTGTTCTTAGCCTTGAGTTCGATACTGTGGTGGACGAGCTTAGCTGTATTCGGGGTACCCGTCATCGTATCAGTTTGGCTTGCATAGTGGACGGCGCTCATGAGGCGTGAACGGCCAAGAATGATGAACATGTCATCGCAAATGAGCTTTACGGCCTGGAGTTCGGGATTTGTAAACTTACGGCCCTTCTTGGCTCGTATTTCGATAGTGGCCATGCCGTTTTCACCCGTTCTGTAGGTCTGGATGAGGGGCATGGATTCGTACCCGCTTTGGTCTTCGTAAATAATTCTTTCTTCGTTTAAACCGTTTCGTGCAATGATGGAGCTTGGGGCAATGAGTTTAAGTTTGATAAAGCCTATGTTTAAAATATTACATATAGGAGGAATGGCCGCGCTGATTCGTTTGCTCATCGCTGCCATATCAGGAATATTATCTAAAATCGCATCCCTAAAATCTTTATAAACACTACTGAAAATGACGTAGTCCATTTTCGCCCCTTAAAGTCCACACATTATACACCAATTAAGTGTTCTAAATGTAAATAAAAATTTTTAGAAAGGTTAAAAAATATTTAATATATCACAATATTTTTATTCCATTTTAGAACTACACTTGCCTTGCTCCCAGCCTAGTGAATCGGTGGGAAGAATATGTAGGCGATGATGATGGCGGCGATGACTCCGACTGCATCTGCAATGAGGGCGCAGGTGACGGCGTGGCGTGTCTTTTTAACGCCAACGGAACCGAAATACACGGCGATGATGTAGAATGTCGTGTCGGCTGCTCCCTGGAACATGCAACTGAGGCGACCTGCAAAACTGTCCGGGCCAAGGTTCTTCATGGCGTCGATCATCATGCCGCGAGCACCGCTACCGCTAAGGGGCTTCATGAGGGCGGTGGGGAGGGCGGGGACAACGTCGTTACCGACACCGATAAGACCGAGCAATGCCGAGATGCCGTTCATCACGAGGTCCATTGCACCGCTTGCGCGGAACACGGCGACACCCACGAGAATCGCGACAAGATTCGGGATGATCATCACGGCGGTGTTGAACCCTTCCTTGGCGCCTTCGACGAATGCTTCGTATGCCTGGACTTTCTTGTAGCAGGCGAGGCCGAGAAATGCAACGATGACTCCGAATAGCACAAGACCGCTAATGAAAAGGCTCGTAGTGCCGAGAGCTTCGGCGGTGAGATGGCTAAAGTAGAACATCACGGCGATAACGCAGGCGCTAATGCCGCCAAGCCACATCACGGTTACTGGGTCTTTGAGCTTGATTTTCTGGAAAAAGCTGAGTGCGAAAATGCCTGCGATAGTGCTGAAGAATGTCGAGAGCAGGAGCGGGAGGAACACGTCACTCGGGTTTGCGGCGCCGAGCTGTGCACGGTAAGTCATTATGCTGACAGGAATTAGCGTAAGTCCGCTCGCGTTCAAGACGAGGAACATGATTTGCGAATCGCTCGCGACGGTCTTGTCGTCGTTCGGGTTTAAGTCCTGTAGCTGTTTCATGGCCTTGAGGCCCATCGGGGTTGCCGCATTGTCGAGACCGAGCATGTTCGCGCTGATGTTCATGAGCATGGTGCCCACGACCGGATGGCCCTTTGGAATTTCAGGGAAGAGTCTCGAGAAGAGCGGCTGTACAATTTTCGCCAAAATCTGGACGGCGCCTGCTTTTTCCCCAATTTTAAGGATGCCGAGCCACAAGCTCAAAATGCCCGTGAGGCCAAGAGCGATTTCGAATGCCGTTTTGGACATGTCGAAAGCGCCGAGAATAGCCTTGTTAAAAATGCCGGTATCGCCGAAAGCAAGCCACTGGACGATGCATGCGATAAATGCACCGAAGAAAAACACGAGCCAAATTACATTTAAAACCATGGCTCAAATGTAAGAAAAAAATAGCAGGTTGATTGTCATGCCCGCCTCCGAGCGGGCATCCCCTTTGTCACCCCGGACTAGTTCTCTTTGACCACTTAGAGCTTTGACGCTTTGCGTCAGCATCTTCGGCTCAATCATGACAGTCTGCAAGCAGCCTGTCGCGACGCTCGCCTTGAATGCAACTAGCTCTTACGTGGTCATGATCCGCGTATGGGGACGGGGTCGCCATCTTGTATAGCTATATGCTCACTGCCTTAATTTCCTTGCCATCTTCCAGCGTGTGGATGCTGAACTTGGCGTGGGCTGGCTCGCCATCTTTGGCGGGCGTACTTTCGTACAGCCCGAATGTCGGCGGGTTCCCGCCTTTCGGGAGGCTCGTCGAGCCGGGATTCACGAGAAGCACATTGCGGAAGTTCTTTTCGAGCTTCCAGATGTGCGTGTGGCCGTACAGATACACATCAATTTGCGGCTTTTGCGGAGCATCGGCTTGAGACTGCGCCGTGGATTGCGCCGCTCCCGTAGATTCGATGGCGTTTAGCGCATCTCTCGGGAAACATTCCGGCATAAAGATGTGCCCATGGCTCATGAACAAGTGGAAACCGCAATCTTCAACGACCTTGTATTCGTTTTCGATAGGGAAGTCGAGCATCATCAAATCGACATCGGCATCGCAGTTGCCGCGAACGGCGACAATTCTGTCTTTGTACGGCGCAAGCGCTTCGACGACTTGCATGGGACCATGCCCTGCCGGGAGCGGGTTTCGCGGACCGTGATAGAGCGTATCGCCCAACAAGAAAATCTTGTCGCAGTTGAACTTTTCAAAGAACGAGAGTGCCTGCCTTGCTGCCAAGGCTGAACCATGAATATCGGAAAGAATTAATGCGCGCATTGTTATTCCTATTTCACCGTAATCATCGGGCTCGTTTCGCTCAAGAGGTAGTTCCATTCTTCGCGAATCTTGTCGTATTCGCTTGGATCGGCGTAGAGAGCAAACGTGGTCCACTTGATGCCGCTAGAAGTCTTGGACTTCGGCTGCTTTTCGAAGCTCACGTAATCCGGGGCGCGGTTAAGCGGCTTTGCTTCGGTGAGCGATACCGAGTGCCCACTAGCCGTCTTGATGTTGAGCTTGAAGCTGAACTGCGTTTCGTGCGGCATGCGGATGGGGTGGTGGCGCTTTGCAACCTTCGGGAGCTTGAAGAGGCTAC
This sequence comes from Fibrobacter sp. UWB16, assembly GCF_900215325.1. Lineage (NCBI taxonomy): Bacteria > Pseudomonadati > Fibrobacterota > Fibrobacteria > Fibrobacterales > Fibrobacteraceae > Fibrobacter > Fibrobacter sp. UWB16. The sequence continues at coordinate 147,946 of NZ_OCMS01000001.1, read as the reverse complement.
GTTCCCAGACGTTCGGGAAACGTCCCTTGAGTTCGGAACCGCCCTGACCAAAGTAACCCTTGGAAAGATACGTGTTCACGATGATGAGTGGCTTGTTGAACTGGTCGAGATTCTGGATGCGGATGTTGCCGATGCTCACGTCCGGCACGCCTGCGGCGAGGAACTGTTCCAAGAGCTTTTCCTGATCCTTGACGTCGCGGCCAAAGAACTTGTTACGGATGGCACTGGCGAACTTGCCCTGAAGCTGCACGGAATCGCGGAATTCGCATTCGCCGTTAGCGCCGATGAACAAGTCGTGCTGAATAGCAATCTGGTGTTCCTGATTGTCTTCGAGAATCGGCGTTGTCACCACGTGGCTCTGGTCGCCGTCAATTACGAGGGCAACTTTGCCTTCCATGTCGAGCGGAACCGGGCGATCGTTGCCCGTCTTGTCGGTCGCATCAACCCAGCGTTCGCTAATCTTCCCTTGCTTCGGGATGTAGAGGATCATGTGGTTGAACTGCTGGATGGTCGGCAAGTGCGAGAAACCTTCTTCTGTGAGGTGGATGGCCGTGAGGTAGCTCTTCACGCCAATCGCTTCGAGCATGTCCTTGAGCAAAAGTGCCATGTCCTTGCAGTCGCCGCGGTGTTCCTTGAGAGTCACTTCTGCGGTCTGCGGAATCAGGCTGTGGCCGCCGAATCGCACATCGCGGTAGCGGATGTCTTGACGGACAAAGTTGATAATGGCCTTGACGGCTTCATCGCCAATCTTGTTGCCGCGTACTTCAAAAGCTTGTTCGCGAACCTTAACGGCCTTCTTGAACTGGTGGCTGATGAGGTTCTGGTAATCGTCACCAACGTCGCGCCATTCCTGCTTACCTGTGAGCATGAGGCCTGCGCCGAAGTCGCGGTACACCGGCATATAAAGTTCCTTGCGGACAATGACCGGGTTTTCAATCTTCCATTCAATGCCGCCCTTGATGGCGGTCTTTTCGAGCGGACCGTATTCTTCGGTGACGAAGCGAGTCGTGTCAGCGTAAATGCGGAACACGGATTCTCCGACCGGCACATCGCGGCTGCTTTCGTAGTTCGTGTACGGAATCATGCCCTTGTTTTCAAGATTCGTGCGGCTGAACTGCATGTAGATAAAGTCACCTGGAGCAAGTTCCGAAAGCGGGAAGTGGGCGGTCTGGCTTTCGTTACCACCGCCAATTTCAGTCGCGTATGTAATATAGGCTCCGTTGAGTGTTGCCTTCTGCTTGAGTTTCCAGTTGCTGTCGTAAACTTCGAGCGCGTTCAAGAAAATGCGGTCGTAGCCCGGCAAGAAGTCGAACGTGAATTCGCGATAAATGGCGGCACCGCGCTGGTCCAGAACTTCGAGGAGCATTTCTTCGCTACGGACCCAGTTGGCGTTCTTTTCTGCCTTGAGAGATTCCTTCTGGTAATGGATTACGGCAGGGAAGTCACCTTCCGTGGCTGTCTTCTTGGCTTGCGGGCGGAGGAGAGTCTTCAAGTCTGCGACACGTTCTTCAACGGGCGTAATTGGCTTTTGGAGCGTGCGGTTGTCTGCCTTGCCGAGGTAAGCCTTCGTGGCGGAGAGGAAACTCTTGGCATCTTCGTTATCCGGCTTGAGGGCGAGGGCCTTGGTAAGTGCCTTTTCGGCATCGCGGTAATTGCGGCTGTAGAACAAAATCTTGCCGTGCATCGTCCATACTTTATAATCATTCTTGGCCTTGGCGAGCGTTTCGTCGCTGATAGCGCGGGCTTCTTCGTAGCGTCCGAGGAACATGAGGGCATCCATGAGCGTTTCGCCAAGTTCCTTGCTCATGCCAAAGCGACCGCGAATGCCGTACAAGATATCGACGGCTTCGGCGTACTGGTCAAGTCCCATGTATGTCTTTGCGAGGTAAACGCCAAGGCGGGAACTCGGCTGCGTATCGAAAAGTCTCTGCACCACAATGAGGGACTGGTGGCGCTGTCCCAAGCCCCAGAGGGCATCGCTCAAGTTGATGACGTATTCCGGATTGTTTGGGGTGTAGCGGAGGGCCGCTTCGGCGCATTCGCGGGCGTGACCGTAGTCGAACAAAGCTTCGTACATTTCGCCGAGAATGGAGAGCAATTTGCCGTTCTTGCGAACAAGATCCATCTGGCTTGTGAAATAGCTGATGCCTGGACCGTAAAGTTCCTTCATCTGGTACACAAAACCACAGTTAATTAAATATAGTGGTTCTTCCGGGTCCATCTTGTTGGCGCGTTCAAAGTAGCTGAGGGCGACAAACGGCTGGTCTTCGAGCAAACGGAGGATGCCGACCTGGCTCATGACAGCTGCGTTGAACTTGTTCTGCTTCTTTTGGGCTTCTGCATCGCTTGCCATTTTGGGCTTTTCGCCGACCTTGAGGCCGCTAATCGCGTTCTTCATGACGGATGCGTATTTCTTCTTGTTGATGCCCTGCGTCCAGGTGGCGATCAAGATGCCGCGTCCATTGTCGTAGAAATATCTACCTGTATAATAGAAGTCAAATTTATTGACGACGTGGGTGAGCGTGAATTCCTGGGCGTAGCGGTCGCCGACCTTGACTCGCTGGACTTCAAAGCTAGCCTCGTTCATGGAAAGTCCAAGACGGCTTAAGAGCACCTTGAACATATCTTGTTGCCCGACTTCGTCGCCCGGGACAATTGCTCCGTACACAAAAAGCGAAATGTCTTCTTTCTTGTTGCTGAGCACCAAGTCCGGGTCTTCGTTCTGGCGGGCGACACCCGTCCAGTTGTGCCAAAGCGTATCGCTTGTGCTCCAGGAATAGCCGAGGTCTGCGCTGGCGTGCTGCATGATGCGTTCGGCAGAAAGTTCCGAGACTTCTTCTTTCACGACGTCTTTCAGCTTGAACGTTGCAAAGAAGTCTTTCCATTCTTGCTTGAGGGCGCCTGCGGGGAGCTGCGTGTCCGTTGCGGCAAGCGTGAGCGTGAAGGTGCGGTTTCCGGCGCCAATCACGAGACCGACGGCTTCGTAGGGCGTGTCGTAGCGTTTGCCGGCCACATCAAAGAATGCACCGGTGGTGCCAAAAGCTTCTTCCGGGTAAGTTTCGGCGAGTGTTGCCTTCTTGCCGCTCGATTCGAACGACTGCATTTCGATTTGAGCGCGGTCCATGAGGCGGAGCGGTTCACCTTCGGGGAGGGTGACTTCCACGAGGACGGCGCGGCGTCCAGTCTTCGGATTATAAAATTCGTAGGGGGCGTTGTCTTCGCCACCGATGATTGTCCATCCGTTGTCTGGCGCGGTAAACGTATAACCGCTCGTTTCGATGGTGCCGCCGGTGGCCCTGGGCGTAACCGTTTCTTCGGAAGAGTAATCGATGTCGGAGGATTCCTCGTTGTACGAATTATCTTCTGCGGAACCCGAAACTTCCGTTGCGGGGGAGGTGTTTACATCGGGGGTGTTACCCGCGCAAGAAATCAGGAAAAAAAGCCCGAATGCCACTGTCAGGCGGGCAAGCAAATTCTCTTTTTTTACAAACGAATAACGCATAATAATCTCGGGATAAATTGTTTAACACCCTAATTTTAGAAAAATAGGATACGCCTAAAGTAGTGTCTTGCGATACAAACAAGAATAATCTGATTATCCTTTCCTAATGTTTACAAAAGCGATGCGTGGATGAAAAAAAATATTTTCAAAGAGTTGCTTAAATTGGGTTCAAAGATTTTTTCTATTTTGAATACAAATGAAAAATGTATTTTGGATTCTCACTTCTCTTGTCTTGTTCGTCGCTTGTGGCGATGATCGTTCGTCTTCACCTAAAATTTCCGAGCTGCCTAGCGAAGTGGCCGATATGGACGAACTTAAAAAGTTCGAATGCGGCGATGACTTCATCGGCGAAAAGGTCTATGTGAAAGACCTCAAAGCGGACTACGAATGCGATGGCGACCATTGGTTTGAAACCATCAATACGGGCAAGTCAAGTAGTTCATCCAAGAAAAACGGCGATGCCGGAACGGAGTCTGGCATGACATCTAGCAGCGCGAAGTCCAGCAGTTCCGCGAAGTCCTCGTCCAGCGTCACATCATCATCGTCATCCTGTAGCGAAGCTGTAAAATTTAGCAGTTCTGCCGATGCTTCCAGCTCATCTGACGCTCAGTCAAGTTTCGGCAAAAATTTGCAAGTGCCTGCTTGCAGATCTAGCGACGAAGACGACAACTGTGAATACGGTTTGCTTACCGACGACCGTGACGGCAAAACATACAAAACCGTAAAAATCGGTGAACAGGAATGGATGGCCGAGAACCTCAAATACGAGGCTGAAGATAGTTTCTGTTACGAAGACAAAAAGGATAGATGCAAATCTGGTGGGGTGCTCTACACTTGGAAATCCGCATCGATTGCCTGCCCCTCCGGTTGGCATCTCCCGACAATGGCTGAGTTCGAAACGCTGATTGCGTCCGTAGACGGCGGGTCCAAAGAATCGAACCGCGCTAGCAAAAATCTCTTGGACGGCGAAACTGACGACTATGGATTTTCGGCTACGGGCAGCGGATTTAGGTGGGTCGATGGAACATACGGCTTATTTAGCGGTTCTGCGTTTTTTTGGACTTCTACGGAAAATGACGAAAATAATTCTTTCTGCCTAAAATTGGACGAGCCAAACAGCATAAATGGTAAGGCGTATCTTTTTATAACCGATAAGGGGATGGGACGTTATGTTCGCTGCCTCAAGGGAAAATCGACCAAGTTGGACGCGGCAACCGAGTCTGCTTATTCTGGTTCTTATGGCTCCCTTACCGACGAGCGTGATGGTCAGACTTACAAAACCGTGAAAATCGGAAGCCAAACCTGGATGGCTGAAAACCTCAATCTGGAAACAAAAAATAGCATTTGCTACGGTGGTTCCTCCGAAAACTGCGAAAAATACGGACGCTTATACGATTGGAGCATCGCAATGGACATCGATGGCATTTGGGGCGAAAACATCAGGTCTTGTATTGATTTAAGTATTGAATTAAGCGACTGCTCACCGATATACCCGGTGCGCGGAGTATGCCCTGAAGGCTGGCATCTACCTTCCTATGCAGAGTTCGAAACTCTTATCGAGGTTACCGGTTCAAGAACAACCGCAGGTCGAATGCTAAAATCTACAACTGACTGGTTTGGCAATGGTAACGGCACGGATGCATACGGCTTCAGAGCCCTTCCGGCGGGCTACGGCGGATCCTCCGCCGATTCCCTCAACAACCAAGGCTTCAGCGCTAATTTTTGGAGTTCTACATTAAAGAAATATTTTAAATACGCTCATCATTTATACATCACATTTTCCGATGACGATGTTGGGTTGAACACTATCGAAATGAACAGAAAGCTCTCCGTCCGCTGTATAAAGAATGACGAATAGCGGTTTAGCCGGGGCGTTACGGGGCGGCGAGCCCCGTAGTAGGGGTGGTGGAAGACCCATCGAAAGCCTGCTTGCAAAGCGAACAATTCCGCAGCCGAAGGCGAGGACCTGTTCGCGTGCAATGCAGGCTGAGGTGGGACTGCAAACAGGGGAAGGCTTCCCCCTCCAAACCTCATATGGCGGTCTTAGCCCGTTTGGACGGATTCTGCCCCCTAAAACAGCCCCCAAATCTCTTTTTTTTCGATTATTACTACACAAAAACTTTGATTTTTTGTATCTTTCCAGCCAGCAAAGCTCCACCGTGTAGGTGGGTAGCAATTTCAACAATAAAAAAAGGATCCAATAATGGCTCTCAAACTCGGTATTAATGGTTTCGGTCGTATCGGCCGTATGGTGTTCCGCGCTGCTGTGGAAAACTTCGCAAATGACATCCAGGTTGTCGGTATCAACGACCTCCTCGACGCTGACTACCTCGCATACATGCTGAAGTACGACTCCGTCCACGGTGCTTTCAACCACGACATCAAGGTCGAAGGCAACTTCCTCATCGTCGACGGCAACAAGATCCAGATCTTCGCTGAAAAGGATCCGACCAACATCACTTGGGGCGCTCTTGACGTAGACGTCGTTGTTGAATCCACTGGCTTCTTCCTCACCGAAGAACTCGCTTCTGCTCACCTCAAGGCTGGTGCCAAGAAGGTCATCATGTCTGCTCCGTCCAAGGATGCAACTCCGATGTTCGTCTATGGTGTTAACCACAAGACCTACGCTGGTCAGAAGATCATCTCCAACGCTTCCTGCACCACCAACTGCCTCGCTCCGATCTCCAAGGTTCTCGACGAAAAGTTCGGCATCGTCCGTGGCCTCATGACCACCGTTCACGCTGCAACTGCTACTCAGAAGACCGTTGACGGCCCGTCCAAGAAGGACTGGCGCGGTGGCCGTGGCATCCTCGAAAACATCATCCCGTCTTCTACGGGTGCTGCAAAGGCCGTGGGTAAGGTTCTCCCGCAGCTCAATGGCAAGCTCACTGGTATGTCTATGCGCGTTCCGACTTCTGACGTGTCCGTTGTTGACCTCACTGTCGAACTCAAGAAGGCTTGCACTTACGAAGAAATCTGCGCTGCTATGAAGGAAGCTTCTGAAGGCGAACTCAAGGGCATCCTCGGTTACACCGACGAAGCTGTTGTTTCTACCGACTTCCGTAACTGCCCGAAGACCTCCATCTTCGACGCTAAGGCCGGTATCCAGCTTGACCCGACCTTCGTTAAGGTTGTTTCCTGGTACGATAACGAATGGGGCTACAGCAACAAGGTTTGCGAAATGGCCCGCGTGATCGCCAAGTAAGATTTCTGAATAGTGTTAGTGGTGTGGGCGTAACGCTCAAAGCAAATTGATTCCCACACCTCCGCTAGAAACCTTTCAAAGACCCTGCCACTCGGCAGGGTTCTTTTTTTGTATGTAATGATGGCTTTTGATGCTGATTTTGAAATTTGGTGTGTTTTTACGTGAAAAAATGAAAAAAGAGTATATTTATCACGTAAGTTTGGACTTTTTTGAAATTTCGGGATTTTTTCTGCTTATTTTGCAGTCACTTCTTTCAGAAAATCCGCTTTGAGCTTGGAGAGGAGTGTTGCCGCTTTGCGCTTTTCTTTGCGCTGTTTGCGGTTACTGAGTAGCGTCAGAATGACGCTTGGATGGTGGAGTGCGAATGGCACGGACGCTTCGGTGCCAAAAGCTTTAGACAAGACGATTACTGTTGACTTGAGGTCGCGCACTCCCATAAGACCGCAAGCCTTTTCAGAGCTTGCGTTACTCACAACTGTCTCGGCTTCTTCGTTTGTTGCTTGTGCAACCAAATACGGCACGGAGAACATCTTGCCGCCGGCGTGCATCATGCGGAGCGTAAAGTCTGCAAGCCTTGCGTATTCCGGAAGCGTTGTGTCAAAGCCTCCGGTGCGCTGGATGATGCGCCGAGAAAACACGGCGAGGAATGGATGCGGAGCGGCGACGTAACGCAATGGTGCATTCTCGTCGATTTCTACAAAGCCGGAACCTTTAGCGGCAGGCTTTAATAAATAACCGCCTAAAAAATTTCCTTTGTCTGTACGGATTCTTGGAGCGAAAGCATCGACCATCGGGAAAGAGTCTGTAACCTCGGCAACGTTGTTCAAAAAGTTGCGGTTAATCTTGATGCTTGGGTGCGCAAAAATAACCCATTCCCCTTCAATCTCGTCGAGATGCTTGTTCCAGTCGCTCGTGAAAAACCAGCCGAGTTCTGGATCTGTGAATGGCGGTTGGGGGAGCTTGCCTTGTGCTTTGTCGTAGTTTTCGTCAAAAACAAAAACATCGAACTGACGCATGGTGTATCTCTTTTTAGAATTCTACGCGAAGACCAATTCTGTGTTCGTAGCCCAAGCTTTCGGGCAGAACGGAGAATGCATAGTCAAAGGCGAATAAACTAGAATTGTAGCCAAGGCCGAGGCTGAACAGGCGGGCCTCGTTTGTTTCATCAGGTCTGCTAGACGATGATGCCAATTCCTTGAAGTCTCGGGAGAGATCAAGCCATGTACGTGTAAAACCAGCACGAATGCGGAAGTATTCGCCAAGTGCGTATTCGGCACCGAGGTTCAAATCCGGTTCGGCGTAACGAGGAAAGTCTGCTTCTCCAAACAAGGTCAAGCGCGGTACGCTGCGGGGCTTAAAGAAGCCGCCAAAGGCGAACGTCTGCGATAGCGGATAGTCATCAGAGCCGTTCTTGACGTAACTGCGGAGCATGGCGCCAAAGTCTCTTGCGACAAATGAAAAACCGTAGTTCTTGGTGTCGGACATCCATGTCAAGCCCCAGTCAAAAGCTGCAGCCATGGCGGTCTGGTCGCCTGTATCGCCAGTCAGTTTGTCCGAAACAAATTTAAGGGTCGCACCAAAGCGGATGTGCTTCATCGGGAATGCGACTGTTGCGGTTACAAGCTGGCTAAACGGTTTGTATTCGCTGCCATTTTCTTCGCCGTATTCATCGTAGCCTGTAATTGAGCCGTACGAAATCCAGTTGTATGAAAACTGCAGGATAAACTTTTTGTACTGCGTTGTGTACGAGAGTGTTCCCTGGTTGTCTGCGAATTCACCTGTTTGCCAGTGGGCTTCGGCAACGCGCTTTTTGCCATCGGCAATGAGTACTGCAGCTGGGTTCAACTGTACAATGGACGGGTCCGTGGTCGGAAGTGCTGCTGCCGATTTTTCAAGGGCTGCATTGCGCGGACTGTCAAAAGTCGATAGGAATGAAAAAACTTCTTGCCCTGCATCGTGCTTAGAAAAGTAGCCAAGTTCCGCTGCCGGACATGCGATGGCGAGAGCCGCTATTGCTGATAGTTTTTTCAGTAAATCCATGGTGTAAATTTATAAAAAATCGAGAGAAAGTTTTAAGATTAGGGCGCTGTATATGCGAAATTTTTTATTTATTGAGCATTCCTATACCTTTACAATACAAAAATGTTTTTATATATTTGCTCCTGCTCGGGCTACTAGCTCAGTTGGTAGAGCAACGCCCTTTTAAGGCGTGGGTCGAAGGTTCGAGCCCTTCGTAGCTCAGTAATCGGTTCCGTTTAACGGAGCCGATTTTTTTTATATTGAATAAAAACGTTTTTGAAACATGGAATGTCCTATGGCCTGGATTGAAATTGATGCTTGTAAATATGCAGAACACTTTGCGAACCCCCTTGCTTGCTATTTGCGCTCTGATTTCAATTTGTTGAATGCCTCCAAGGTCGATGCGGTCCGTTTTTTTGCTTTTGACCATGACGGTTTTCGATTGGGGTTTGCCGTGGGTGAACGCGGATCGCTGTGGCTTTCTCCTTATTCGGCGCCTTTTGGAGGCTTTGCCTGTGCCAAGGGCGTGACGATTGATGAAATTGACGAAGCCATTGGGGCCTTGCCTGCATTTGTCTCGTCCGCTCAGAAAAAGTTGCACATCACGTTTGCTCCTGTATTCTATAGCCAGACGTACCTCACGAAATGCGTTTCGGCGATGTTGCGTTTTGGATTCAAGCTCTTGTATGCCGATTTGAATTACGCTTTTGATTTTACGGACTCGAAGCCGTATGAAAAACGTCTTTGGAATATGGCGAAGCGTAATTTGAAGCAGGCCGCCAAGTTGCCTTATGAACTTCGCGAAGAGACAACTCGTGAAGGTGTTGCGACTTGCTATGACGTTATCCGGCAGAATCGTGAGTATAAGGGCTATCCGCTCAAGATGTCGCTTGAAGCGTTTGCGGCGACTGCTGCTGTTGTGACAATCCAGTATTTTGTCCTTTATTTGGAGAGTAAGCCCGTGGCTGCGGCGATCGTCTACCGAGTCTCTCCGCAAATTTGCCAGTTGATCTATTGGGGCGATGCGCCTGGTTTTGAATCTTCGCGACCGATGAACATGCTTGCGCTAAAGATGTTTGAACTGTTCAAGGCGATGGGCGTAGACTATCTCGACATTGGGCCTTCGAGCGAGGATGGAATTCCCAATGCGGGGCTTTGTGCGTTTAAGGAAAGTGTCGGCTGCACGGGTGACCTAAAGTACACGTTTGAATTCGACGGAACCGTTGAAAATCGCTAGGGGGTATTATGGCTAAAGTTCCTTTTCTCGACCTTAAAAGTCTTAATGCTCCGTACATGGATGTCTTGAAAAATGCGGCGTGTTCCGTTGTTGAATCGGGCTGGTATATTCGTGGGCATTTTTGTGAACGCTTTGAACAGGCGTTTGCTGAATATTGCGGTGTGAAGTACGCCGTAGGCGTGGGGAACGGTCTTGATGCCTTGACTCTTATTTTGCGGGCTTCCATGGAATTGGGGCGCCTGCATGAAGGCGATGAAATTTTAGTGCCTTCGAATACGTTTATTGCGACGGTTCTTGCTGTTAGTGCTGTTGGGCTTAAGCCTGTGCTTGTGGAGCCTTCTGTAAATACGTACGATATGGATCCGAAGCAGCTTGAAAAAGCATGCGGTGCACGAACCCGCGCCATTCTTGCTGTGCATTTGTACGGGCGCCTTTGTGATATGGATGATATTTGTGAGTTTGCCAATACGCATGATTTGCTCCTGTTCGAAGACAGCGCCCAGGCTCATGGTGCTCGTATGAGCGATGGTCGCTGTGCGGGCTCGTTTGGTTCGGCGGCTGGTTTCAGTTTTTATCCGACAAAGAATCTGGGGGCGCTTGGCGATGCGGGCATGGTCCTCACGAATGATGCCGATATTGCAAACATGGTGCGCGCTCTCGGAAATTACGGTTCCGAACGTAAGTATGTGAATAAATTCAAGGGCGTGAATTCCCGCTTGGACGAGATGCAGGCATCGTTGTTGCTTGCAAAGCTTCCGCACCTGGACGAATCGAATGAACGCCGCCGTGAAATTGCGGTCCGTTATTGTTCAGAGATCAAGAACTCGAAAGTCATTTTGCCCGAGATTCCTGCAACGCCTTCGGAACATGTTTATCATGTGTTCGTGATCCGCCTCAAGAGCGAAGAATCCCGCAATGAACTCCAGAATTTCTTGAGTGCATGTGGCATCGAGACGCTTATTCATTATCCGATTCCTCCGCATGAACAAGAGGCGTATGCGCACGAGTTTAACGGCGAGTATCCGATTGCCGAAACCTTGGCAAAGACGGTCCTCAGCATTCCCATGAGTCCTGTGATGACCGATGAAGAAGTCTCCGAAGTGATTGGGGCGATTAATGAGTTCTAATTCTGTGAATTTCTGGAAAGCGTTTATGGGTTCGGGAATGGTGACGATCCTGAATGCATTGCGTGTTTTTGTCGTGAACAAGCTTTTGGCCGTGTTCCTTCCGCCAGCGGCTTTTGCATGCGTCGGGCAGTTCATGAATTTCATGACGATAGGGCAGGCGACTTCTTCTCTGGCGCTCCAGAATGGCTGGGTAAGCCTCTCGGCGCAGAATAAAAGCAATTTGGAACAGTTGCGCGGTGTGTGGCGTGGCGGTTTTCGCCTGACAACTTTTGCGAGTATTGCGACATTTGCCATTGCTCTTGTCCTTTGCTTTATGCTCCCGCTTGAAAAATTTTTCCCGGGCATTCATCCGCGTCTTGTGCAGGCGGCTGTTATCTTTGCTTTGCCGGGCGTTTTTGCGACAAATATCATTACGATTACAGCTTCGGTGATGAACGGGCTTGGGCATTACCACCGTTGGGCGCTCATCAACATGGTGTCTTCGCTGTGGCAAATGTTCTGGGTCGCTTTCTTTCTTTATTCAGAACGTTTGAGTGTCCTTTCGATTGTTGCAACGCAGTCCGTTGTTGCTGGCATTTTTGCAGCGCAAATTGCATCCCGAGCTGGGTTTAGCTTAAGTGAAATCCGCAAGTCTGCGCTTGATATCCGTGCTCCGTGGGTTTCTTATGCGTTGATGGGTATTGTCCCGATGGTGCTTTCGCCTGTGGTGTTGACGTTCATGCGAATGACCATTGGCGAGAATTTGGGATGGGATGCGGCTGGCATTTGGCAGGGCATCTGGAAAATTTCGGATTTTTTGACGGCGTTTTTCTCGGCGATTCTTGGCGTGATTATCTTGCCGAAGGTCTCTGCGAAAATGGTTAAATCGGAGTTCTGGAACATGTTCCGCCCGATTCTTTTGAAGTCGATGGCGCTTGCGCTTGTGGCGGTTTTGATTCTCTATTTTGGCCGTTCGCTTTTTGTCGCGCTGATGCTTTCTTCGGCGTACGCAGGCGCTGCCGACTATATGCCTATGCAGTTGCTGGGTGATTTTTTCCGTGTGGGCGGATGGGCTCTTGGGCTTGTGCTGATTGCCCGCCGTGAAACAAAAAAATTCCTGATTCTGGAAATTTGTTCTGAACTAGTCCTAGCGAGTGCCACCGTTGCTTTTGTTAAGCTCTATGAATTTAACGGCCCGATGATGGCGTATGCACTCGAAAACTTTTTGACGCTTGTCGCCTCGTTTATTCTTGTCGGTTGTTTGGATTGGGCTAAAACGGAAGGGTCCAAAAAATGACTCCAAAAGTTTCTGTAATCTTGCCGAGCTATAATCACGAGCCGTATGTCGAATCGGCTGTCCGTTCTGTGATGGAACAGACGGGTATTGATTTTGAGTTAATCGTCATTGATGATGGCAGCAAGGATCGTTCTCCCGAAATTTTAAAACGACTTTCTGAAGAACTCGGGTTTATGTTTATCCATCGCCCGAATAAAGGTGTTGTCGCCACACTGAATGAGGCGCTTTTGCTTGCTCGTGGGTTGTATGTCTGTTCGTTCTCGTCAGATGATATTATGCCGCCGGACAGGCTTAAGAACCAGAGTGATTTCTTGGATGCTCATCCAGAAGCGGTCGCTTGTTTTGGGCAAGTCATGCCATTATTCGAAGATGGCAAATTGGGTGAAATGGATGTGCGCTATTTGCGAAGTGTACCGCAAGTGACTTTCAAGGAATCGTTCCTTGGGCAAAAGGCTTTGCATGGTTGCGCAGAAATGTTTGTGCGCGAGAAGATTTTAGCCATTGGCGGTTACGACAATCGTTATTATTTTGAAGATTATCCGCTTTACCTTAAAATTCTAGACCATTACGGTCCGCAGCCTGTTTCAAAAGATTTTGTATGCTGCTATTACCGCGAACATGGCGATAATTTGCATGTCAATCATGACCGTATTTATGGAGAAATCCTACGTTTGCTTGCCGAAAACTACAGTTCGCATCCGTTGTATAAAAAGGCTGTGCGAGCCTGGAAATCAAATTGGTTCTCGGCTGTTGCTGCGCAGAGTAAATTGAAGGCGCTTCGCTTGATTCCGAGAGTGATTTCGCTTTCCCCACGTTTTTGGTTCAGGCTTCCAAAACTTTTTATTCCGCGAAAATTATTGAAGTACTAGAAATTTTTTGCCGTAGATTCTATGCTTTAATATCTTCTACAATCTCGTACGGCACATGCCCAAGCAGTGCTGCGTATTTCGGGAAATTCGACGGATACGTCTTGTATTTGCGATTGCGGTAGAGCTTTGCTTTCGTAGCTTTTGAAATGAGGAAAAATTCCGTGAATGCTTTCAGGTAATCTGTGGCGTTCTTGGAACTGTTGAAATCGATGTGGATGCTCTTGCCCTTGACCGTCACGACATTCGGCATGTTTTCAACAGCCGCAAGGAACGTCGGACTATCCGCTGTTACAAGTATTTTACTTGTTTCATTGACGAGAGGGGGATGCCCGCTCACCGGCGGGCATGACAATGTTGCATCCGATCTGTCATGCCCCACTTGATGGGGCATCTCCTTCCTTAATACATTAATCGCTGCGCTCATCAGCTTGCGCTTGCCGTTCTCAGGCAATTCCTTGAACGTGAATTCCTTGAAATCCCCAAGCTTGTTCTGGAAGCGGAACGAAATCGCGGTATAGCTTTCACCTAGCAATTCGCTGTAATGCGAAAGCTCTTGTTCTAAAATTGGCGAGGGCTTGAATAGTTCGTTAAAGTATTTTGAAAAATCTTCGCCGACTGTATCCACGCACGAATAGAGATGGAACTGCTTGTGTTTTGAATCAATCTGGCGTTCTAGCGCGGAATCATTGTTGAAATCTTCGCGGTATAGCAGCACGGGCTTGGCAACTTCACAATTGCGGCTAATTTCTTTTTCTCCAATAACCCAATTTACGTTGTTCGGTTGCAATATTTCTTGAAGTTCAAACGGCGATGTGTGATAAATCTTGAAATCGAGATTGTGCTCTTTCGCGAATTTATATGCACTTGTCATTCCGCGCAAGCGATCCGTGAGTCCGCCGTGCATCCATTTGCCGTCGGCCATGAATATGAGCGTCTGGCGGCTGTCGCCATCGTCGCAATTCTCGCTATAATTTTCGTAGCCGTCGCGTAAATGCCTTAACTTGATTCCTCGCTCAATCAAATGGTCGTGAACGCGATCCTCTCCGAGAATGCGCTTTGCCATGCGGATTGCAATTTCTTTAGGTGTTAAAGGAATCACGAAAGACCTTTCTTCAAAAGCTTGAGAAACAAAAAGCGGGGGAGGTACGAAATCAAAATGGCCATGCGGTTGCGCATGCGGATGCTCATGTCAAAGAATGTGCCAAAGCGGTATTTGCGAATTTGCTTGAGCGCTCTTTGACGGCATTCGGCGAATTCTTCGGTGTCCTGCGTGCGCATCAGAATGCTGAAACTCGCGCTCACGAGCATGCTACGGGCGGCCTTGTAAAGCGCCTTCGACTTTGGCTTCATCGCTTCAAAAACGTTTTCGGCAATGTCGAGCAAAAGGACGATCTTTTTACGGTCTATCTGCGTGGCAAGTTCGCTTCCGGCGCGCTTGCGGTATAAGTACAATTTTGATTTTGTAATGGCGACCTTATTGGCGGCTAACAAAATTTCAGGAATGACGGCGAAATCTTCGTAGATCGTTCCGGCTGGGAAAAACTTGTTTTTCCAGAGACTTGATTTGTACAGCTTGTTCCATGCGGAATAGTCAGGAACTCTGTCTTGGTATAGCGCAATTCTTGCGGCTTCTTCTGCGGTGAGCAATTTGGAAACGGCTATGTTTGGCGTGTTTCCGTCGGCGACATAATTCTCGTCGATGTTTTGGCTCTTACAGCATGCAATGTCTGCCTGGTGCAATTGTGCGATGAAAAAGAGCGTCTCAAGATAGTTTGGGGTAACGCAGTCATCGCTATCGATAAACGTGACGTATTCGCCACGCATAATCTTGAGCCCGGTATTGCGGGCTTCGGATGGTCCCTTGTTCGGTTGTCCGATGAGCCTAAAGCGTGTGTCCGAAGAGGCGTAACTGGCAGCGATTCTTGCTCCGCCGTCGGTAGATCCGTCATCGATGATGATCGCTTCAAAATCCGTAAAAGTCTGCGCAACGAGACTGTCGAGGCAATCCTTGATGTATGCCTCGGTGTTGTACAGCGGGATGATGACGCTTATGGCTGGCATTATTTGCCTTCGACTTCGTTTACGTAACCCTTAAGCATTTCCACCCAGCCAAGTCTTACAAATTCGCCTGCCTTGACGAGGTCGTTTTGCGCCTTCTCGTATGCCTTGAGAATGTTGTTGTATTCCGAAACGTCGCGTATCATCTTCACATCGTGGTGAAGCTTCTTTTCGAGCATGTCCTGCTTCCACTGGGCAACATCGGCAAGGCACTTGCAAGAGGTGTCAAAGTTGTCTAAATAAGCTGGCACGGTGTCGAGAAACGTCTTTTCGTACGGCTTAGCTTTGGACTTCGCTTCCTTGACGAGAGCTTTTTGCGAAACCACGTTCTTGCGCAGTTCGTCCATGAGCCTTACGATACGGACAAAATCAACTTGTGGCCAAATAAGGCTGAACGGCCACATCTTTTTCCAGTGGAATTTGAAAATGGATTCGTGCGCGGTATTCTTGGCGCGCATCATTTCCTTGAGGTTGTTGTAGATAATCTGGGACGGTAATTTGGAAATATCTTCGCTCATACGAGAAGAATATAAAAAATAGGCGCGTAAGTTCTCTATTTTTACTTTAAATTTGCTTGATTTTTTTAAATTAAAGTTTAGATTGTTTCTGAAACGACTTTTTCTAAAGGAATACTATGGATAAAAAGAAAATGAAGATCCTCGTCGTGGCTGACGTTGTCATCCTCGTCGCTCTCATCGTTATCCTGATGACGCTCAAGGGCGGCTATGAGGAACAGGCAAAACGCACTGCAAACGAACAGGAATCGGCTTATTTGGAAAAGAATACTCAGGTTCTCGTGGAACAGTGGCGTTCTGTTGACCAGTACAGCATGGCCTGGAAGCTCGTTTACACTGTACTCTCCGGTGCTAAGAGCGAAGCTGCTTTCAATTCTAGCCTCGCTGCCATTCAGGCCGACAAGGATGCCCGTTTCAAGCAGATTTCTCACCTTTATTCTAGCGTTGGCATCAATGATGCTGTGCAGAACGGCATTTACGAAAAGGCTGGCCTTGCCGAAGGTTCCATCCTCGTCAAGAACGAAAAGGGCTCTAAGGAAGTCGCTTGCGGTAAGAATTGCGTTGTGAAGTTCAGCTTCGCAAAGGGCAAGCTCAAGAACATCGACTATAGCGCTCTTGTCCAGTACAACCTTGCAAACAGCCTCAAGATTGAAAAGCCGGCTGAATACCATTTCGAATAAGGGAGAACGTCATGAATTTAAAGAATATTTCCATTGCTCTTACCGTTCTCGTCTTTGGCGTTATCGCCATGCTCTTCATGCAGAAGGGCAACTATGTCAACCAGGCTAGAGAACATTACGAAGCTACGACGAACAAGTCCTTCAAGGGCAACACCATGGTTTTTGACCTTGTCAATAGCGCTATTGAAACGAACAAGGGTACTTGGGCAATCGCTTGCGGCGCTCTCCAGACCGTCAAGAATACCCAGGACATGGCTAAGCTCGAGGCTAAGTTCTTCCCGGCCACCAAGGGCTCTATGAGCATCACGAACAAGACTCGCCGCTTTGAAGCGAACTCTGCAAATGTCATCGTTTCGAACTTCGCTAAGGTCGAAGAAAACAAGACGACGGGCGTGAAGAGCCTCGCAGGTCTCGTTTCTGTTGATGTGAGTGTCTTGCTCGGTAAGATCGCTCCGGCTGAACCGGATGAAGGTGCCGACGAAGAAGGCGCCGAAGAATAACGCGATGTCATGCCCACCTCTGCGCGGGCATCTTTCATCTTGGCCTCTGTGCCTGTCTTGTCATGCCCGCCATCGGCGGGCATTGCCTTTATACAGTTGCCTTGTTTTTATGTTGATTTGTCATGCCCGCCGGAGCCTGTGCTGAGCGCAGTCGAAGTAAGCGGGCATCTCCTGTTTAATAGAGCATTCTCCTATAATATGGAATAATCATTTCTTACTTTTTTGATACGATAGTGCGTTGGACGAGTATATATTTACTTTGAGCAATGATAAAAACTATCCAAAAAAGGAGGGTTCTTCATGTTTAAACCAGTCAATGGAAAATTTGAAATGCCAGTGCTTCCGTACGGGATGGCTGATTTGGCTCCTGCATTAAGCCAGGAGGCGATGCTCTTTCATTTTGGCAAGCACTTGCAGACTTACGTGAACAATTTGAACGCTGCACTTCCTGGGAGCGCTTTTGAAGGCAAATCGCTCGAAGAAATCGTAAAGACTGCCGATGGGGGCGTGTTCAACAACGCTGGGCAGATTTTGAACCATGCGATGTATTTTTTGCAGTTCAAGGCACCGACGATGAACAATGTCCCGACGGGTGAAATTACAAAGCTGATTGCTCGCGATTTCGGAACTTTCGAAAAATTCCAGGAAGATTTCCAGACGAAGGGCGCAGGGCTCTTTGGCTCAGGCTGGGTTTGGCTTTCGGCTTTGGATACGGGCAAGCTTGTGATTACGCAAGAGGGCAACGCCCAGAATCCGATTACTAAAGGGTTGAAACCGCTTCTTACGTTCGATGTGTGGGAACACGCCTACTACATTGACTACCGTAACCGTCGTCCGGATTACTTGAAGTCGCTGTGGAGCCTCGTCAACTGGGATGTTGTGAACGAACGCCTCGGCTAAGATTGTCATCTTGCATTCTTTGTCACCCCGGATTTATTTTCTTTGACCACTTAGAGCTTTGACGCTTTGCGTCAGCATCTTCGGCTCAATCATGACAGTCTGCAAGCAGCCTGTCGCGACACTCGCCTTGAATGCAACTAGCTCTTATGTGGTCATGATCCGCGGATGGGGACGGGGTCGCCTTATAAAAAAATCGCACGGGTCATCCCGTGCGTTTTTGCTATTGTCTCGGCGGCATTTTCGGCAGCACGAGTTTCATGATAATCGGCACGAATACCATAATCAGCACTTGCGCTACGACAAGGCAAACGACTTGCGAGAAGATGAACATCGCAAGGAACGGCGGCTTGTGGCCCTCGGGCATCATTGTGAAGTACACGAAGCAGACCATGGCTGTCGTGATAAGCGGCGTGTAAATCAAGTTCGAGGCAAGCGATTCCACGAAATGAGCCTTGGGCGTATGCGGCTGTAGGTGGAACTTGCGGGCGAGGGCGGCATTCACCTTGGGAATCGGCACGAAAAAGCCAATCGCAAAGCTAATCACAAAGCTCAATGCGAAACATTTCAGGAATCCGATGACGATAGCGATTGTCGGCATCTCGGGCGGGTGTTCCGCCATTAGCTGGCCTGTGAGCGAAAGCCCGAAGCTCATTAAAAGCGCCATGATAAACGCAATTTTCAGCCCCACCTTTCTCATTTGCTTTTGTACTTCTGCCGAATGGATGTTCTGTTCTTCCATTTTAATCTCCATACCCTAAAAATTGATTTTCTCCGTTCTCCTTAAAGAGAGTACTTATAATATATCATCTTTCTTGCAAAACTGTAAACAAAAACAAACGTAATTTATCAAAATACCAATAAATATTGTAATTTATTATTGTCCGTCATCCCGGAGCAATTTTTATGGACAACGAACTTAAACTGTTAATTGGTAAAGACGAAAAAATCATTTATGCGGGGAAACCCAATAAAAAGTGCTTTATCTTCGAAAGTGTCTTTAACCCGCTACTTCCGTTTGCATTGATTTGGGGCATTATTGATTTTGGTTTTATTGGCGCTTCGTTCTCGTCCAAAGATGAACACATTGGCTTTTTCTTGGTCCCGTTCATGTTGCTCCATCTGATGCCGGTTTGGATTTACCTCGGCGGGGCGCTCTTGTCGTTTAGGCGTTACCAAAATACGAACTATATCGTTACGGACAAAGCTATATATGCGTCTGGCGGAGTCTTCAGCAAACACTACAATTCAAAACCGTTTGCAGAGCTTTCGCACGTTGATTTGCACCGTGGCATTTTTGACCAGTGGTTTGGCGTGGGGGATGTTATCACGACGTCAGCTCAGGCAAATCCTGTAACGCGGAACGGAAGGATGACTTCAACGAATTCTGGAATTTCTATCGATAGCATTTCCAATTACATCGAAGTCTACAACATCGTGAAAAAGCTCCAGCAAGACGTGTATGCCGATGTGATGTACCCGAATGACTTGCGCCCTCGCGAAAATCACGGGTACAATACAAAGTATCGCGGATAGCTAGAGCGTTTTTTCCATGCGGGTGCAATCAAAGACGCCCCAGCGGTGCGGCTGATCTCCGATGAGTTTGTACCCAAGCTTCTCGTAAAAGCCCGTGGCTTCCAAACGGCTGTCGATGACTATCTTTTTGTAACCGCATTCTGCAATCCATTTTTCAGCTTCGCGGACGGCCATAGCGCCAAGCTTTTGACCGCGATATTCCGGCATCACGACTACGCGCCCGATTGTTGCTGTTTTTGCGTCAATCTCGTAGAATCTGCACGTTGCTACAGGATATTCATCATCTAGTAAAACGATGAACTTCGTGCCGTCGCAATCGTGCTCGTCGAATTCATCACGGAGCGAAATATGGTATGCTCGGTTCATAGCCTGGATGCGTACGCTGTACGCGCCTGCGCGCTGCCATTCTTCTGTTGCACGGAGAACTTTGATGTCCATTTGGTTGCCTTTTAATCTAGTTTGTCGAAGAATATATCGCCGTTTTGCTGGACAATGGTGATGGTGTGTGTGCCTTTGTTGCCCATATCGTTGTAATGGACGAGGTATTTGCCGTCGCCAAGAGATTCAATCTTTTCGATTTCATGAATGTCTTCGCCATCTTGGGCGCCACTGCGGAATTTCCAAACGGCGTAGCCGCCACCATCGCTGAACTCGTCGTTGTACGCTTTTGAAAGCTCTTGTGCGAGTTCCTTTGTGCAATACTTCGCGATGACAGAATCGCTTGCGAACTCGTCTCCGAAAATGTAATTGGTGTAGAACGTTAGGATTTTTTCGAAAACTTTTGCATCAAGAGCGTTACTGATGCTTGAGGATGACTCCACTGCACTTGAAGAAGATTCTTCTGCTGATGACGACATTGTAGTTGTGGTACTGCTTGACTGTTGCTGTTGTTCTTGCTTGTCGCTACAGGAAAAAGCTGTTGCGGCCATTAATAAAATTAAAGATTTTTTAATGGAGTTCATGTTTTTGCTAAGGTAGAATTGTTATAGGTGTTCCGTCTTTGACGGCGTTGTATATTTCTTCGATTTCGTCGTTCGTGACCGCGATGCAACCCGCGGTCCAGTCTTTCCACTTGTGCCAGAATTTAAAGAGAAACGCTGGAATCTTGTTTGGGTAGCCGTGGATCATGATGTCTCCGCCGGGCTCGTAGTTGCCTTCTTTCGCGGCCTTGATTTGTTCTGCATTCGGGTACGAAATTCTCAGCGATAAATGAAAAATGCTTTTGGGATTGTGTCTCTCGATGGTGTAGTTGCCCTCGGGCGTCTTGTTGTCGCCGGATTTGACTTTTGCTCCGACTGGATTCTTACCCAATGAAATTCTGTATGACTTGACAACGACATCGCCGTTGCGCAAGTGCATTTGGCGCTTCGCCTTTTCTACGAGAATGTTATCGATGGGTGTGGTGAGCATGATTTTGGGTGATTCCTTTTCCGGTGAGCAAGAGAACAAAAGAAATGCTAGCAAAAGTAGAAGTGTGTTTCTTTTGATTTTCATCAGTTTTTTTTGAAATGTTGTATGTTAAACATTTTGTAATATACAAAATGTTTAATAGGTTGTAAGCAGCGAATATGGCAAGCTTTAGGCGAATTTGATTACCAATTTTTTTCCGAGTGCCGCTGCAATTTTGTAGAGAGTTTCTACGGTAGGTGTGCCTTTGGGGGTCTCAAAACGCTGGTACGCTTGCGGTGTGAATCCGGCTGCTTTTGCAACTTCTGCTTTTGTTTTGCCACGGCGGGCTTCAAAAATTTTGTACGCCACTTCAATTCTTGGGGATAGTTGAATGGCGACAAGGTTTTTGTCTGCATCAGGCATCGTCTTTGGATAAACGAACGAATAACCCATATCAAGGTCGCATTCCATTGCTCCATCAAGTGCGTCCTTTGCCTGCTTAATAGCTTCTTCGCGAGTTTCGCCAAATGCGTTTACGTTCGGTAGGTCCGGGAACGAAACCACGTATCCCATGTCTTTATCTTTTTCAATTTTTGCAGCGTAATCCATGATGTCCTCCCGATTAATCAAATTGCTTTAGAATGCGCTTCAAGTATGCTCCCTCGATTTCGTGCTTGTTTCTTTGTATCGGCACTGATTGTCTTCCGGGCTTGGTGTAGATGTAGTGATCGCCAGAAACTCTAGCTTTAACCCATCCATGATCTTCGGCGTATTTGCATATTTCTCTAAATTATCATAATAAAAATACAACCTTTTTGTTGATTTGTCAATATATTTGTTTATCTTTCGTGGCTAAAAAGGTGACAATATTTGCTTTTTTTGAATGTAAATAAAAAGAATGTCGTATTTTGACATTCTGGAAGCTTTTTGAAAAATGCTGGAAGTGTGTACGAAGGAGGAGGGCTTGTTGTTGAATTGAAAATAACTTATATCTTAAAGACTATGAAAAATAAATTTGAAGCTAATATAGCCCAATCCAAAATGCAATCTGAGAAAATGCTGAAAACTATGCAGCAACTCTCTGCGGATGCGGTTTATGCTGGCGCCTTCGAAATGTCTTTGGATGAAATTAACGCTGAAATTGAAGCTGTGAGGAATGGTCTATAATGCTGTCTTTTAAAAAGCATGCGAAAAAGTTCAATCTAGACGAAGAGGAACAAGAAATCCTTGCCGATTTCGAGGCAAATCATGCTGGAAAAACTCAGATTACCGAGGAACGCAGAAAAGAACTTGCATCGTTGGCTAACGGTTTTTACAGGCATGAATCCTAAATCCCCTTACATCCCGCATGCCTTTTTCAGATTGTCTTTATCATCTGGGCAAGATTCCATGATTTTGCAGGCTTCTTCTTTCTTGTTATCGCGGTAAAGCTGGTAGGCGTAAATGCAGGCTGCTTTTTCGTTGCCCGCTTCGATTTCGCTCATGAACAGGTTGTCTGCATTGGCGAGCTTTTCGCTGTTGTTTTCGGCCTTGGCTTGTTCGCGGAGAACGATGGCATATTCGGGGTTCAGAATTTTAGTGTCGCCTCCGTGGTTGAGGGCCTTTTCATAATAATGCTTGGATGTTTCGAAGTTGTTCAGGCGTCCTTCGGCGGCGGCAAAGCCCCAGTAAGACTCGTAGCGGGTAGAGTCTATAAGTCACGCCTGGTTGAAGCGCTTGATGGCGGTCCCGATATCGCCTCGTTTGAAAAAGGACCATCCGACAGCCATCATATGGTCAAAGGATTCTTTTTCCTTGCCTTTTGTCAGGGCTAGAAATTCCTGGTCTGCTTGCAACATTTCTGCACTCTTGGGCTGGTTGCCGTATTCCGGAATTTCGTTGATGCTGCGTTGACGAGGAGCGCTCGCGCAGCCGACAAGTGCGATGATACTCAATACAGAAATGATAGTCGAAAATTTCATATAAAACCTCCTTAAACGAAGGTAGTTTTTTTAACAAACGTAAATGTACAAAATAAAAAAAACGCCCAGGCTTTTAACCTGGACGTTTTTGAAAGGAAGGTGCCCGCTCGGAGGCGGGCATGACATTTTTACAGTCTACTTCCTACCGTCTACTTCCTACTTCAAGAAGTTCATGTACGGGAGCTTCTTGGCGAGTTCCTGCACCTTGTCGGCGTTGGCCATGAGGGCGGAGCGTGCGTGCCAGGAGCCGTCGAGGAACTGACCGCGGGGGCCGTCGGCAAGCGTGAGCTCGATGGTTTCGTCACCCATCTTGAGCGTGCGGCTTTCGGTGCTCGTGACGAGTTCTTCGCTCGGGTGTGCTTCGATCCAGGCGAGGATCTTGTCGGCCACTTCGTGGCTTACCTTGTAGCAGGGCACGCCAATGGCGACGCAGTTACCGAAGAAGATTTCGGAGTAGCTTTCGGCGATGATGGCGCGGATGCCCCAGCGCTTCAGGGCCTGCGGAGCGTGTTCACGGCTGGAACCGCAACCGAAGTTTTGGTTCGAGACGAGGATGGAGCCGTTCTTGTAGGCCGGATCGCGGAACGGGTGGACCTTGCCCTGAGCGGCGAGGCCTGCGATATCGTCGGCAAAGGCGTTTGCGCCGAGGCCTTCGAAAGTCACGCACTTGAGGAAGCGTGCCGGGATGATACGGTCAGTGTCGATGTCGTTACCGCGTACAGGAACGCCGGAACCTTTAACAATGTCGATAGAATTCATTTTTTAAATCTCCTTGCGTTACTTGATGTACTTGCGGACGTCGGTGATCTTGCCTTCGATGGCGGCAGCAGCCACCATGGCGGGGCTCATGAGGATGGTGCGGCCCGTCGGGCTGCCCTGGCGGCCCTTGAAGTTACGGTTGCTGGAGCTTGCGCTGACCTGGCGACCCTTGAGCTTATCCGGGTTCATGGCGAGGCAGAGCGAGCAGCCTGCTTCGCGCCATTCGGCACCGGCTTCCTTAAAGATCTTGTCGAGACCGAGCTGTTCGGCTTCCACCTTGATCTTCATGGAACCCGGAACGACCCACATCTTGACGGTCGGAGCGACCTTGTGGCCCTTGATGATTTCGGCGGCGGCCTGCAAGTCGGAGAGGCGGCCGTTGGTGCAGCTACCCACGAAGGCGATGTCGATCGGGCGGCCAATCATCTTGGAACCTTCTTCCCAGCCCATGTATTCATAAGCTTCGGAGATGACCTTCTTTTCGCTGCCTTCGAATTCGTCGATCTTCGGCATGTTGCCGTTGAGCGGGATGGCCTGAGCCGGAGTGATACCCCAGGTGACCATCGGTTCGAGGTTGTCGCAGTTGATTTCGACTTCGTCGTCAAACTGTGCGTCGGCGTCGGTAGCGACGGACTTCCAGTAAGCAACGGCTTCGTCCCACTTGTCGGCCTTCGGGGCGTACGGACGGCCCTTGAGGTATTCAAAAGTCTTTTCGTCGGGGTTGCAGTAACCGACGCGGGCGCCGCCTTCGATAGCCATGTTGCAGACCGTCATACGGCCTTCCATGCCCATTTCTTCGATGACCGGACCGGCAAATTCGTAAGCGTAGCCAACGCCACCGTTCACTCCGAGCTTAGCGATGTAAGCAAGGGCGACGTCCTTGGCGGTTACACCCGGCTTGAGCTTGCCGGTGAACTTGATGCGGCGAGTCTTGAGCGGGCTCATGGCGAGCGTCTGGGTGGCCAAAACGTCTGCCACCTGGCTTGTGCCGATACCGAATGCGATAGCACCGAATGCACCGTGCGTTGCCGTGTGGGAGTCACCGCAGGCAACGGTCATACCCGGCTGCGTAACGCCTTCTTCCGGGCCTACGATGTGGATCACGCCCTGTTCAGCGGTTGCGGGGCCAAAGAACTTGATGCCGTTATTCTTGGTGTTGTTTTCGATATGGGAGAACATCTCTTCGGAAATGCCGTCCTGAAGCGGGCGGTTGCGTTCCGGGAATGTGGTCGGGATAATGTGGTCGACCGTTGCAAAAGTGCGTTCCGGGAACAGCACCTTCTGACCTTCTTCGCGGAGCTGGGCGAAGGCCTGCGGACTCGTCACTTCGTGGCAGAGGTGAAGCCCGATAAAGAGCTGGCACTGGCCGCTCGGGAGCTTAGCTACCGTGTGGCTTTCGAAAATTTTCTGATAGAGTGATTTTCCCATAGATTTGTCTCTTTTAGGTTTGTTTTATTGCGGGCGTAAATATAGAATTTTTTGAAAATACTTAAAAGGTAGGTATTGAATTTAGATTGCTATTAGAATTGTGTCTGGTGATCCCGGAACGGAGTCCGGGATGACATGAAAAAAACACGGCAGAGTAGCCGTGTTCAATGTAGTCTTAACAAGAAAAACTTGAATTAGAACTGTTCAATCTGGGTGTTGAACTTGTACTTGTCCTTGTAGTAGGCAAGCATTTCGTTGCTGTTGGAGAATGCGCGGCGCAGCGGATCGCGGAGGGCCGGTTCTCTCTTGACCTTCTTGTTGATTTCCGGAACGACGTCCTTGAAGAAGAGTTCGTTGCTAGCAGCAGCGACGTGGTTCTGGTTGAAGTCCATGTGGTAGCGGCGTTCGACCATCTGGAACAAGTCAGACTGGCAGGAATTTTCGGGCGGCATGTGGCTTGCAACAGGCATATAGCACTGCTTGATGTAGTCTTGTTTCATGCTGACGATAAGGCTGTCAATAGCAGGAATATCGTGTACCGAATCGGTATGGGTGGCGAGTTCGGCCTTTGGGGTCACGACTCCAGAGCATGCAGAGAAGAATGCTGCGACGAGTGCGAGGGATGCCCAAATGATGGAATTTTTCATGTCCTAATCCTTTTGTTTGACATTGTTTTTTTACTACATCAATCCCGTGTTCCAAAGTTACTTAATTGTGGATAGATTTGCGATAGTAAGGGTGTAAATTTACAGTTACGAAAGGCCGTTTTTCACATATTTTTACGTTACGTGTGACGTAAAACACCAAAAAATGTTATTTGTTGGTCGGCTTGAACTTGTAAAACCACTTGATAGGGTCAATTACGTCGTATTTGACATTGCCAATACGCTTTTTGCCCTTCTTGCTCACGAGCCCTGTAACAATGTGGGCGTGTGGCCCTGTGGTGTGCCCGGTGGTTCCGACGGTTGCAATCGGGTCGCCCGGCATGACTTCCTGGCCGTTCAGATAAAGGAGCTTGTCGCAGTGCATGAACAAGATAACGTCTTCCTTGCGGACAAGTGCAATGATGACGCCGCCTCGTTCATCGCGGCTCGTCCAGGCCTTTGCGCCGAATGGTGCTAAAATACGGGCCCCCTGGCGGCTTGCGACGTCGATACCGTTATGCTTTCGTTGCGTGGCTGTCGCTGTTTCGTGATAAAATTCAGTAATGTAGGCGATGCTATCCGAAATGACGGATGTCCAGTATTTCCAGGCGGCGCCGATTGTATCTGCCGAGGCGGGGCGCTTGATTTCGTCCGGTCTCGAGAAGCGTATGGTCGTCCCTTTAGGCGGAATGTTCAAGTTTCCTCTTTCCCATTCGACGACTTTATATCCGTTGTCCTCAAGCGTTTTCGCCACGTAGTTCTTGATCATCTTGTCGTTGGTGATGATGGCGTCAAAGCGTCCGATGGCGTAACGGGCGATGCGCTGCATACTTTCGTTTCCATCGAAGGTGTATTCAAACGAAGGGGCTACGGAGAGCTGGTTTCGTTCCTGGATGCGGTCGCGGAGGTTCGAATCGCTCCTGTCGATGTCTGTTACGAACAGGAACGGGGCGATAATGACCGCAATGAGCAAAAGCGGGAATAGGTTGCGGATAATTCTCGGGAATCCGTCCAGCGGATTCTTGACGAGAATGGATACTTTATGGAGTTTCCTTACAACCTGGGCTAGTTTTTCTGGATTTTTCTTGAAATCGATGGAAAAGGCTTCTTTGGTGGCGCAGGCGTTTCGGCTAATGGCTTTGCGGGCCTTGGGGTAACTGCGTCTGGCTGGGCGTTCCTTGGAAAGCCACAAAATCTCGATTTTTTGAGCCTCTTTGACGTCTTCGATGAATGCGGCTGCCGATTTCATTGAAAGGGGCGTCACATGCATAATCAGGAGGCGCGCCATAGAGACGAGGTGTCCGACGTTCTCGACTTGCTCTGTCGAAATGATGCCTATGACGTGCGGGGCTATCTTTTCGAGGCTTTTGATGTTGTGGTAGAGCTTGCGGAATGCGTCGTCCGAAGTGGGGAGTGCTTTGGTCCCCGTGAATGAAATACTTCCGTCGTCAGCAAATGAGGCGGAAATTTTTTCGATTTCTTCGGATGAGAGGATCTTTTTTGAAAGGTCTGCGGCTTGAATGGGGGCGTTCCCTTCGAGAGGGCGCTTCCCAGTGAAGTCAATTACAACAAAACGCGCACCGGCGTTAAGTGCCAGTGCGAATTTATGCAAGGCTTCTATGGGTAACGCTTCTTCGTCAGAAATGGCGAAAAGTGTAAGCCCGCCTTGGTTGTAAAGGCTTTCTAGGACCTTTCTTTGCATGCCTTACTTGGCGGCTCCGCGCGGATAGGAGTAGCCAGAAGGAGGAGCGGCGACGAACTTGTCGACCTGGAGATAAAGTTCTTCAGCGGATGCGGCCGGGTTGAAGAATATTTCCTGGTTTCTGTTCTGGCTGCGGCCCTTGATGGGTTCGTTGCGGCGGCCACGGCTGACGATGCCGAGCGGGAGCACTTCAAGGAGCGGGAGGAGGCCGAAGTAGCGGAAAAGGCTGAAGTTCTTCTGCCAAGTGGTGCGTTCTGCCAAGATAGCGAATGTCCCTTCGATGATGGACTTGCTCTGGAGAAGGTCTTCAGAGGTCATCGTCACGAGTTCGTGATTGGTCGGGAAGTTGTTCTGGAAGTTGACCATGTCGCCTTTGAGGTAGTTGGCGTCGCAGAGAAATACGAATTTCATTGTGTTTCCTGGTTAGATTTAATCGGTTTATCTCTAAAACTAGCTTTTTTAGCTCAATTTGTCATATTTTGGAACCTTCTTGCGAGGGGCTGATGCCTTAAAAAATCCAATTTTTACAAAAAGTTTACAATTGCGGGCGGTTGGAGGGCGCTTTTTTCGGAAAAATGGCGTTTTCTTGAAAAATGGCGCCTGTTTTACTTTTTGGGGGGATTTTTCTGTAAGTCGTTGATAGTCAAAAAGTTACGTGAAATAATTGGAACGGCTGGACAAAAAAGCCTTTTTTTGTTATGGAAAAACATTTTTGAAATATGAAAAGATTTCGCAGAAAAGCATTATATTTAGAGACGTTTTTAAGGACGTGTGAAAAATTTCACAGTGAAATTTTGATTGCGTATATGGAATCGGAGATCTAAAATGAATAAACTGAAGCGGTCCATGGCGACCTTGATAGCTTCTGCTAGTGTTATTGCAACATCGTCGTTTGCGCAAAATCCAGCACCGGCTCCACAGGCTGAGCCTGCAGCTCCTGTGAACGAACCTGCCCCGGCGCCAGAACCGGCTCCGGCAAACGAGCCTCCTCAGATTGGTGGTATTCCTGGTGAATCTATTCAGGAAGGTGGAACTTTCTCGAAGTTTAAGCTTGATAACTTTGTCACCGACGATGTGGACCAGCCCTCCCAGATTCGCTGGAAAGTCAGTGGCAACAAGGCCCTCAAGGTGAATATTGCTCCGGACCATACGGTTGAAATTACCACGCCGGATGCTCTTTGGAATGGCTCTGAAGACTTGACTTTTACGGCTACGGACTCCAAGGGCGCCTCGGCTTCGGAAACCGTAAACTTCTCCGTCGAATCTGTGAACAATCCACCGGTGGTGGCTCAAATTCCAAGCCAGGTGATTACGGAAGGCAAGCAGTTTGCAAAGATCCGCCTGGATGACTTTGTGAATGACCCAGACCATAAGAAGAACCAGATTACGTGGGATACCGAAGTCGTTCCGGCTGGTGGCCCGCAGGCTGATGGCGATTTGTCTGTGACGATTGACGCTAACCGCGTTGCGACGATTGTCGTGCCGGATGCTCACTGGTATGGTGCTGCAAGAATCAAGTTTATTGCCAATGACCCGGATTACGGTAGCGATAACAAGACCGCTGCATTTACGGTTCAGCCCGTGAACGATCCTCCGACGTTTACGAAGAAGATTCCGGACCAGGTCATCGACGAAAAGAACCAGTTCGACATGATTTCCCTTGCGGACTATGTCACCGACCCGGATGACGATCCGATGAAGCTCAAGTGGACAGTGACGGGCAACAAGGACTTGAAGATCGAAATCGATAATTACGGTTCTGCCATCATTACCACTCCGAATGAATTCTGGAACGGCCAGGAACGCGTGACGTTTACCGTGACCGACGCTGCTGGTGCTTCTGCAAAGCAGGATGTTTTGCTCAAGGTAAAGTCTATTAACGACCCTCCTGAGTTTGTTCAGAACATCCCGGACCAGACAATTGACGAAAAGCAGGAATTTACTCCGATTCAGCTTGGCCAGTACGTGAAGGATCCGGACCACCGCATCGAAATGCTCAAGTGGGCTGTTGCCGGTGCCAAGGACCTGAAGGTCTCTGTTTCTGGTGGTGTTGCCACTATTCGCATTCCGAACAAACTTTGGAATGGCTCTGAATCCATCAAGTTCAAGGCTACGGACCCGGAAGGCGCTTCTGCTGAATGCGAAGCCGTGTTTACGGTCAATTCCGTGAACGACTTGCCGAAGATCATTCGTCCGATTCCGAACCAGAACATCAGCGAAAAACAGCAGTTCACGAAGATCAAGCTTGATGATTTTGTCAAGGATGAAGACCACAAGAATTCTGAACTCTCCTGGGATGTCGAAGTCAAGCACCAGGGCCCGATGCCGGAACTCGGCACGCTCAACGTAAATATTGACGACCAGCATGTGGCTACGGTTGAAATTCCGGACCCGAGCTGGAACGGTAACACGATTGCTACGTTCACGGTCACCGACCCGGAAGGCGGTTCTGCAAAGCAGGATGTCGCACTCAATGTGAAGTCTGTGAACGACCCGCCGGTATTCAAGAAAATCCCGGACCAGGCTGTTGAAGAAAAGAATGAATTCACGTCGTTCATTTTGGATGACTACTTGAGCGATGCCGACCATGACTTCTCCAAGCTCAAGGTCGAAGTGACGGGCAATAAGGACCTCAAGGTCAATATCGATAACAGGTCCCATGAAGTCTCTGTGAAGATTCCGCACGACCAGTGGAATGGTACGGAAAACTTGACCTTTACGGCCACGGACCCGGAAGGCGCTCGTGCAACAACTTCTGCTAAGTTCACTGTAAAGGCTATCAACGACCCGCCGGTCATGAAGGATATTCGTGAACAGACGATCAAGGAAAAGGGTGAATTCCAGACGATTGAACTTGATAACTTTGTTGAAGACCTTGACCATGCCAAGAACCGCCTCAAGTGGACGATTACGGGCAACAAGGAACTCAAGGTGGCTGTGGATGCCGCTCGTAACGTGCGCATTACTCCGCCGTCTCCGCAGTGGCATGGTGCCGAAGCCTTGACGTTCAAGGTTTGCGACCCGGATAACGCTTGCGACGAACGTACCGCAACCTTTACTGTGGAATCCGTGAACGACGTTCCGATGTTCGTGAAGCAGGTGATGCCGCAGACGATTCGCGAAAAGGGTCAGTTCCAGCCGATCAAGCTTGCTGACATGGTGAAGGACTTGGATAACAAGCTCTCTGAACTCACGTTCTCTGTCTCTAGCAAGCCGGCGGCAGGTTCCAAGAAGAAAGATTCTGAACTCAAGGTTGAAATTGACGACCAGAAGGTTGCAAAGATTATCATTCCGAACAAGTTCTGGAATGGCGCCGAAGAAATTACGTTTACGGTGACGGACCCGGAAGGTGCTAAGGCTTCCTCTTCTGCACTCTTCACCGTGGAATCCGTGAACGACCTCCCGGAAATTAAGCAGGTGGCCGACCAGACCATCCAGGAAAAGGGCGAATTTACTCCGTTCAACGTGTCTGAACTCGTGTCTGACCCGGATGACCGCTTTGAAAGCTTGAAGATCGACTTTACCGGCAATAAGGACCTCAAGGTCGATATGTCCAAGGCCGGCATTGTTACGGTCAAGACTCCGAACAAGATGTGGAACGGCTCTGAAAAGGTGACGTTCACGGTGACGGACCCGTCTGGTGCCAAGGCTCGTACAACTGCAACATTTACGGTTGTTTCTGTGAATGACCCGCCGGTCATGAAGGAAATTGCAAGCCAGACTGTCAAGGAAAAGGAATCGTTCAAGCCGATTGAACTTGACAATTACGTTGAAGACCTTGACCATGCCAAGAATCGCCTCAAGTGGAAGATCGAAGGCCAGAAGGAACTTCGCGTGACGATGGATGCAACGCATAAGGTGACTGTGACTCCGCCGAACGCAAGCTGGAACGGTTCTGAAAAGATCCGCTTCACGGTGACGGACCCGGATGGCGCCTCGGATAGCAAGGAAGTGACATTCACGGTGCTTTCTGTGAACGATGCTCCGGAATTCGTTCGTGATATTCGCGATCAGTCGATTGATGAAAAGAAGCAGTTCCAGCCGATTAAGCTCGCTGACTTCGTGAAGGATCCGGACCACAAGATTAGCGATCTCAAGTGGACGTTCAAGGTAAGCCCGATTGGCCAGGGTTCTTCCAAGAAGAAGGGCAAGAAGGATGACGAAGAACCGGCTGGTGAAAAGCTCAGCGTGAACGTTGATGCAAACCAGGTCGCCAACATTGTTATCCCGAACAAGTATTGGCACGGTGCTGCAAACATCACGTTTACCGCAACTGACCCGGAAGGTGCTTCTGCAAGCAAGACAGCTCGCTTCGAAGTGCGTTCTGTGAACGACGCCCCGATTATTTCGAAGGACGCTCCGATGGGTGAAACGATTCTCGAAGGCGGCCGCTTCAAGACGATCGACCTCTCGACTCTCGCCGAAGACCCGGACCATCCGGCATCTTCCTTGAAGTGGGAAGTTTCTGGCAATCGTGACCTCAAGGTGGATATCCGCAAGGACAACACTGTGATTATTTCTGTTCCGGACAAGCAGTGGAGCGGTAAGGAAAACCTCACGTTCTCCGTGACGGACCCGGAAGGCGCTTATGCTCGCCACAAGATGCTCTTTGAAGTGACTCGTGTGAACGATCCTCCGACGTTCGTGAAGAGAATCCCGGACCAGAAGATTAAGGAAAAGGAAACCTTCAAGCAGATCAAGCTTGACGAATTTGTGAAGGACCCGGATAACAAGCCGAATGAACTCCGCTGGAGAATCACTGGTGCAAAGCAGCTCAAGGCTGAAATTTCTCCGAGCCGTGTGCTTACGGTGATGGCTCCGAACAAGGATTTCTGGTGCGCTCCTGAAATGATGATTCTCGAAGTGAGCGACCCGGATGGCGCTAAGACTTCTCAGTCCATTACGTTTGAAATTGTTTCTGTGAACGATCCTCCGGTTTTGAGAGATATCCCGCCGCAGAGAATTCGTGAAAAGGGCCAGTTCAAGGATATTGACTTGAGCAAGTTCGTTCGTGACCCGGATAATACCATGGAACAGCTTTCTTGGGCAGTGAAGGTGCTGAAGCCTGAAACAAAGCCGGTCAAGAAGAGCAAGAAGGATAAGAAGAAGGGTAAGAAGGATGATGACGAAGAAGACGAGGAAGCCGTAAAGGATCCGTTCAGTGTCGTAATTTACAAGGGTGGCCTTGCCCACATCAATATTGCCGACCCGCACTGGCATGGTGAACGCAATGTCGTGTTCACTGTGAAGGATCCGGATGGTGCTACGGATTCCAAGACAGTCAATTTCGTTGTGGAATCTGTGAACGACGCTCCAGTTATCAGACCGATTCTTGCTCAGACAATCAAGGAAAAGGAACACTTTGAACCGATTGACTTGACCAAGTTCATCTCTGACCCGGATCATCCGACGAGTTCTCTCAAGATCGAAGTTGCCCAGACCCGCGCTCTCAAGGCAACGATCAATGCCAAGAAGCAGTTGGTTGTGACGACTCCGGACAAGTACTGGAACGGTTCTGAAAAGATCCGCCTCGATGTGACGGACCCGGAAGGTGCAAGAGCTTCTCAGCAGATTGATTTTGAAGTGACTCCGGTGAATGACCCGCCGACAATTGTCAAGCAGATTGGCGATCAGAAGATCAAGGAAAAGGAAAAGTTCACGATGGTGGACCTTACCAAGGTTGTGCATGATCCGGATAACAAGCCGAATGAACTCAAGTGGTCTGTTGCTGGTAACAACGAACTCGTTGTGGATATCAAGAATGGACGTGCAACGGTGACGACTCCGAACCCGAACTGGTTTGGTAAGGAAACGCTCGTGTTCACGGTGATGGACCCGGCTGGCGACAAGCAGTCTGCCAAGGCTACATTCGAAGTGACTCCGGTGAACGATCCTCCGAAGTTTAAGACGATTCCGCCGCAGGTCATTGACGAAAAGAAGACCTTCCCGGCAATCGACTTGACCAAGTATGTGACGGATCCGGATAACAAGGTCGATGAACTCAAGTGGTCTATCGATGGCGAAAATCCGTTTGCTTCTGCCGCACCTGCAAAGTCCAAGAAGAAGGACAAGAAAAAGGATAAGAAGAAAAAGAAGCATGTTGAAGAAGAACCGGCTCCGACCTTTGGCAAGCATGAACTGAAGTACAATATCAGTGAAAAGGGTATTCTCACTGTTGAAATCCCGAACAAGTACTGGAACGGTAGCGAAACGGTGACGATCAACGTGTTTGACCCGAGCAAGGAAAAGGCTTCTATTGAAGTGCGCTTTACGGTGAAGTCCGTGAACGACGCTCCGGTGGTGAAGGAAATCCCGGGACAGACGACTCTCGAAGGCAAGGCTTTCAAGTCTATCAATCTCGATGACTTTGTCTCGGATCCGGACCACAAGAAGAATGAAATCCGCTGGAAGGTCTCTGGTGCCAAGAACCTCGACGTGAGAATCAACGCCAACCGCGTTGCTGAAATCAAGCCGAGAAGAGACAACTGGTTCGGTGACGAAACCATCATCTTTACCGCAACTGACCCGGCTGGTGGCACGGACAAGTCTGTTGTGAAGTTCATCGTGAAGCATGTGAATGCAGCTCCGGTGATGCGCGACATTCCTGACTACACTATTAGGGAAAATCAGAACGAAGGCGTTATTGCTACGATTAAGCTGGACCAGTACGCTCGCGATAAGGACCACAACTTCGACGATCTCAAGTGGAAGTTCACTGGCAATAAGCAGCTGCAGGTGACTTATGACAAGGCCAAGAAGACTGTAATCGTGGCTCAGCCGTATTCTCACTGGAAGGGCAAGCCGGAACGCATCACGTTCACGGTCACCGACCCGGAAGGCGCTACGGCTCACAAGACAGCAACGTTTACGGTGATTGCTGTGAATAACGCTCCGGAAACGAAGCCGCTCTCTTACCAGACTCGCGAAGGTGAAGTGCTCAAGGTCCCGGCTGCAACAGGCCTTATGTCTGCTGCGAAGGACCCGGACGGCGACAAGCTCGAATCTGTGAAGACCGTGATGAAGCCGCGCAATGGTCGAATCGTCTTGAACGAAAAGAATGGTTCCTTCGAATATACCCCGAACAAGGGCTTCTCTGGAATCGATGAATTTACGTACAAGGTGTTTGACCCGTCTGGACTCGGTTCCAAGGTGACGAATGTGGAAATTAGCGTTCAGTTCAAGCCGAAGGATGTCCGCGGAAATAACGCTAACAAGAAAAAGAAATAAGGATTTCCTTGTAAAATAAAGAGCGCCTCGTGGTTAAAGCCGCGGGGCGTTTTTTGTTGCGTTTGAATTGTGCAAATGTCATGCCGAGGTGCAGTCCGTGCATACGTCATGCCGAGATGCTGTCTGTGCATACGTCATACTGAGAGGCGAATAGCCTCGAAGTATCCAGTGACATTTGTGTGATTGTCACCCCGGCCAATGTGCCGGGGGCGCCTATTACGATTGTGTTACGTCATGTTGAACGAAGTGAAACATCCAGTGATTCTTGGCTAGAATTAACTGGATCCTTCAGCCTACGGCCTCAGGATGACAACACGTGTTGATGTGTCACCCCCGACTTGTTGTGCGTTTGTCATGCCGGACGGTGTTCCGGCATCTCCTTTCTCGTATTAAGCGGAAAGAATTGCCTTATACGCTTCTACGAGTTTCTCGAATTTGACGGCGCAGTTGGCGGGGGAGGTAGAGGGGAGTTTTACCGCCTTGATTCCGGTTGCAGCTTCGCAGTATTTTTCGTAGAGCTTGTGGGCGGTGGTGCCTGTGCAAAAGATGCGCTTGATTTTCGTTTTGGCGAGGAGTGTGGCGATGTCGTTGGGTACGATGTCTTCGATGCTCGTGTCGCTAGCCCCGATGATGGTGCAACTGTCGAGAACGTCCCAAAGGGCGATGTGGTGCTTTAAAAGCATCGCTTTTTTCGCGTCGATGGTCGCAGGGAGAGGCTCGTTTAAGACGCTTGCGAGAACTTTCCAGAAACGGTTTTGCGGGTGTCCGTAGTAAAATCCCTGTTCGCGCGATTTGGGCGAGGGGATGGAACCGAGCAAAAGAACTTCCGAATTATCATCGAAAAGTGCGGGAAACTCATGCGTTACCCAAGTCCTCGTATTCTTTGCGGTTCTAGATTGCGTCTTCTTAGTTGCCATATCCTTAAAAATAAAAAGATATTTCGAGGCTCTCGCTCAGGATGACCCCATCATTGAACTTAACCCCTAAAGTTACTATATTTGGCGCCATGAATCCAGAAATTGAAAAACGCCGCACTTTCGCTATTGTCAGCCACCCTGACGCCGGTAAAACCACCATCACCGAAAAGTTCCTGTGGTACGGGAATGTGATTCGCGAGGCTGGTCACGTGCGCGCGAAGGCCAACAAGAGCTACACTGTTAGTGACTGGATGAAGATTGAACAACAGCGTGGTATTTCTGTTTCGAGTTCCGTGCTGAACTTCCCGTTTGAAGGTTGCATGTTCAACCTCGTCGATACCCCGGGGCATCAGGACTTCTGCGAAGACACGTACCGTGCGCTTACTGCCGTGGACGCTGCTTTGGTGCTTATCGATAGCGTGAACGGTGTTGAAAAGCAGACGATTCGCTTGATGAATGTCTGCCGTATGCGCCACACGCCGATTATCACGTTCATCAACAAGATGGACTTGGACGGTCGTCACGTGCTCGACTTGCTCGATCAGATTGAAAGCGTTTTGCAGATTAAGACCGCTCCGTTTACGCTCCCGATTGGCGTCGGTAAGCTTTTCAAGGGCGTCTATTCCATTGCCGAAAACACGTTCCACACGTTCAATCCGGACGATGGCAAGCAAGAAATTATCCAGATGGAAGGTCCGGACGATCCGCGCTTGGTTGAACTCTGCGGTGAAAACTGGGTTGCGCAATTCCGCGAAGAGTATGAAATGGTCACAGGCGGTATGGATCCGTTCGACCACGAAAAGTTCCTCAAGGGCGAAATGTGCCCGGTGTTCTTCGGTTCTGCTGTGAACAACTTCGGTGTGCGCCAGCTCTTGAACGCTTTTGCAAAACTCGCTCCGCCGCCGATGATCCGCGACACCGACAAGCGCCCGGTCAAGCCGGACGAAGACGCTTTCAGCGCATTCGTCTTCAAGATTCAGGCCAACATGGACCCGAAACACCGCGACCGCACGGCATTCCTCCGCATTTGCTCGGGTAGCTTTACCCGTGGCGAAAAGGTTTTCCACGTGCGTACTGGTCGTGACATCCGCTTGGCTGCTCCGACCGCCTTCCTCGCTAAGGATAAGGAAGTCATTGACCATGCCTGGGCGGGCGACATCGTGGGTATCAACGACCCGGGACTTTTCCGCATTGGCGATACGCTTACGGATGGCGAAAAGATGAACTTCACGGGTATCCCGGACTTTGCGCCGGAACACTTTGCCCGCGTGACACTTTTGAATCCGCTCAAGTCTAAGCAGATGGCGAAGGGCCTTGCAGAACTTTCGGAAGAAGGTGCAACGCAGCTCTATGAACCGCTCAAGTCCGCTGTGCCTGTCGTGGGCGTTGTGGGAGAGCTCCAGTTCGACGTGCTCAAGTTCCGCTTGCAGAGCGAATACGGCGCCGATGTACAGCTCGACCGCGTGCCTGCTCATTGCATCCGTTGGGTTAAAGGCCCCGAAGCTGACGTGGGCAAGTTCGCCGAAGAATATGCCGGCGACTGCATGATGGACAAGGAACGCAATCTTGTGTGCCTCTTCCCGAATGAGTACCGCCTGAACCTCGCGCTCAAAAATTACGAACGCCTGAGCTTCGCCGAAACCTCGCAAGGGTAGTTTATTCTTGTCATTCTGGAGGCCCGACGGGCCGATAGAATCCAATGATTTTTTTAAACGGCAACTTTTGACGAAGTTGTCGTTTTTTTATATTGAAAAGCATGAAATCATTACTTTTCTTTCTTCTCCTTTGCGTTGCCTGCGTGCAGGCTCGTGGTTTAAACTGCATTGAAATGCTCAATGTGGATATTGCTTTTGATAAATTTAATGTCCCTGAAAAGTTTATGTTCACGTTTGGGAATAACGTAGCTTCGAGCGAAAGTTTGACATTGTTCCCTGTAAAGAAAGCTGTTGATTATGATGGTGTTGTTCAGTTCAAGTCAAAGGATGCTATTCTGACATATCATATTTCTTATGAAAATTCCGAAAATGGCAATATGGTTGACTCGGCTGATGTAGTACAGATAAAGTCTTTAGCTGGAAAAACGGATTCTGTCGCTCTTGCCGATTTGTGGGGCGCGGGGGACTTGTTTTCAAAGGGCTCCCTTAATACGGAAAAGGTGATGACCGTACGGTTCCTTATTCCTATGCTTGAAAAACGGAATAAGGACTATGCTTTGCAGAATTATGCCTGTACCAATTGGCATGACTTGCGCGATGTAAAAAATAGAAAGAGAAAAAGCTCA
Organism: Fibrobacter sp. UWB16; assembly: GCF_900215325.1. Taxonomy (NCBI): domain Bacteria; kingdom Pseudomonadati; phylum Fibrobacterota; class Fibrobacteria; order Fibrobacterales; family Fibrobacteraceae; genus Fibrobacter; species Fibrobacter sp. UWB16. Next base: position 110,217 of record NZ_OCMS01000001.1, on the reverse strand, counting down.
AAAGAAGAAATCATCAGATAAAAATGGCTTAAGTCCCAATTTTTGGGATGATGTGCAAAATAATATTGATTTGTCGGATTGCTATTGAAGATGAACGTTAAAAAGATAATCAAAATCGCATTTGCTTTTATCGCTAGCTTTTTGCTAGTGTGTTTGGTGTTTATTTTTTATGTGATGCACGATGAATCACCGATGAAAAAATCGTTTACAATGAACACGTCTTTTGTCGAGATTGAAACGGACTGCTTTGATTATTGCTTTACAGAAAAAGACCGTTATTTCTTGAAAAATGAATTGAAAGTTCTTGATAAGGATACCATTCGTTTAATGGCCGAATTTCATGGCATCAAGAGCGTAATCGGAGTCGTGAAGTATGAAGAGAGTAAATATGTTGATTTTTTGAATGGCTATGATAGGACGGGCTATTACATTGTTTTGGGAAAACATTTCTTTGGGCCTTTTCGGGAAGTAAATGCTGTTTATTAGTGAGCCTAGATTATGAAAAGAATACTTTCTTTTTTTGTTGTTATTTTGGTTGCTTTGTTTCCATTGGAATTGGCTTTGCTTAATAAGGATTGCATCGATTCTGAAATAAAAATCGAATGTAAAGGAACTGTATGCGCTATTCAGCCCACAAGTTCAAATGAACCGGTTGAGTTTGAAGCTTTGGTATTTGATCCAAAATCTTTAAACGATGAACCGATTGAAAATTCTTTTGAGTCATCAGTTGTTAGAATTTATTATAAAGACGAAAAAAGGGAAAAAATAAATTTTGTTACGATTAAGAACGGAAACGTGATGACTTTTTTGAACTTTGATGATTCTGTGGGATTGGCTCAAGTTGTTACTTCAAAGTTGTTGGAATATGAACCTTTTTTCTATTTGACAAAGACTAATTCTGATAAATATTGGCTAGAAGAATCTCGTAAAAAAACTGAAAAATTTTCGGATAGTTTAAAAAAATGACAGGAAAATTTTGCGGCAGCCAAATCCGAAAAGTCCTTATGGGCAGATGAGTGATAAATTCCAAGATCCGACCTTCCAAAAAGAGATTGATAGTGTCCTTCGAAAGTTGAATATGTTGAAGTGGTAATGAAAGACTTAGATGATGATGAAATTGTTGGCTTAGGCTGTTGTGTGGGAATAATTATTATCCCTATTATATTGTTGTTGCTATTTCGTTTTCTTAAAGCGAATCTTGGGGTTCCTTTGTAAATGCGAAATTTCTCTTCGTGGCTGCTGTTGTTCCCGTCAAAAAAGTATATTACCTCAAATCGCCAAAGTCAATACATACGGCGGATTTAAGGCGACCGACTTTTATTTTCGCGGAAAAACATCAAATAAGATGTCCCGAGCGCATCGGCTAACTTCTTTGACATGAGCATAGAAATGGGCCTGGCTCCTCGTTCAAGCGAATTATAATTTTGTTTTGCGAGACCAACTTTTTGTGCCAACTGCGCTTGCGTAAGTCCTGCGTTTATGCGCATTATTTTCAGCGTCTTGGCTGGATTTATATTTTTTTTCGCCTTCTTGTACCAATCCATTTCTTCCACTGGCTCGAGAACGTCATCGTCGTCTTCGATACGGACGGAATCGGGGAACAGCGCGTCCAAAAAGGCAATGACAGGTTTCGGAATATTCTTGCCCGAAACCTTGAACGACACCGGTTCATCAGTGTTCTGCATAGGGGGCGCTTCCACGACTGCCTGCATAAGTAACCTCCACAGTTATTCCTTTTTTCGTTTCAACCCAACACGCCACCCATTTGTGGGAAAGGTGGCAATGATGAGTAGACGTTCCTGCCAATATTCCGTAATTTGGCCAATTTGTTCTGACGGGACCATTCATTCGTATGTCATCAACAAGCAACGCAAGTTTTTCTTGTTGCTTTTGGGGCATTGCTGAAACAGCCCGAGAGACCCTTCTCGACATTAAAATATTGTACATAATAAATATATATTACTTTTTATTACTCGTCAACCTCCGTATTAAAAAAGGAACCAGTCGCAATTTGCGACCAGGTTCCATCAGCAAGTTTATGTGACACTTTTCACTTCCTTCATCATCAACTCCTTTGCGTTACAAGCCAAAAAAAACGCAAGATTACTACGCCACCAAATATACATTCCCATTTTGTCACAAAGTGTCAAAATGAGCTTGTTACGCATGGGCGCCCCTCCTGATACTGAGAGAGTGTGTGGGGGGGGGGAATGCGTCATGAAACTACGATTTTTACGCTTAGAGGGCTGATTGCGGGATACCGGCGGACTTCTATACTCTACGCTTCAGTCTTCCGATTTGTTGTGAAAATTGGCTTTTTAAAAGGTTAATTTCATGCCCATTAAAAAAATTAATCCGCATAACTTAAATTGACAAATATATGATAAAATTCTAATTCGTTTTCATGAGTATTTTTCAAAACTTTAATTGAAGCATTTCCAAATTCATTAGAGATATCTTTACAAGACAAACATTTAAAATTGTGTGGATACACGACATCTGAATTATTGGATGTTTTTTGAGTAATTATTTCCCAATGATTCAAGAAATCAGAATTGTTTCCTTCATAATACAACAAGTTAACGAAAATTCTCTTTGACGAATCATAATGGAATATTTTTAAAATATGTTTTCTTACATTTTGATTAAACGAATCACATCTTACGGCTTCAAAAACAACGGAATATGTATCAAAATCTAATACAAAATCCAACTCACCGGCTTGTTTCTTCGATGACGAAAGACCTCGATGCGGTTGATCTTTATCGTTTTCGTAATTTAAAGTCTTTAGATATGCTTCAAGTGTTATCTGAATTAAATCAGTTTTATTATCTTCTGGCAAAAGTTTTAGTGTTTTAATCTTCCGAAGAATTTTTTCCAAGCAAAAATATATTGAATGAATAACAAAACTGCCAACGTTTTCTCGATGTTTACACACAACATCCGGCAAAACTTTGAATCGATCTTCTTTGCTTAAACATATGATTTCCCTATAAGAACTAGCTAAGCGAGAAATTTCATCTTCTGCTGGAATGCTTTTCTTTAGTTTTTCATATTCTGTTTTTTCCTTTTCAGATGGTCGAATAGCATTACAAACTTTAAAAGCTTCTATATTCCGTCCTTTATTGAGCAGACAAGTCGCAACCGGTTTGGCGAAATCCAATTTGGTATGATAATTATTTTCTACAGAATTATAGAATTGATAGAGCTTATCACAATCCCCAATCTTTTCTAAAAGACTCGCTTTAGCGTAGTACAAATATTGAAGTCCTTCATACGATATTTTTTTATTTTCTCCCATTTTATTTTTTGTCACTCTAATTAGCGAGTCACATTGTTTTAACAATTCTGCATAATTGCAGCTGTTTTTCGAGTAAAAAACGGATATATAAAGTGCAAAAGACTTGTACTTCAAAGCAAAATAATCAGAATCTTGACATCTAATCTTTTTTACATTTTTCTGAGCTTCCTCATTCTTTCCATTTTTCATATACATTCGAGTCAGCAAAAAGTACCGCTCATTTTCCAAACTAATCAAGCCATCTTTATACCGTCCATCTGGATCCTTATAAGGACTCTTGTATTCAAGTAAACCCATTTGATTGTTATGCCAAAATAGACTATATAATTTCAAAATTTGCGCATTCAATACAAAGGGCGCGATTATCAGTCCCTTTGCTCTATTTTTGATGGAACTATCCAATTTTTCAAATAGCTTATCTGCGAACTCATTGTTAATATGTGAATTATATAAATCTTGCAAAAAAGAAATGTAATCGTCAAAAAATGAGATTGATTTCTCGACATCTGTTGAAAAGTCCATCAACCCCTTTAAAAAGCGTTGATCTTCTTCATCATCCATTAAATTATACGTCTTTGTCATCAGTCTTAAGTCATCGCCTTTTGACATTGCCAGCAGAACCTTCTTTCTGTTCGGCTCAGAAAAAGACTTCAATACGTCAATCACCTGCGGAAACAGTTCCGTACTAAAATCAAAACCCAAGTTTGATTCGTATAGTAGGTCAAAAATGGCTATCTTTTTCGATTCAATTTTATTTACAAAGCAATTTTGAAGAATTATAACAATACATTCTTCCAGCCTTTCCGCTTTCTCATTGCTTTCATACTTACGCCATTCAGAATAGACCGTGCACAATAATTTTAGATGCAAACGAAGTTTTTTTGGACCAGAATACTTTTTATCAAAATCACTTTCGCTCTCATCAAAATTGAGATAATTGAAAATATCTAAGCAAAAAACTTTTAATTCATCTAGTTCATAGAGTTGATTAAAAAAAACTCCCCATTCAAACGAATCAATTTCATTCCATTCTCTCCAATAATTGAACTTTTCGTTTTTTAGAACAGAATTTTCGTACAATGTCTTTATCAAATCAAAACATTGTTTTTTCTCAAACGATTCAGCCTTTATATAAAAAAAGAATAAATATTTAAATTCACTTATTTTTATTTGCCAAATACGCTGAGTCCATATATCTTTGGCATTTTTTTCAAAGCAGTCCAAAGCCGCCGCAACACAAGATTTTGTTGGTTTTTTAAATATGGGTGATGAGCAAACCTTTTCATAAACATTTCTGTATAAAAATGGCCATTTGCTGTTGTACATTCCTTCAATCAAAAACACTAAAAGCAAAGAAGCATCATGATAATTCTCTTTGCAGATCAAATTCTTTTCACAAAATAAAATCGTGTATTTATCAACTAGTTTAAAAGGAATATGTTCATCAGCAAACTTTTTTTTGAACGAATCCTCACATAATATGATAAATGAACAAAAGAAAAATAATCCATATCTTTTATCATCAATAAATGCCAATAAATGAGTAGGATTAAATCGAATTAGGTAAAAGATTGTTTGATATAGTAAATATGACTTATTTTCAAATAAGTCTAAAACATTAATGACTCGTGGATTCTTTATTGCGTAAATCAGCAGTGATTGCAGGAGCTTTACACAATCCTCACGAATCGAAAAATCTAAGAGATCTACCCCTCTCTCTCGATTTGAAAAGAATTTTAACCACTGAACAAAAGGTTCTTTAGATTCTATAGTGTAATCAGACAATCCATTTCTCAATATAATGTCTTTTGCTGAATAAAAAGAGCAAAAACTCAAATCTTCGTTCAATAAAAATTTTTCATTCTCACGACCATCTTCCAAATCATATTCATTTTTCAACAATTCCAGGGCTGTTTTTATAAAACGTTCTTTATGCCATTCAGAAAGGGATTCAAATGCTTCTGGACAAAAAATAAACTTTGTGGCAATCAACCATTCTTTTAGTGATTTTGCATCCTGTGAGGAATCTCTAATTTGGAACAATGAGTATAAAATGTACGACGATAAAAAGCCTTTATCGACTTTTAGTTCTAGCCTCCACAATACAAAGACATATTTATCCTCTTCTTTTGTTATTGAATATTCCTGCAAAAGAGTATCTAATTCGGACATTTGGGGGTAAAAATTCTTGAATCCTATGTATATTGAGTCAAATACTTCCGAGGAAATCTCGCAGGTTCTTGAATCTTCGTATTTGTATTTTTTTACTAAGAACTCCATAAAAAGGAAGTTTTCTACTAATTCATCGTCTTTAATCTCTTTTGGTATTTCTACAATTTTATCATCCAAGAACAATCGTAATACTGCTCCTGAGATTTTTATTTGCCCCAAAACATTTCTTAACCAGAATCGGTTTAACAAATAATCTAGCGAAACATTCGTTCCTTTTGCTTGGTTATATTCAACAATTTCTGTATGTATGGCCGTTTCGGTTAACGCCGTATGATTTTGCGAAGCTAGAATGATTTTTGCAAAGAATAAGGTAGGATTCCAAGAGAAATCAATATACTTCTCTTTGGGAGGAAATTCATTTTTTTTCAAATATGAATTTATTATGTTCCGGTCTTTCTGTAAAATATAATCATCTATCATTATGTTTTCCTCTTTTCTGCTTCAAGCCTTGTTATTCATCACCCTTTAACTTTTTCTGAATTAGTTCTACAATCAATTTTAGAAATATCGTTTCTATATTTTTTTGTTAAATTAATATAGATCTTTTTGACTGAAGAGCCTTTCGTCATTCAGTAAAAAACAGATGCTTTTATAAAATTCAGGGCTTTGCGTGCGGATAGACTCTCGCTTTAAATGCGGAAATCGTGGGTGAGTCTTTTATCCGCGGGTCAATGGAATGCTTATCTAAAATGACGAAGAATTCGGCGCGTTTGGGTGCAGTTTGCGGTTCCCTAAAATGGCGTAAAATCCAAAAATGTGCTACTAAAATGGACGAATCTCTTCTTTGGTAGCATGAATTTTATACAAACTATACGGATTTGTGCCGTGTCTGGTGTTTTTTCGCATTGAATATGCTACTAAAAGTGAAAAATGCCAGATTTTGTAGTATGTACGCTTAGTTTTCGGTCTGAAATTTGTTAGACAAAGTAAAAAATGTGCTACTAAAAACACAAAAATACTATTTTAATAGCATAAAACTGGCAAAATGGGGCTGTATGTTCTGTTTAAGGCCGCGAACTTCCTACTTACTACTTCCTACTGTCTACTAAAAAGCTATCTTTACCCCGTTCAAATTTAAGACGTGATTTATTCACGAGGTAAATAATATGGCAATGCAAGACATGAATGACCAGGTGATGGCTCGCTTGGCTAAGCTCGACAAGTTCAAGGAAATGGGTGTGGATGCTTATCCGCACAAGTTTAACAGGACCCATGATTCCAAGGTTTTGAAGGAAAACAAGGATGCCTTGATGGTGACCAAGGAACCGGTTGCATTTGCCGGCCGCGTTGTGCGTTTCAATCGCAAGGGCAAGATGTGCTTTATGCACCTCAAGGACCGCTATGGCCGCTTGCAGGTTGTGGTTGCCCGTGACGAAGTGGGCGAAGAAAACTACGAAATCGTGAAGATGACTGACCTCGGTGACTTCATCGGTGTGAACGGTACGATGTTCGAAACGCAGAGCGGTGAATACTCTGTGCGTGCCGAAAAGGTGACGATGCTTTCGAAGGCTGTGCGCCCGCTCCCGGTCGCCAAGGAAAAGATTGACGAAAATGGCAATAAGGTTGTGTTCAACGAATTTGCCGACGTGGACACCCGCTACCGCCAGCGCTATATCGACATGGCTTTGAACGACGATGTGAAGGAAGTCTTCATCAAGCGTTCCAAGATTATGCAGGCAATCCGCGAATACCTCATTGAAAAGGGATTCATCGAAGTCGAAACCCCGACCTTGCAGCCGATTTATGGTGGTGCAAACGCCCGTCCGTTTACGACGCACCACAATGCTTGCGACATGACGCTTTACTTGCGCGTAGCTCCGGAACTTTACCTCAAGCGCTGCATCATCGGCGGTATGGAAAAGGTTTTCGAGTTCTGCAAGAACTTCCGCAACGAAGGTATGGACCGTACGCATAGCCCGGAATTCACTGGCCTCGAATTCTACGAAGCCTACGCCGACTACAACGACATGATGGTGCACTTCGAAAACATTTACGAACGCGCTTGCATTGCCGCTAACGGTACGACCAAGATCAACTACCAGGGCAAGGAAATCGACTTCAAGGCTCCGTGGCCGCGCTACAGCATGATCGAAGCCATTGAAAAGTTCGGTGGTATCAAGGTCAACGACATGAGCGACGACGAAATCAAGGCCAAGATGGAAGAACTCGGTGGTCACCTCGATGGTGAATTTACTCGTGGCCGTGGCATCTTGGAACTCTTCGACCTCACGGTGGAAGGCAAGCTCATCCAGCCGACGATCATCAAGGACATGCCTACCGAAAGCACTCCGCTTTGCAAGAAGCACCGCACGACTGCAGGCCTCATTGAACAGTTCGAACCGTATGCCAACGGCTGGGAACTCGGTAACGCTTATACCGAACTTAACGACCCGATCCGCCAGCGCGAACTCTTGGAAGACCAGGTGCGTCGTGGACGCGGTGGTGAAGGTGAAACCCACCCGATGGACGAAAACTTCATGCACGCTGTGGAAAGCGGTCTTCCGCCGACGGGCGGCGTGGGCTTTGGCATCGACCGTATGGTCATGCTCCTCACGAACCAGCAGACCATCCGCGACGTGCAGCTCTTCCCGCTCATGAAGCCGGAAGTGTAGCATCTCGTTTATTTCTCGCCTAAGATGAACAAACTCGAACTCCTCATTGCTTGGCGTTACTTGGGGGCTCAACGCAAGAGCCTCTTTGTTTCGCTTATTGGTATTTTCAGTATGCTCGGCGTTTCCATTGGCGTGTTTGCGCTGGTGGTGGCGCTTGCGGCGGTCAACGGTTTCGAAGAAGAGGTCACAGCCCAGATGATTGGGAAGGACGCTCACTTTGAACTGATGGCGTATAATGGCAATCCGATTGGTCCGTACGATAGCCTCACGCAGGAAGTGCAAAAGCGTGTGCCTGACGTAGTCGCTTCGTCGCCGTTTATCGTTTACAAGGTGGGCATCAGCTCCAAGAAGGTGAACGATGGCATTGTCATTTACGGCATTGACCCGGCGACTGCTAAGGGCGTGACGGATATCCACAAGTACATCAAGTGGGGAGAATACTCTGTCGATAGTTTGCAGGACATGGGTGGCAAACTCCGTCCGGGAATTATTCTCGGGACTGGGCTTGCGGCGCGCTTGCGCGTTGTCGTTGGTGACAAACTCGTGTTGCAGACATTCCAGAGTCCAGACGAGGCGATGAGTGCTGGTGGCCCGAAGATGATGATGTGCGTGGTGAGCGGCATCTTTGAGACGGGTACTTACGAATACGATGGAAACCTTGCGTATGTCGGCATTTCGGATTTGCAGAAGTTGCTCGGCATGGGGAACACCGTGACCGGCATCCAGTTCCGCATCAAGGATCATTGGAAAGCGGGCGAGGCGGTCGATAGCATGGCGACTTGGCTCTCTTATCCGTACTACGGGATGGATTGGAAGTCCAAAAATATCACGCTCCTCAAGTGGATGAACTACGAAAAGTTCATTGTGGCGGCGGTGATTTGTTTGATTATCTTGGTCGCTGCATTCAACATCATTAGCTCGCTTATCATGGTGGTGATTGATAAGACAAAGGAAATCGGCATCTTGCGTAGCATGGGCTTTAGCAAGGCGGGCGTGATGCGCGTGTTCATGCTGATGGGTAGTTTCATTGGCGTGGGCGGTACCGTTGTGGGTGGCTCGATTGGGCTTATCTTGTGCAAACTGCAAGAGGCTTACCACTTCATTAAGTTGCCGGGCGATGTGTACGTGATTCCGTATTTCCCAATTTCGGTGCATGCGATTGACGTCATTTTGATTTTTTTGATTGGTATTGTGCTTTGCGTGTCTGCAACGCTTTTGCCGGCATGGAAAGCAAGCCGTTTGGATCCTGTGGGGGCGATTAGACATGAGTAGTTTATTGCAAACAGTCGACCTTCGCAGAGTTTTCTCCGAGACGGGTGAAAAACTTGAAATCCTCAAGGGCGTGAATTTTTCGATGGATGCGGGCGAACTTGTGGCGCTCACGGGTTCGTCGGGCTCCGGCAAATCGACGTTCTTGAATTTGGTCGGAATGCTTGATACGCCGACTTCGGGTGAGATTTTGTTCAAGGGCAAGCCGCTCAGTAAATTCAGTAGCGAAGAACGCGATATGTACCATCGGAAGCATGTTGGGTTCGTTTTCCAGTTCCATCATTTGTTGACGGAATTTACGGCACTCGAAAACGTCTGTGTGCCGGGCCGCATTCTCGGGACTCCCGAAAAGGAATGCCGTGAACGTGCTGAAATGCTTTTGGAAACGGTTGGACTCAAGGAACGCCTCAAGCATTTGCCGCGAGAACTTTCGGGCGGCGAACGCCAGCGAATTGCAATTGCGCGTGCGCTCATGAATAGCCCATCTCTCGTTTTTGCAGATGAACCGAGCGGTAACCTGGACGAAGCGAATTCGGCGAAATTGAACGAACTCTTTGGCGAACTTAATGAAAAATTCCATCAGGCGTTCTTGATAGTGACGCACGATGAAAAACTGGCTCAGTTTGCAAAACGCCGTGTGATTATGCATAATGGTGTTATTCAGAATGCGGAGTAGGTGGAAGGAAATTTATGGCAGATATTAACGGTATTTTTTCAGCTAAGGCAAAAGCAGCGCTGCAGGCGGCACGTATTGCGGCCCGCAATTTAGGGAGCGACTGCGTAACGGTAGAACACCTTTTGTTTGGTCTTGTTCGCGAGGATTCTGGTGTTGCCTCGGAAACGCTCAAGGCTTTGAAGGTCAACCTGACAGAACTCAGTGAAACCATCCAGCGTGCGCTGAGTACGAACGGTGGCCTCATGACGGTCGGTGGCGATGCCCACGGCGGCCTTTTGACTTTTACGGCGCAGTGCAAGGCTGTGCTTTACAATGCAGCAAAGATTGCCAAGGAAGAGGGCGTCCAGTTCATTGGCCCCGAACACTTGATGCTTGCCATTTTGCAGCAGACCGATTCTCCGGCGGCAGCAACGCTCTCGACGTACAACGTGACGTTTGAAAACTATCAGGAAATGCTGATGCAAATCAAGCGCCAGGCTGACGGACAGCCGATGGATGATGGTCAGCCCGAAGATGAACCGCGTGAACGTTATACGCAAACTCGTCAGGCGAATCCGCAGTCCCGTTCCAAGACGCCGATTCTTGAACATTTCGGTCGTGACCTCACGGCGATGGCTCGCGCAGGCAAGCTTGACCCGATTATCGGTCGTGAAGCAGAAATTGAACGTTTGATCCAGATCCTTTGCCGTCGCAAAAAGAACAACCCGGCGCTCATTGGTGAACCGGGCGTGGGCAAGACTGCGATTATTGAAGGCCTTGCTCTCAAGATTGTGCAGCGCAAGATTCCGGATTTGCTTGCGAACAAGCGCGTTGTGACGCTTGACGTTGCCGCCATGGTGGCAGGTACAAAGTATCGTGGCCAGTTTGAAGAACGCGTGAAGGGCCTCATCATGGAACTCCAGCGCGTTGGCAATTCCGTGATTCTCTTTATCGATGAACTCCACACGATTGTGGGGGCAGGCGGCTCTGAAGGCAGCCTCGATGCTTCGAACATCTTTAAGCCCGCTCTTGCACGTGGTGAACTCCAGTGCATTGGCGCAACGACTTTTGACGAATACCGCAAGTACATCGAGAAGGATCCGGCTCTTGAACGCCGCTTCCAGACGATTGTCGTGAATCCGCCTACGGTCGAAGATTCTATCCAAATTCTCGATGGCCTCCGCCCGAAGTATGAACAACATCACAATGTGCGTTATACGCCGGATGCTGTGCGTGCTGCCGTTGAACTTGGTGAACGCTACATCAGCGAACGCTTCTTGCCGGACAAGGCCATTGACGTGCTCGATGAAGCGGGCGCACGCGTGCGCTTGAATTCCATCAAGATTCCGCAGGATTTGCAGAACATGGAAGACGAACTTGGCGAATGCCTCCAGAAAAAGGAAGAGGCTGTCGCCAACCAGGATTACACTTCGGCAGCCCAGCTTCGCGCTCGCGAAGAAGAATTGCAGAACAGCATTGCCGAACGCAAAAAGCAGTTGCAGAGCGAAGAATCCGAAACGCCGATTGTCGATGACAACGTTATCCGTGACGTCATCAGCAAGATGACGGGAATTCCGGTTCGCAGGCTCGGTGGCGAAGAAGCTCAAAAGCTCATCCACCTTGGCGATGAAATCAAGCAGCGCGTGATTGGGCAGGACCAGGCTGTGGATGCAATTGTGAAATCCATTCGCCGTAGCCGTGCAGGCATCCGCAACAACAAGCGCCCGATGGGCAGCTTCCTCTTCTTGGGCCCGACGGGTGTGGGTAAGACGGAACTCGCGAAGGTGCTTTGCAAGGAACTTTTCGGTAGCGAAGATTCGCTTGTGCGTATCGACATGAGCGAATACATGGAAAAGCATAGCGTGAGCCGCTTGATTGGCGCTCCTCCGGGATATGTGGGCTTTGAAGATGGCGGTGGTCAGCTGAGCGAAAAGGTTCGCAAGCATCCGTATTCTGTGGTGTTGCTCGATGAAATTGAAAAGGCGCATCCGGACATTTACAACTTGCTCCTCCAGATTTTGGACGATGGCATTTTGACGGATAGCTATGGCCGCAAGATCAACTTCAAGAATACGATTATCATCATGACGAGTAACGCTGGTGCCCGTGAAGTTCGCCATAGCAGTGGCATGGGCTTTACCAAGATGGGCGAGACCGACGATTACGAACGCATGGAAACCGCTATTCGTGAAGAAGTCAAGCGCGTGTTCTCTCCGGAATTCCTGAACCGTGTGGACGAACAGATTGTGTTCCGAGCTCTCTCGAAGAAGGACCTCGTTTCTGTCGTGGATATCCAGATGGGATTCTTGCAGAAGAATCTTTCCGATCGCGGTATCCTCTTGGAAATGAGCCAGGAAGCAAAGGAATTTGTCGTAAACCACAATTACGATGCTTCGCTGGGTGCACGCCCGATCCGCCGCTCCATTCAGAATCTGGTGGAAGACGAAATCGCCGAAGGGCTTTTGCTCGGGACGATGACGGACTTCTCCACGATTTACGTGGGCGTTGAAAATGGCAAGCTCTCGTTCAAGTGCGAAAAGATCAAGTCGTAGTGCTTTGTTACCTCGGCTGAGCCTGCCCCGGACGAGTTCCAGGGTGTCGGGGTCATCTTTTTTTCTATATTTGTCGCGAAAATTAACAATCAACCTATGAGGTTATAAATGTCTCAGATTTCTGCAGTTCTTATCTTCGGTGCACCGGGTTCTGGCAAGGGCACTGTGGGCGCAAAGCTCGCCGCTACGACCGCTCTCAAGCACCTCTCCACGGGCGACATCTTCCGTGGCATCGCTCCGTCTAGCGAATCCGGCAAGCTCCTTGCTTCTTACTCCAGCAAGGGTCTCCTCGTTCCGGATGAAGCAACCGTTGAAATCTTCGGCCGCTTTGTTGAAGGCCTCGTGAACACGAACAAGCTCAACCCGGAAAAGGACACCCTCCTCCTCGACGGTATTCCTCGCACGGTTGCTCAGGTCGATCTCATCAAGCCGATCGTTGACGTGAAGCACATCTTCGTTCTCGACATCAAGGACGAAGCTACTATCGTTGCCCGCCTCCTCAACCGCGCTAAGATCGAAGGCCGTAAGGACGACGCTGACGAAAACGTCATCAAGAACCGTCTCAAGGTTTACAAGGAATCCACCGCTAAGGTTCTCGAAAAGTACGATCCGAAGATCATCAGCCACATCGTTGGCGACAACACTCCGGACGAAGTCTTCCTCGACGTGCTCAAGGCATACGTGGACTTCACGAAGAACGCTTAATTCGTTCGCTGAAACTTATTCAGAATGCACCTTGCCTCGCGGCAGGGTGTTTTTTATTGAACTGTTATGCTCGCCATCGAGCGGGCTCCTCCTCTTTAGTATGTCATTCCCGACTTGATCGGGAATCTCCTTTTTTATCGCTTTAAATTATTAAGGTTGTGTCATTTTCAAGGCGCTTGTCAATTTTTGCAATGCCAAGGATGACGAATCCAAAATGCCGTATTGGAAAGAAATGCGTCGGATTGCGCTTGAGTACAAAGTACGCGTCGTCGATAAAGAAGCTGTCGAGTATTTCGATGGTTGGAAAAATCAGGTTGTTCGCGAACTTGCTCCGATGATGCCTGGCGCCACTCCAGGGCAGATTGCTAAAACTTGCTGCAACGAAATCACAGCCGCAGAAGTCAGCAAATCGCTCGAATTCTTGACGAAGGCGGGATTTCTGAAGAAAGGTGCGGATGGTTCGTATCGCCAGACCGAAAAGAATGTAGCCGCGTCAAAGGAAGGTATGGCCTATGCCGTGCACGCTATGCAGCACAAAATGTTGCAGCTTGCCGATGAATCAATTGAACGATTTGAACCACAAGAACGCAGCGTGTCTAGTGTGACTTTTACGGTCAATCGCGAATGCTATGAACGCATTGTGCAAGAAATCGATTCGTTTCGAAGAAAAATTGCCGCAATGCCTTCGGAAATAGAAAAGGCTGATCAAATTTATCATTTGAATATGCAACTATTCCCGCTAACCTGGAAATTGAATAAAGATGAGGACAAATAATATGAACAAGAGAATTTACAGCTTGATAGCTTTGGGTGCGCTTCTTTTTGTGGCTTGCTCCGACAATTCATCTCCAGTTTCGGGATCGACGAGTGTTCCGAATATGGGAAATAATCTGAATAACCTGCGATCGCCTGTGCTGTGCAGTGTGGCTGGCGTGAAGGATTCCTTGGAAGCCGTGGAAAAAGGGTGTATATGGTCGCCTGAAATGTGGAACCGTACATCGGAATACCGCGTGCACACAGGTTTCGATAATGGGACGAATACTTCGGGTATTTGGACTTGGCATGTAGAACAGAGCGATGGTGGCAATGTACGATTTGAATGGCCTGGTGTGGCTACGGCCGAATATGATTCCATGGCACTTGCCGATGTGATTGACAAGTGCGGTGGTAGCTTGTGTGGTAAGGTTGTATATGAATTGAATGAAAATAAAGCTGATTCCGATGCCGAAAATGTATTTGACAGGCGTGCTTCTGTGGAATTCTATTTTGCGGGGAAGGATTCTTTGGGAAACATTAAAGAAGTCGATGCTAGCGCTTTGCAAGGAATTTGTATGGAATATTCGGGGGATATTACGGTAGAATTTATACCTAGTGATTCTATTGCTAGTTTAAATAAAATATCTACTTATGGGTTCCGTACATATTCGTGGGATTCTGAAAATTCTCTGTCTAAAAGTAAAAAATTGTGCAATATGTGGGGTGGATTTGGATTTTACACTGATAATCAAAATTGGTCTGAAATTGGACTTGTGCCAATGGAAGATGTCCTCGCACATTTAAAGGGCGTTCGATTTATATTCAACTATAATGCAGAAAATACAGACTTTAATATTATAAGTATTGACTGGTATAATTTGGCTAATGTTCCAATGACGGATTCTCATCCTTACGATGGAACATGTGAACCAATTTATGTGGAGACGGTTTTCTGTGAATGCGAGTTCTCGGAAGAAAGTGCTATTGATATGGCTTCGGTTGACGCAAGGCTCTATCTCGATAGAAAGAAGAATAAGGTTGAAAATGATACAGTCCCCCTTTCTGATTTAACGAAAGTATGTTTAAAAAATGCCCTTGATAGCTTGGATAATTTACATGAGATAAGACGGAGTAAGGCATTTGGTTCTGCTCCTTGTGACAATCCTCGACCTCTACAGTTTGCATGCGCCGATGGGTCACATAGTACTACAATTGAGTTTTATGAAAAATATGGGGAATATAAGGATAAGATTGTAAAACCTCTTGCAGAAAAAATGGAAGTTGCTGTTGATTCCCTTTTCGATCATTGCATGTCTTTAAGTGATTAAGTTGTTGTTTGTTTTTAAGTAATTCATTTGCGATTGTGTGAAAATGTAAAAAGCGACTAGAGTAATCTGATTGCTTTTTTTATTAGAAAAAGTTTGTTTTTTATGTATAAACTTTGTATATTTGGCCTTACGATTAAAATAAAAAAGGAGTGTTATATATGAATTACAAAAAGATAGGCCTTGGCCTTTCTCTTTCTATGGCTATGAATTTTATGGCTTGCGGTGATGATTCCTCATCTCCAGTGTCAGCTTCTGATACGCCTGATACGAAGGTGTCTTCTAGTTCTGTTGAGTCTTCTCCGAGTTCTAGTTCTGTGGTTGCAAGTTCTTCGAGTGTTGCTGAAGAACCGTCCAGTTCTTCTGTGAAAGAAGCAGATCCCTGTGGCTTTGCGGCTACGGACGATGTCTGGACGATTTCGTACAAGGGGAGTGATGGAAAGAACAATGCTAAGATTACAACAACGTATGAAATCAAGGGCGAAGACCTTGTCATTCGCGATTCCATCCGCTATACGGGCAGCATGACGAGCATGATGTGCCGCATTGATCCGACTTCTTCAAATAAGTCTTCTGACGGCATTTTTGTGGGTGAACGTTCTTGTGACGAAGATGGAAACACGGTTATCTATGTTTCTAGCACGACGGAAAAAGGTTACTTTGCAAATAGAACTCGCGAAAATGTCTTTCATAACGTGCAGAATGCGTGCAGGGCCGGTATTGAAGGTGGTGAGTTTGACAAGTATACGTTTGTGCCTGAAACAAAATGCGACTTTACCATGGATGATGCTGAATGGAGCTACTTCTATAAGGATGAAGACTTGAAGGGCGATACGGTTCCCAAGAAGAAGCTTGTGTTCCTTGATCCAGAAGATGGACGTTATGTCAATATGAACTACTCGATTTACCCGATGTCCCATCTTGAATGCGTTTCCAAGAACTTTGCCGATTTCAGCGGCATCCACTATTGCACTGCTGATGCATACTTGAACATTGCATCTTCTAGTACATCTTTTGATAAGGCAACGCTTTTTGAAATCGAACAGAAGGCTTGCAAGGAATTCATGCCGGCTCAATCTACCGCAACAGAAGATCCTGAAAACAAGGATCCTGAAAACAAGGGCTCTGGTGAAACGCAGTCTGGCGACATGGTTTCTTGCGACATTCCGGGTGTCTTGGGCGAATGCCTTGAATTCCCGGCAGGTAGCGACGAAGCTATTGCGATGAAGACTCAGTGCGAATCCGTTTTGGAAGGTACGCTTGGCACGGGTTGCGCTAAGTAATAAAAACCGTCTGATTCGCGAAGGTTAAGTTATCCTTCTTACAAAAAAAAGCGGCCGGAGAAATCCGGTCGCTTTTTTTGTAAAAGGAGATTCCCGGTCGGAACCGGGAATGACAGCCTTCGCAGGAATGACAATGCGATTAGGCGAGGGCCTTAATGATAGCGTCGCCCATACCAGTCGTGCCGACCTTGGTGCAGCCTTCCTGGTAGATATCGCCAGTGCGGTAACCCTGAGCGATGACCTTTTCGCAAGCAGCTTCGATAGCCTTTGCAGCTTCTTCTTCCTTGAAGGTGTAGCGGAGCATGAGGGCCACGGAGAGAATCTGTGCGAGCGGGTTAGCAATACCCTTGCCTGCGATGTCCGGAGCAGAACCACCGGCCGGTTCGTAGAGACCGAAGCTTCCTTCGGCGATAGAAGCGGACGGGAGGAGACCCATGGAACCGGTGAGCATTGCGCATTCGTCGGTGAGGATGTCGCCGAAGAGGTTCGGGCAGAGGAGCACGTCGAATTCACGCGGGCGCTTGAGGAGCTGCATGGCAGCGTTGTCCACGTAGAGGTGTTCGAGAGTGAGTTCCGGATAGTCCTTGATGACTTCGTTCACGACTTCGCGCCAGAGAACGCTCGTGGTGAGCACGTTGGCCTTGTCGATGCTGGCAACCTTCTTGTTGCGGAGCATAGCGGCGTCGAAAGCGAAGCGAGCGATGCGTTCGACTTCGTAGCGGCTGTACTTCATGGTGTCAAAGCCGATTTCTTCCTTGGAACCCGGAACGCCTTCGCGGCCCTTCGGCTGGCCAAAGTAAACATCACCCGTCAGTTCGCGGACAGTGAGGATGTTGAAACCATCGCCAACGATGTCAGCACGGAGCGGGCATGCGCCTGCGAGTTCCTTATAGACGCGGGCCGGGCGGAGGTTGCAGAAAAGCTTGAAGTGCTTGCGGAGCGGGAGGAGAGCGCCGCGTTCCGGCTGGAGGTTCGGCGGAAGGTGTTCCCACTTCGGGCCACCGACAGAACCGAAAAGAATACAGTCAGAAGCTTCACCGAGCTTGAGGGTGCTTTCCGGAAGCGGAGAACCGCTTTCGTCGTATGCTGCACCACCGACGTTTGCCCATTCGGCGTTCACGTCGAAACCGAACTTCTTGGAAACGACATCCAGCACGCGGACAGCTTCTTTCATCACTTCCGGACCGATACCATCGCCCGGGAGCACTGCAATCTTGTAATTCTTGCTCATTGTTAATCCTTGTTTAAATTTGAACGGCGTAAAGATAGAAACTTTTGCTGTTATTTGTCCTTGACACAGCGGATTCCGAAGCGGTAGAGGTTGTTACTCATGTTTATCGATCTTTTATAAACTCTCTTGTTCACGCGATTGGTTTGGGTAGACGACATGATGTAATAGTAGCCCCTCTCGTTTACAACGTCTTCCGCACCAATGCACGCCACGGCCTCGTCACTGACATTGGCCAAGTCGTAGCCGTCATTATACCGGTAGCAGGTATTCGGGATAATGCTCATGCCATACGTATCACCACCCTGGCTGTATGAAGGCCATCTGAATGTGTATCTCAAATCGTAGGCATATGTTGCTGAATCGTTTGCTTGGGCAAAGGCGAGCAGGCTATCCCAATCTGCGGTCGTCGAAACATGCCAACCATCGGGGCAGAGGGGGTTCGAACCTGTTGAATCAAACGGGTAAGTGTAGTGTAATCCGTAGATGTCGCAGGAATCTTTTCTGCAGGTGCTGTTTTTAGATTCGTATTTGAGGTTTTCGGCCATCCATGTCGTGCCGTTGATTTCTACAGTCCTGTATTCATGGCCGTCGCGTTCATCGACAAGCGTGCCGTATGTCCCCTTATACCCGTACGCCACCTTCTCTTCGCTCACGCAGCGGACGTTAAACTTAGAGTTTTCCTTGGCGTATGCTTTAGAAACGTACGCAGAATCTGTATAGGCAACTCTATAGGCGACCAAGGTGTATACCGCAGAATCTTTGTACACTGTACTTGACCACAGATAGGTAGCCGTATCTCTAAAATCATCCCTGCCATTCCATATATACCCTTTCATTATAAGCGAGAATCCCAAAGTGTTGTACCCCTTGTAGGTATCATTCTCCTCGGATACCAAATAACGGGCTTTTTTACTAGGGGCTATATACACCAATGTGTCGAATTCTTCCTTTGTGGGCAGGCGCCACCCTGCAGGGCAGGCCGTCAACGCATCTTCGTACAGATAATACCTTCCGTATCGGTTACATGAGAACGAATTAATATCGCGGGTTCCTCCATTACAGATGCTGCTGTCAGTCTCAAAATTCAGGTTTTCCGCCATCCACTTGGTGTGCCCGATGTCTATGGTCTTGTAAGTCCTGTTATCGCGTTTATCGGTAAATTCCCCATATTCAAGATTGGGGTTCATTAAACTCAATGTATCATCAATAAGGCGACCCTTCATGCAAAGCACCCCGGACACGTTCGCGGTATCGTCACTTAAAGTCGCGATATTCGAGCCTTTCTTAAATATTACGGTTCCCGTTATTTCGCCCTTCTTGCTCCCTCCTATAGGAAATGTGACCCCATCACTGTCCATGGGCTTAATACCGACACCAAGTGCATCAAGGGCGTAATCGTCGCCCCATCCTTCTTGCGCCTTGAGCGTGTACCCTGCATAGCAGGAGCCACCGGCAGTATATAGAAGATCTTCCCATTCGCTTCTGCCAGGAATATGCCATTCAAAGGGGCACGTCTTTTTGCCTTTTTCTTCAATGAATAGATTAAATGGGCCATATTCAAAATAGTAATCGCTAGAACTGCGTATCCATTTTGAAATATAGGTGCTGCCGTCTGCTTCTTTTCTACACTTGTTTTCTCCGTTTTTATTGCAAGCCTTTGTGCTAATAAAAGATTCTGGTTCAACTCCGTTACACACCTTGCGGTCATCGCCACGCACACCCAATGTAGTCGTCGGCCTAGTTACATCGGGAATCAAATCTCCTTTGATGCACCGCAACGAGGCTGAGTCCGTAACATTTGCGGGACCATGGACTCCGGCTCCCGAATAGGAGAATCTAATGAAGTCTGGTGAACCGGACGACCATTGCGTAATTGTAAAGAAATCAAGGGCTGCTTGATCATCTTTTCCCGGGACGGCGATTGATAAACCATACGCATCAATTCCCTCGTAATAATCATTATCCTTGGAAAATAGATACGGAGAGAGACCAGACCATTTGTGGAAATCGGGCGACGACCCATACAGTTTGTCTAGCAACTCAACCCATTCCCATGCAGCCGGAATTCTCCATCCATCCGGGCAAATTCCCTGTAGAGGCGGACTACACTTATCATGGAGTCCACAATGTGATTTAGTGGAATCGAGAATATCACCCCAAGTGTAGATTCTTCCATATTTGGTGCAGTCCTTGTTGTCTCCTTTATGGCAACCGATGCTAGATGCTTTCGCGTAGTTCAGGTTCTGTGCCATCCATGTTTGCCCATCAATGGTAACGGTTTTATACTTGTGACCGTCGCGCTTGTCGGTAAACGAGCCCGTCTCGATTTTAGAGACATCGAAAAGGGAACTTGACGAAAGCGGAGCCCTATGGGAAGAGCTGGAACTAGTACTGGAACTGGAGCCCTTCTTGCTCGAACTGGAACTTTTTTTGCTAGATGAACTAGAATCCTCTTCTTGAGATGTTTCATCATCAGGTGCGGAAACGGATGACTTGTCATCTCCGCAGGATGTCATGGCTAACAAAAATGCTGTTAGTAGAATGAAAATTTTATTTCTCATAGAGCCCTATTTTGATGACCGCTGCAATAATGTTTATATAAAGTTTTCTTTATAAAATATAAATTACTGGTGCTTTGAAACAAGGTTCCTTGTATGAAATTTGTACTTAAAATAGGTTGATGGCGTGGTTATAAAAAAAAAGGAACCTTGCGGTTCCTTTCTCTTGAAAAGTCGATGAAATTATTCGTCGGCAGCGGTACTCTTGGGCTTAGCGCAACGGTCCCTAGACCAGTTGGTTTGCTTGAAGCAGGCACTTCTGGTGTAACAACATCCCTCGGCGTTGTTAGTTGTTATTTCGCAATTGCAAGCGATTCCGTCTCCTTTCTTCTCTTCGTCGATAAGTTCACCGTTAGCGCAGACCACCATGAATCCGCCTTTGTGATAACTTGTGTTGATGCAGGTCTGCAGGGTGTTGTGGCATTTGCCGAAGTAGGTTCCCAAGGCGTTGCACGATACGCGGCGCGTCTCGTTTGTAAGGTCAAACTCGAAAGGCCCCACTCGGTCATTAACGTCAGTGTGGGTATAGTCTTTCCAGTTGTATCCTGTAACGGTCTTCACGGCCATTTTTTCTTCGGGAATCAGGGCCTTCCATTTATTTTTCGTTTCGAAATCCCTGAACGGCGGGTAGTCAGGATCTTCATCCTTGAGAATTTGTTTGCAACGTTTCTCGTCGTAGCAGGGGTTTGGATTGGAGGGAGATCCCACCATTGGTTCACCCCAGCATGGATCACAATCAGAACATTGGTTTATGTCGCATTCGTAATCCATTATCTGTGGATCGGTGCCCTCTCTACAAGCGACGGGACATTTGTAATTGTCCTTGTCGAGCGGGTCGAACTTGTTATGGAGTCTTTCCCATTGCCCGTCGACGCACCTGTACATGATGGCGTTGTTGTTGATGTCGTTGTCGCACCTCAGTTCGCCGTTAAGGCATTCGCCACAGATAGCCTTGTCGGTACGGCATGACTTGTTGCCGCATATGGAAATGGCCTTCTTGGCTTCGCCGGCGACGCACTCGTAGACGGTTCCCTTTCCGGCTTCATCGTTGGTGCAGGTGTGTTCGTAGTTCGTGCATTCGCCGCAACCGTTGTCGCGCGGGTCGCAGGAGAATGCTCCGCAACTTTCTGTTACCTTCTTTCCGTTTTCGCAGCGGGTGACGGTTGCGTGGAAATTTTTGTCTTCGGTACAAGTCTGGGGGGCACTATTGAGGCATTTACCGCATGCCGTTCCTTCTTCGTTACATGAGACTGTACCGCAAGAGCGGTTCACAACGACTCCTCTTATGCATTCCTTTACGAATCCGATGTCGGCATCGCTGTTGCTGCACTTGGTTTCGTAGCTGTCGTTGCATTCTTTTTCAAAGACGTCCTTGTTGGCGCATTCCTTGCTCTTGGTATTGCAAAGCACGCCTTCGTCACAGGGGGAACTCTTACAGACGCAGACTCCGTCGTTTTCTGTACCGCCGGATGCCTCGCACAAGTCGGCGAAGGTGGGTTCTGTAGAAGAACTGGACTTGGAATCCGAAGAGTTTTCGACAGGTTCACTCTGGTTTCCGCAGGCACCCGTGATGGTGTTGCAGAGTACGCCTTCGTCACAGGATGTTTTCTTACAGACGCAGATGCCATCTTTGGCATTACCGCCAGACGCCTTGCACAAATCGTTGAAGGTAAGGTCGGTAGAAGGGTCGATGGGGTCGGATTCCGGTGGAACATCGGAGGGCTTGCTCTGGTTCCCGCAGACTCCCGTGATGGTGTTGCAGACAGCACCTTTGTCGCAGCGTTCGCTATCGCAGATGCAGATACCGTCTTTTGCTTTGCCGCCGGAAGCTACGCACAGGTCAGCGAAGGTGAGTTCTGTAGGGTCATCGCTGGATTTAGAGTCGCTGGATTTTGAATCCGGTGGTATATCAGTGGGCTTGCTTTGGTTGCCGCAAATACCTGTAACGGTATTACAGACTGCACCGACATCGCAGAGCTCTTTTTTACAGACGCAAACACCGTCTTTGGTGGTACCTCCAGAAGCCTTACACAGTTCGGTGAACTTCTTGAGTTCGTCCTTGGTCATGGACGAGGAACTTACCTTGCTGCTGCTAGATGATTTTTCAGATTCTTCATTGGAAACGGGGATCCAGTTTTCGTTGTGGCAGTAGTATTCGGCGTCTTCTTTTTTGGCGTATACGGTGTCGCCTTCGTTTTCGTCGCCACATTTTCCAAGTTCGTAGATCGACTCGACTTCCGTAATGATTTCTCTTGGGAGGTTCTCGTCGCTAGACTCGTTGCTACAGGCTACAAAGATTGTAGCAGCTGTAGTGGCCGCAAATAAAAGGGCTGGAATTACTTTTTTCATGATTTTCCCCGATAATCAGGATAAAGAAATAAAATTTTGCGGAAAATTTAAATAGAAAAACAGCGCATGTCAATGCGCTTGTTCTCTCGGGTGGAAGCTGCGGTGTTCTACTTTGATAAATTCTTTGTCGATGTGCGTGTAAATTTGCGTGGTCCCGATGTCGGCGTGTCCGAGCAGTTCCTGCAATACGCGCAAGTCCATACCCGCTTCTAGGCAGTGCGTGGCAAAGCTGTGGCGGAACGTATGCGGCGAGACTTGCTTGCTCAAATGCATTGTATGCAGTTGAACGATTTTCCATGCCCCCATGCGGGTCATCGGCTTACCGTGCGCGTTGAGAATGATGTTGTCTGTAGTCGGGTGGGTGAGGGGGCGGCCCTCTTCAATCCATGCGCGGAGATTTTCTTTCGCCTTGCTGCCGAGCGGTACAAGACGTTGCTTGTTGCCCTTGCCGATGGGCATCAGCCATTCGTTTTCGAGATCGATTTGCGAAAGCTTTATGCCGAGCGTTTCTGAAATTCTGAGCCCGCCGCTGTACATCAGTTCGAACAATGCGGTATCGCGGAGCGGATTCTTGCCGTTTGCAGCGCTCTCAAATACGCTGTCGATTTCTTCACGGGTCAGGTATTGCGGCAGGTAGTGCCCGAGTTTGGGTGTTGCAAGCATCGATTCAGTGCTGTAATCGTACTCGCCTTGGTTCTGCATGTACTTGAGGAACCCGCGCAGGCTCGAAAAATGCCTAGCGACAGATGTGGGGGAGTATTCCTCCTGCCCCGCAGTGAATGTCAAAAATTCGTCTAGCTTTTCGGGCTTTAAATCCTTGAGGTCAATCCCATTTTCGTCTAGCCAGGCAATAAAGTGTCGCAAGTCTTCTTGGTAGCTCTGGATAGTCACGGGCGAAAGGTTTCGCTCGACTCCGAGGTGCGAAAGAAATGCGTCTAGACGGTTGGAATTGAAACTCATTATTTGGATTCTTCGTTAAAGAGAGTGT
Source organism: Fibrobacter sp. UWB16 (assembly GCF_900215325.1). NCBI lineage: Bacteria > Pseudomonadati > Fibrobacterota > Fibrobacteria > Fibrobacterales > Fibrobacteraceae > Fibrobacter > Fibrobacter sp. UWB16. The sequence goes on along the minus strand of NZ_OCMS01000001.1, from coordinate 86,401 downwards.
CGTTTAGGCAACGGACAGACGCGTAGGTTCTCCATAATCCAGATGTTTTTGAATAACCTACATGTAAAGTGTCTGACACATCGCTTTTGTATGCATATAATCCGTATGCAGTAGAATCAGATTTTGGCGTGCTGCTCCAAAGGAATGCCGCTCCGTTATAAGACAATTTTTTTGCTTGTTTTTTGTCGTAAAAACCACTAAAAAACGTAGAACCTTCTCCACTACCCGCCATAACTAATGAAAATCCGTAAGTATCATCACCAAAGTTGTAGGCCGAGAACAAGTTGTTTGTTTTGTGGTAAATGGCTCCGAAGGACATCAGTGTGTCGAATTCGTCCTTTGATGGTAAATGATACCCTGCGGGGCATGCGTTTTGAGCATCCTCGAACGAATATAGCCGTCCTAGTGATTTGCAATAACTTGAATAAAAGTAGTCTTGATAGCAGACGCTAGAATCGCTTTCGTAATTCAGGTTCTGAGCCATCCATTTTTGCGGACCGATTATTGTCGTCTTGTATGTTTTCCCGTCGCGAGAATCAGTGAATTCTCCGTAATTGAAATTTGGATTAAAGAAAGAACTTGAGATATCCGGCGCAGGGGTACTTGTGACGCAATAAAGATTGGCACTATAATCATCATTGTATTGCAAAAAGAACGAACGTCCTGTGGAAAAATATGCCATGTACTTATATGTTGTATTTAAGCTGTCTCTGACGACAAATGTGGTTGCTGTTTCTTTTTCATAAAATTCTCGCCCTTGAGAAACTCTTTTTTTCTCGTAATCAAGCCATGTGGAGTAGTAGCCCGTCGGCTTAATGTCAAATCCGTAAGCGTTAAATCCATTCCCGCTTTCCCAGCCTTTTTGCGAAGCCAACATTTTGGTGGCAAAACATTTTCCTCCGACATTTTGAATGAGTTCGTCCCAATCTTTTGGGTCTGGAACTCGCCATCCCAAGGGGCATGTTCGTGAGTCGTAAAGTGGATATACGGTTTTATCGTAGTTCATCCATTTTTGATTTCCGATTTTTATTGTTTTTTTGCCCTCAAATTCGCCGTATTCGCAATTGTCTTTGCCATTGATATTGCAAGGCGGAATCTTAGGGGTCCAAACCGAATCTTTGCAGTTTTTGTCGTAAGACCTGATTGTAGCTGGGTTGTTTAAATCTGGTTTGGGGGTTGTATCTTGAATGCAACGAAGATATGCTTTTGGATAGTCTTGGGCAGATCCAGACAAGTATGCGTCCTCACCTAATTTAGCGGTTACAACGCGTCTGTCGTCTCTTTGGTCTCTGAAGTTTGTTGATGTCCAAAATTCCACGGTAAGTGCAGAAAATCCGTAAACGTCAGAACCGTAGAAGTCCTTTGAGCGAAGGCGATAACCTGCTTCAATTTTTATTCCGTCTTTATCTCGAATGCCGATGCGAGTTATAAGTGTGTCCCATTCATCTCTTGTAGGAATTCTCCATCCGTCGGGGCAAATACCTTGAATGGGTTCAGCGCATATTCTATAGGGTTCGCAATAACCTGAAGCGGCATCGATTATGGCTTGCCATTTGTAGAGTAATCCTTTTTTCTCGCACTTTTTATCTGTGGAGTCGGCTTCGCATTCGCTGTCGGAGCTCGTCTTGTAGTTCAGGTTCTCAGCCATCCATGTTTGGTCGCCTATGGTAACGGTTTTATAGACTTGTCCGTCGCGCTTGTCGGTGAATTTTCCTTTGGAGACCGTTTTAGGGTCGATTTTAAATTCTGTGGAGTATGTTTTTGAACTAGAAGAACTTTTTGTAGAGGAGGAGCTGTAGCTTGACGAAGAGTTTTTCTTCGAAGAAGAACTGTCTTTTCTTGAAGAAGAGCTTTTTTTCGACTTGGAATCTTTTTGGGAAGAACTTGAGACTTTTTCATCGTCATCGGGAGAATTTGGGGATTTTTCATCGCCACAGGCTAGAAATAACAGCGAAAATAGAAGTGCGGGGAGCAGTTTTGTCATGGTGATAGATGCGAAAAATTGTTTACAACGTAGAATATAGCAAAAAAAATAAAATTTTTCTCCATATTCCCCTTGCCAATCGCTTTCAATATTTCTAACATTGAGCGCGTCCTAAGCGACTATGGATGATTAGCTCAGTTGGTAGAGCAGCTGACTCTTAATCAGCGGGTCGCAGGTTCGACCCCTGCATCATCCACTAAGCACTAAACCGCAAGGCGAGGTGCAGCAAATACAAAAGCGTCAGACAAAGCTAAGCGTTTTTGAAAGCGAAAGTGGAATCTAACGAACTTTGAAACTGCGACTTTTGATTTTTGCAAAGACATAGCTGAAAAGCGACCTAAGAATTTTGGATGATTAGCTCAGTTGGTAGAGCAGCTGACTCTTAATCAGCGGGTCGCAGGTTCGACCCCTGCATCATCCACTAAATACCAAACCGCAAGGTGAGGTATTGCAAATACAAAAGCGTCAGACAAAGCTAAGCGTTTTTGAAAGCGAAAGTGGAATCTAACGAACTTTGAAACTGCGACTTTTGATTTTTGCAAAGACATAGCTGAAAAGCGACCTAAGAATTTTGGATGATTAGCTCAGTTGGTAGAGCAGCTGACTCTTAATCAGCGGGTCGCAGGTTCGACCCCTGCATCATCCACTAAACACCATCTTTAACGAGATGGTGTTTTTTTATAGAATTTGTTGCGGGAGCAGTGATTACATAGAATGAAAAAAGACCTTAATAAATGCTTATGCTTTTTTTTAGATACATTTTTTTTATATTTTGCCTTAAGTAAGGGTGTTTGATACACACTGTAATAAAAAGGGTTTTGAATGAAAATTGTTCTTCCTGTTGCTGGAAATGGCATTCGCCTACGTCCATACACGGAAAATTTGCCTAAGTGCTTGCTTCCTGTTGCTGGTAAGACAATCATAGATTGGATTGTTGATGGTGCTCTTTTTTTGAAGCCTTCCGAGACGATTTTCATAACGGGGTATAAGGCTTCCGTTGTTGATGATTTTTTAAAGCAGAGATCGGAATGGGGCGCTGTGCGCACGGTGGTTCAGTCTAATCCGCAGGGGCTGGGTGAAGCTATTAGCCTTGCTCTCCCGTATGTGAACGACGATGAACCTCTCTTGATTATTCTTGGCGATACGCTGTTCGAGGCGGACTTGTCTATTCTGGACAAGGCTACGGAAAATATTCTCTACACGTTCAAGGTCTCTGATCCAAAGCGTTTCGGTGTGGCAGTGACGGATAAGAATGGCCATATTGAACGTCTTGTAGAAAAACCGCAGGAGTTCGTTTCGGACGAGGCAATTGTTGGTATTTATTATATCAAGGATGTCAAAGCTCTTAAGGAGGCCTTGAACTACCTCATGCAGAACGACATCCGTACGAAGGGCGAATTCCAGTTGACGGATGCTCTTGAACGCATGATTCAGGGCGGCTGCAAGTTCCGCACGGCTCCGGTTGAAAAGTGGCTGGACTGCGGCCTTGTCGAGACGCTGCTTGAAACGAATGCGCATGTTCTTGAACGCAACGAAAAGGTGGCTCCGAAGTTTGACGGTTCTGAAATTGTCATGCCTTGCTACATCGGCAAGAACGTGGTCATCAAGAATTCTAAGGTCGGTCCTAACGTGTCGGTTGGGGATGGCTGCGTGATTGAAAATTCTGAAATCAGCAATGCGATTCTCTGGGACGGCGTGAAGGTTCAGGACAAGAAACTTGAAAAAGTTGTGGTCCACGAATAAAATCGAAATAGACGCAATTAAGTCTTTGTTTATAAGCCCCTTTTTGGGGCTTTTTCTACTTTTAAAATATGGTTACGTTAGCTCTTTCCCATTTTGAAAAAAGTTTCCCGGTGGTACTTCGTGGTAAGCGCCTGGGTGCGGTTCTACATCCGGCTTCGGTCTGTGCCGATTTGAGTTATACGCTTGACTTGCTCAAGGATTTGGATGGCAAGCTCTTTAAGCTTTCGGCTTTGTTTGGCCCGCAGCACGGCATCAAGGGACACACGCAAGACAACATGATTGAATGGGAAGGCTACGAAGATCCGGAATTGCATATTCCGGTTTACAGCCTTTACGGTGAACATCGTGAACCGACCGCAGAAATGCTTTCGCATGTGGATGCGATGCTTGTGGATTTGCAGGATGTGGGCGCGCGTTACTACACGTTCATTTGGACGCTTTTCCTTTGCATGAAGGCATGCGAAAAGGCGGGAATCCCGGTGGTCGTGGTGGATCGCCCGAATCCGATTAACTGCGTGGATGAAGAAGGGCCGGTGCTCGACCTCAATTACACGAGCTTTGTGGGACTCCATAGCATCCGCACGCGCCATGCAAAGACGATTGGAGAACTTGCTGAACAGTTCAAGGCCGAACGTTTCCCGAAGTGCGAACTTTACGTGATGCACATGGACGGCTACGATAAGCGCATGTGGTTTGACGAAACGGGACTCCCGTGGATTTTGCCGAGCCCGAACATGCCGACGCTCGATACTGCAATTGTGTATCCGGGCATGTGTTTGTTTGAAGCAACAAATGTGAGCGAAGGCCGTGGCACGACGCGCCCGTTCGAAATTTTCGGTGCGCCGTTTATCGATGCGGTCAAGCTTTGCAAGTACATGAACGGGCTCAAACTCCCGGGTGTGTATTTCCGCGAAAACTACTTCCAGCCGACATTCCACAAGGGCGCGGGGCAGATTTGTGGCGGTGCGCAGATCCATGTGACGGACCGTAACAAGTTCCGCAGTTTTGAAATGGCGGTGAAGCTGTTGCAGTATATTTTCAACGAATACCCGAAGGATTTTGCGTGGAAGCAGCCTCCGTACGAGTACGAGTTCCACAAGCTGCCGATTGATATTTTGCTCGGCAACGGGACGTTCCGCAAGGAATTTATCGAGTCGAGTATTTAATGCTTGCCGCTGTCGGGACTGCCGCAAAAAATGTGCCGAACCTTGTTTAATCTATGAAACTTAGACTTTCGACAGAAACTTTGAACCGCTTGAAGCGCTTCCGCAAGAATAAGCGCGCCTTTTGGTCGCTTGTAATTCTGGTGGTGGCGTACTTGCTTTCGCTCACGAGCCCGTGGACGGTGAATGACGAGCCGTTCTATTTGCGTTACAACGGCAAGAGCTATTTCCCGGCGTTTGCGCGTTACAGCGAAGCAGACTTTGGTGGCGAATACAAGACGGAACAGGATTACGCAAAGCTTTTTGCAGATGTCGAAGAATGTAAGCAGGATGAAGAAGATGGATTCCCGCGTGCTGGAGGCTGCCCCGAGATGTGGACGATCATGCCGCCAGTGCCGCACGATCCGCTGAAGGCGGATCTGAGCGAGGAGGGAACCCCTCCATTTGCGCCGAGCGCAAAGCACTGGCTCGGGACCGATAGCAATGGGCGAGATGTTCTTTCGCGCTTGATTCACGGGTTCCGTATTTGCATTAGCTTCAGTTTGCTCTTGACCGTGCTAGGGACTTTCCTTGGCATTGTCATTGGCGGTATTCAGGGCTATCTCGGAAAGTTCTGGGATACGGGCATGCAGCGTATGATTGAAATCTGGTCGTCGCTCCCGATGCTTTACGTGGTGATTCTCATCGGCAGTATTTACGGCCGCAGTTTCTGGCTTTTGATTTTGATTATGGCGGCGTTCAACTGGCTTTCGCTCAGCTATTACATGCGTGCGGAATTCCTGAAGCTCCGCAGCATGACGTACGTGATGTCTGCGAAGGTGCTTGGACTTGGGCATCGCCATATCTTTTTCAAGGAAATCCTGCCGAACGCGATGACGCCTGTGGTGACGCTCTTCCCGTTCACACTTATCGGTGGAATCGGGAGCCTCACGTCGCTTGACTTCTTGGGCTTTGGACTCCAGCCGCCGACGCCGAGTTGGGGTGAACTCATGAGCCAGGGGCTCAACAACCTCTATGCTCCGTGGATTTCCGTGAGCACGGTCGCTGCGTTGTTTGTAACGCTCCTCCTTACGACTTTCGTCGGCGAAGGCGTTCGAGATGCAATGGATCCGAAGTCGGGAGACCGTTATGTTTAGTCAAGATAATCGCGTCATCCTGAGTCCCGGAACGGAGTCCGGGATAAACTCCGTCGAAGGATCCAGTAAAGTCCCCGTTTTGCGTGTTAAAGACGTTTCGGTGGCGTTCGGGTTCGACAAGAACGGTAACTCGTGTGACGGCAAGCAACCGTTGCAAGTGACGGACCGCGTCTCGTTTGACATTTTCCCAGGCGAATTTTTTGCGTTGGTGGGCGAGTCCGGTTGCGGAAAGAGCGTGACTGCGATGAGTATTTTGCGCTTGTTGCCGTGGCCAAGTGCAAAGATTGTGAACGGCGAGATTTTGTTCGATGTGAGGGCGAATGATGCGCAATCTCAAAATGCCCGCGACCTTGTAAAGCTCCCGCTTAAGGATTTGCAATCCGTCCGCGGTTCCGAAATTGCGTGCATTTTCCAGGAACCGATGCAAGCGCTGAATCCCGTCGTCACCATCAAAAAGCAACTCCTCGAAGTCTTTAAGTTCGGCGCAGTCTCGAAGGGTGCAGTCTCGGCGCCATCTCGGAATGCGCAAAACGATCCTCTCGACGTTATCCGCGAGCAGCTTCGCTTGGCCGGTTTTACCGATCCTGACCGCGTTCTGAATTCGTACCCGCACGAACTTTCGGGCGGCATGCTCCAGCGCGTGTGCATTGTGATGGCGCTTTTGCCAAAGCCCAAATTGATCATCGCCGATGAACCGACGACTGCTTTGGATGTGACCGTGCAGGCTCAAGTGCTTGCCGTGCTCAAGGAAATGGCCGAGAAAACGGGAACAGCAGTTCTCCTCATAACGCACAACATGGGAATTGTTTCGCAGTACGCGCACCGCGTGGCCGTGATGTATGCCGGCCGCATTGTCGAAGAAGGTTCCGTCCGCGAAGTCATCAACCATCCGATGCACCCTTACACGCAAGGCCTCCTTGCTGCGATTCCCGAAAGCCATAGCGACTTGCGCACGCTCGCGTCCATTCCCGGCTCCGTGCCTCATCCGAAAGACTTTGCTGAGGGGTGCCGCTTTGCCGATCGCTGTTGCAAATGCGCCCAATCTTCTGCCGATGTTCGCGAAAAATGCCTTTCCGCCGAACTTCCGACGAAAATTGCCGAAGCGAATCATTTCGCCTATTGCTTTTGTGCCAAGTAATTAATCCTAGCGATTGTTTTTTGCATAAGTTTTACATCCCGTTCTTTCTCGTTTTTTAATATTATCATCGAAGGTTGCCGCTAAATTTTTTAGAGGCTCCCTATGGATGTTGAAAGCTCGATAATATTATTGGGGAGAACGTTATGTTCTGTAAAGAGTGTCATAAGAATCTAAAAGATTTTGATGCTTTAATCGATAAAATGGAAAATTGCCCGTTTTGCGGTGCAAAATTGGTGCGCCCAGCGGTCAAGGTGGCGCAAAAAGATGTCAAGGCTTTGTGTGATGCTCTTGTGCAAAAAGTCGGTGATTCTATTTTCGCAAACGAATCGACTTTGGAAAAAGAACTGCGCGATTTAAACGCTCCCGAATTTGCGGATGCCAAGGACCGATTGTTCCTGCTTGTCTTAAAGCAAATTCCGTCAAGCATGTATGAGGTCAGAAGTTTTTCGGATGGCGAACAGCAAGAAGTTTTGGAGGCTTGCCAAAGACGGCTTTGCGTGGATTTAGGCTTGTCTTTTGAACCTTGCGCACAAATGCTAGATATTTTGCAAGAGTATATTTGGCAAAAAAGATTCTCGCTTTCCCCGAATCTTTTTGAATCACAGTTTGTCGACCCTCGCGATGGTCAGGTCTACAAGACCGTAAGGATTGGCGATCAAGTGTGGATGAAGGAACCCTTGAAGTACAAGTGCGTGGGTTATACGGGCGAGGGCTTGTACGAATGGAGCTCGGTGAACAAGTATTGTGCCGTAAGGGGCTGGCGCGTTCCTAGCAAAAAGGATTTTGAAACATTGATCAAGACTGCTGCTGGTTTAGGGCTTGGTGACCCGTCGAGCGTGCTCATGTCTCGCAAGGGCTGGGAAAAGTGTAATGTGACCCCGACCGATAACTTGGGATTTGAAGCGACTCCGGTCAAATGCAGCACAGGTATCAGCAATAACTTCTTTAGTCATTTCTGGACCTCCGAGGACAAGTTCTGCTTTGAAATTTTCCCCGGTCGCGTGACTTTCAGTACACATTCGCAGTCTTTTGTCCGATTGATTAAAGACGATACTGCCGAAAAGAAAATTGAAAAGTAAAGAAAAGGCTGCTCAAAACGAGCAGCCTTCCTTTTAGAGATAGGATAGTTATTACAGCATTCCTTCGAGCGTTTCGAACAAGATATCGGGCTTTACAGGCTTGCTTAAATGTGCGTTGAGGCCTGCTTGCAAGCTGCGCTGAACATCTTCATCGAATGCGTTTGCCGTGAGCGCGATAATCGGAATCTTTTTGGCGTCGGGGCGGTCCAATTTGCGGATTGCCGCCGTCGCTTCCAAGCCATCCATCTCTGGCATGCGCATATCCATAAGAATGGCGTCGTAATAGCCGACTGGTGATTTTTCGAACATCTCGACGGCGATTCTTCCGTTTTCGGCATGCTCCGTACTCACCTGACGCATCTTCAGAATTTCAATCATGATTTGGGCGTTCACTTCCATGTCTTCAGCAAGGAGGATGCATCTTCCTGTAAGTTCCGCCTTCGTCTTTTTGGGTGCTGTATGCTGGCGTTTCTTCTTGAGGATGTCCTTGAGTTCGTCCAGAAGGTGGTCCGTCAAGATCGGTTTTGCGATAAAGCTATCGACGCCAGCGGCGTGCGCTTCGTCCAGAACATCGTCCCAGTTGTAGGCCGTGAGCACGATGATTGCCGTGTCGTCGCTTGTGACTGCGCGAATTTGTTGAGCCGTTTCTACGCCGTCCATTTCGTTCATCTTCCAGTCCAAAACGACAAGGCTGTATGGGTTGCATCTAGCGTGGCGGAGCTTTACCATCTCGATGGCTTCTCGTCCTGAAGGGGCTGTTTCGACGGCAATTCCCGACTTTTCAAGAACGACCTTGGCGTGTTGTAATGCCACATCATCATCGTCGACGACGAGGACGCTCATTTCGCTCGGACGGATTTCCACATCGTTACTTTCGATAACATCGGAGCGGCCAGAATTCAAAAGCGTGAGCGTAATCGTAAATGTCGTACCCTTGCCCTTTTCACTTTCGACTTCAATCTTGCCGTTCATCATGTCGACAATACCCTTGGTAATGGCAAGCCCAAGACCGCTACTTCCGTACTTGTTTGTCGTTCCCGAGTTTTCCTGGCTGAACGGTTCAAAGAGCTTGGGTAAGTATTCCTTGCTCATGCCGATGCCGGTGTCGCTAATCTTGAAGGTGAGCGTAGAATTTTTGTCGAATTTAGCCGTCTTTTTGATGTCAAAGGCTATATTGCCGTCCTTCGGCGTGAATTTGACTGCGTTTCCAAGAATGTTGATGAGAATTTGGCGGATCTTTATGCCGTCGCCAATATAATAGCTGTCGATTTTTGGGTCGACATTGCAGCTGTAATGGATGCCTTTTTCTTCGCACTGGCCGTTGAAAATGGTATTCACTTGTTCGAGAAGTTTCGTGAAAGAAAATTCTTCGTTGCGGATAGTCAGTCTTCCACTTTCGATTCGGCTCATGTCTAGGATTTCGTTGATGAGGCTCAAAAGGTGCTCGGCAGAGGAACCGATCTTTTCGAGATAGTCTTGCATCTTTGGGGAAATGTTTTCTTCGTGGAGTGCAAGGCTGTCAAGACCGATAATGGCGTTCATCGGGGTGCGTATTTCATGGCTCATGTTCGAGAGGAAAACGGTCTTTGCCTTGTTCGCTTCTTCGGCGACCTTTAACGCATCAATGAGTGCTTGGTTTTTGGCGAGAGAGTCGCGCATTTCTTCGTCAATGTCGGAGAACCCGACGCCAATAATGCGGAGCGTTTCGCTGTTCTCGTCATCTCGCACGCCTGCCATGCGAAGCATTTCGTAGCTTTCCTTGCCGTCGCGGATGACCATGTAGCGTAACGCAATGAGTGCGTTTTTCTGCAATCTCCTGACAATGTTTGCGGGGTCGATAAATTCAAGAAATTTCTTTTGGTATTCCGGAGCGACGTATTTATGGGCGTATTGAGTAAACGATTCGCTGAATTTAAATTTGTCACCCTTCTTGAATGGTGTTGGAACGGAATCGTTTTTGCGATAGCAAATAGAGATGTCCTCTTCCAGGTCTACATAAAAAACGCTTTGGTAATCTGATGCCATTGCCGTAATCATGTAACTTTGTTCGTTACGCTTGCGCTCCTGGTCAATGAGCTTTTGCTGGAGCTCAAGTTCGTCTTCAAGTTTCTTCTGCTTGACTCTGTTTTCGGCATCAATGATTTCACGCTCGATTTTGAGCTTTGCTGTGCGTCGTGTTTGGATAAGGAAGAAAATGAATAAGATAATGATGACGAATAAAATAATAATGGCGATGATGAGGTTCCTCTCAAGAATGCCTTCAGAAAAGGAACTCATCTGTTCTGTGGAAACGTTGTCACGAACGAGGTATGTCAACATCCAGTCTGTAGACTTGACGGGCATATAATAAACGGTTTCTTGCATGCCGTTGTATGAAAATGACGTAGAACCCTGCCTGTGAGCCGCGAAGTCTTCACGAATCTTGTCAATGGTGTAGCCATCTTCAAATGTTGCGTGCTCCATGGCTGTGAACAAGTTTTCATCGTTGGTGAGTCCTCCGAGAACCATGCTCTTCAGCGACTTGCCGTCTTTTGTATAAATGTTGCAAGATGCCGCGCTATTCGTGTCTAACTGTAGGGAAACTCCTTCGAGAAGGCGCGCAATGGTGATTTCCATAAAGGAAACGACAAGTTTTTTCTTGTTGTAATATTTGTTGTTAATTGGAATAGCGACGATGAGTGTCTTGTTCTCGTCTTCGGCTTTTTTTAGTGAAATTACGGGCTTGGTGAGATTCTTGTAATCGAAATCGTAAAGATCGATGTCGTTACGTGTTCCGTTGGAGGTGTAAATGAGCCCGTTTGAATCGACGAAGGCGAATCGTTCCAATCCATAGACATGCTTTAGACGGTACTGGTATGATTGAAAGTTTTTTTCACTAGATAAATTTTCTGTTGTCAAAAGCTCAACAGCAAATTCAAGGCTGTTGATATAGTCTTCAAGTTTTGACTCAACAAACTGTTCTCTACGTCCGGCCAGTTCTTCCATGAACATGGAGCTAACGTTTTGTACCGCGCTATAGCCTAGGACTATAAAGCCTGCGATTAGAGCTATGGCCATAACGATGTTTCCGACGGCTGTGTCTTTTATGCCGTTCCTTTTTTTCCACACCATATAATCCTTCCCTTTATAAGTTAGGTTGTATTTGTATTAAGTAAGCGCAAATATAAGTAACGTTGTGCTATAAGTTGTCATTGTAATAAATTTGATAGCAAAGTTATATAAATGTAAGAAGTTTTAGTAAAATGACATAAAGTGTCATTGTTATTTGTGAAATAAGTAATAAAAAAGAAATACTCATACATAAGTTTTATGTTTAAATTTGTCACACCTTTTTTACGGGTGTGGAAATTATGGACAAAACAAATAAATTGATTGGATTGATGATTCCCGATATCGGAAATTACGAAGAAGACATCGTGAACCTGTAAATAAAGCTTTATAATGAATAAAATGTAACTAAAAAAACATAATCTATTTTGTGTCTATTTCTTACATTTAGACTCATAGAATGGATTGGAGATTGCCCACATGGATTTTGTTGGACAACAGGGTGTTTTAAGGCGTCGTGTACTTGTTGTAGACGACGAAATGGTGAACCGCGAAATTTTAGGAAATTTCCTTTCGACGGTTTATACGGTCGATTACGCGAGCAATGCAAAAATCGCACTTGGGATGCTGATGAATCCCGATGTCGAGTATTCGCTTGTGTTGCTGGACTTGATTATGCCTGTGATGAGTGGCATCGAGTTCCTGGAACACCGCGTTGAAAGCGATCGTCTAAAGTCGATTCCTGTTGTCGTAATGACTTCGGAGAAGGCTTTTGAAATCAAGTGTCTAAAGCTTGGAGCCGCTGATTTTATCACGAAACCGTTCAATTTGCCCGAAGTTGTATTAGCTCGGTGCGAGCGCATTATTGAACTTTTTGAAAAGAAAAGTATCATCCGCAATACCGAAAAAGATGTGCTTACGGGGCTTTTGGCTAAAGACTACTTCTTTGAGTATGTACGCCGATCGGAACTGTTGGGTAAGCAGATTCCCAGGGACGCTCTGGTTTTCGATATTGAACGCTTCCATTTGGTGAATGAATTTTGTGGGCGTGCTTTTGGCAATATGCTCCTTTCCAAAATTGGTGAAGCCCTGCTCGCGCTTGTTCCGCAGATGAATGCTTTTGCGTGCCGTGCCCATGCGGATACGTTCTACATTTTTGCAGAGCATCAGGAAGATTATTCTGATTTGCGTAAAGCCTTAGATTCTGTAATTGCAAGCTTTTTCCATATCAGCAATATTCGAATCCGTTATGGAATTTGGGAAAATGTCAGCCGAGAATTCGAAATTGAAGTTTGGTTTGACCGCGCAAAGATCGCCTGTGATTCAAATCGCGGTGATTCATCGAAATGTATTGCGCGTTACAATAATGAATTGCATGCAAAGTATATCTTTGAAGAAACTCTCATCCATGATCTTGATGAAGCCATTGCCAATAAGGAATTGAAAGTCTATTACCAGCCCAAGTATAGCATTGTGGGTGAAAAACCGCGACTGACGAGCGCTGAGGCGCTGGTGCGTTGGATTCATCCGAAACTGGGCTTCATTAATCCAGGTGATTTTATTCCATTATTTGAATCTAACGGGCTTATCCGCAAAGTGGATAACTATGTGTGGAAGGAATCTGCTGCACAAATCCGACGTTGGAAAGATTTGTATGGAGAATCTATACCGGTATCTGTGAACGTCTCCCGTATAAACATCATGGATCCAGATCTTGAAGCAAAGCTGGAAGACATTTGTTCAAGGTATGAAATTTCTACGAGCGAAATCATGCTGGAAGTCACAGAAAGTGCATATTCCGAAAATACGAATAGACTTGTCGAGGTTGTTGACAAGCTACGTAAAAATGGATTCCGCATAGAAATGGATGACTTTGGTGCAGGATACTCGTCCTTGAACATGATTACTACGGTCCCGGTTGATGTATTAAAGATTGATATGTCTTTTGTCCGTAATATGGAAAAGGACGAATGCAACTTGAAACTCGTAAAGATTATTATTGAAATTGCGAAGTTTCTCAAGATTCCGTCAGTTGCTGAAGGCGTTGAAACCGAATCTCAGTTAAACATGTTAAAACAAATGGGCTGTGATATTATTCAGGGGTATTACTTCTCCAAGCCTGTGCCTGCAATGGATTTTGCTCCATTTATAGAGCGTGAAATAAGTGAAAAAAATTTGAAAAAAGGGGAATAACCTGTGATTACTATTGAAAAACTGAATTCTTTCGGTGTCGACACGGCCGAAGGCCTTGAACGCTGCTTTGGAAACGAAGCCCTGTATTTGAAACTGGTGACGACGATTCCTGACGACGCTACTTTTGAACGATTGGAGAAGAAAGTTGCGGCCAAGGACTTGGATGGTGCGTTTGAAGCGGCTCATGCACTAAAGGGCGTTCTCGGGAACCTTTCGCTCACGCCGCTATATACGCTTGCTGTCGAGATTACCGAACTCTTGCGCAATCGCACGCAAATGGATTACAGCGCACTTTTGGTCAAATTTTTCGAAAAACGAGATGAGCTCGGCAAGCTTTGTGCTGAATAAAAATAGTCAATAGTCATTGGTCAATAGTCGATAGAATTATAATCGTGAAATTCGTCAAACTATTAACTAAAAACTAATGACTAAAAACTAATGACTACTTGAATTCTTCGCACCACTTGGGAACGATTTCTGTTGCTTTCCCTTGAATGACGACGTCCGTGTACGGGTCGCCATAGGGGGTTTCTAGATTTAAGCAAGTGACTTTTGCTCCGTACGATTTCGCAAAACTCTTGAAACCTGCTGCTGGATACACAACGCTGCTTGTGCCGATATAGGCGAATTCATCGCAGTTCATGAGTGCTTCTTGAATCTCGTCCATGTACAAAGGCGTTTCGCCAAAGAACACAATGTCCGGGCGCACGGGGCTACCGCAAATCGGGCATTTTGTGTCCAATGTTTCTTCTCCCGTGAATTCGAATTCATGCTCGTTCTTGGTGCAACGGAGTTTCATCAGGTCTCCGTGCATGTGCAAAACGCGCTTGCTTCCTCCACGTTCGTGGAGGTCGTCGACGTTCTGCGTCACGAGCAAGAATTCGTCGCCGAGGCGCTCTTCGAGCTTGGCAAGCGCGATGTGCGCCGCATTCGGCTGATGCTCGGGGAGACCCTTTCGCAAGAAGTTGTAAAAGTCTTTGACGCGCTTCGGGTCGCGACGGAGGGCGTCTGGCGTGCAGACGTCTTCGATGTTTTCGTGTTCCCACATGCCGTCGTTTCCGCGGAATGTGCGGAGGCCAGATTCCGCGCTGATTCCTGCGCCTGTCAGTACGACGAGTCTTTTACGTTTCATAGTTCCTCCTTACGAAATAGATGCAAAGAAAAGCGCTTCTGCAACGATTCCGCTTTCGAAATCGGGCAGGTAAAGGCTTTCGTTTTCGCCATGGGCATTGCATTCCGGGTCTTCGAGGCCCGTGAGCAAAATCGGGATGTTACCGAGCGTGTTACGGAAAAGCTCTGCACCTGGGATGCTTGCGCCGCAGCCTATGAATTTGGTGGGGGAGGCGTAAGCGTCTGTCATGGCTTCGCTCATCTTTTTGAAGAACGGGTGATTCGTGTCGGTCGTGAACGGATTGGCGCCGCCTTCCTTGTCGATGGTGATTTCCATGTTGTTCGGAACTTGGGCCTTGAGGAAGTCGGCGAGCATGTCGGTGCATTTCACGGCGTCCATGCCGGGTGCCAGGCGGATGCCGATTCGGGCATAGGCGCTGTCTTGCAGCACGTTACCGGCGTTCACGCGGGATCCGGATTCAATTGTGCTTACGATGATGCTCGGGCGGCGCCACAACGAAAGCAAAATTTCGTCTTCGGGAACGTTCAACTTGACCTGTTCAAGAACGCCGCCGTCGTTGCGGAAAATTTCTTCGGTCATGCCGAGCGACTTGTAAGATTCAAGCTCTTCCTTGGTCGGCGGGATAATGTCATCTTCGTAATGCGGGATGAGAATCTTGCCGTCCTTGTCGGTGAGGCTTGCAATCATGCGGCAAAGAGCCTGGGCGGGGTCTGGAATCGGGCCGGACCAAGAGCCAGAATGGAGCGGAGCCTTTGTCGCACGGAGCGTGACGTTGATGGCGCTCATGCCGCGGAGCGTCGTCGTGATGGACGGTGTTCCCTTCGCGAAGTTCCCGAGGTCTGCAATAATGACGGCGTCGCTCTTCAAGAGTTCTGCATGTTCCGTGAGAATCTTTTCGAAGCCTGCGCTTCCGGATTCTTCTTCACCTTCAATGATAAACTTGAGGTTCGGACCGTTGCTCTTGAGTTCGCGGCGAACCTGTTCAAGGGCTGCGAGATGCGTGATGATTCCCGCCTTGTCGTCAGCGGTGCCGCGTCCAAAGAGACGGTCGCCTTTCTGCGTGGCCGTAAACGGCGGCGTGTCCCACAAAGCTTCTCGCATGGGCGGCTGCACGTCGTGATGAGCGTACAAAAGGATGGTCGGCTTGTCCGGGCTTGTAAGGCTTTCTGCGTAAACGCTCGGGCGCCCGCTCGGCGGCATCAAAAACTGGATGTTCGTGAGTCCCGCTTTTTCAAACATCGCCTTGACGGTGTTCGCGGAGTCCAAAACGTACTTCTGGTCAAAATTGTCAAAACTGATGGAGGGGATGGCTACCAGGCTCGAAAGCATGTCGATATAGCGTGGCATGTTTTCGTGAATATCTTTCTTGATTTGATTTTGCATAATTTACTCTCTTGTCTAGTAAGAATTATAA
Source organism: Fibrobacter sp. UWB16 (assembly GCF_900215325.1). Lineage (NCBI taxonomy): Bacteria > Pseudomonadati > Fibrobacterota > Fibrobacteria > Fibrobacterales > Fibrobacteraceae > Fibrobacter > Fibrobacter sp. UWB16. The sequence continues at coordinate 70,371 of NZ_OCMS01000001.1, read as the reverse complement.
AATTTTTCGAATCATGGCAATAGGTGGTTTGTTGGTTCTATAAGTCTTGCGGGGATGTCTTTGGTGGCAGATTTTTCTATTTTACTACCCATGAACAATAATTGCATCAACCACGAATATTACATGCGCGTGAGCGACCGCATCTTGGCTCTCATTCGTCGCATTTTCCACAACAATCCGGAATTTCGCCATGATTCTTTTAAGCATGTGGCACGCTTTGCTCCGGTGATTCCGTTCATGGGCGGTCGCCCGGACTTGAGCAAGACTCTGAATCGCGTGGTGACGTTTGCCGATGGCTCGAATCCGCTCCATTTTGGGGCTCCGATTGTGCTTGCGGCTGGTGCAAACAAGACGGCTCTTCGCATTTGCGATTTTGCCAACATGGGATTTGGCGGCATCTCCGTCGGGACAGCTACTCGTCACGTCCGCGAAGGAAATACGCATAGACCGCGTATCGGATTTATTGAAAAAGACCGTGCTATTCACAACAGCATGGGCCTCAATAACGATGGCGTTGAAGCGGTGACACGTCGCACGGACGCTCAAATTGCAGCCGCTCATAGGGCTCAAATGTGCGTGGGCATCTCCGTTGCCGAAACTCCGGGCCTTACGGACGAAAATGAAAAAGTCAAGGACATCATCGAAAGTTTCTCCATTGCTTACCGCGTGGCAGACTACATCGAAATTAACGTGAGCTGCCCGAATACGGGAGAGAACCGCCTCGATCTTGACATGTCCTTTATCGACAAGATTTTCTCTGAAATCAAGAAATACCGCGATGCTCAAAGCTACCGCAAGGCCGTTTATGCAAAGCTCAGCCCGGATATGGCCGAAGCACATACGGCGACCATCATGGATGCTCTTGTGAAGGCAGGCGTGAATGGCGTTGTCATCGGCAATACGTATCCGACTAAAAAGCTCACCGACCTCCCGGTTCATGTGAAGTACAATGATTTGACCCCGCTCCGTGCTGACGGCGATCGCGGTGGCATGTCTGGCCGCCCACTTTACGAAAACATGGTCAAGAATGTCAAGTTCATTCGCGAACATTACCCGCAGATGAGCGTGATGGCTTGCGGTGGCATTGACCATGGCTACAAGATTTACGACCTTATCAAGCTAGGCGTCGATGCGGTGCAGTGCTATTCTGTTGTGGCTTTCCGCTGGATGGCTGCCCATGCCATGCGCAAGGAACTTGAAGAAGCTCTCTCGAAAGACGGTTTCAGGACTCTCGCTGATTACGACGCCAAGAATCCAAAGGGCTAATGATCGCTGATGCTCCGGAGCCTTAGGATATTCTTCGCAGCGCTTTTGCTTGTATGTGTCCAGTCTTTTGCTGGATACTTTATCGAGCAACCTTACGAAGAGGCTCCTGTGGCTGATACGCTTTCGGCGCTCTCGTTTGGAGGCGAGCTAGAACTTGTCTATTATTTGGGGGCTGTGCATCCCGGAATCTTGCTGAGTGGCGAGTATCGCTTCCATAAGCACCATTCGGTGGACTTCTTTGGGGCAGCCTTGTTTTCGGGCGATTATTTTGAACTTGGCGTAGATTGGCGATTCTTTTTCCGCGGAACTCGCGAAGATGACTTTGTTCGCCTAGGCGCTTCGTTTGTCTCTTTTGAGCACTTTGACAAAAGCTATTTCCCTCCGCGAGTGACGCTTGGCTATGGACGTGATATTACCTTTTTCAAAAACGCAAGTTTCTTGTGCCGTATCGAATTGAACGCCAGTTACATTATTGGCGAGCCTCTAACCAAAAAGGAAAATGATTTTTCTTATCGCGAGGCTCATTTTACTGCAGCTATGAATATCGGTTTTTATCTCTTTTAAATAGCAATTTATAGGATGGATCAAATGTCGAAAATCATTCGTGCAATTTGTGTTATCATGCTTCTCTCGGCTTCTGCGTTTGCGGGACCGTGGCTTGGACTCATTTACAAGAAATCCCTCTATGAAAATCACCTTGCGCTTCTTGTTTCTGGTGTGCATCCGGAATCGGGTTGTTTGGCAGCTGGTGTTGTTTCGGGCGATTTGGTTATCGGTTTTGATGGCAAGGATTTGGTCAACGTGGCGCAGATGCAAGATGTCATGAAGAAGGCGAAAGTCGGTTCGAAGGTTGCGATTGAAATTTTCCGCGATGGCAAGCGTATCCCGCTGACTGTCACGCTTACGGAACGCCCGGACGATATTTCAAGCCTCACGGGTTCTGCTATCGGAAGCAAGATGGCTGAATTTGGCAAGAACTTCTACAAGAATGGCGAAAAGAGAAAGGAAGCTCCGAAGGCGACACTTCTCGATTTCTGGGCCACTTGGTGCGGACCTTGCCGCCAGACGCTCCCCGTGCTCGAAAAAATCTATAACAAGTATTCTAGCCAGGGGCTCGAAGTCATCGGCATTTCGTCCGAACAGACCAAGCCGCTCCTTGCTTTCTACAAGAAGCAACATGCATCTCCGTATCCGCTTTACCGCGATGCTGATCAGGGACTCTGGCGCCGTTACGGGATTCATGCGGTCCCGACGCTCATGCTTCTTGATTCTAATGGCTATATCAAGCGCGTCTGGAGTGGCGCTCCGAGCTTTGAAATGCTCGAAAAGCTCGTGCTTGAAGTTCTCGAAAAGTAGCTGCGGCCTGTGAAGCGGATTCATCGTACAATAGCGAAACTCCTCGTGGTGAACGGTTACTTGCCAAAGCTTGGGCTTGCCGCAGTAATCGGTTTTGTGACGGGGCTTGTCGCGGTCGCGTTCCATTGGGGGCTTGACCACGCGGTGGATTGGGTTCGCATGCCGTGGACGCTTGGAATTTTGCCGTGGTACGCTTTTGCTGCGGTGCCTGCGATTGGCGGGCTTGTTGTCGGGCTTTTCATCCACAAGGTGGCGCGTGCGCCGGAGACGGCGGGGCAGGGCACCGACAAGATGATTTATTCATTCCATCATCAGGGCGGGAACGTTCGTGCGCGCGTGGCGCCGGTCAAGTTCTTTGCAAGCATCATCACGCTTGCGACGGGCGGTTCGGCAGGTTACGAAGGGCCGATTTCGCAGATTGGCTCAGGCATTGCATCGACGATTTGCAAGTTTTTCAAGATGCCGCGCATGATGCGTGGACAGTTCTTGCTGGCGGGCACGGCGGCAGGGCTTGGCGCTATTTTCAAGGCTCCTCTTGCAGGTGCGCTCACGTCGGTCGAAATGCTTTACCGCGAGGACTTTGAATCGAACGCTTTTGCAACTTCGATTGTATCCTCGGTGGTATCGTTTGCTGTTTATGTGGCGTTTGTGGGGACTTCGCCTTTGATCGGTGGCGTGCCTGCGTTCCCGTTTACGGGGGGCGTCGAGCTTTTGGCATGTGCGTTGCTTGGCGTACTTTGCTTCCCATTCTCGTACCTGTACGTGCGTTTTTACTACGAGTCGGAGCGCCGTTTCAGCAAGTGGGAAATCCCTGTATGGCTCAAGCCTGCGTTGGGTGGCGCGTTCATTTCTCTGTTGGTTCTTGCGTACCCGGAAGTTTCGGGTGGCGGCTTTGATTTTATTGACAACCTAATGGCGGGGCTTGTGCCGCATTCGCTGTGGGGCGTTTTGCTCTTGCTCGGTATCGTGCTTGCAAAGATTGTGGCGACCGCGCTTACGGTCGGTTCGGGCGGTTCCGGGGGTGTCTTTGGACCATCGCTATTTATTGGTGGGGTTATTGGCGCTATGTTTGCAGGAATATGCGAACTTGCGTTCCCGGGAGTTATCCGCATGCCCGAAATGTTCATTCTCGTCGGGATGGCGTCGTTCTTTGCGGGGGCTGCAAAAGCTCCGATTGCAGGCGTCGTGATGGTCTGCGAAATGACAGGTAGCTATAGTTTACTGCCGGGGCTTCTGATTGCATCCGTGATGCACATTGCCTTCTCGCGCAACTGGACGATTTACAAGAGCCAGGTGCTCAACAAGTTTGCGTCCCCGGCGCACCGCCGTGACATGGACCGCGAGCTCATCCAGGCGTACGATAAAATTGCTAAGGAATAGCGTTTGTTTTAGGTTTATGGAAAACCTTAAAAAATCCCAAAATTTTGTATTTGTAGCTTGCACGTAACTTGTTGATTTTCACCAAGTTACATTTTTTATAATGCAAAAAAGTGGCGTTTTTGAGCAAATTTCGCCATTTGTATAATATTTTGTATGCTTAAAGTAAGGAAATTCTTGTCAAGGGATGTTTGAAAAAATACCTGTTGATAACTTGTGCTAATAATAAGTGATAATTTTGTTGCACATACGTTCGTAAGGGTGGTGTAAACTGGAAAAAGTGTGATAAAAATTGTTTCTAAAAATTTTTTGCCATTTTTGAGCGAAAAATAGGGATTTCGAAAAAAAAATAGTTGGGGTGCTTGTGGTTCGGGATTCGTTTCTTATTTTTTGCTTGCTCTTTTATACTTTGGATTGGTTTTTTAGATCGTGGAAAATACTGTTTCTTTGTTGGATATTGCAGAGTCGCCCTGGCAACAGGTGCTCGACCGCGTGCGTTCGGAATGTAAGGACTTTTTTGGTGCCGTCATTCTCGACGCTCTTGGTTATGAGGGAATGTGCAATGGCTATGCCTTGCTCACTGTTCCCGACGAGCTTCGCGAGAACTGGGTGAATTCCCACTATGGCGATTTATTGCGCAAGTCCTTTACAGCTGTATTTGGTAGTGAATTTGTTGATTATCGCATCCGTCAGATTGCTCCAACGGACCCGATTCCCGAAATCAAGCTCACGATGCCGGTTATTCCACGTCCCGAGAAAAAGAAGGCCGAAGTCAAGCGCCCGAAGCAGCCTTTGGCACTTTACGCCCGCTATACTTTTGAAAACTTTGTCGAAGGGGAGTGCAATTCCACGGCTTTCCGCGCATGCCAGGCTGTTGCTGAAAATCCGGGTGACCCGGCTTTGAATCCACTTTTTGTCTATGGCGAAAGTGGCCTTGGCAAGACGCATTTGTTGCAGTCCATTGCCGCAAAAATCCAGAAGAGCCGTCCAGAAGCTTCCATTGTCTATTGCCACGCTTATGACTTTTTGCGTGATGCAACGGCTATGGCGTCTGCACTCCACAACAAGACGGGCAATGTGCGCGAGCTTGCGCAGAAGTTCCGCGAACGCTATGAGCTTTGCGATGTGCTTTTGCTCGACGATGTGCAGCTCTTGGAAAAGGGCCTCTGGACGCAAGACCGCCTTGCTATTCTGATTAAGCATTTGCGCGCCGAAGGCAAGCAGGTCGTGATTTCTTGCGACCGCCATCCGAACTTGTTTAGGGTGGTCGATACGGATAACGAATCCCGCGGTTCTTCGAGATCTTCGATTCCGAGTATTTCCAAGAAGCTCCTTGCTCCGCTTGCCTCCTGTGTGGCTGTGGGCATTGATGAACCGGACCTTGCAACCCGCATGAACTTGATCAGCAAGAAGTCCGAGGACTTGCCGTTTGCAAAGGCTGACCGCGAAGAAATTTGCCGTTACCTCTCGATGCAGCCGCGTAAGAACGTTCGCCTGATTGAAGGTCTCTTGAACTTCCTTGGCGCGATGAACATGTTCTGCAAGGCTGATTTGAACTTGAATGGCGTGAAGCGCCTCGTGGCACCGTCGGAACATGGCGGCCATGTGGAACTCACTGCCAAGAACATTATTGAAGCGGTGGCTATGGATTACCGAGTCGAAGTCTGTGAACTCTCGTCCAAGCGCCAGTCTGCCGCAATTTCTATGCCCCGCAAGGTGGCGATGTTCCTTTGCCGCGAACTCACGACCGATTCGCTCCAGAATATCGGTGCGATGTTCTGCAGGGACTATGCCACTGTAATCGCCGCCATAAATTCCCTCAAAAAGCAGATGGAAACGGATGCGTCCCTCGCAAGGCGTGTTCAAGATATCCGTTATATGCTGGAAGCCTAGCATGATTGCTCTTTTAACGGGTGGCGCCGGCGTCGTAGGGAAGGCGTTGTGCCGGGAACTAATAGCACGGGGAGTGTGTGTCCGCGTCTTGACGCTTCCGGGCGATTCTTTGGCGAAGTCCTTACCGAGCGAGGTGGACGTCCGTTATGGCGATGTGACTGATTTTGATTCTATCCGAGATGCGTTCGAAAACGTCGATGTCGTCTATCACTTGGCGGCAATTCTTTTATCGACAAAACGCGGTACTTTTGAACACGTGAATACGTGGGGAACCCGCAATGTTATTGAGGCTTGCAAACTTGCTGGTGTGCGGCGATTCCTTTATGTTTCTAGCATTTCCGTGACGTACCCAGTGCTTACGCCTTATGGCGAAAGCAAAAAGAAGGGCGAGGCTTTGGTGCATGCCTCCGGACTTGACTGGACGATTGTGCGCCCGACGCTTGTGATTGGCGATGGGGGCGGTGTCGAGTTCAACATGTTCCGCGATTACGTGAAGCGATTCCCGGTCTATTTTATGCCGGGGGGTGGCAAATGTCTCAAACGTCCGGTTTGCAGTGTGGATTTGGTCAAGGGAATCGCTGTGGCTGGGCTTATGAAAAGTGCGGTGGGGAAGACTTACGCCCTTGCGGGCTCGACGGTCATGACGATGGCGGAGATGGCTAAGCATGTGCTGACTGACGCCGGGATGCATCATCTGATGGTTCCGCTTCCGTGGTGGATTTCCAAACGACTTGCCGTCCTGAAAAACTGGATTGGAGGCAAGCGCGTGTCTGCCGAGCAGGCTTTAGCGGGATTTTTGTACGATGCTGCCCCGTCCATCGAAGATGCCGAACGCGACCTCGAATATCATCCGGGTTGCCCTTTTTAGTAATTAAGAATTAGGAATTGTCATGCCCGTCCCGGAACAAGTCCGGGATGACAGTCGGGCATCTCCATATAATACATTTTCTCGAAAATTTGGCGTTTTTAAGCGTTTTTTTGCTTGTTTACTGTGTAATTTGTAAACATTTATTGGTCCAAATTGGACTAAATAGATTATATTAATATGTATGAATAAGAAAAAGTTACTTGCTCTTTTAGTTTCCTCGGCTTTCCTCTTTGCTGCTTGCGGAGACGACGATAGCCCTTCTTCTCCAAAGAATAACCAAGAAGAAGTATCATCTTCTTCCGAAGAAGATGATTGCGATTCCGATGAATGCGACGAAAAGTCCTCTTCGTCGAAATCCAATGATAAGAAGTCTTCTGATTCAAAGGATAATGACAAGTCCTCCTCTTCTAAGAAGGGTGATGACAAGTCCTCTGATTCCAAGGACGAAAAGAGCTCTTCTAGCTCTGCAAAGGATGATGAAAAGTCTTCTGATTCCAAGGATGATGACAAGTCCTCTTCAAGCGCTGAAGAACCGGAATCTTCGTCTTCTGCTGACGCGCCGAAAGGCGCTCATGCTGCAAAGCTTGCAGACCTCGAAAAGAACTATGAACTCAAGATTTTTGACCAGACTGTTTACCTGTCGACCGGCAGTAAGCAGGGCCTTATCGCTCTCCGCATTCCAGATGAAATGTGGCTTGTTACTTATACGGATTTTGCAAATGGCGAAGTTAAATTCACTGATGACAATGTTGGCAAGCAGTATGCAGAAACGGATGCCGTTAAAAAGATTTTGGAAAAACTCAAGTCCAAGGACGGTTTCACGCTTTCGTTCATTGTCGATAAGGATGACGTTGTCAAGTATTCTGTCAACGGATCGAAAGATTATAACGAAGCTGTAAAGGCAAGCGTTGCTGTTCAGAAGGGTAAAGTCTCCAAAGCTGCCGACATTCAGAACAAAATTTTCGAATGCACCGATGGCGATACGACGAGAACATTTACGTTCTTCGACAATTCGTATATCGTTGACGTTACGGCGGGCAAAAAGCTTGCTTACTGGATCGGCGGGCATTATGACATCCAGCGTAGCACGTTGTTGATGCGCCCTGCATATTTCAGCAAGCCTGTTTATTCGATGTATGCCTATTCTGTCGGAACGGACAACACTATTGCTTCAGATGGTGCGACAATGAACTGCAACGTCGAAGCTAGCGAATATGAATACGAAAAGGCTAGCGATTTTGTCGGCGAATGGCAAGCTAAGAAAGATGGTATCGATTGGGAATTCACGCTCAAGGCTGATGGTACCTACGAACTTTCTGCATTTGAAGGCAACAAGAATGTTGAGGCCAAGAATGGCGTCTGGGAAATCTATGGTTACCACATGATGATGCGCAATAAGGGGTGCTTGCATCCGGATAAGTGCACATCGAGCCTCCATGGACAGCTCCAGACGGGACCGATCGATAAAGCAACCAACAAGATTAGCGGATTCTCGTTCATTCATAATGATACGGATACGCCGAAAATCCCGACCTCTTTCGATGCTCCGCAGTACGAGTAAGCCGGATAATTTGGAATCAGGATTTCGGAATTAGGAATGTATTTTAAGAAAATGCATCGCTCATGGGCGGTGCATTTTTTTATTTTCTAGAGCAGAGGATATCCAAATGAAACTTTATGTGGTACAGATGAAGATTTTGCCGGGCAATGTCTCGGCAAATATGCAAACGATGAAGGCTGCTTTTGATCGCGCTAAGGCTGCCGAAGTAGATTGCGTTGTGTTTCCACGAAATGCTTTGACGGGGCCTTCGAACAAGGCTCTCCCTGTAGACTGGGCCGAAATCCGCAAGTATGCGGGCAACATGCCGTTCTTCTTGTGCGGTGACGTGCTTGACGATACGCCACTTTTGAATGTGGCCCATGTGACCCATGGCAGTGACTTTTATGTGGTTGGCCGTCGCGAAGTCGAGAACAAGGAACTTTCGCACTTGGCGAAGGATTGTGCGATGCCGGTCATTTGCCTGAACGGTGTCGGGACTGACAATACCGGTAAGAACATCTATGCGCTTGCTGGCGGCAGCCGTGTGTTTGACTGCGATGGAAAAATCGTCTTTGAAATGCCTCTCTTTAGCGAGGCCGGAGCGGTGGTCGAATTTGTCGATGGCAATGTGCAAGTTTATGCGGATTCTTCAAAACCGTACACGAGCGAAATCGCCGAAATTCACGATGCGCTTGTATTCATGATCCGCGAAAACTTGAAGATGTTCCATATCTCGCGCATGGTCATTGGCGCAAGCGGTGGCATTGATAGTGCTGTTTCTGCTGCGCTTTATGCCGAAGCGATTGGACCGCAGAACGTGTATCTCGTGAACATGCCGACGCGCTTCAATTCGGATACGACAAAGAATGCGGCTCGTGACTTGGCCGAGAACCTTGGAACGCCGTACATGGTCGCTCCAATTTCGGACATTATTGAATCTGTTTGCCACACGCTGGAACGTTGCTCCTTTGTGCGCAACGACACCGTGATGAAAATTGCAGGGATCAACCACGAGAACTTGCAGGCGAGGACGCGCTCTGCATCGATCCTTTCAACGGTGGCTTCTGTTGTTGGCGCTGGTGTGACTTGCAACGGCAACAAGAGCGAGGCGATGGTCGGTTACTGCACTCTGTACGGTGACACTTGCGGCGTGATGTGCGCTCTTGGAGACTTGTGGAAAACGCAGGTCTATGCGCTTGCTCGTTACATTAACCGTGATTCAGAAATCATCCCGAAGGCTTCGATCGATATTCCGGCGAGTGCGGAACTCTCCGAAGCGATGAACGTCGATGAAGGCAAGGGCGACCCGATCCTTTACCCATACCACGACAAGCTCTTTGCCATGTGGGTCGAGAAGGGCGTGAGCCTTGCGCATACCGAAAGGCTTGCGATGGAAGGGACTCTCTGCGAAACGCTCGGTGTGGATGCCGCCTACTTTAAGGCTCATCTCCCGACGGTTGAAGCGGCTCTCGAGGACATGCGGTTCTGGTACCGTAGGTTCAAGGGACTTGCCTTGGCTAAGCGCATCCAGTTCCCGCCGATACTCTCTGTAAGTGGGCATGCCTTCGGCGGCGAATACCGCGAAAGCCAGTTGAGCTGCTAAGATCGCTCCGAACTCCGAAATCCTAATTCTTAATTTTTCTACATTTGCGACTCATAGTTCAACCGCGGGTTTGACTCGCGATTCTAAAGGATATTTATGAAAATTGCAGAAAAAACAGTCGTCCAGATGCATTACACCCTCAAGTCCGACGAAGGTGCCGTGATCGATTCTTCGGAAGGTCGCGAACCGCTCCAGTACATTCAGGGCATGCACATGATCGTTCCGGGCCTCGAAAAGGCTATGGTCGGTCACGATATGGGCGACAAGTTTGATGTTGTCGTCATTCCGGCTGAAGGTTACGGCGAATACGATGAACGCATGACCCAGGAAGTTCCGCTGAACGTTTTCCAGGGTGTCGATCATGTCGAAGCCGGCATGATGTTCTATGCCCAGACTCCGAATGGCCCGATGCCGATTCGCATCAAGTCTGTTGGCGAAAAGACGGCTATCATCGATGCAAACCACGAACTTGCTGGCAAGAATCTCAACTTTGCTATCGAAGTTGTCTCCGTCCGTGAAGCAACAGAAGAAGACCTCAAGCCGTTTGAACATCACTGCTGCTGCGGTGGTCATGACGGCGAAGACCATGAATGCAAGTGCGGCGAAGAAGGCCACGAATGCGAATGCGGTGGCCATGGCAACAAGGAAAATTGCGATGGTAACGGCGGCTGCGGCTGCGAACACCACGCTGAACACCACGGTAAGTAAGGCTTTGGGCGACGCTCGCTGATTTCCCTTAAAAAATGTGAAAAAAGACTGGAACCGGACGTACGTTCCGGTCTTTTTTTATTTAATTTAAATCGAGGAGTGTGGCAATTTACACCAGAGGTTGGATATGCGTTTTGCGAAAATTTTATCTGTGGCAGCGTTGCCAATGTTTCTTTTTGCCTGTAGTGATGATAATTCATCGTTTGCAACTACAGCGCCTGAAAGTGAAAAACCTGAAGAACAGCAGCCCCCGCTTGACTCTATTCCAGAAAACGAGAAAGAGGTCAAGCTAACTCGAGATTTTTCGGATGTCTGGAGTGGTAGCGGAACAGCTGAAGATCCGTTCCTTGTTACCAATGAACAGCAACTTGCATCCATCGAGTTCTATGTAAGCGATTCAGCAATGACCTTTAGGGGCATGTATTTTAAACAGACCGCAGATATTGCGCTTACAAAAGCATGGAAGCCGATTGGCATTTTTGGAAAGAATGCCTATGGGTATGGAAATCGCTCCTTTAGCGGTTCTTATGACGGTAGTTCCAAAACAATTTCAGGCTTGACTATCAGCGATACGGCTAGCTATAGCGGTCTATTTGGCTTGACCCGTGGAGCTCGCATCAGTAATGTTGTGCTTAAGGGCGCCAAGATGAGCGTCGGCACAAATGCAGGTGTCCTTGCCGGAAAGATGGATTCGACGATCGTAGAAAACTGCGTTCTTGAAGATATCGAAATTAGCGGAAAGGACCGCGTAGGCGGCTTAGTCGGTGAAGCTTCGAATGTCAGTGTGGCTAATGTTGCAGTCTCTGGTATTGTAAAGGGCGAAAATTCTGTGGGTGGTGTTGTTGGCCGCTTGCAAGATGGTTCGTTTGATAATGTGGTGAACAAAGCTGATGTCACGGGCAAGTCCACTGTAGGTGGTGTTGCTGGTGCTTTTGCCACTACAACTAAAAATGAAGGTGCTGCTGAAAACGTTGGCTTTGTTCGTGATTTGCTGAATTACGGTAACGTGACAGGAACTTCGAATGTCGCTGGTGTTATCGCCTCCCTTTCATCGACTAAGGCTGATCACGTTGGCAATTATGGTGCTGTTACCGCCGATGAAGGCGCGATGAGCAATGTTGCAGGTGTCTTTGCGGAAACCTCGAACAATTCTGTTGTCAATGAAGTTTTCAATGCAGGGAAGGTCTCTGTAAAGAAGGCAATGGCAACTGGTGGCGTTTTCGGTAGCTTGAAAAACTCTACGGCAAAGAATGTGTTCAACCAAGGTGAATTGGCTGGGCAGGCTTCCAATTTGGGCGGTCTTGCAGGCATTATTGATGGCCAGTCCAATGTCGAATCGAGCTATAATGCAGGAACGATTCCTAATGAAAACTATGCAGGAACCGTGGCCGGCAGTGGCAAATCGACAATCACCTTGACAAATGTCTTTTATGACTCGACGGTTGGTGAAGGCTGCCAGGTCTTTGGTGGTGATGCTCCGTTTGGCATCGCCATCCCGACGGGCGTTACGACTGCCGATATGAAGGCTGCTACGTTTGTGGCTACATTGAACGGCGCCGGCAGTGTTTGGACCATCGATCCGACCAAGTTTAACGGCTATCCGTCTTTTAGCTGGATTAAGTAATTTCTACATTTAGAACATGGCTAAAAAGAAAAAATTTTGGAAGTCGCCTTCTGCTGAGGCGGCTTTTCGTGGTAAAGAAGACCGTCTTCGCAAGACTCTTTGCGAAATTGTGAACGGACAAAGCCGTTTGTTGCACCGCCCGGACGAACTGTACGAGGCTATTGCGAATGGTCTTGACGATATTGAAAAAATCAAGGATGTGAAGCTCCAGCTTGAACTTTTGGCTTGGACGCTTCGCTGCGATTTCTTGGCTTTCAAGGCAGACGACGAAGAAATGGATACGTGGAACGACTTGTTCTACGATGCCGGAACGTTCTTTATCGAAGTCGCGAAGACTTATGACGACAAGGATTACATTGCGGACCTGATCCACGATTTGGCGGTGCGCCATGTGGGTGGGGAAGGCCGCGAGGTCGTGTTCCTCTCGATTGAAGATGTAATGCCGGTGGAACGTGCAAAGGCTTTGATTGAAGAGCTCCTGAGCGTGATTGATGCGACGGAACTTGAAAATCGCGAAGACGTTCTCGATGCGATTTGCGATATGGCGGATGCCATCAAGGATACTGAAAACTTTGCGAAGGCTTCGCTTTACAAGGACCCGGACAAGAGCAATGCAACGCTCATCGACATTGCAAACTCCTACTTTGTTGCTGGCAACATTTCTATGGCAAAGCAGTGGCTTGGCGATGTGAAAGATCCGGGTGCCGAAGACGAAGAAGCGTTCCTCGATTTGCAGGCCGCCATTGCTGACCGCGAAGGCCGCAAGACGGATTGTCTCAAGTACGCCACGCGTTTGTACGAATGCTACCCGAAGGTCATGAACCTCTCGAGACTCTGCATGCTCAAGGACGACGCTGGCGTCGACAAGCTTTTGTTCGATCACATCAAGTACCGCGATAGCGGCAAGTGCGACACGAGCTTGATGATGCTCCTTGCAAATCTCAAGAAGTTCGAATTGCTCGAAAGCTACGTCAATCATTACGAACGCGATTTGCCGGGCCTCGATGCGTCTGAGCTGAATGCGATTTCGGATGAGGTGGAACGCGCTGGAGCAACTGAACTTGCAAAGCACATCCGCGAATGGACTGTTGAAGAACCCGAAGACGCCGAACCCCTCGACGATCGCGAGTAACTAAGCTCATATTCAATTCTTGCTTCATACGTCATTCTGAGTCCGCAAGGACGAAGAATCCAGTTATGTCTTGATTTTACTGGATCCTTCCACTTTCAGTGTCAGGATGACGGTGATGTTTTTTCTATTTTTACCCACATGAAAGTCCTTTTATACGATACAACGCTCCGTGACGGTAACCAAGACCGTAAAATAAGTCTCTCCTTAGCTGATAAAGTCCAGATCGCTCGAATTTTGGACCACTTTGGATTTGACTATATTGAAGGCGGTTGGCCGAACCCCAGCAATCCGACCGATGAGGAATTTTTCAAGCTCATCAAGGACGTAAAGCTCAAGCATGCAAAAATTGCCGCATTTGGCTCTACGCGCCGTCCGGGTATTTTGCCCGAGAACGATCCGCTTTTGCAGGCGCTCATCAAGTCCGAAGCTCCGGTCAAGACGATTTTTGGCAAGAGCTGGGATTTGCATGTGACGGACGTTATCCGCACGACTCTCGAAGAAAACCTCGACATGATCGAGTCTTCTGTCGCATACCTCAAGGAACATTCCGAAGAGGTGATTTACGATGCGGAACATTTCTTCGATGGCTACAAGGCGAATCCGGAATATGCGCTCGAAACGCTCAAGGCGGCTGAACTTGGCCATGCCGATTGCATTGTGCTTTGCGATACGAACGGCGGAACGATGCCGTGGGAAATCGAAGAAATCGTAAAGAAGGTTCAGGCTAGAATTTCGACGCCGCTTGGCATCCATGTCCATAACGATAGTGGTCTTGCCGTGGCAAACTCGATTTACGCTGTGAAGGCGGGTTGCGTGATGGTGCAGGGCGTGGTGAATGGCTACGGTGAACGCTGTGGTAACGCAAACCTCACGACGATTGCCGCCGATTTGAAGTTCAAGATGGACTGCGATTTTACGGCTGCCAAGAAGCTCTCTCACTTGCGCCAGCTGAGCGGCAACATCGACCAGATTGTGAACTTGCCGAGCGACGTGCATGCTCCGTATGTGGGGGATGCTGCCTTTGCCCATAAGGGCGGTGCTCATATCGATGGTGTGATGAAAGTCAGCCGCAGCTTTGAACATATCGACCCGCATACCGTGGGCAACGACCGCGTGTTTGTCACGAGCGACCAGGCCGGTGGTTCTCTCGTTGTCGAAAAGCTCAAGGCCATCAAGCCGGGCATTGACAAGAAGGATCCGGTGGTGGCAAGCCTCCTCAAGGAAATCAAGGAACGCGAAAATGCGGGCTGGCATTTCGACTCCGCCGAAGCGAGCTTCAAGCTCTTGGTCTACCGCCACTTGGGAATGGTCAAGGAACCGTTCAAAGTGCTCAACTACCGCGTGATTGAAGACAAAACGCCGCAGGGTGTTTCTGTGTCGCAGGCTACGGTCAAGCTCCAGGTGGGCGACAAGATTAGCCACCAGGTGAGCGAAGGTGACGGTCCGGTTAACGCTCTTGATGCCGCTCTCCGTAAGGCGCTTTTGCCGTTCTTCCCGTGCATGGAAAGTGTGCGCCTGGATGACTTCAAGGTGCGCGTGCTCGGTTCCAATGTGGCATCCGATGCGACGGTTCGCGTGTGGACGACGTTTGGCGATGAACACGGCTACTGGAACATGGTCGGCGTTTCGAGCAACATCATTGAGGCCTGTTGGACTGCTTTTGTCGATGGCCTTACGTACAAGATTTTGCTTGAAGACAACGTTATCCCGAATGCATACAAGCATTTGGATGTGGCGTCCGTGTAAAATAGCTGAACCGTGACAATTTGCCGAACCGCGCTGGGTTTTAGAGTTTAAAAAATAGAAGGTCTGTTAAAATGAAAATCGTAAAAGTCACTCCGAAGTCTCAAGAGATTGACAGAATTTGTGGTCGTGAAGTTGCTCCGAGCAAGGAAATTCACGACAAGGTCATGGACATTCTCGCCGACATCAAGAACGGCGGTTATGCGAAGGCTGTGGAATACGCCCAGAAGTTCGATGGCCTCAAAGGCAAGAACCTCCGCGTGTCCGAAGCCGAAATCAAGAAGTCTGCCGCCAAGTGCCCGCCCGAAATGCAGCGCGCTCTCAAGCAGGCTATCAAGAATGTTCGCGATTTCCACGTGAACCAGATGGAAGATTCTTGGCTCATGGAAGGCAAGGACGGCGTGGTTCTCGGTCAGCGTATTCGTCCGATGAAGCGCGTGGGTCTCTATGTTCCGGGCGGTGCTGGCATTTATCCGAGTACCGTCATTATGAATGCGGTTCCGGCCATTGTCGCTGGTGTCAAGGACATCGTTGTCGTGACTCCGATCAAGGGCGAAATCAATCGCGCGGTGGCTTTTGTGCTTTGCGAACTCGGCATTACCGAAGTTTACCACATCGGTGGCGCTCAGGCTATCGGCATGCTCGCTTACGGAGCCAAGGATGGCAAGGGCAAGGTCGTCGTGGAACGTGTCGACAAGATTGTGGGCCCGGGTAACGTCTTTGCCGCCGTTGCGAAGAAGGAAGTCTTTGGCATTGTCGATATCGACATGGTGGCTGGCCCGTCCGAAGTGCTCGTGCTTGCAGACAACACCTGCGATCCGGACTTTGTCGCTGCTGACCTCTTGAGCCAGGCGGAACACGGTTCTGGCTTTGAAGCTGCTATCTGCATTACAGACAACATGGAAACCGCACAGATGATTAGTGAATGTGTGGACATTCAGGTGGAAAATTCCCCGAAACGCGAATTGCTCCAAAAGGTGCTCGACAACTTCGGTCGCATCCTTGTGGTGAAGGACTGGTTCGACGGTGTGGCCATTGCTAATGCCATTGCTCCGGAACACATGGAAATCATGACCGACGAAGCTGAATCCATGGCAGCCCAGATTGAAAATGCGGGTGCCGTGTTTATCGGCCCCTGGTCTTCTGAACCGGTGGGCGACTACTTTGCAGGCCCGAACCATGTGCTCCCAACGAACGGCACGGGTCGCTTCTTCAGCCCGCTCGGCGTCTATGACTTCCTCAAGCGCATGAGCATCATCAAGTATAGCGAAAAGGCTATCAAGAAGAACGCGAAGGCAATTGCTGTCGTGGCGAACGAAGAAGGCTTCATCCACCACGCCGCCGCAGTCCTCAAGAGACTGTAATTGTGAATTGTCATGCCCGCCGGAGCCTGTGCTGAGCGCAGTCGAAGTAAGCGGGCATCTCCCGGCAGTGATGTCATTCCGGCCACCGAGCCGGAATCTCCTTACACAGTTCTATTTACATTTTATGAAACGGCTCCGCAATTTGCGGAGCTTTTTTTTGCTGAAAAAGCGTTTTTCGCTCGCTGAAAGTGGACAAAATGCGAAAATGTGCTACTAAATGCTTAAAAATCCGAATTTAGTAGCATAATTTTTGAATAAATTAACCAATCTGGGCGTTTTTTTTCAGAATTAACGCTGTAATTATGCTACTAAAATTGTTGAAATGCTGATTTAATAGCATATGACACTCTTTCATTATCAAAAATCTATTGAACAAAGTAAAAAATGTGCTACTAAATTGCTGAAAATGAATGTTTAGTAGCATAAAAACGCAAAAAAAAGTCTGTTCGATTGCCTCAAACCTCTTTTTTAGCCACCTTCATTGCATTCTTGTCTTCGTCTTTCTAGTCTTTAATCTTTCCCCTAAATTGCTATATTTGGGGCGGTAAATATTTAGGCTAAAAGAGGTCAAAATGCTCATTCTTCGTGGTACTCCGGCTCTGTCGGATTTCCGTCTGCAAAAGCTTTCATCTGATTTTAAGGCCGCTGGGATTCCGGTTGCATCTGTGTATGCCGAATTCCTCCATGTGGTGGATCTGTCCGCCGACCTGACCGCTTCCGAAAAGGAAACGCTCGAAAAGGTCCTTCATTACGGCCCGATGCGCGAAGTCAAGGCGCTCGAAGGTGAACTCTTTGTGGTCTGCCCGCGTCCGGGTACAATCAGCCCGTGGAGCTCGAAGGCTACCGATATCGCTCACATTTGCGGCCTCCCGGCAATCAAGCGCATCGAACGCGCCATTGCTTACTACGTGAAGTTTGAAGGTGCTGCTCCCGCCGGTGCCCGCGAAAAGGTTTCTGCCAAGATTCACGACCGCATGACTCAGGCCGTGTTTGCTGACACCGCTTCCCTCGAAGTGCTCTTCAGCAAGGAAGAACCGCGTCCGCTGAACGTGATTCCGGTGCTTACCGAAGGCCGCGACGCCCTCGTGAAGGCCGACAAGGAAATGGGCCTCGCTCTTTCTCCGGACGAAATCGATTACCTCGTCAAGAACTTCACCGAACTCAAGCGCAATCCGACCGACGTGGAACTTTACATGTTCGCGCAGGCAAACTCGGAACACTGCCGCCACAAGGTGTTCGGTGCCGAATGGACCATCGATGGCGTGAAGCAGGACAAGTCCTTGTTCCAGATGATCAAGAACACTTACCAGCTCCACAATTCCAACATCTTCAGCGCTTACAAGGATAACGCCGCTGTGATGAAGGGTGCAACGGCTGGCCGTTTCTACGCTGACCCGCGCAACAACAAGTACGACTTCCACAACGAAGAAGTCGATATCCTCATGAAGGTCGAAACCCACAACCACCCGACGGCGATTTCTCCGTTCCCGGGTGCCGCTACGGGTAGTGGTGGTGAAATCCGTGACGAAGGTGCAACGGGTAAGGGTTCCAAGCCGAAGGCTGGCCTTACGGGCTTCAGCGTTTCAAACCTCAAGCTTCCGGGTGCAGTTCAGCCGTGGGAAAAGGACTTTGGTAGCCCGTCCCGCATCGCTTCTGCTCTCGACATTATGATTGACGGCCCGCTCGGTGGTGCCGCATTCAACAACGAATACGGTCGTCCGAACATCCTCGGTTACTTCCGTACGTTCGAACAGGAAGTTTCTTCTGAAAAGGGTACTGAAGTTCGTGGTTACCACAAACCGATTATGCTTGCTGGCGGTCTTGGCAACATCAAGCACCAGCACATTGAAAAGGGCCACATCGACCCGGGTGACCACTTGATCGTTCTTGGTGGTCCGGCCATGTTGATCGGTCTTGGTGGCGGTGCAGCTAGCTCTGTTGCTAACGGTGCCGGTAATGAATCTCTCGACTTTGCTTCTGTGCAGCGTGAAAACCCGGAAATGGAACGCCGCTGCCAGGAAGTCATCGACCGCTGCTGGGCGATGAACGAAGAAAACCCGATTACGTTTATTCATGACGTGGGTGCAGGTGGACTTTCGAACGCCTTCCCGGAACTCGTGAACGATGGCGGCCTCGGCGGTAAGTTTGAACTCCGCAACGTGCCGAATGACGAACCGGGCATGAGCCCGTTCGAAATTTGGAGTAACGAATCCCAGGAACGTTATGTTATCGCAATTGCTGGTGACAAGCTCGATGTGTTCGACGCTATCTGTAAGCGTGAACGCTGCCCGTACGCCGTGGTGGGCGAGGCAATCCCTGAAAAGCACTTGACCCTTACAGACAAGCACTTCGGTACGACTCCGATTGACATGCCGCTCGGCGTTCTCCTCGGCAAGCCGCCTCGCATGATCCGCAATGAAAAGTCCCAGAAGCGCCCGCTCTCTTCTCAGGTGGTGCCGGCTGGTGTGACGGTGAAGGAACTTGCACATCGCGTGCTTGCTAACCCGACCGTTGCAGATAAGACGTTCTTGATTTCCATTGGTGACCGTTCCGTGACGGGTATGATTTGCCGTGACCAGATGGTTGGTCCGTGGCAGGTGCCGGTTGCTGACTGCGCCGTGACGAGTGCAACGCTCGACACGTACGAAGGCGAAGTCATGAGTATGGGCGAACGCGCTCCGATTGCTCTCATTTCTCCGGCTGCTGCAGCTCGTATGACGGTTGCTGAATCCCTCACGAACATGGCTGCCGCTTGCGTCCCGGATATGGGCCGCGTAAACTTGTCCGCAAACTGGATGGCAACGCCGAACTACGAAGGTGATGGCGCTGACTTGTACGAAGCCGTGAAGTCCATCGGTATGGAACTTTGCCCGGAACTTGGCATTACGATTCCGGTCGGTAAGGACTCCATGAGCATGAGCACTGTGTGGCAGGACGAAAAGGGTAGCCACCGCGTGACCGCTCCGATTTCTCTTGTGATTAGTGCCTTTGCTCCGTGTGCCGACGTGCGCAAGACGCTCACGCCGCAGCTCTTGCAGAAGAAGGATACGACGCTTGTGCTCGTGGACCTCGCTCGTGGCAAGAACCGTATGGGCGCATCCATTGCCGCTCAGGTTTACAACCTCCTCGGTGACAAGGCTCCGGATGTCGATTCCGCTAAGGAACTTCGCGCCTTCTTCGAAACCATCCAGAAGCTCAATGCCGATGGCAAGATTATGGCTTACCACGATAAGAGCGATGGCGGCCTCTTCACGACGGTTGTCGAAATGGCATTTGCCGGTCACGTGGGCGTAACGCTCGACGCTACAGCTCTCAAGGGCAATGTGATTGACGCTTTGTTCAACGAAGAACTCGGCGCCGTCCTCCAGGTTGCAAACGCAGACCTCGCTGCTGTGAAGGCTGCTTTCGAAGCTGTCGGTCTCGGCGATACCGTTTCTGAAATCGGTAAGCTTAACGATACGTATAACATTGTGATTGGCGACTACACCGAAGGCCTCTCTGACCTGCGCGCCATCTGGAGTGATACGACTCGCCGCATTGCCGCCCTCCGTGACAATCCGGAATGTGCCGAAAGCGAATACAAGCTCAAGCTCGAACAGGACGATCCGGGTATCACGCCGAAGGTCACGTTCGATCTCGCTGCTAGCGCCAAGGTCATCAAGGATTACGCAAGCCGCCCGAAGATGGCAATACTTCGTGAACAGGGTGTCAATGGCGAACTCGAAATGGCTGCCGCATTTGCAAAGGCTGGCTTCGAATCTATCGACGTTCACATGACGGACATCCTCTCCGGTCGCGTAAGCCTCAAGGACTTCAACGGTCTCGTTGCTTGCGGTGGCTTTAGCTACGGTGACGTTCTCGGTGCAGGCGAAGGCTGGGCCAAGAGCATCTTGTTCAACCCGAAGGCTCGCGCTGAATTCGAAGCTTACTTCAACCGCAAGGATACCTTCACGCTCGGCGTTTGCAACGGTTGCCAGATGGTCTCGAACCTCAAGGATTTGATTCCGGGCGCTAAGCACTGGCCGCGCTTTGTGCAGAACATCTCCGAACGCTTCGAAGCTCGCTACTGCTCTTTGAAGGTCGAAGATACGCCGGCAGTGCTCCTCAAGGGCATGGCAGGTTCTGTCCTCCCGATCGCTGTTGCTCACGGTGAAGGCCGTGCTGAATTCGCAAGCCGCGAAGCTGCCGAAGCCTGCCTCAAGACCGGTCTCGTGGCGCTCCGCTATGTGGATGGCAAGCACGAATACACCGAACGCTACCCGCTCAACCCGAACGGCTCCCCGTTTGGCATCAACGGCCTCTGCTCTGAAGACGGCCGCGCCCTCGTGATGATGCCGCACCCGGAACGCGTGTTCCGCACCTGCCAATACTCTTGGCACCCGGCAGAATGGGGTGAAGATGGCCCGTGGATGCAGCTGTTCCGCAACGGTCGTATATTCGTAGGGTAATCCCCTTGCATGTCATCCCGGCCTTGTGCCGGGTGTGCATTGAGTCATCATGGCCGTCATCCCGGCCTTGTGCCGGGATCGCCTTACACGTTTGAAAAATCCGCTTCCTGCTTCACCGCAGGGGCGGATTTTTTTTATAGCTTGTTTTTAATAGTTTATTTGTTTTATACAATAAAGTATTATTTACAAAGTTTTGTTATATTTTTGTTACAATTAGCTGACCATAAAATAAATTTTTAAGATAAATGATGAATTTCCAATAATTCACCAAAAAGAGGTATTTTATGGCAAAAGAAATGGTTGTATTACAGGGTCAATCCTTCTCGATTGAACTGCAATCAATGTTCGGTTCCACAAATTATGGTTGGACTCTGACCAAACTTCCGCAGGGCATCGCTCTGCTGAGTACAGAGACAATCTCAACAGCAACAGGGGTTGCTCCTGTTATCCAGAGATTCTGGTTTGGAGCTGTTTCTGCAACGGAAGACAAGTCTGAACTTGAATTCACGTTGATTAACTTTACGGATATGTCCGCTACGAAAAAGACGCATACGGTGCTGTTGAACGTAATTCCGAGCGATTCTGATGAATTTGCAAAATTTAGCGAAAACTCTGACGCTACAATCAGAGCTGTTGCCGGCCCTGCAATGCCCTATGGCCTTGTTCTCGGCTCGCAAGAAGCCGTTGTGAAGTATGGCTATCCTTGTGGAGTTCAGGATGCTCCCCTGATGAAGTATGGCTATCCCTGTGGCGTTCAAGATGCACCCTTGATGAAGTACGGTTATCCTTGCAATACAAGCGAAGCACCTGTAGTGAAGTATGGGTATCCTTGTGGTGTAAATGATGCACCCTTGATGAAGTATGGCTATCCTTGTGGAGCTCAGGACGCATCTCCAAATCGAGAAGCCGCTTTGAAGTACGGTTACCCCTGCGGCACAAATGATGCTCCTTTGATGAAGTACGGTTATCCTTGCGATTTGCC
Organism: Fibrobacter sp. UWB16; assembly: GCF_900215325.1. Taxonomy (NCBI): domain Bacteria; kingdom Pseudomonadati; phylum Fibrobacterota; class Fibrobacteria; order Fibrobacterales; family Fibrobacteraceae; genus Fibrobacter; species Fibrobacter sp. UWB16. Next base: position 48,467 of record NZ_OCMS01000001.1, on the reverse strand, counting down.
TTTGATGAAGTATGGCTATCCTTGCGGTGTTCAGGATGCTGCATCGAACAGGGAAGCTGCCATGGCATACGGTTACAAGAACTGTACAAATGACGTCGCTTTGAAGTATGGTTATCCCTGCGGAGTACAGGATGCCGCCTTGAAGTACGGCTATCCGTGCGGCGTTCAAGATGCAGCAACGAAAAAAGACGCTGCTTTTATGTACGGCTTCAAGTGCGATTCGCAGAAGTCTGACTGTTAAAATAAATCAGAATACATGATAAAAACAGCCTGCTGGCCTTGAATGCTGGCAGGCTGCTTAGAGGTTTTTATGGCAAATATTGGGTATCAGCCCATCACTGCAGTCTGGGAAGTAACGATGGGCTGCAACTTTCGCTGTGGGCATTGTGGTTCTTCTTGTGAGGGCGCTCTCCCGGGACAATTGAGCACCGAGGAAGCTCTTGATTTGTGTGATCAGATTGCTGATATTGGACTGAAATGGATTACCTTGTCTGGAGGCGAACCTCTTACGAGACAAGATACGCCTGAATTGGTGAAACGTCTTTCTGGTAATGGCGTTATCGTGAATATGATCACGAACGGTTGGCTCCTTGACGCAAAGATGGCAAAAAAGTTAAAAGAGAATGGTATTGCCACGGTTGCGATTAGCATTGACGGAACGCCTGAAATCCATGATAAAATCAGGAAAAAAGGTGCCTTTGAACATGCTAGGCAAGCTTTCGCCGCAATGAAGGAATTGGGAATAAAGACCGGTGCCGTCACGACTATCACGAAGCAGAATATGGATAATCTTCCGGAATTGAAGGAAGAGCTTATCCGCATGGGCGTTGACACGTGGCAGGTTCAACTTGGTTTGCCTATGGGCAATTTGAAGGAACGCCCTGATTGGCTCCTTGAACCGAGACAGGTCAGGGATATCATTGATTTTTGTTACGATACGGCAAAAGAGGGTAGGATCGATATTTATCCTGCGGATTGTATTGGATACTATTCAATGAAGGATCTTGAAACAAGGCGTATGTCCTACAAGTCAAATGGTTATTCCTTGTGGGATGGCTGCAATGCGGGAATTCGTGGTTTCGGGATTTTGCATAATGGTGATATCTTGGGTTGTACTTCGATTCGTTCCAAGGAATTCATCGAAGGGAATATCCGCGAAAGAAAGTTGCGTGAAATTTGGGAAGATAAAAACGCATTTTTGTGGCGTCGCCAGATGACTAAGGACAAACTTTCTGGTTCTTGCAAAAAGTGCATTTATGGTTCCAAGTGCCTTGGCGGCTGCCCGAATACGCGTCTCACGATGAAGGGTAGCATTTATGAGGAAAATGAATATTGCGCATACAACCTTTCTCTAAAGGAAAAGGAAACAAAGTATGGCAAGTGCGACAGTGCTTCTGCTTTGCTCAAGCTGGCCGAAGCGTTGATTCCTCAGGGCAACTACCAAGAAGCCTCCTTTGCTTTGAAACGTGCGCAGGAACTGGATCCCAATAATGCCGATGTTTACAGGGCTATTGGCTACAGCGAATTCATGTGCGGCAACTATGAATCGTGCCTTGAAGCAAACGAGAAGGCTTTGAACATCAATAGCATGGACACTTATGCTATGGGTGGTCGAGCTTTGGCCTTGTATCGGCTCGGTCAGGCTGAAGAAGGCTTGCGCGTTATGCAAGAGGCCGTTTCGCTGTCCGGAGGTCAGGATCCGAATCTTATACAAGATCTCAGATATATGACATCTGACATGGCTGCAAAAGCTGCATACGCAAGCAAGTAAATAGCTTTGTAGCATTATGTAGTAAATCCGCTTCCTGCTTCACCGCAGGGGCGGATTTTTTTTATAAAAATAAACTGCAATGTCATAATATGACATTCTTAAAATCTATTTTAATTCTTGAACGATTTTATGCCGTCTTTTTTTGTATGTAGTCGGCTGGAGGTATTATGAATAAGAAGAATTTATCATTAGATGGTGAAATTATCATGTACCAGCCTGAAGGTGCTATTCAGTTGCCTGTACGAGTTGAAAACGAAACAGTATGGCTGACGATTGATCAAATGGCTCTTCTTTTTGGGAAATCTCGTTCAACTATAAACGAGCATATATTAAATGCCCTATCTGAGGGTGAAATATTGAAAAATGAATCGGTAAGAAAAATCGGAAATTCCGATTTTTCTACCAAACCTACAAATTTCTACAATCTCGATGTCATCATTTCTGTCGGGTATCGAGTAAAATCTATCCAAGGTACACAATTTCGTCGATGGGCAAATCAGGTTCTCAAAGAGCATTTGCTTAAGGGGTATAGTGTTAACCAACGATTGATTTCTCAAGAAAATAAACTCGAGAATTTGGATTCTCGTGTTGTTAACCTTGAAAAACAGGTGGACTTCTTTGTCAAAGCAAATCTTCCACCTAGCGAGGGCGTTATACCAGCTAATGCTCGTTGGAGCGGTTATGAATTTGCAGTGCAATTAGTTCGCTCCGCGAAAAAAGAAATCATAATCATAGATCCGTTTGCTAATGATACATCGCTTTCGCTTGTTGCAAAACGAGTTGCTGGTGTCAATGCCGTCATTTATTCCGCTCGAATTACGCGTGCGATGAACGATGAAGTTGACCGCATAAATCGGCAATTTCCGACTGTTGTATTGCGGACAATGCGTGATGTTCACGACAGATTTATCATTGTTGACGAAACTGTATATCATGTTGGGGCTTCGATTATGGATTTAGGCTGTAAAATGACGGCGTTTTCGGTACTGAACCTTGTGACCAAGGAACAGTTGCTTGCTTTGGTAAAATGAATCTCAATCTCTAGCCGAAAGGTGTAGTTTTTTGTATTTTCTATGTGAAAAATGAAAAAGCTCGTTATTTACATTCACGGGAAAGGCGGTAACGCCGACGAGGCCAATCATTACAAACCTCTTTTCCCGGATTTTGATGTCATCGGTTTTGATTACAAGGCAGAAACCCCGTGGGACGCCAAGCAGGAATTCTCGGCTTACTTTGATTCGATTGCCACAAAATACGACGAAGTCGTGCTTATCGCAAATAGCATTGGCGCGTTCTTCTCGATGAACGCTTTGGGCGAAAAATGCATCAAGCAGGCGCTCTTCATTTCTCCGATGGTGAACTTGGAAAAGCTCATTTGCAATATGATGCTGTGGGCGAATGTCTCCGAAGATGAACTTCGCGAAAAAGGCGAAATCGCGACGAATTTCGGCGAGACGCTTTCTTGGAAATACCTTTGCTACGTGCGAGAAAATCCCATCGAATGGAATATCCCGACGCATATTTTGTATGGCTCCAATGACAATTTGACCAACCTTGAAACGATGCGAGATTTTGCTCAAAAAGTGGGCGCGTCGCTCACGATTATGCAAGGCGGCGAACATTGGTTCCATACCGACGAACAGATGGATTTTTTAGACAGGTGGATTGAAAAATGTCAGAACAAACATTAACTCGCGAAACCTTAATTGATTTTTTCGGTGAACAGGAATATGAAAAACTTTGCCGCCACGAGGCGGGCCACGCTCTAATCGCTTTCCTGTTCAAACGCCAAATTGATTACGTCAGAATCAACAATTCCAAGGAAAAGCCGAGTGCCACGCGCATGCCCGGGAGCTCGCTCGATGGTGCTGCCCACATTGCCATTGCGGGCCATATGTCGGACTTTTTAATCCGCAAAAATTTCGCTTGCGATCTCGACACTGTTATGAAAGAACTTCCGATGGAACTTTACAGGAGCGATCCCGATTACCAAAGCTTTCAGGCGGCTTGCTATTACTACCAGCTTGCCGAAACAAACGTTGTCGAACAAGTTTATAACCTCATGATGGCTTGCCAAAAGTCGCTTACCGCAATCGTTGCCGCCCTTAACGAAAAGACGAACTTGAGTGGTGCCGACCTCGCCGCCATCATGAGCGGTAAGTAATCCCGTTTCGACCATGTCATCCCGGATTTATTCCGGGATCGCCATCTTGTATCTACTTTATTTTACTATACCATATTAAATCTATGGACGGTCATGTTGTTATATTATAAACATGGCTTCTGTTTACAAATTCCTTTTCCTCCTCCTTGCCGCATGCGTTCTCTCTTCTTGCGGAGACGAAAAAGTCATCAAATTGTCTTCGAACGCGAAGCAAAGTTTCGAAGGCTTTGTCCGCGATACGAGTGCGTATGTCATGATCGTTGATTCTAGCGTTCAAAGCAAACCTTTTAAAGAGAAACTTGTTCCTGTTGAAAAGGGTGGTTTTGCAGAACATTTTTCTAAAAATAAACAAGAAAGAGGACGCAAGATTTTTTATGCGTATTCTGATTCAATAAGTCCCTTTATCAGTGGAATGTCTTCTGATGTATCATCATTCTTTGATGTCGTTGAACTTGCGTTTGCCAATCATTATTCCCTAGAAATAAATCCAGATGATATTTGGCTTATGATTTTGGATGGTTTCCGTTATCATGTCAAAAGCAATCGCGAAGCTTTGAAAGATAAATTTGTTTCTCCGGGAACGGATACTGTAGTTACTTTTGAGGACAATTCGCTGACCACCGAATCAACGCATTATGAATGGTTCTGGACGCTTGCGAATTTGTTTGAAGCATTGCAGTCCAAGTTGCCTGAAGAGACTGGATTATCGTTGAAAACAAAGTTCTCGACGACAAGCCCGGTGGATTATAACATTTCTAGTGCGATGGTCATGGCTGTGGCTGCTGAATATTACGAGTATGTGGTTTCTTCGCTTTGCGGAATCCCCAAAATCAAGATAAATGGTAAAAAAGAAGACTGGGTTTTGCTCAAGGATGCTTTTAACAGACTTGCATCGCGTCTGGATATGGATTGGTGGGCCGTTGGGCTTAATCCTGTTCTAGATGAATTTATCAATGTCTTTGATGGCAAAATAAATATGGAACATTGGAGAGGAATATACAAGCGTTACATTCCAGAATTTTGTGGAAATGTGACCTTTAACGGTTGGATTTCTAGATTTTTCCCATACACAGGGTTAGATATAAACGAGAGCAATTACTTAAACGAAACTATTGGAGCTTATAAAAGGCATTCTCCGGATTGGAATGAACAACTGGATGTTAATAATGTTCCTAGAGGTGTGACCTCGATACGGATTGAATGGAAGTATTTAGGTGAAATGATTCCTTTGAGGCTTTATACCGGTTTTATTGGCGTTCAAATTGATACTACCACGAATATGTTGAAAGCTGCCCGAGGATACGCTCTTTTTGAAAGTATTAAGGAAGAATCAATCCCGTAAAATGGGAAATAATGCCCCGCTTTTGCGGGCGTGGCTGATTCTCATTTGACAAATCGTCAACGCTTTTAACGGCAGAATTTGGGCTTTCGCCGTTCTTTGTTATATATTTAAATTCGGTGTATGATCTTTCGTTGTTTGGGGATAAAACGCGAATGGCATAGAACCAAAGGATTAACTATGTTGAAACAGCACATTCGCGTTGCTGCTCTTTGCAGCGCGTTCTCTTTTGCATTGGTGTCAAATTCCTTCGCGGCAGATTTGCCGACGGCAAACGAAATGTTTGCGAAGATGGGCTTTGGCATAAACATTGGAAACACGATGGAAGTTCCAGGGAATCCGACGGGGTGGGGCAATAAGTTCCCGACCGAGGCGTATATTGATTCGGTCAAGGCGGCGGGCTTCAGCACGATTCGCATTCCTTGCGCTTGGGATAGCCATGCGAGTAACGGAGTCATCAACAAAAGTTGGATGGATTCGGTGCAGACTGTGGTGGATATGTGCATGCGCGCGGGGCTAGTGACGGTTCTCAATATCCATTGGGATGGCGGCTGGCTCGAAGAAAATTTGAAGGATGCCAAGAAGGACGAGGTGAACGCCAAGCAGAAATCTTACTGGACGCAAATCGCAACGCACTTCAAAAACTATAACGAAAATTTGCTTTTCGCCAGTGCAAACGAGCCCGCGACAACAGACGATAATTACAAGCACGAAACTGAAATTTTGATGGTTTATCATCAGACGTTCGTGGATGCAGTGCGTGCGACAGGCGGCAATAACGCAAGCCGTACGCTCGTGATTCAGGGCCCTTCGACAAGCATCGACCGCACGAGTGAAGTGATGCCTGTGAGCAAGCTCCCGAAGGATGTGTTTGCAAACCGCCTGATGGTCGAAGTGCATTTCTATGACCCTTATACCTACACGCTGTTGAATGACGTTGTTGATTGGGGCGCTCAAGTCTATCCGCAGTATTACTGGGGCGACGACCTCGCGACTGGTGCGGATATTGTGCATAACTGCGGCTACAACGCTTGGGCAGGTGCCATGGGCGACAAGTGCACGAGTGCTCAAATTCAGGACCAGTTTGGCAAGATGAAAAAGAACTTTGTCGATAAGGGCGTGCCTGTGATTATCGGCGAGTTCGGTGCTAATGACCGCGTTGGCGTGTTGACGGGCGACAAGTATGCGAAACACCGCAAGGGCCGCCTCGCTTATTACGATGCCGTGATGAAACTTGCAAAACAAAACAAGGTGGTGCCGATTGCTTGGGATACCGGTCACGAAGGCGAAAACAACATGACGATTATCCGCCGCCAGACAGAACCGGACGGCTCCGTGTTTGACAAGGACGTTCTGAACATCATGCGTCATGCTTACGGCCTTGACGATTACGTGAACAACGGCATTACGCATGTGGAAAACTTCAAGACCGACGATGGAACGATTTCCGTTTTCAAGCGCAATCGCCCGGCGCAGTCCCGCAGCTTGCGCACCTCCCGCACTTACGACTTGCTCGGCAAGCAGAACCCGCAGGCAAGAGTCGTGAAAGTGAAAAAATAATAGACCCCGGAACGGCGTCCGGGGTGACAAGTGTATAAGTCATCCCTAACCTCATACATCAAAGGCGGAGCTCAACTCCGCCTTTTCTCGTCATAAAAAAAGTCGCGCTTTTCAAATGCGCGACCTTTGTCTAACCTAGAATCCTATGCTTGCTTGGACCATGTAGATTCGGTTCTCGTCCTGGCCGGTGTAGTATCCGCGTTCTTCGCCCCACGTAGCGGCTTCGATCGAGAAGAATCGCAACACTTCAAGCCCGATACCCGCTGACGGGTAACCGCCTCTGAAACCGCCTGCAAGTCGCAAAGCGATAAAGCGGATTTCGTTATTGAGTCCCGGAATTGCGGCAAGAGTCTGTTCAATTTCAAAACCGAAATTCAGGTGGCTAAAGAACTTGTAATTTCTATCGGCATTGAACATGTCGGCAAAGTCTACGGCCACGTTAAATTTGCGGCCAAAGCCCGTATTGCTGTTCATGAATTTCGGGCTGTAGTTTGCACCGATGGTAAAATTCGGAGTTAACGTTTCACCAGCGAGAGACTTGAAGTAAATGTCTCTGAGCGATGCGCCGAATCGTATTTCACGGTTGAACTGGTAAAGCACACCTAAGTCGAGGCCAAACGAGAACGTCTTGGAATCGAAGAAATTGTCCGTGGCGTCGCTTGCTTGATCCTTAAGGGTGTCGACGATCGTGCTGTAATTGGCAAGGCCGATGGTTACCATGTTGGTCTTGTGTCGCTTGGCGATTTTACCACCCAAACCGACTGAAAGTTGGTTGGGGATGATTTCGTAGGCTCCACCAATCTGGGCGACTGCGTCGATAACGAATGTGTCCACAACGACGTAGGGGAGGATTAAGCCTGCTTCGATGTACGGCGCAACACCTCCGTTTATCCAGAATGCGGCACCAAAGTTATGGAACGCCATTTCTGCATCGAACTTCACTCTTGCTTCCATGGTCTTATGGTCGTAAGAGTTTAATGTCTTGATGTACTTGGGGTTCTTGACCAAGGAATCGAGAATGGCACTTGTCTGGCTGGATTGGGAGCCGGCATCTTTTTGAGCGTCTCTGAACAAGTCCTGGACATCCTTCACGTCGCTATACGTAGATAGGAACTTGAAAATGTCACCCGCACCACCGAATGTGAGGCGCATGTCGCCAATCCAGTTTCGGGGGTAATAACCTTGCTCTGGGCGCTTTTCGTAATTGCCCAGGCGGTTGATTTGGCTCAAACCAGCATAGTTATAATGGATGGCTTCTTTGTCATCAACAACTGCGACATGGGCGCCACCCATGGATTCCGCACGCAACGAAAAATGCGTCGGCGCTTTTGCAGAAGCTATACTAAAAGTACAGGCGAGAACGGCAAGTAAAGTTAATTTATTCATTCTGCGTCTCCCCTATTAAACCACTGGAGGAATTGTTCTTCCGTGTAATTGTTCCAGCATCCGCCAACCATTTCTTGACGTTTTTTCAAGTTGTATTTGGGTAATTTTTTGCTTGGATCGTAAATGGTATCTTTGCGGATGAGTTCCTTGTTCTTGATCAAGGATTCGATTTCTTCAGCGTCCTGCATCACAGGATCGTTATCCTTTTCGAGGAACAACCCGTTCTTGGTATAATTGAATTTGAGTTTGTTTGTGAATTGGAGCAGGTGGTTCTTTTGTTCGTCTCTTTCATTAGGATCGCTGTAGACGTAATGCCATTCATAAGGGTCATTTGGGGGAGATTCAGGATCACCTTCAACCACAGGACCAAATACTCCATTCATGTCGATGTCTACTGGATGGTATTTTTCGATGAATTTTAACGAATCCACTTGGGCCTTCGTGAGGTCGTAATTCGTTACATCCTGGCTTGCTGCTTTTAATTCTTCATAATTTTGCGGTCTCTTCTTCATCAAGACAATCGAACGGCTGTCGCGAACGTCTTCGTCTATTTCGCCGTCGCCATCGTTGTCGTAATTGTCAAGAACTTCTTCGTCTACGCAGCCATCGCCGTCGTCATCACGACTGTTGCCGAATTTGAAGAACACGTCATTACGGTCTTCTTCGACACTCTGGGCTCTGTCGTTCATCTGGATAATGGAGTTGGCAAGCCCAACGGATACATCGGCGTAGTCATCGTCGTCAAAGTCCTGGCGGGTAGAGTCGGGGAGGTAAGCCTTGATGATTTCAGCGGCGGCTTCTGGAGCAGCCTTGATAGCTTCAGCGGCGGAGGCCATGTCGTTAAGGAACGGCTTGAGGCTGTCGCCCATTTCGCTAAGCACGGTAAGGTCCATCATCATGCCTGAATTGTTAGCAGAGACCACGGATGTAAGTGAAAGCTTTTCTTGCATTTGGTTTCTCACGGCCCTGATACGGAGGGCGGCCTTGGTGAGCTGCAAAATGGTGTAGCTGTCGGCAATATCCCTGAATCTGACTTTCTTGTCCGTCTTGCCTGTAGTGTCTCGGGCTATGAACTTGTTCAGGTAAATCATGACGGAATCGATTCCTCTTGAAATGGAATCCGCCTTTGCGTCGGACATCGTATTGAACACGCTTTCGCTTTTGCCGTCTTCTGTCTCCTTGGTCTGTGCGTAGGAAACTAGCTCAAATACATTGATACCTTTCTGGGTGTGGAGGACTGATTTGGACAGCCCGACCCAAGCTTCCGAGTGTCCGGAGTCGGCTTTGACGGCTCTGCTGAAAAATGTGCGGGCCGCGTGGTAGTTTGCGTTCTGGAACTCTTTTTGACCTTCAAGAGTCAGCGCTGCAGCATCATCGCTATCTGCATCGCGGCCATCTGTTGGGTGGAACAGGTTGCAACCTGCAATGCCTATAGACAATGCTATTGCCGTAGGCCACATCCATTTGCCTTGCAATGTTTTTTTCATATTGCCGATCCTGAAAAATATTATTTCATTACCCTATGTAATAAAATAATTTCATTTTTTCAAAAATGAATAAGGTGCTTTTTTTTATTTGCGCTTTTTACGGTATTCTCGTAAAAAAATATATTTGCGCTCGATGAATGCTTATAAAGAGTATTTTCCGACGAAGGCTTATCGCATTGCCGAAATGCGACTGTCCACCCTGCTCCGGGTCGAAAGGGACCGTCTAGACGGAATTGCGACCGCCTTGGGCCGCGAATGCGCCATAGGTCCGGACAATTTGCGCGAACAGTTGCCCGAAATACTCAAGTTCACCGAAGCATATCATGCCGCCTACGATCAGTACTTGAAGGCCGTGCTCGTACAACAGCCGCGCCCAATCCAGTGTAGGCCCGCCTGCGGGAACTGTTGCCACCACTACCCGATGTCGGTGGAACCGTTCGAGCTGATTTTCATGTACAGCGAGCTGCGCAAGAGGGACGACCTCCTGTCGTTGATGGAGGCCTGCCAGATGCGGTCGGACAAGTTTGAATCTCTGTTCGAATCGCGCAAGGAAGAGGGCTTTTCTGAGGATGATGCCGAAGACAAGGCGCTCCACGACTATTTCTCCTGGTGGCACTCGTGCCCGTTCTCGAACGGGGTGGGGGACTGCACTGTCTATCCACTGCGCACGGTCTCTTGCCGTATGTACTTTAGCGAAACAGATCCGAAGTACTGCACGCCAGATATGCTCCAGACCGAAAAGAATGATAGCTACATAGTTTATATGCCAGATGTTGTTGAAGATGCTGTTTACGGGATCTCGGAACATTATGCGGCTCTGGACTTGCCCGAAAGCTTTTTTGGCGGTCTCTTGGCACTGAATGGCTATGAAGGAGTGCTTGGCGCGTGAATGATGGGCAGTTGGATTTGTTCGGCTTTGTCGCTGAACCGGAGGTGCCCGAAGTCAAGGCGCCGTCGCCGGAATGTTCCGCCAACGGCCTTGTGCATTTCAAGTACAATCCCCTGATGAAAAAAAGCATCCGCTGCAAGGGCGGATTCTTGTTCGGGCATCCGGAAGTCCTGCTGCCTGCGTATATGAAGGCCCCTGAATTTGCCGATGCTCGTGAACTGGCCGCAGAGTGGGCTGAACATGCGGTGCGTCGTAAAACGCAGAAAAACAAGGCTATTATCAAGGACTTGGTAAACCGCTTTTGGCAGGCGGTAGACCAGATTTTTACAGATAAAGGTGAAGCTCCGCTGGCGAGCAAGGGACGCTTGCCGCCAATTCGTCCGCAGGGCGTCCATCACAACTTGACGGATGTGCTCGCCGCTATCAACAATACGTATTTCGATGGAGCGCTCACGTGTAGGATCACCTGGAGCAACCGTGTGGGCGGGTTAAGTTTCCATTCGGTGCGCAAGGACCCGGTGACGGGTGAAAGTTTCCATCTGATTAGTATCAGCCGCGGTTATGATGCTGCAAATTGTCCTTTGTATGCAATTGCGGGGGTCGTTTATCACGAGTGCCTGCATATCGTGATTCCTGTGGAAGAACGGGGCGGGCGCCGCGTTGTGCATGGGCGCGAGTTCCGCCAGCGTGAAAAACGCTACATCTATTACGATGAATGGATCAAGTGGCACAAGGAAGTCTTGCCGCGCAACATTCGTGCCATGCGGCACCACAAGGCCTTGTAGCAACTCCTAATTAAACCAGTCTTGTATTTTCTGGAAGATTTGGCTTAAGATTCCAGTGGAGTCACCGATTTTTTCGATGGCGTGCTGGGGCGTGTGTACGACGATGACGGATTCGTTCTTGTCGTAAGGAATCGAGAAGTCGATTTGACTGCTGCGTTCTTCGGTGATGCTCATGGCCGCAATACAGAGGTCTGTCTTCTCGTTCACGAGCGACGGAATCAACACGTCAAAATTCATGTCTGCAAACTTGATGTTCTTGTTCAGCATCTTGCCGATGGTGTACATGATGTCGATGTCGATGCCTGAAAGCTCGCCCCACTGGTAAAATTCATAGGGCGCATAAAGTGCTTCTGTACCGACAACGAGCGTGTCCGTTCCGATCCAGTCCTGTTTCATCACTCTGACGGCGGACTTGTTCTTGGACCACTTGTTCTTGATTTTCTGGATTTCGCCTTTTTGCTGTAACACCTTGATGCAGGAATCGATACTGGCCTTGAGCGGGCTGTTCTTGCCCATGGCGATACCAAATTCATCCTTGTTCAGGCGGTCTTTAAGAATCGAAAAATCCGGATGTTGCTTGAGGATGGATTCTGCAACCGAGTAGTCCACCGCGATGCCGTCCAGGTTTCTTTGTTCCAGGGCCTTGGTCATTTCGGGAATGTTCGCGAAATACTGGATGCGCGGAAGCTTGATGAGCTGCTGCACCTGTTCGTCGAGCGTTGTCCCGGTCTGGACTCCGACAAATTTACCGGAGAGGTCGGTAAGCTTGTATATCTCGTCCGGTTTCTTCGGTTCGAGATACGTCATCTTAGGAACTTTGCTGATTGTTGCCTCTTTGCCAAAGTCGTTTCGGATGGCAAAAGCCGTTTTTCCGATGTAGTAGGGCTTTGAATAGTCTATTTCGTTCTGGAAGCATTCGCAGACGGTGAATGCCGAAATGATGAGGTCTGCGTCGTTGTTCTTGAGTGTCGTGACGAGCTTGTTGCGGTCCGTCTTGACAATCTTGGTCTTGACGTTCAGTTTTTCTTCGAGGAGCTTCGCTAAATCGATATCAAACCCGACAATCTGGTTCCCGCTGGTGAATGAAAACGGGGGAACGTCGGCTGATGTGGCGATTCTCAGGACTTGTTCGGATTCGCTTTCCTTGGTGCTGATTAGCGGATTTGTTTTTGAGTTCTTGTTCCAATGGTCGTTTAGCTCGGCGAGAGTCCCTGCGGCGTTTAAGCTATCGATAAGCTTGTTGATAATCCCCTTGAGATCGGGGATGGCACTGTGCTTGTTCATGCCGATAACGAATTCTTCGGGCAAGTTCATATCGTTATCGATAAACGTAAGCCCGCTCATGCTGTCGTTAAAGGTATGCGAGAGGATAATCTCGTTGTATGACAAGATGTCGATATCGCCAACTTGCAATGCGAAATAGGCGGTTATTAAGTCTGGATACTGCTTGACTTTGGCCTTGGTAAGCTGCTTTGAGACATTCTCGTAGATGCTGGATTTTTCTTCGACACCGATTGTGTATAGGGATGAATTTGCGTTGGAGACATTGTGTGGAGGGTCCTTGGAAAATCCATTACAACCGGTGATGTTAGCGAAGAAAACACCGAAAACAACGAAAAGTAGAGCAACTCGTTTTTTCATATACGCTAAATGTAAGAAAATAAAATGAAAAAGCAACAAAAAAGTGCTAAAACTCCGGATATCCATCCTTCAGGGAATCGTTGTAGTGCGCACGCTCACCTCCGATGAACTTGGGGCGGGTACGGGCTGCAATGATGATGGCTTTGCCGATGTGGTTCTGCTTTAAGCGCACCGGGACGGCGACTTCGCGGAGGTGCATGCCGATAAGGGTCCCGCCGATGTCTATGCCTGCATTTGCCTTGATGTGCTCGAGCGCTACGGGAGCCTTGAAGCTTGCGTAGCAAGCGGTAGCGAAGGAGCCGCCAGCTTTGGGCTGTGGCACGACATTTACGATTTCGGCATTCGGGACGGCATCGTGCTCGATGATGATGGCGCGGTTCAGGTGCTCGCAGCACTGGGCGGCAATGTAGACGCCTTTGGCCCCGAAAATGCTCTGGAGACCGTCAAAAATGGCCTTGCCGACTTCCGGGACGGAGTGGCTACCGACCTGGTTTCCTAAAGTTTCGCTGGTGCTGCAGCCGACGACGACAATGTCGCCCTTTTTGAGCTTTGCCACTTCGACGAGTTCTGCTGCGACCTTCATGGCATCAGACTTGATTTGTTCAACGATGTTCTTGTCGTCAATTTCGTAAGTAATTCCTGCCATATTAAAACTCCTGCTAAAAGCAATTCAAAAGATAGTCTTTTTTGCCGTTTTAGGCAAAAATAGCGCAAATTGGAACAAAAAAATAGGATGTTCCCGTCCAAAAAATGATATAGCAATGTATATTATTAATAAGAAACTTAATGGGTTTGTATGAGTGGAGAAATTGACAATTCTTCGAACGTCGTTGGACTCGACAGAAAGAGAATCAAGGAGTTCTTTTTGCGCAAGCTTCCTGATATGAAGGAAGCGGTTATTGATGCTATTATCGAAATTTTGCCGAGCGTACCGCACTATCAGGAAGAAAACGACCATTTTACGTTCAGAATCATCATGGGTAACGGAAACCCGCCCATGGGTTGGAACCGCCGCATTTATGAATTTTCGGGAGATGCTTTAGAGAGCCTTTTCAAGGAGCGCGTCAAGGCCTGCTTGAAAGACGTCATTCATTTCTGCAAGAGCGGCTGTGACCTGATTATTCAGCAGACCCAGACCCGAGAAAAGGCGGAGTCCGCGATCCAGGTGGGGGTGTTCCAGTCGGATATCGGCAATGCGGGTGAAACCGAACGCGCTCTTCTCGAAAAAGGCTTTTTGCTGATTGAATGCGTCAACCGTTCCAAGATTTGTATAAATTCCCATACCTCGTCCGGGGTCAACGATCACTTGCTTATCCGTTTTGACCTGGATGAAAATGAGTTCTCTGACAATTTAGAAGACAATAACCTGGAATCGTACCCCAAGGGCTTTTGGGCGGGGCTTTTCTCGCAGATCAAGAGGGAAGTCCATGGCACAATCTGCCTGTTTGTCGATCCGTCGTGGAACGGCAATGAAGACGAAAATTTCGACAGCGGCAAGATTGTTTTTGACGATTACAAGGAAATGCAAATCAAGCCGGATTCCATGCTTGAAACGCAGACTTTCCGCGACCTGTATGAACAGAACTTTATCCGAAAGATGTTCATCTCGATGCTGAACTACGACGGTATTACGGTCATCGATACGAACGGTTGCGTGCGCGCATTTCACTGCTTTGTTTCTATCCATCGTGGTAAATTTACGTCTGGGGGAGCAAGACACCGCGCTTACAGGGCTCTTGCAAATTTGTTCAAAGACAATGACAAGTACAAGGCTCTTTATTTCCAGTCGCAAGAAGGAAACATCAGGTTCTATCACAAGTTCCGTGTTTCTTCGTCGTTTGATTCCACGGTCATGGATCAATGTGAAAATCTGGAAATTCAGGCCAATGCCAAGAAATCGGGTGAGGTCGTAGATGGCAAGACTGCTTCGCTTGCGTCTGCCGTCAATGCCGGGGTTGCTGAAACTACAGCTGTAGATGATTCTTCGCCGTTGTCGGATTTCCTCAATCATTTGCGTGATGCGCATTTGGGAATTGACAACTTCTATAACGAACCGAAGCCTGCTGAAGACCTGTACAATGCGACTCTCGACATGACGGACGAAGCGTGGAGCCGTGTCAATGTCGGGCGCGTTATCAATGTGCCTTTGATTTGCTTGATCGGTAATTCTTATGGCTATTCTACGAATGCGGAACCGTTTATCAAGAAGTTCCTTGAAAAAATCCCGCAGTCTGTCTGGAAGTCTTACATGGACAGTAAGTGCTACGAGGATACGTCGCTTTCGTCTACGTTAGGCAGCAAGAATCAGGAAAGCCAGTGGATGAAGCTCATGAATGAGGCTGGTGCCGACGATGGCGGTGCTGAAAACTATGTGACCGACGAGCTCGCTAAACACGTCAAGGCGGTCTACAAGAAAGTGAGCAAGCTGTTTGCCCAGAAGTTCGAAGAAGAACGTAGCCTCTGGGAAAACCTGTTTAAGGGTTATTAGCTTTCTTTTCTTTATAGAACAGATAAATCATCCACACAAGGCCTGCGAGGATCATCACGGAGCAGAGAGTCTGTCCACGGCTCATGCCAAAGAGGTCCACGCGTCCGAGGTGTGCATCCGGCTTGCGGAAAAATTCAATGAAGAAGCGGAACAGTCCGTAACCCATCAAATAGAGGCAAGGAATCTTGTCGTGGAGCTTTGGGATCTTGCGCAGGTTGTACAAGACGATAAAGAGCACGATGCCTTCGAAGACCATTTCGTAAAGCTGGCTCGGGTGGTGGAGTATCGGGTTTGCTAGCGTGCTGTCGTGAGCGAGCGGGAACCACATGCCGATAGCGCTAGTCGTTGCTTCGCCAAAAAGTTCACCGTTGATGAAGTTGCCCCAGCGGCCCCAGGTGTAGGCGAGCGGGGCGGCGAGCATGGCGAGGTTCAATGTTTTCCAGACGTCGAGCTTGTTGCGTTTTGCGCCGATACAGAAGAAGATGATGCCAAGAATAAGGCCGCCATGGTATGACATTCCGGAAATCCCGACAAAATGGTAACCGAGGTCGTCATGGATCATTGGGAATAAAATTTCAGTCGGGTTTGCAAGATAGTAGCTTGCTTTGTAGAAGAACACATAACCGAGGCGTGCGCCTAGCAAAATGCCCGCGATAATCCACGTGAAGATGTTGTCGAGTTGTTCCTTGGTGTAGCCGAGCTTTTCTTTTTGGCTGATTTTCCACATGGTGATGTAGGCAGTCACGAACGCAAAAATGTACATGATGCCGTACCAGCGCACCGGGAAATTCCCGAGCTGGAATGCCGTTCCATCAAAATAAGTCGGTATTAAGTTCCACCAAGATAATTCCATGATAAGCCTTCTTCTTTTGTGTTTAAATCTAAATTATTTTTTCAGGTCCAGGTTTTGGTGTGCCCAGTAATTGATGACGGTTGCGGCTACCTGCGTTGCCGGTTGTGAACGCATTTCCTTGTGCATCTGCATCACGATGACGACAATGGACTTGTTCGGATCGTTTTTCGCTTCTGCAAATCCCATGAACCAGTCGTAGCGTCCGGCGGGGTCGTTTCCATCGAGAGAGCCTGTCTTGCCGCCGAGGCGGAGCGCTTCGAAATTCTTGCGGGCCATGTTCTTTGTGGACATGTGCTTGCGGGCTGTCCCCTGTGTCACGGAACGGAGCATGGATTCGCGGAGACCGTAGTATGTGTTTTCGGTGAATTTGCCAAGGTTGAGGGCGAGTGGCTTTTGCGGGGCGAATGGAGCCATGTCGCGAGCCCATGGAATTTCAAGGGGTTTCTTGGTGAGGATTGCACGGACTTGCGCTGCGGCGAGGAGCGGCGTAAGTGTCGTCGAGGTTGTAAAGCCGCAGGCGACTTCGGCAAGGCCGTAACCCGTGTCCGGGGCGGTGTAGCGCGAGGCATTCGGGGCGTTGCCAGGGAAGTTCTTGTTGTAGCCGAGTTTTGCGGCGGCGGCGTTGAGGCGCTTTCCTCCGACGTTTTTACCGACGATGGCCATTGGCGGATTGGCGGAGCGGGCGAACGCTTCGGAGAGTTCCATCGTGGGGCCGTTATACTTTTCGGGGACGCGGAGCTGGTTCAGGTAAAGCGTGTGGTGGCGTCCGATCATCGGAATGGGTGTGTTGAGCGAGTAGCGGTTGCTTTCCATGGCGGCGGCAATCGTCACAAGCTTTGCAAGCGATGCTGCGGGGAAGGTGGCGCGGCCAATGTAGTCGGGCTTGTTCTGAACCTGACCGTCTCGGCGTTCTCCCCAGGCGATGATTTCGTTTGTCTTGGTATCCACGACGAGGATAACGCCCAAGTCCGGGTGGTAACGGCGTAAAAGAATGTCGATTTTGTCGGCGAGGAGCGGATCTTTTTGTGCTTTGATATGGAGCGTGTCGCGGACGCTGTCTGTGCTTTCGGCAGTAGCGTTTGTTGCGCTTGCCACATTTCCGTTGGCTGTGTTGCCCGAGCTTTCAAAGTCTTCGTCTTCGATGCCTTTCAGGGCGACAAGTCCGTTCGGATTTTGATTTGTATCGCTTGGGGCTATGGCTTGGGCGAGTGTGTCTACGGCTGTTGCAACTTGCGGCTCGGCAGGTTCTGCGGGTGGAACAGGATCGTCTTTGGTGGAACAGTGAACAATGGCAATAATAATCGTGACAAGAACAGTAATCGCAATGCAGCGGTTGCGCATTCTCTGGGCGTAGGGGAGTCTTTCCATAGAATTACTTGAAGATGGTCTTTCGGTAATAGGCGAGTTCGGCGATGCTTTCGCGGATGTCGTTTAAAGCTTCGTGGCGTTTTTCTTTCTGAAAATCTTCGAGGTTCGGGTACCAGCGGTAACTGAGTTCCTTGATGGAGCTCACGTCAATATTGCGGTAGCAGAGCCATTCCGAAATTTCGGGCATGTACTTGTACAAAAAACGCCTATCTTGCGTGATGGAATTTCCGCAGAGGAGGTTCTTGCCTTTTTCGGTAAACGGCTTGATGAACTTGAGCGTTTCTTGTTCGGCGTCCTTGAGGGAATACTGCGAACGGCGGCAACGGTCCACGAGGCCGCTCTGGTTGTGGTGCCGTGTGTTCCATTCGTCCATGCTTTCGAAAACGTTTTCGGGCTGGTGGATAGCGATAACAGGGCCTTCGGCGAGGATGTTCAAGTTGGCGTCAGTAACAATGGTCGCAATTTCGAGAATGACATCTTTTTCAGGATAGAGACCGGACATTTCCAGGTCCATCCAAACTAAATTTCGAGAACTCTTTGGCATACGCGCGAATAATAGCATTTTTTTGAATCGTGTTCCCGCCTTGTTTTTGTCATTCACGCCTCTTGACTTGTCATTCCCGCCACTTGACTTGTCATTCCCGCCACTGAGCGGGAATCTCCTTTCTTGACATGAAAATTTTACTGGATCCCTCGACTCCACTTACGTTGCGCTCGGGATGACACAGGGGACTATATCTACTGACTAATGACTAATAATGGTTTGTAAGTATTGCGTAATAGAAATGAAGGAAAATGCTATATATATGGATAAATTCTTGCAAAGTTATAAAAATATTCTTGAAAATGTAATTTTTTGTTACAAATTGTCTTTTTCTTGCGTCGCTTACGAAAATGTTACCGTTTTTTTTATTATATTTGGCGCATTATGGAAAATGTTGTTATTACAGGTATGGGCTGCGTTTCCTCTCTCGGAAACTCCCCCGAATTATTGTGGCAGAACTTGCTCCAGGGCAAGTCTGGCATTGCTCCCATTCAGCGTTTCGACGCTTCGGCTTACACCTCTCGCATGGCTAGCGAAATCCGTGAGTTCGACGCTTCGGAAATCTACAGCACCAGAGACCAGTCCAGGTTCTCCCGTTGCATCCAGTATGCTGTTTACTCTGCCTTCCAGGCTTTGCGCCAGGCTGGCATTGCTCCGGAAAATGAAAATCCGGAACGCTGCGGTGCTATCATTGGTAGCAGTATCGGTGGTTTGCAGTATTGCTATGACGCCGCTGTGGCTCTTAGCACTCGTGGCCCGTCCCGTGTTTCCCCGTTCTATATTCCGATGGCTATCGTGAATATGCCGGCTGGTGAAGTTTGCAACAAGACTGGCTGGATGGGTCCGTCTTACACGGTCACTTCCGCTTGCGCAACTTCCAACCACTCCATCGCCAATGCCTATGACATGATTCGTCTCGGCCGCTGCGATGTGATGCTCGCTGGTGGTGCCGACGAAACGGTGAACCCGCTCAGCCTCGCTGGCTTTACCAGCATGAAGGCCGTCAGCAAGCGCAATGATGCTCCGGAACAGGCTTCCCGCCCGTTCGACAAGGATCGCGATGGCTTTGTGATTGGTGAAGGTGCTGCAGTCCTCGTGCTCGAAAGCGAATCTCACGCTAAGGCTCGTGGTGCAAAGATTCTCGCCCGTATCGCTGGTGTCGGTGCAAGCTCTGACGCTCACCACATCTCCGCTCCGCGTCCGGATGGCAAGGGTGTGATGCTCGCAATGGCTAACGCTATCAAGGAAGCTGGCATCGAAGCTAAGGATATTAGCTATATTAACACTCACGGTACATCCACACCGCTCGGTGACATTGCAGAATGCTCTGCCATCGAAACGCTCTTCAAGCAGTCCTCTGCATCGGCTCTCGACAACCTCAAGGTCAACTCGACGAAGTCCATGCTCGGCCACTGCCTGGGTGCTGCAGGTGCTCTCGAATCCGTTGTGACCATCATGTCCGTTATGAATCAGAAGGTTCACGGTACGCTCAACGTGTTCGACCAGGATCCGGCTATTCATCTTGATGTCTGCGCAAATGGTGCCGTCAACCAGAAGATTGACTACGCTATGAGCAATGGCTTTGGCTTCGGAGGCCAAAATGGAGTTATTATCTTTGCGAGGAATTAATGCGTAAGGCCAATGGTTTTTCAATTGGCTCTTCCGCTTCTCGTAAAATAAACGCTAAAATCTCTGCGTTTTTGCTTTTGCTGTCGCTGGTGCTCCCGGCGGCAGCTTTGTCGTCTCCGGGGGATCCGCTCACGTGGCGCGATTCTACCTGGGATTACCGAAGTGAAGATCCTACTGATATAAAAACGGAAATTGAACCGGCTAAGCTTTTCGGTGTCGCGTCTCTAACCTTGATTGCCTATGGCGCTGCCTATGGGTTTGTTTTTGAAAAGGGCTGGTGGGATGATGAACGCACCCATTTCCATTTTGAGAACGACTTTGATTATGCGCTGAATTTGGACAAGTTTGGCCATTTTGCGGCAGGCGTTGTCCTTGGCGAGTTCTTTTACGAAGGCTACCACTGGGCAGGGGCTAGCGAATTCCAGTCCTATTTGTTTGCGGGTTTATCCGCTTTGGCAACGCATATTGCCATTGATGTCAAGGATGGCTTTGCTCCGACGTGGGGCTTTAGCATTTTTGACGTGCTTTCGGGTGGGCTTGGCGGATTCTTGCCGATGGCGGAACGCTATGTGCCCCTATTTAAATATATAGACCTCAAATGGAGCTACTGGATTAATTCCAATGCTTATTATGATTCGAATCATGCGGCTTCGGGCGGCGTGTTTACGGATGACTACGTGAACCAGACGTTCTGGCTTTCGGTCAAGCCCTACAGGCTTTTGCCGGAATCGGTTCGCAAGTATTATCCGAGCTGGCTTGCCATTGCCGTTGGTCTTAGCATTGACGAGAAGGTTTTTACCAAGGAACCGCATCCGCGTCGTGAAGTTTATGTCGCCTTGGATTATGACCTTGAAGCATTCCGTCCGCAAAGCCGTTTTGCGCGTTTTGCCATCAAGATGCTGAACTACTTTAAGCTCCCGGCGCCTACGATTCAGGTGTATCCGGAGTTCCACTGGTACTTGCTTTACCCGATTAAGTTCTAGATTTGTGCATGAGGTAAATGATGACAGAAAGAGAAAACTTTAAGTCCCGTCTTGGTTTTATTCTGATTGCTGCCGGTTGCGCCATCGGTCTTGGCAACGTTTGGCGTTTCCCGTTTATCACGGGGCAGTATGGCGGTGCCGCCTTTGTGCTGATTTACCTCTTCTTCTTGTTGATTTTCGGATTCCCGATTCTTGTGATGGAATTTGCGGTTGGCCGCTCGTCTAAGCGTGGCGTGGGCCGTTCGTTTGCCATCCTTGAAAAGCCGGGGCAAAAGTGGCATTATGCAGGAGTTCCGATGATTGTGGGTAACTACCTTCTCATGATGTTCTATACGACAGTGACGGGGTGGATGCTCTATTACTTCTACCGCATGGTGACGATGGGCGACCTCATGAAGATGACGCCTGCAGAAGTCGGTGCTGAGTTTGGCAAAATGCTCGGAAATGGCCCCTTGCTCTCGTTCTGGATGGTCGTTGCAACTTTTGCGGGGCTTTCGATTGTGGCGCTTGGACTCCAGCGCGGTGTGGAACGCATCACGAAGACGATGATGTCTGCGCTCCTTATCATTATGCTCATCTTGATGGTTCGCGTGCTCACGCTCCCGGGTGCAGGCGAAGGCCTTAAGTTCTACTTGCTGCCGGACTTTGCAAAGCTCAAGGAAGCGGGGATTGGCGAGGTCGTGTTTGCGGCTCTTGGCCAGTCGTTCTTTACGCTTAGCATTGGCATTGGCTCCATGAGCATTTTCGGTAGCTACATCAAGAAACAGCATTCGCTCTTGACCGAAGCTGCTCATATATGCGTGCTTGATACAGGTGTCGCTTTGATTGCTGGACTTATCATTATTCCGGCGTGCTTTGCGTTTGGACTCAAGCCGGATGCTGGTCCGGGGCTTATTTTTGCAACGCTTCCGAACGTGTTTGCGCAGATGCCGGCAGGTCGTGTTTGCGGTGCAGCATTCTTCCTCTTTATGTCGTTTGCAGCGCTTTCTACGCTTGTGGCGGTGTTTGAAAATATTGTCGCTTACTGGATGGATGTGCGCAATGTGGAACGCAAGAAGGCGGTGAAGTGGAACTTTGTCGCAATTACGATTTTGTCGCTCCCGTGTGCGCTCGGCTTTAACGTGCTTTCGGGCTTTGAACCGTTTGGCCCTGGCAGCTGCGTTCTGGATTTGGAGGACTTCCTCGTTTCGAATACGTTGTTGCCGTTGGGCTCGCTTATCTTTGTGCTGTTCTGCAACTCCCGCTATGGCTGGGGGCAGTTCAAGTTTATCTCTGAAGCGAATTTGGGTGTGGGCATGAAGTTCCCGAAGTTAAAGATTTTGCATCTCTACTTCAAGTGGGGCTTGCCGATTATCATTTCCGTGATTTTCGTGCTCGGGTACATGCAGAAGTTCGCACCGGGTTTGTACAACAAGATATTTGAATAAAATCGTTTAGTAAATCGCTTAATATGCCCGCCAGAATGAACTGCGCGGGCGTTGTTTGTATGTCATGCCCGCCTCCGAGCGGGCATCACTTTTTTTAGCTGAATAAAACAATTAATGTTAAGGCAAGGCAAAGCAGAATGCCTGCGTAAATTCCGCCGAGCAGATCATCTGCCATAACTCCCCAAGCTCCGGGGAGTTTTTCCATTTTATGGATGCCGAGCGGCTTGAGAATGTCGAAAAAGCGGAACAATCCAAATGCGATGGCGAGAATCCAAGGGCTGTGTATAATGACATCGCTCGGAACGAATGCTAGTGCCATGAAAATGCCGCAAACTTCGTCAATCACGATCCAGCCAGGGTCTTCGGTGCCGGTATCTTTCATGGCTTTTTTCACAAATGGAATGGCGGAGAAAAAGACGAATAATGCGGCAGCAAGGAAGGTCAGGCTTATGAAAATACCGAAGTTCGTGCCGCCGATGTAGAGAACTTCGTCTTGTCCTAAGTGCGATTGGAAAAAAATCGCCATGGGGTAGGCGACAATTGCAGCGGCGAGACTTCCCATGGTGCCGGGGGCCTTCGGGCTCATTCCGGAGCCGAAAAACGTCGTAATCAGCGTAGAAATTTTGTCTGTCTTGCGCCATTCGTGCGGAACGCGCTTCTTGCCATACTTTTCTTTAAGTTCTTGCTTATTCATGATGAAGTGGTTGGTAAACAGTGGTTAGTGGTTAGGGGTGAATGGTCGTTAGTCATTGGTCATTGGTCATTGCTTGATGGGGTCGTTATGTTTTTTTCGTCATGCTGAGTGTAACGAAGCATCCAGGGCGATTTGAAACTTGACTGGATTCTTCGCGGTTTCTCACCGCTCAGAATGACGAATCATGAAGTTTAATTCTAAAAGCCTCATGCCTCAGAGTGGCGTAAGCC
The DNA here is from genome assembly GCF_900215325.1 of Fibrobacter sp. UWB16. Classification (NCBI taxonomy): domain Bacteria; kingdom Pseudomonadati; phylum Fibrobacterota; class Fibrobacteria; order Fibrobacterales; family Fibrobacteraceae; genus Fibrobacter; species Fibrobacter sp. UWB16. The sequence continues at coordinate 25,229 of NZ_OCMS01000001.1, read as the reverse complement.
TCGAGCCCATACCCCAGAGGCACAACGTGCCGACCTCACACCTCATCCCCCTACCTCCGGCGGCCACGGTGCTTCTGCAATTTCTTTTTCGTGCTTTTCGGCGGCGGCTCGCTTCTCGTGCCAGCGTTCGAGCTGTTCCTTGAAGGCTGCGCGCAGACGTTCCATGCCGATGTTCTCCTTTGCGCTGATTTGAATGGCGTCAGGATAGTTCTGCAAGAGTTCTGTGCGGCGTGCTTCGTCGGCAACTTCGACCTTGTTGAATACGCGGAGTCTCGGAGTATCCTTGTCGATGATGCTTTCGAGCGTCTTGTGCGTGACTTCCAAATGATCGCGGTAGTCCGGGGCGCTTCCGTCAACGACTTCCAAGATGCAGTCCGCATGGGCGGCCACGCCGAGCGTACTCTTGAATGTTTCAATCAAGTTGTGGGGAAGCTTGCGGATGAATCCGACCGTATCGGAAAGGATGATGTTTTCGCCATCGAGGAATAGCTTACGCGTAGTGCTGTCTAGCGTTGCAAAGAGTTTGTCTTCAACATAAACGTCGGCGCCTGTTAAGCGGTTCGTGAGCGTGGACTTGCCCGCGTTCGTATAGCCGACAATGCCGACCTGGAAAATGTCATTTCGTTTATCTGCTTGCTGCTCGCGGGCATCTTCGATTTTCTCAAGCTTTTTCTTGAGTTCCTGGATGCGCTTGCGGATCATGCGGCGGTCAGTTTCGAGCTGCGTCTCGCCTGGCCCTTTGGTGCCGATGCCGCCATTGTGCTGGCGGCAAAGGTGCGTCCACGCACCGGTGAGGCGCGGCATCATGTATTGCAATTGCGCGACTTCGACCATCAGGCGGCTTTCTGCCGTGACGGCGTGCTTTGCGAAAATATCGAGAATAAGTCCTGTGCGGTCGAGAACCTTGATGCCGGGCATGCGTTCTTCGAGATTGCGCACTTGCGAACCCGAGAGGTCGTCGTCAAACACGACCATCTTAGCGTTGTCTTCTTCGAGCGCGCGTTTGACTTCGTTTACCTTGCCTTCGCCAATGAGTGTTGCCGGGCTGAAGTTCTGTACGCGTTGTAAAAAGCTGCGAGTGACGTATGCGCCTGCGGTTTCGGCGAGGCGACCGAGTTCTGCGAGTTGCTCGCCTGCAAGCCACGGACGAATTTTGGGTGTGGCGATGCCTACGAGAATGCATCGTTCCTGTTCTTTCTTATGTTCGACGGGCTTGGCGCCTTTTTTCTTTGGTTCTTCCATATTCTCTTTCGTTATAAATACGGTTGAAATATATCAAAAAATAAAAGCTTTTTTTTACGGACTAAAATGGGATATGGTGAATCTATTAAAAAGACTGTAATGGTTTGTTTACCTAATTTGTGGTGTTCTGAATTTCTCGATATTTCAGAAATGTGTTTTTTGAAATTTTTTCAATGTTTATTTGCATATAAATTCCTTATTTGTAATATTTCGTTAATTGTGATATATTGCACATGAAAAAACTTATACTAAATTTGAGAATACAAAAGTTAGGGATTTGTATGAGGAAAAAAATCTGCCTTGGAATGGGGGCGACGCTTGCGTTCGCCATGAGCGTCTATGCTCAAAATTACAAAATTAATAAAGTCGGTAGTGACGAAGAACAGTCGTTCAACGTTATGCTGAATCAAGCTGTTGTCAGTGAAGCGCCTGCAGGCTCATGGCTTAGCGTAACACCGATAATCCCTGATGGAAAAGTATTTAAGGGCTTTACCGTTTATGATGCGTACGGCGATGCTCGTGATCAAAGAACTGTTTCTACGACAGAAAAAAATGATGAGCAGTTCTTGATGCCAAATCATGATGTTTTTGTTTCGGCTTCGTTTGAATCGCTTCGTTATTTCCTTATTGTTAAAAATACAGATAACGGAAATGTATCTCTTGCGTTTAATGACCGTTATAGGGATCGTACCAAGCCGGGTACAAGAGTTACTGTAAGTCCGAGTGCCGCCAATGGCTTTAAGCTTGCTTCGATTCGCGTAAGCAAGAACCTTGATGATGGTACTATTGTGCCTTGCACTCAGGTAGAACCTGGCTCGCAAATTCCTGGCATGTGGGGAATGGGCGGTAGCGCTGTTGAAGGTAGCTGCGCTTTTGACATGCCGAATTTTGATGTTGAAGTTACTGCATCTTTTGTTGCTGAATCTGTTGATTTATCTTCGTCTAGTGCAGAAGAGTTCTCTTCTAGCAGTGAACAGGCAGCTTCTAGTTCTAGCTCCGTGATTGCTTCGAGCTCATCGAGTGAGGTTGTAGTTTCTTCTAGCTCAAGTGCAACGCCCGCTTCCTCTAGCAGTGCAAAGGTTGAGTCCAGCTCAAGCGCAAAATCTGTTTCCTCTAGCAGTGCAAAGGCTGTGTCTAGCTCGAGTGCCAAAGCCGCTTCTTCTAGCAGCGCAAAGGCCACATCCAGTTCAAGCGCAAAATCTGTTTCCTCTAGCAGTGCAAAGGCTGCGTCTAGCTCGAGTGCCAAAGCCGCTTCTTCTAGCAGCGCAAAGGCTGCATCTAGCTCAAGCGCAAAACCTGCTTCTTCTAGCAGCGCAAAGGCTGCATCCAGCTCAAGCGCAAAACCTGCTTCCTCTAGCAGCGCAAAGGCCGCATCCAGTTCAAGCGCAAAATCTGTTTCCTCTAGCAGTGCAAAGGCTGCGTCTAGCTCGAGTGCCAAAGCCGCTTCTTCTAGCAGTAAAAAGGCTTCATCATCAAGTGCTAAACCAGCTTCTTCAAGTAGCAAAAAATCGACATCTTCAAGTTCGAAGGCTGTATCTAGCTCCAGCGCTATCCCGGATATCGTTGTCGAAGCTGTGGGCACTGAAGAAGATATGCCGAGTTGCACTGTCAAGCGCGAAAATATGACGTATTATGTGACAGAACTCAAGACCGTGTTTGTGTGCAAGTCCAGAATTTGGACAAAGTTTAATCCGGGAATGAAGCTTGAAAAGGTTGCGCCTATTGCAAAATTCACGGCTGTCGTGAATGGCCGCAATCTCCAGATTTCGGGCGCTAAAGTCGGTGCTGATGTTAATTTACTCGATATGCAGGGACGCGTAATTTACAACGCTCGCGTTGACGCCGCTAACTTCTCGGTGAATGTTCCTCAGAGTGGGGCCTATATGCTTCGCATTGGGTCTGAGCAGAGGATTGTGAATGCTCGATAAGTGAAATGTTTTAAGACTCCATGAGCAAACTAGACCCTGCGCAAGTGGGGTCTTTTTTTCTATATTTGTCCCCGTCAGGGCCTATCATCCAGGTAGGTTCCTAGTCCGGCCAAACATGCCTCATGGGCACGGCCGATAAAGGATATATAATGGCAAAGAAAGTTCAGGATGCCCTCAAGGACATCATCTCCCTCTGCAAACGCCGCGGCTTCATTTTCCCCGGCTCCGAAATTTACGACGGCCTCGCCAACACTTGGGACTACGGTCCGTATGGCGTGGAACTCAAGCGCAACATCAAGAATCTCTGGTGGAAGAAGTTCGTGACTTCCCGCCACGATGTGCTTGGTCTCGATAGCTCTATTCTTTTGAACCCCCGCGTCTGGAAGGCCTCTGGCCACGTGGGTAACTTCTCTGACCCGCTCGTGGACTGCCTCGCTTGCCACGAACGTTTCCGCGCTGACCAGCTCCTCGAAGAAAAGCTCGGCGAAGGCTGCTGCGCTGGTAAGAATTTTGACGAAGTTCACCAGATGATGGTGGATAACAAGATCGAATGCCCGACTTGCGGCAAGACCGATTGGACAAAGCCGCGTGCTTTCAACCTCATGTTCCAGACTGAAATTGGCGTGATCGAAGGCGAAGGCAACAAGGTCTATCTCCGTCCGGAAACCGCTCAGGGTATCTTCGTGGACTTCCGCAACATTGTCGATAACGTCCGCCCGCGCATCCCGTTCGGTGTCGGTCAGATCGGTAAGTCTTTCCGTAACGAAATTACTCCGGGTAACTTTATCTTCCGTACTCGCGAATTCGAACAGATGGAACTTGAATTCTTCTGCGAACCGGGTACTGAACTTGACTGGTACAACTTCTGGCGTAAGTACTGCTTCGAATGGCTCGTGAACGATCTCGGCGTGAAGCGTGAAAAGCTCCGCCTCCGCGAACATGCCAAGGAAGAACTTTCTCACTACTCCAACGGCACCACCGACGTCGAATACGAATTCCCGTTCGGCTGGGGCGAACTCTGGGGCATCGCATCTCGTACGAACTACGACCTCACACAGCACCAGAACGAATCCAAGGTCAAGCAGGAATACATTGACCCGGTCCAGAACAAGCGCTACATCCCGTACGTTGTCGAACCGTCTCTCGGTGTGGAACGTTTGCTCCTCGTGCTTCTCTGCAACGCTTACGAAGTCGAAAAGCTCGAAAACGACGAACGTACCGTGCTCCACTTCGATCCGAAGGTCGCTCCGGTCAAGGTTGCCGTGCTTCCGCTCGTGAAGAAGGGCAAGGTCAAGGAAAAGGCCGAAGAACTTTACCAGAAACTCCTCAACCGCTGGAACGTCGAATACGACGAAACGCAGTCCATCGGTAAGCGCTACCGCCGTCAGGACGAACTCGGCACGCCGTTCTGCGTGACCGTTGACTTCGACACTGTTGGCGAGGGTGAATCCGATCCGGCAAAGCTCGGCTACGTGACTGTTCGCGAACGCGACTCCATGAAGCAGGAACTCGTCGCTATCGACAAGCTCGAAGCTTACCTCTTCGAAAAGCTCGGCTGCTAATTAGTAGACCGTAGGCAGTGGTGGAGCTTTGCTCCACAATTGTCATGCCCGAGAAAGCGGGCATCTCCTTGTCGGAGGAATGTTTGTAAAAAGAGAACTCGGAAACGGGTTCTTTTTTTATATTTCTGCCAAATGATTCTGAACAAATTTAAAAGTCTGCTGGCCATTCTACTGCTTGCATCGACCTGCCTGTGGGCAGAACCAGTTGGTACATCTGGGAAAAGTTCCGATGACGAACGGAGCTATTGGATCGATATCGCTTTATTCTTTGGCTCGTGGGTTGGTACTACTACGGGTGATGTGAATAAGTATCTTGATGTGAAGATGGGCTTCCCTTTCATTATTGATTTCGAATTGCAACTATCGCGAGTGGCGGTAGGCTTTTACTACGGTTGGGGATTGATACATAGTTTCCCATACCTCTACGACGATGGTTACTTTACCGAATATGATCGCGACAATGAAGCAACGGACGAATCCCTTGGGCTTACTTTGGGTTACGCGGTATTCAATACACGTTATGTGGAACTGCAGCCCTTTATTGGTTTTGGTGGAAATATCTTCAATAATGGTAATGATGATATGGATTTCTCTACGTTTATTATGGGAGAAAACGTAGATTTTCGCTTTGATTCGGGCTATATTAATGCGGGCGACATCGGCTTTAATTTAGGACTAATGCTTCGTCTTAAGTATATTGCAGAATTTGGATCGTTCTCCGATAAATACCGCGATGTCAAACACGAAAACTACTATATCAATCACATATTCGCGATAAGCCTCGGTATAGCGATTATGTAAATTGAGGCTACCTACTTTTTTTGTACAAAATTTATTATTTTGTAATAGAAGGAGGTGCTGAATTGTACTATTTAATGCTTTTGCTTGCGATTGTCTGCGAAACGGCGGGGACAACGCTTTTGAAATTTTCGGAACAGTTCACGCGTGTTGTGCCGACGGTAGCTTCGCTCATTTGCTATGTGGCATCCCTTTATTTCTTGAGCGTTTGCCTAAAAGTCATCCCAATTGCGGTCGCTTATGCGATTTGGTCTGCGCTTGGGGTTGCTTTAATTACTATAATCGGAATTGTAGCCTTTAAACAGGTGCCAGATATTGGTGCTTATATTGGCTTGCTCCTGATTGTTTCGGGAGTCGTTGTGTTGAACCTGTTCTCTAAAATGGATGTGCACTGATGAATTTTTTGAAGGCTTTTGCGATTGTCGCTATTGCTGGTGGAATTGTTGCCTGTAGCGACGAGAATGCGTCGGCTGTATGGAACTCCGCGGAATTGTCATCCAGCACTGTCATCCCGGATTCTAAGGTCTCTGAGCCTGCCGAAGTGCCGGGATCTTCTTCAGGCGTTGTCATCCCGGACTCCGTTCCGGGAACGCCATCTAGTAGTAGCACGGAAAATGTCGCACAGTCTTCATCAAGTGAAACAGTCGCGGATACCGTTTGGCACCAGGCGAATCTTACTTGGTACACGTCATGGCCAGAACCGGATAGTGAAGAATGCATTGAGTACAATGGCTGCACCTGGGCGGGTTACTTTGCTGGCATTGAAGATCAAATGACCGAAGAATGGGTGAGTCAGCACAATATCATTGCCGTTCACGAAAAGGACTGGAATCAGTATAAGCTTAAGACTTTCAGGCTCCGCATGAACGGCTCCACGATTGACGCCGTGGTTTATGACATGTGCTCCGACAGCGATTGCGATGGATGCTGCACTGAAAATGCTGGCGAAATTGGATTCCTCATCGACATCGAAAAGTACACCCGCGAACGATTTGATGGCAATGGCGATGGTGTAGTGGAATGGACCTGCTTGGATTGCGAGTGATTATGAAGTTGAAAACATTAAGTCGTTATTCGATTGTTTCTGCCTTTGCTTTCGCTGCTGTTTCCTTCCTTGCCTGTGGCGGAGAAGTTATAAATAGCGGAAATTTGGGCTGCCCTGAAGATGTTGTTTGCGATACTGCGTTCGTAAATACCAAGGCCTACAGCTTTGTGTATTTCTCTGGCAAAGACAAATTGGATACGGTAACCGCGACAACCGATAAAATGTCCTGCAACCTTTGGAAGGGATATTTTGAATGTACCTTAAAGAAAACGTATTCGACTTGCAGAATCGTGTATTCAAAAGCGGAATCGTCCGTTAGGTCGGATGACGAGCCGGTAACTCACCAGAAGGTAGAAATCAAGCGTGGAGACACGACTTACATCAACTATGGCAAAAATCGACTGATGGATTATATTCCGCCATATGTTGAAATCCCCAAATTTGATTCGAAAAAGCTGAAAGCCGCCTTTGATACGGTAATTGTTGAACCGACGAGTTATGCATCCGAAAACTTAAAGGGTGAATCCCGGAAATTTGTTGATGCATACTATATAGAATACAGCGGTTTGCCTGATTGGGCGTATGTTTCTAAAAATTCAGGGCAGTTACTTGTGCTAGATGGAGAAGATGGTACACGTAAAGCGGATACGACGTTTATTTCGGATGGGATTTATCTCATTGAAATATCTAGCTGTACAAAAACCGTGTATATCGATTATCCGAAAAAATTAATTGCGTATCAGTCCTATGTGAATGTTTATGCCGATTCGACGGAATTGCCGCGAAAAGATACAACGGTCAAGTGGATGGCTCATTACACCGATATGTATGGCACTGAAGATTCTTTACAAGTCAAGACTTTGTTTAAGATAAAGCGGAAAAAGTAAAAGAAAAAGCCGAATGAGTTTGTCTCATTCGGCTGAATTTTTTTTGAGGGGTTAACCTCCTTTGGTTGTCCCTTTGCGTCCGTTGTTCCAACATGTGCAACAGTCCATTCCAACTTTTTTGCCACCCTGTTTGAACCTTTCGTTTGCAACTTTGTTTACAACCTGGTTTCGAACCACCGTTGCCACCTCGTTGCAAAAAGCGGCGCCTTTGGTTCGAAGCAATTCGCTTCAAGCCCTGTTGTAACCTGGGTTTGAACGGGTTTTCAACCCTTGGTTCAAGCCGTGTTGCACCCTCGTTTCAAACCCCGTTGCAAACAAAAAAAACACCGAGATGTTACTCTCGGTGTTTGCAAACTTGGATTGGAACCGTGGTTCACACAAGGTGGAACGGTCGGTGCGAAGTTACATTGGTGGTTATTCCCACTCAATGGTTCCAGGCGGCTTGTGCGTCACGTCGTACCACAGGGAGCCTGCGCCTTCGGCTTCGAACTTGCGCCAGAGACCAGCGAGCATGCCCTGGTCGATTTCGGCGAAGTTTGCCGTCATGGCTTCGGTGGAGTTCACCGGGCGCATCACGATGCAGGGCTTGTTAGCCGTGCGGAGCGGAACGAGCACGACTGGCATCTGCCAGATCTTTTCGTACAAGTCGTTCGCCTGCAAGAATTCGGTACAGATGTTGTCGAACTTGCGGAGCGTATCGAAGTTTTCGCGGGTGGCGTACTGTTCGACAAGCTTCGGATCTTCATCGGCGATGCTACCAATCTGGTAAATCACGCGGTTGATGGCCTTGAAGCGGTTGGCAAGTTCGGTGGAGAACTTTTCGCAATCCTTCCAGCTTAAGCCCGGAGTCGTGATGAGGAACGGCTGTGCGTAAGTACGACCGTCACCCTGAACGCCCACGCTCTTAATTGGGAGCATGCGGCCAGCAATGTTGTTTGCCTTGAGGTAATCGGCGAGGGACTGACCTGCGGTGTCCTTCACGTCTTCGAACTTCACCATATCGTTCGTGAGTTTGCCTTCGCTGCAGAGCAAACGAACACCGAGACCCGGCCCCGGGAACGGGTGGCGCCACACGAGGTTGTGCGGAATGCCGAGTTCTTCGCCGAGGGCACGGACTTCGTCCTTGTACAAGTCAGCGAGCGGTTCGAGCACAAGGCCCTTTTCCATGAGGTCCAGAACTTCTTGCACGCGGTTGTGGTGCGTCTTGATCTTGTCAGCGTTCTTGGTGCCGCCGCTTTCGATGGTGTCGGGGTAGATGGTGCCCTGAGCCATCATCCATTCGTTCGGATCGAGGTTGAGCTTAGCCATTTCCTCGTCCTTGACCGTCAGGAATTCCTTACCGATAATGCCGCGCTTGGTTTCTGGAGCGGTTACGCCCTTGAGCTTGGCAAGGAAGTGTTCGCTGGCGTCGCGGATCTTGAGGTTGTTCATACCTTCCTTCGTGAGGAAGTCCATAATCTTCTGGGATTCGCCGAGGCGCATCATGCCGTTATCCACATGCAAGCCGAGAACCTTTTCCGGTCCGAGTACACGGTTCAAGAGCACGAATGCCACCGTGGAGTCCACACCGCCAGACACGAGCAAGAACACCTTGCGGTCCTTGACCTGGTCTTTGATGCGCTGCGTAATGAGCGGCAGATAGCTCTTCATGTTCCAAGTCTTCTTGGCTCCCGTAAAGTCGACGAAGTTTTCGAGCAACTTCATGCCGAACTTGCTGTGCGTGACTTCTGGATGGAACTGGATGCCGAAAATCTGGCGTTCAGGCTTGTCGCTATCGAATGCAACGGCTGCGATTTCGCAGTCCTTGGTGCTGGCCACGATCTTGTAGCCTTCAGGAAGCTTCGTGACCTGGTCACCGTGGCTCATCCACATCGGGGATGCCTTCGGGAGACCCTTCAAAAGCGGGCACTTTTCATCGCCGACGATAAGGTCTGCAATGCCGTATTCCTTGACTTTGCCCGGTTCCACGTGACCGCCCAACTGCTGGGCGATGAGCTGGTGACCGTAGCAGATACCGAGCTTCGGCACCGGGAGGTTCAATATTTCAGGATTGTATTCCGGAGCGTCTGCAGCATAAACGCTGGACGGACCACCACTGTAAATGATGCCCTTCACACCTTCGAGTTCAGAAACCGGGGCGGCAGGGGAGTGGATTTCGGTAAACACGCCGAGACGGCGTACACGGTTGGCAATCAAGTGAGCGTACTGCCCACCAAAGTCCAAAACGGCAATAGTATCAACGTTTTTCATACATCGCAAAGATAGAAAAACCTTCAGAAATCTGAAGGTTTTATAATACTCACTTTGAGGATTTGATAAGCAAATTATTTAAAATCCGCTTATGCTTCTACAGCGACATATTCGCCATCTGTATCTTTGTTTGCGGCTTCTTCGCAAACTACGCCGGACATGCGTCTTGCAAGTTCGATAAGCGTTTGTACGCCAAAGCCGGTTGCACCGAAGTCGGTGTACTTCCAGCTCTTGCTTACAAATGCTGTACCTGCGATATCCCAGTGTGCCCAAGCTGTGTTTTCAGGAACGAATTCCTGCAAGAAGAGGGCGGCGGCAATGGCGCCGGCGTCGCTTCCGGTGTTCTTGAGGTCGGCGAAATGATCCTTCAATGCGTCGGCGTATTCTTCTTCGAGCGGCATGCTCCAGAACTTTTCGCAGCAGGCTTCGCCGCAGTTGATGACCTTCAAGGCGAGATCGTCGTCATTGCTGAAGAATCCGGCAACAGCGTAACCGAGTGCGCGAACCATGGCTCCCGTAAGTGTCGCGAGATCGATAATGTGCGTTGCTCCGATGAGGCCTGCTTCGGCAAGGCCGTCCGAGAGAACCAAGCGGCCTTCAGCATCCGTATTGTCAACCATCACGGTCTTTCCGTTCTTGGCGGTAAAGATGTCGCCCGGCAATACGGACTTGTTGCCGATGGCGTTTTCGGCGAGGCAGCACACTGCGCTCACCTTGATCGGGAGTTCAAGCGTTGCGATGGCCTGGATGGCGGCAAGCACTGTTGCGGCTCCGCTCATGTCGCTGATCATCTCGGGCATGGATTTAGGTGGCTTGAGGCAGAGACCGCCCGTATCAAACGTGAGGCCTTTGCCGACAAATACCAAGTGGTCTGCGGACGTGCGCGCATTTTTATTCGCGCTTTTAGCAGTAGCCTTACCGCGAGCGCTCTTGCTTCCATCGTAGCTGAGCGTAATCATGTACGGTTCATGCGAGCTGCCCTTGCCAACGGTCACGTGGCCCATGAAGCCTTCTTTTTCGAGTTGCTTCATGTTGCGAACCTTGATCGAAAGGCCCGGAGTGTACTTGGCAATGGTATTTGCGTTTTCGACAAATTCAGCAGGCGTAAGGTCAGAGGCGCTTGTGTTGATGAGGTTCTTGGCAAGGACAATGGCCTTGTGCTCGATAGCGACGGTGTCGGCTATTTTCTTGAATTCGGCCGTTTGATCACCAGCGACGAGTTCGTATGTAACCTGGAAGGCTTCTTTCTTTTTGCTCTTGTAGGCGTCAAAGTTGTAGCTTGCATAGTGGAGACCGTGCAAAATGCTCTTGAACTGTTCCGGGGCTGCATCGGCAAGCATGATCGATACGACAGGAATCTGGCGCTTGCTTGCTTTCTTGGCGAGGCGGTAGGCGGCCATGCGCAAGTGGTCGAGCGACGAGAGGCCGCGTTCCTTGGCGGCGTTTACAAAAATGGTCGGCTGGTTGTCGATTTCCAAAAACTCTAAGTCTTCGAACGGACCCTCTTCCATACCGTTCAAGACGGATTCAACTTGCTTTTCTGCGCTTTCCGAAAGGGCGTTGGAAAACTGGACAGATTTCTTCACGAAAAAGAGGGCGTATGCATTCGCTTTGCCCGAAGCTGTAGATACAATATTTGTTTTCATATAGCGTAATCTAGTATTTTATCAAAGGTTTGCTTGTATTTTATATTGGTTTTTCGATTATAAAAATACTATAATATTACGTGATTACCATTGGAGGATTATATGAATCTGAAATGTACTGGAATTTTGGCAGCTCTTGCGGTTTCTGCCGCTATGGCTCAAAATGCTGCACCTGCTGAAACGGCTGTTTCCGCAGCTCCGACTGCAGCTCCTGCTCAAGAAGCCTCTGCTGAGGCCGCTCCTGCAGTACAGGCTGCTCCGCAAGATAAGTTTACCGCCGTCGAACAGGAACTTGCTCCTGAAAATCTGTTTGCAGAACCTTCTGCCGTTCGTGGGGCCGACGCAGCAAAGCCTGTCGCCCAAAAGACAACGACCAAAAAGTTTGTCTACCAGCCGGTTTATTCCCCTGCGGATGTCGAAACGAGTGGCGCTGTCGTGAAGACCATCTATGTGACTGAAGCTCCTACTGCCGATTCGACCGATATGGACAAACTACGTGGCCTTGTCCCGCTGAACTTTACGTTCGGTGTCCAGGGCTTTATTGGTGGCGCGTTCCTTATGGGCGATAACGGCCGCTATGAATATGACGATTATTCGGGCTTGGCCTGGAGTGCAGGTGCTTTTGCACTCTTCCCGTTGGATGAATACAACATGGCTATTAAGGCTGGTGTCATGTTCGAACACGACAAGGTGCTCAACACCTATAATTACGTTTATAATCAAGCTTATGGCGAATATCGTGTAACGTTTAGCCAGTATCGCATTTCTCTTCCGATACTCCTCTCCTTGAAGAGTGCTAGATCCAGCATCTTCTTTGATGTGGGTGTCCAGCCGTCTTTTGCGACTGCAGACAAGTTTAAGCTGAAGGCTTCGGATAAGTCCGTGAATATCAAGGAAGACATGATGGATAACGACTGCCGTTCGGCTATCGACTGGTCTATCGTATTTGGCCTGGGTATCCGTGCTAACCGTTATGTCGGTTTTGACGCTCGCTTTACTTGGGGCATCAACAACCAGTACGAAGATTATAACGGATGGGCTGTCAACAACCTGTCTTCTAAGTCGTTCACCGTCGGTGCAACTTTCTACGCATTCTAGTATAACATGATTCTATCTATTGCGGCCATTGTCGTGGGCCTTGTTCTTCTGGTCTGGAGTGCAGACTGGTTTGTGGATGGGGCCGTCGGCGTGGCCCATTTTTTTGGCATGAGCACATTCCTTATCGGGATGGTGATTGTCGGTTTTGGAACATCTGCGCCGGAGATGGTCGTTTCAGTTTTGTCTGCGTTGAATAATACTCCGCAGCTTGCTCTTGGAAACGCTTATGGCTCCAATATTGCAAACATTGCGCTAATCCTTGGCGTAACGGCGCTTATTATTCCCGTGGTCGTACAAAAGCAGGCGATGTCGCGTGATATCCCGATTCTCATCGCGATGACTGTTTTGACGGTCTTTTTGCTTATTGACGGGAATGTTTCGCGTATGGATGGTATCGTCTTGTTGCTTGCGTTTGTGGCAATTATGGCGTTTAACATCATGAGTGAATTGAGGCAAAAGCGCAAACGAAAAAAAACTGCAGCGGCAGATGATTTAGACTCGGAATACGGCTCTGCAGAAAAGGTTTCTATCGTCAGTTCCTCGTTGCTTTTGCTGATGGGACTTTTGCTTTTGATCGTAAGTTCGCGAATGCTTGTGTGGGGCGCTGTAAATGTCGCTCAGGCATTGGGTGTGAGTGATTTGCTCATCGGGCTTACAATTGTTGCTGTGGGGACTTCTCTCCCTGAATTGGCAAGTTCGATTGCTGCGGCACGCCGTGGCGAGAATGATCTTGCCGTTGGAAACGTAATTGGTTCCAATATTTTTAACACGCTTGTCGTGGTCGGGCTTGCATCTGTCATTGCTCCGATTCAGGCGGCTGATCCAGAAGTGATGAGCCGTGATGTGCCGATCATGTCGGCACTGACGCTTTTGCTGTTCTTGATGAGTTTCCCATTCCTGAAGCGCAAGCGTAAAAAAGGCGGCCAGTTTGGTTTTGGACGCATTGGGGGAGCGCTTCTCCTAAGCTTGTATGTTGCGTATCTTGTGTTGCTCGGAATTCAGGCTGCTTAATTTTTTCGCCGTCATTCTGAGAGACCGTAAGGGAACGAAGAATCCAGTCATTTCTTGATTTGCATAGCTAGACTTGACGGGATCCTTCCGCCGTTGGCGTCAGGATGACGAAATTGCTAATTCCCGAATGTCCAGACGATGCCGTAAGCGAAGCGCAACCCTTCGGGGGTGTAGCCGGCTTCCGGCGCGTAGATGCTATGGTTGAAGTTCTCGATGCGGTTGTACAGTTCAAATGAAAGAACCTGCATGCGAGCTTCGAAATCCATGGCCAAGTACTTGTTGAGTTCGACAAGCTTGGGCTTTCCGTTCTCGTCTATCGTGCAGTCATAGCGGTTATTAAACCACTGGAAGTCCACGCGGACACTTACGCCGAGCCTGTCTTTCACAAATCGATTTTGCCAATGGATGCTGCCTTTGTAGTAAAGCGAAGGTGTATCGATTAGCTTGGTGCGCGTCATCTTTTGCCCGCGTTCCAGGTAGAATTTCCAGTTCCCAAGACGGAACCCCACTTGCATCATCCAGTCGAGTGTGTGCGCGTGATCGAGATTCCCATAGCGGAATGCGTATTCCAGGGAATCGGTAACTTCGCTCATCGAAACATCGTTAATGTTGTCGTAAGTCGTTGTGGAATCGAGGTATCCTTTGATGGCCCAGTTGGGCTTGATCAGGTTGTTGGCGTGTTCATAGCGTAGGCCAAGTCCATAAAAGACATCGCGCATTTTCCATGTGATATTGGCTGTTGCACGGTCGCGAACTTCGTATTTGAGGTTTTCGTTCGGGAACGATACTCGGCCGGATTCGGTCAGCTTGAGCTGTGTGACGTCGGGGAACTTGTTGTCGTGACGGTACGATGCTGTTGCCATCAAGTGGTAGGGGAGGATGTATGTTCCGTCAATCGAGAAGGCCGGTGCAAATTCAACAGTGTCTAAAAGCGAACTGTTGCGCTGCATGCCTGCTTGAACACGGAAAAATGCCTTTCCGAACAGCGTGTCAGAAACTTCGGCGTAGCCGATTTCTCGGTCTTGGTAATATTCTTTCTTTTTATCGTCGTTTCCAGTTTCTTGAGTGTTCAAGAATTCATACTCAAAATGAATTCTCGGATTCAGGAACATGTTGTAGCGGATATTGAAACTTCCGAGAATGGTTTCAAAGTTACGGGTCTTGTTGGTGTCGTAATAGTCGTATGTATATACCGGAAGATTGTAGTTGTTATAAGTGGTGTCAATGCTTTTTTGAATTTTAGGCAAATTGCGCAGTTCCATTTCGTGATTGCCATAATGGATTTCTGTGCCGAGCGTCAAATCCTTGATGGGGTAAAATTCAACGCCACCACCGTAAGTGCGTGTCTCAATGACAATCTTGTACGGATCTGTCTGGAATTTGCGGACTGTTGGATCGAGCGTGTCGAGCAGTACTTCATGCGTTGTGTTGTCGGCATTGTCGAGACTCAAATAGTTTATCTTAAAGAAAGCCTTGCCGTAGCCAAAACGCCATGTGACAATTGGCTGGATATGCATGCTGTTCATGGCGATGTTGCGCCCGCCAAAGGGAATATCCGTTGAATCGCGGCCAAGTGCAAAAAACGGAGAATGCGTCACCGGCTGGTATTCGAATGGTTTCGAAAGCAGGTTGGAATGGCTTTGCAATCCAAGATCGAGCGTGACGGAATCTGTAATGAGGCGTCGGAAATCAAGGCGCAATGCGTTCCCTTCGAATGCGCTGCGTTCCCAGTTGATGTCTGTAATCGGGGTGTCAACCGGGATGCCTCGGCGTTCTTCAAACAGGATTCCGTTCTCGCCATTGAGGGCGAGCGTCGAACCGTCATAGCTTAAGCGCGTGGTGTATATGCCCGCAAGCTTGCTCGGGTAACGTTTGGATAGCGTCCCGATACCAAGGGACCTTGCATGGAGTTCCGGACTGCCAAGGATGGACGTGCCCAGCACCCATTCGGACTTTTGACCCGAGACGTCGTACGTGCGCTGCATGACTTCGCGCAGCGGAATGATCCAACGTCCAGCGTCGGTTTCTCGTGGAGCCGGATCGGGAGCGTTAACCGTTTCAAAGATGGAGTCTTGCGGTGTCGGGAGCGTGTAGCGTTTGGCGTGAATAACGTCCGCAAAAACGCTTGAGACAAGCGTCGACAATACAGCTATTAGAAGAATACCACGATTCATTAGAACCATTCTGCACGAGATTTTTCGCGCCTTTCTCGGAGTGCCTGGACGACGGTGTAGGGCATTTTCATGCAACCTGGGGGGTAAGTCCCGTTTT
Organism: Fibrobacter sp. UWB16; assembly: GCF_900215325.1. Taxonomy (NCBI): domain Bacteria; kingdom Pseudomonadati; phylum Fibrobacterota; class Fibrobacteria; order Fibrobacterales; family Fibrobacteraceae; genus Fibrobacter; species Fibrobacter sp. UWB16. The sequence goes on along the minus strand of NZ_OCMS01000001.1, from coordinate 9,491 downwards.
CGGTGTGGAAGTCGGAACCGCCAGTGCCCACAAGTCCGAACCTTTGTGCCATTTCCTTGTATTTGCGGCCAACAGCGCCTTTTTGTGCCGGGCTGTAGACTTCCATGCCCTGGATGCCCCATTCCACCATGTTCTCGATGAACTGGTCGCTGAGCCCAGACTTGTACGGGTGGGCGAGTACGGCAATGCCTCCGGCATTTTCAATCAGTCGAATTGTTTCTTGGGGGTTAAGGCCTTTCTTTTCGACAAAGGCGATGCAACCGTCACCGAGGTACTTCGTGAACGCTTCGGAGAAGTTTGAGATGTATTCTTCATCGACGAGCGACATCGCAATGTGCGGGCGTCCAATGATTTTGCCCTTGCAGTACGAATGCACCTTTTCGAACGTGATGCCGATGCCAAGCGCGTTCAGCTTCTTGATAATTGCCTTTACGCGGGCAATGCGCTGCTTGGCGAAATCCTCGAGTTCCATGTTCAAGGCGAGGTTTGTCGGGTCGCAGAAGTAACCGAGAATGTGGATGTCCTTGCCCTGCCACACGGCAGAAATTTCAATCCCCGGGATGATTTCGAGGCCGATTTCTTTGGCAGGCTCTTCGGCGAGCTTGTAGCTATCGAGATTGTCGTGATCCGTAATGGATATGCAACGAAGTCCCTTGCGCTTGCAAAGCATGAGCAACTCGTCAACGGACAGGGTGCCGTCGGAGAGCTTGGTGTGCATGTGCAAGTCTGCATAGCCGCCGTTTTCGGTGATGATTGTCGAAAACATCTTTTGCATGGCTAGCCTATTTTACCCTTTATAAAATAGCGGGCAATCATCCTCGCTGGCGAAATCGTCTTGAGCTCGTGGAGACTCATATTGAGGAATGGGTACTCCCTGGCGCAGTCAAAACCGATTCGGCAAGCGGCTCCGCTAATGAGGGCGAGGTATAAAAATTGCGGTTTATGGGGGCCTGGATAAACGCAGGCGACGGGGGCGTAAGTTTTTACCTGGTATTCGATTCTATCGAACTGATCTTCGCCGTAGCGGCATCCATCATCAGTGTAGTAAGAAACCTGAGCCTTTTTCTGTGAAAAGAGAATTTCTTGATCGCCGTGGGCAATAAACAAGATTGTTTTGAGACTTTCTACGGGGAGCTCGTCGAGGATGATTTTTGCGACTTCCTTTTCCTCGGGCATAAAGAATACGACTTTGCCGCCATTCTGCAAGCACTCGGGGAACGAAAAAGTCCTGGAGCTCTTTCGTTTGCCCGCTTTGTGAATAAACCACCGATAAAGCAGTGGCTTGCAAAGCTTGCGCAAAACGCAATAACGTATGCCTTCAGCAAAGTACTGTGAAGAAAACAAAAGGTCTCCTAATTCTAAATTCATTAAAAATATATTAAATTTGCGCCATGCCTAAACAGAAGTTCTATGCCATAAAAAGCGAAAATGAAAAGAAAATTGTAACCACGTGGGATGAATGCCTTAAGCTCACGCATGGGGTTAAAGGTGTTTTGTTCAAATCCTTCGGTTCCCGCGAGGAGGCTCAGGCTTGGCTCGACGGAATGGAGGCTCCTGCGCCCGATGGGATCCGTGTATTTGTCGATGGTTCGTTTTCGCCGGGATTTGGCCCTGCCGGCTGGGCTTTTGTTGTAACCGAAGACGACAAGGAACTTGCCCGCGGTTCGGGAATTACAGCATTCGATGCCGAAAGTCGCAATATCGATGGGGAAGTGATGGCTTCGTTCCAGGCAATGAAATGGCTTGATGCCCATAATCAAAATGGCGTTATTTGCCATGACTACGAAGGCATTGCGCGCTGGGCAAAAGGCGAATGGCAAGCCAAGAGCAATATCGCCAAGATGTATGTGGCAGCTGCAAAACCTTATCTGCACCGTGTGCAGTTCGAAAAGGTCGCCGCCCATACAGGTGTCAAGTGGAATGAACTTGTAGATAAATTAGCAAAAGAAGCAATCGCAAAAGCGAGAAAGAAATAATTACTCGCTTTCGTGCTTGCTCATGCAGTGGAGGCTGCCGCCTTCTTCAATCACGGTGCGGCAATCAATGCCAATCACCTTGCGATCCGGGTACACGCTCTCGAAATACTTCTTGGCTTTCGCATCGTTTGGACACTTGTATTTCGGGAAGATGAGTCCACCGTTCACGTAGATGTAGTTCATGTACGATGCCGGGAGAATTTGTCCGTCATCGAGCACGCGCTGCGGCGGAAGCGGAAGTGTATCGACCTTGGCGGTTTCGTAATGTTCCTTGAGCCAGCTTTCGATGAACTGCTTGGCATCGGTCAAAATCGCGTAGTTAGGGGAGCGCTTGTTGTCCGTCATGCACATGACGACTCTGTCTTTCTCGACAAAGCGAGCTACGTTATCGATATGGCCGTCCGTGTGGTCGCCGTGCAATCCGTGCGGGAGTACGAGCATTTCCTTGAGGCCAAAAGCCTTGCAAAGTGCTTTCACGACTTTCTTCAAATCCTTCTCGTCATTGCGGTTCTTGCCAACAAGGCAATCTTCGGTCGTGATGCCGAGACCGTCACCGTTGACTTCAATAGCGCCTCCTTCGAAGATGAACGGAACGCTTTCGTTGAGCGGGAGTTTTTGCTTTTCGGCAATCTTCTGCGGGATGGCGTTGTCGAGTCCCCATGGCGGGAACTTGGCGCCCCAAGCGTTAAACTGCGTTTCAGTGACGACCTTCTTGTCGCCCTTCTTCATAAAGAACGGACCGTAGTCGCGAATCCAGATGTCGTTTGTCTTGATGACGATGAAGTTCACCGGGAACGGGCGGTTTACGAGAGCCGCCTTTTCTTCATCGGTCAAGAAGTTCTTGGCCGGGAGCAACAGGTTCACCGGCTGGAATTCCGTGATGTTACGGATAAGTTCTACATAGAACTTGCGGATGTTGATGCCGCGTTCACCATACCAGTTCGTCTTGTTGTGCGGGAAAGCAAGCCACGTGGCACTCTGCTTTTCCCATTCCGCCGGATAACGAATTGAATTTTTCGTCATGGAAAAAATCCTTTTTAATTGTCTTTTTACTGGATCCTTCGCTTTGCTCAGGATGACGGTGATGCTAGTCTGCCCAAATCTTGAGGATGTCCTTGTACAAGTCCACGCGTCTGTCGCGGAAATGCGGCCACCAACGGCGATTTTCTTCGGTTTCGGCAAGGTCGAGCTCGACATAGCTTGCACCCAAGAATTCCGGATCGCACTTTTGCAAGATGTATCCGTCCGGTGCAGCGACAAAGCTTGTGCCCCAGAACGTGAGATGACCTTCGACACCCGAGCGGTTCGCTGCAATCACGAATGTGCGGTTTGCAATCGCGTGTCCGCGCATGACCGTCATCCAGCTATCTTGCTGTCTCGGATAAATTTCCTTGGGCTCAGAATCCATCCAGCCAATAGCGGTCGGGTAGATGAGCACGTCGGCGCCCTTGAGGCTCATGATGCGGGCTGCTTCGGGGAACCACTGGTCCCAGCAAATAAGCACGCCAAGCGTACCGGCGCTAGTCTTGATCGGTTCAAAACCGGTGTCACCCGGAATAAAGTAATACTTTTCGTAGAAGGCGGGATCGTCGGGAATGTGACTCTTGCGATAAAGCCCTGCGATGCTTCCGTCGCGTTCAAATACGAATGCCGAGTTGTGGTAAATGCCACGGGCACGCTTTTCAAAGAACGGGAACACGACAACGGCGTTCAGTTCCTTTGCAATTTCTTGCCATTCGGCGACAATCGGGTGGTCCTTTTCAATCGCCAAATCGAAAAAGTCTGCGTTTTCTTCGAACGGGAAGTACGGAGTGTGGAAAAGCTCGGGGAGGACGAGCAAATCGATGTCTTTGCCCTTGAGCTTGAGCGCTTCGTCCTTGTACCACTTGTTATTGGAATCGAAATCCCCAGTCCATTTACCTTGCAACGTATATACTTTAATCTTGTTCATGTGCAATAATTTAGCAAAAACGAGCCATAACTTCAATTTTTTGTAAGAACATTGTTTTGTTTGCGTAAAATCACACTGATGATACGCTCGCGCGTTGTAAGTTTTCTATATTAACCCTTGAATTTTAAAACCCTTGATTTTTTTATAAAAGGATAAATAATGTCTCTTAAACTTATTTCTCGTGGTGCTGCAGCCGTGCTCCTTACTGCCGGCATTGCCTCTGCTCAGTTGATGAATTCGAAGAGCCTCGATGTTATTCGCGTCGAAAAAACTGGTATTTCTGGTGGTAAGATTGATAGCCTTGCAACGATGCTCGGTCAGCAGCAGGCTCCGGGTCAGAAGTTGACCGACGAAATGATGACTCAACTTCGCTATGCAGTTGTCGATAATCTCGTGGGTCAGGAACTCATCAAGCTCGAAGCCAAGAAAATGGGTATCAAGGTGTCCGCTGGTAAGGTTGATAGCTTGACGGCTCTCTTCAAGAAGCAGTTCCCGAGCGAAGATGCTTTTCAGAAGGAACTCAAGAAGTCTAACACGACGATGGCTCAGTTCAAGTCCAAGATTGAAGACCAGCTCAAGAGCGAACAGATTCTCGAAAAGAAGGTTCCGTATCCGAAGGATCCGACCGAAGAAGATCTCAAGGCTTTCTGGCAGCTCAACCAGTCCAAGGTTGCTATCAACGATACCATTAGCGGTGCTCGTATTTTCATCTCTACCAAGGGTAAGAGCGCTCAGGAAATCAGTGATGCCAAGGACATGTTGAAGGGTCTTGCTGCCCAGGTTCGTTCCAAGAAGGCAACGTTTGCTCAGCTCGCCGCTATGTACAGCGACGATAAGGAAGCCAAGAAGACTGGCGGTATCATGAACAAGTTTGTCGCCAAGTCCAAGAGTGCCGCTTTTGCCAAGGCTGTTGGCAAGATCAAGGTCGGTGAAATCTCTGAAGTCATTACCGAAAATGATGGTGTGTCTATCTTCATGCTTACCGAAAAGAACGATGGCAAGTTTGAAAGCTACAAGCACCAGATCGACTACATTTTGCGTGTACAGCGCGAACAGGAACGCCAGGCAAAGCTCAAGGCTTACCTCGACGAACTTGGCAAGACCTACAAGGTCCAGTACCTCGACAAGAAGTACGAACCGCCTCAGGCAATCGGCGCTGCTAAGTAATAGCACGAACTGTTTGTACGTGTCATTCTGAGCGAAGCGTAGCGAAGTCGAAGAATCCAGAGATCCTTTTGGGTCCTTCGATTTTGAATCTACGGTTCTGCACTCAGGATGGCACTTCTTTTTTTAACTAGCTGATATTAGAGGTTTGATATGGCATTCAACACTACACATACCGGGCTTATCGAGTTGCGCAGCCGCATCGATAAACTCTGGGGGTATCTTTGACTTAGAGGCAAAGACCGAAGAACTCTATGTCCTTGAAAAGGATTCCGGCGACCCGAACCTGTGGAACGATCAGGAAAAGGCGCAGGCGATGATGAAAAAGATTGGGAACCTCAAGGGACTCATTGATTCCTGGAAAGAAGTTTCCCAGACGTGCGATGACCTTGCCGAGCTGTATGAAATGAGCAAGGACGAGGAATCTGCCGACCTCACGGCAACGCTCGAATCCGACATTGCGGACCTCAAGTCTAGAGTCGAAGCGATGGAATTCAAGAAGATGCTGAACGGCCCGGACGATGCCTGTGCATGCCTTATGTCTATCCATCCGGGTGCAGGTGGCACGGAGTCCCAGGACTGGGCGCTCATGCTTTTCCGCATGTACACGCATTTCTTTGAACGCGAAAAGATGGACTTCAAGGTCGTGGATTTCCAGGAAGCGGAAGATGCTGGTCTCAAGAGCGCTACGATTGAAGTCACTTGCGAAAATGCTTACGGCTTGCTCCGTTCGGAAATCGGCGTTCATCGCTTGGTGCGCATCAGCCCGTTTGATGCCAACGCCCGCCGCCATACGAGCTTTACGGCCGTTTATCTGTACCCCGAACACGAAGACGTGGAGTTTGATCTCGATATGTCTGAAGTGCGCGTGGACACGTACCGCAGTAGTGGTGCTGGAGGTCAGTACATCAACAAGACGGATTCTGCAGTGCGTATGACCCACTTGCCGACAGGCATCATGGCTAGCTGCCAGACGGAACGCAGCCAGATCCAAAACCGCGAAACCTGCTACAAGATGCTCAAGACCATGGTTGCAGAACACTACCGCTTGGAAGAAGAAGCGAAGCGTGATGCCCGCATGGCCGAGAAGAAGAAGGTCGAATGGGGTAGCCAAATCCGAAGCTATGTGCTGCAGCCGTACCAGCTTGTGAAAGACCTCCGCACAGGCGTTGAAACGTCTGACACGGCAGGCGTTCTCGACGGAAAAATCAAGCCGTTCATCGACGCTTACTTGCTAAGCACAAGCGAAGCGAATAAGGGATAGAAAATGTGGCGGGCTCTGCCCGCTATTTTTGCGTGCTTGACGTGCTCGCAAAACTCGCGAAATAAAAAAAAGAGAAGCTCTGTTGAGCTTCTCTTTTTTGCTTTATGCAATCAAAGATTACATTGCACCGCGTTCGAGCTTGATCGTGAAGTTCGTGATGTCGCAAACTTCGCTCGGACCCCAGTACTGGATCGGACCCGGATAGGTGTAGGATTCAGTCTTAGCCCATTCGTCGCGGCGAGCGGCGAAGTACTTGAACGGAGCGCTCATCGGGCCTTCGAGTTCAACGAGAGCCTTACGGATAACCGGCTTGTCGGCGCCGTGACGGCGTTCGATGTTCATCATCATGGTGATCGGAAGGCCGCCAGCGACCCAGTTTTCGATACCCTTGGTGACGTTGCGGACAGAGCTCATATAGCCGTTCATGCCATTGAGGGCGAGAACAGAGGCTGCAAAGCCGAGGCTGTAGCAGTAGTCAGCGTCGAAGTTGGACGGAGCTGCGCAACGGCCTTCGTAACCGAAGAAGTGGTTGAGAGCAGAGAACTTGCCCTTGAAGTCACCACGGTTCTTGAGTTCCTTCTTGACCATTTCGATGATGAGCTTTTCAGTTTCGATGAGGGAAACCTGAACGTTGCCATGGCTGTCGCGTTCGAGCATGAGCTGAGCCTGGATGCCAGCCGGGAGGCTCTTGAGGACTTCAGCGGATTCAGCGCTGACCCATGCGCAGAGCTTTTCGACCTTAGCAGCCGTGTCGAGACCTTCGACTTCAGCTTCGTGGTGGGCGAGGGCTTCAGAAAGTTCAGAGATAAGGACGCCAACGTCCGGGATGAATTCGAGGAGGCCTTCCGGAATGAGGGCGACACCGAAGTTCTTGCCCTGAGCTGCACGAGCGTAAACAACGTCAGCAACCTGCTTGATCACGTCCTTGAGCTTCATCTGCTTAGCCTTGACTTCTTCAGAGATAAGGCAGATGTTCGGGTGGGTCTGGAGAGCGGCTTCGAGAGCGATATGGGAAGCAGAGCGGCCCATGAGCTTGATGAAGTGCCAGTATTTCTGAGCGGAGTTAGCATCGCGCATGATGTTGCCGATGAGTTCAGAGTAGGTCTTCACAGCGGTGTCGAAACCGAAAGAGGTTTCGATGAATTCGTTCTTCAAGTCACCGTCGATGGTCTTCGGGCAACCGCAAACGCAGGTCTTGACGCCCTTGGACTGGAAGTATTCACCGAGAACTGCTGCGTTCGTGTTGGAGTCATCACCACCGATGATAACGATAGCGTCGAGGTCGAGCTTGTTAGCAACAGCGATGCACTTGTTGAACTGTTCTTCAGTTTCGAGCTTGGTACGGCCAGACTGGATCATGTCGAAGCCACCGGCGTTGCGGTAGGCGTCCATCTTGGCGTCGTCAATTTCAATGTACTTGCCGTTTTCGAGACCGCTCGGACCGCCGAGGAAACCGAAAAGGACGGAATCCTTGGAAACGGACTTGATGCCGTCGTAGATACCGGCGATAACGTTATGTCCACCCGGAGCCTGGCCACCAGAGAGAACCACGCCCATGCGGAGAGCCTTGCCAGCCTTGGCTTCGGCAGCTTCGAACTGAACAACCGGAAGACCGTAAGTGTTCGGGAAGAGTTCCTTGATCTTGGCCTGGTCGCTAACGGATTCCGTAGCTGCACCCTTGTTAATCTTCACGCTGAGGGCGCCATTCTTGAGGGACACCGGGAGCTTCGGCTGATAGGCCTGACGGGCCTTGGTCAGTACAGAGAGATTTTCGGACATTGTTTATTCCTTTTTTATTTGCCCCGCATTCGCGGGTTTTTGGTTAAAATCCGGCGTAAATATAGTAATTATTCTTTTCAAGAACCAAAAAGTACATCATGCGGGCGGGGCTTAGCTTGGGTATCCATTTGTATATTATGCCTCGCTAGTTAAGTATAAAATCAGGGCATTTTCTTTACGATGTGTGATAAAAGTCAAATTTTTGTATGATTTTTTTAACTTTTTATTCCAAATTAGAGTAAATTTTACTATATATGCGGCGCGTAATAAAAAAGTAATGAGTGCCGTGAGACAATCATTACACAAAAAGCAATAAGAAGGTGAGTGTATGAATGTTTTAATCTGGGGATCCGATACGATCCTTGGCCATGGGCTCCTGTCCATGCTCAAGGACATCAAGGATGGTGTTTTCAACGCTATCGGTAATATTGAAATAGGGGAAATCTTTGCCTGTGATGCAGAATCCGACAAGGATGTTATCGACGAGGCTTGTGCCAACGCCGACTTCGTTTTCAATTTGTCCTATGGGTTTAAATCTGACAAGCTTATTGAAGGCTTGAACGTTCATAATAACACTTGTCCGGTGCTGTTGGGCCATTCCGTTGGCGATAAGAGCCTTTTCCGCGAATATGCCCAGACCAACAACGTGCCTATTCTCGAATGGGCTCCGAATTACGACATGGAACTCCTCAGTGTCGAAGCTCAAGTCTACGACATGCTCGGCGCACTGCAATGCGCATAAACTAGACGAAAGAATGTACAAACTAGGCGGCCTGTTTAGGTCGCCCGTTTTTTATTTTCTGAGAATCTGTTCTTTGGTCAAGTTGAATCTTTTGACAAGAATATCTATGGGGACTTCATCTTTGTATAGCCCTCGAGCCGTACGAAGCTTTTCTTCTTCGGCTTTTTTCAACTTATCACGTTCATCGGCGAGTTTCTCTTCAAATTGCAGACGTTCCTCCGCCAATTGCTGACGTTCTTCCGCCAATTGCTGGCGCTCTTCCGTCATTTGCTGGCGCTCTTCTGCCAATTGTTGGCGGAAATAGTCGCCAATGCTTACGAAACCGTATTTTTGCCCAATGCTTACGAACGCCATGTTCAGCTCCTTTAGGAAATCTTTACCTAAATACTCTATCAAAACCCTACAAGCTGAGAGCAGCGGAAAAGCTTGCTTTTCCATTGCCGAAGCGTAGGGGTTTCTTGAAATATATACTTGTTTTTTCAAGCAGACAAGAGGCCTCGTTTCGTGGCATTTTATCCAGGAATTTACAGAACTGAGGCAACAGTTCCAGCAGCTTGTCTTTGTTGAACGCATGCTTTAGCGCGATTATCCCCATGCCGGTTGCAGTATTTTCGC